>NZ_CP124621.1:0-600000 GCF_030012565.1 Mesomycoplasma ovipneumoniae | reverse complement strand
CATAATTAATTCTGGTCAAAAAAGACAACTCGTTCTTGAAGCTAAGGATCTTATTCCTGGGGATAAATATAAAATTAAAAATTATATATTTAATCTAAAAGAAGGGGTTCAAGACAGATTTGGTGTTCGTTTGCCTCAAGAATTAAAAGTAACTCCACCAGCAAATAATTCAACTATTGACTTAAAAACAAAAAATGCAATTAAGGCAATTAAATATGAGGCTGTCTCAGAAGGTCAAACTAATGTTGATGTTGAATTTTACAACAACAATGGTGAACTAAATAATCAAAATTTAACACTATCAGCCGAAATTGACGAAGAATTTGGAAATAAATATATTCCAACTACTTGAGATTCAAGACAGAAAACCGTAAGTAGTTCAAAACGATTAGCCCCAACAGCCGGACAAATTACTTCAACATTACAATTTCAAATTAACTCTAACCTTAAAAAAGCAAAACAATATATTATTAAGTCAATTAAAAAAGGTAGAGAAGATATCACCTTCGACACCCCAATTAGTCAAGAAAGTGCCTTGCAACGTAAGTTTTACTCAATAGCAGAAAAAACTAAATTAATTAATACTACAATTAGTGAAGTTACAACTGATTCGGCAACAATTAAATTAGAATTTGACAAAGATGATGCTTTTTTAAAAGACGATCTTGTTACATTGTATTTAGAAAAAGGTGATCAGTCCCAATCAATTGGAGCTACAACTACTATTACTAATTCAAGTAGTGGTGGTGATAAATTAGAAGCTACTTTTAGATTCTTAAATATTCTTGAACCTGGAAGAAAATACAAAATTAATGCCTTGACATCAAAAACTGTTGATCTTAAAGTTGATGAGGCTTCAAAAGTTCAAAATCCTAATTTAACTCAAGGTTGAAAATTTACTTCTACAAGTTCAGGTGGCGCCGGTTCAAGTTCTACTAGTTCTGCTTCAGGTGGCTCAAATAACCAAGTTATTCTTGATTTTATTACTCAACCTTTAATAACAAATATTGTTAAAACAGAAATTAATGATAATGATGCTACAATTGAACTTGAAGGTTGAACTAAAGATATCCAAGATGCTGGCTTTAGCCCTAAATTTACTGTTACTGAGAAAAATCCTACACCAACTCAACCACCACAACCAGCTCAACCTCAACAACCAAAAGAGGGAACTATACAAGGTTCTACCCCTCCTGTTGATAACAATAATAAAATTACCTTTAAAGTTTCTTCTTTAGATCAATTTACCGAGTATAATAATATAACTCTAACATTAAAAGGAAATGGTGGTGCCGGAGGTACTGGAGGTTCAACCCAAAACCAACTTAGCCAAGATTTAACTGTTGCATTTGCTCCCGAAATTGCCTCAGGGGCAAAAAAGGATCTGCGAGAGTTTCGAACAACAGCTAAAAAATTAAATTTAGCTGATAGTGGTGCGGTAACCCTAAAGCCAATTTCAACCACAACTGTAAATCTTAGTGTTAAACTAAAAAATCAAAAACAAGCTGATTCAATTGCTGATGTTCCTTTTTCGGTATTATACAAAAAAGTCTTTCCTATATATCAAGGTGAAGATTTGGGTATTCAAGATATAAGTTCAAATCCAGTTTTAATTAATCCACAAACTCAAACTTTAACTTTTAATATTTCAAATCTTGAACCAGGAGCAATTTATGAAGTAACCCAAATTGCTCCTAGTGATTTTAGGATAAATGAAAATCATAAAATTGAAAGTCTTAATTATAATGGTGATCAACTATTGCAATACCTTAAAACAGTTGATGGCCTACCGGTTAAGCAGCATTCTAGAAGCGGAAGTAATCAAGACAAAATTTATTTTGCCCCACTTAATGTGCCAGTTAGTCTTGAGTCAGCTTGATCTCACCCGCTAAGATATGACTATTATGAAGGCGAGCAAATCTATGTCAAATTTAATAAAGAAGCTGGAACAGCGATAAATCTTGAATGATTAAAGCAAAATCTTAAAGTCAGATTAATACCTAATACTACGCACAGCGGTCGACAAACAGCAGCTCAACAACCGGTCGAAAAAGAGCTAACTAATACAGGAAGTTATTCTCAAAAACAAAGAGGTCAATTTAATGGTGATGTTGTCTTATCCGACCTACAGTGAGACCCCTTAAAGACAACGGCAACATTTAAGTTGCAGCCAAAATCTTTAAAATCAATTGTTGGTGCGCAAATTCAAATCACAATGAAAGATATAAATAATTATCATCTTGATCCTAGCAAGGATGTGAATAGTGCTCAAAGCACTCAGCCTGGTGTTATTACCACATCTACCCCCGCCCAACCCCAATCCATAACATTTAGAATCCAATCTAGTGCGGCTATTGTAACTCCAACTAATGTTGACTATATGAATCCAGGGCTAATTGGCTTTAGTTATGCAATTTATGATCCACTTGATTTAATTCAAAAAACTGGGAAAGATTACAATCCTTTTGGGGAATTCCCACATTTAACACCTTATGATGAACAGGATTGGCTGAAAGTTGTTATTAATAAAAGACCTAATAATTTGAATTTTAGTCGCACTCTTGGTGTGCCTAACAGAGGAATTTTCGACAACAGAAATTGAGGCCAAACTCAGCTTCGAGAACTTGATGTTCCCGAACCGCCTGTTGCAATTAGGACAAAAACTGATGTTGGGCTTGGAATAAAATATTTGACACTTTACTGAAGAGTTCAAACTAATTTAGGAACTTTCCAACTCCCTGAAAAGTTCAGAAATGCTAAACCACTTTGATATCCAGCCGGGGAAGTTGTTCATTTGCCAATATCGCTACAATTCAAAACGGACAGTATAAGTAGTTTGTCATCAACTTATTCATTTGTTTTAAATTCACCTTATGGACTCACAGGGCACGTGATGCCATATACAACTACCGCTACACCCCATGATGCTAAATCCATAGTAAATCAAGGACGAAATTATTGGGAAAGATGAAACCGAAGATGAGGCCAACAGTTTGATAGTGATAATTTAATTCCTCGAATTAACAAATTTCCAAAAAATATTTCAAAAGTGTTCTGATCTGCGCCCTCATTTGAATGGACAACAAATGATAGCGTTCTTAATGATGTCTTCTTTTTAAATAGAGCACTTCCTAGATCGCAAAATAATAACTACGACTTTTGAATACAAACAGGAATAGGCGGTCATGGTGGTACTCCTTATACTAGTGACGATTGAGATATCTTATATATAAAAAATAAGGAAGGATCGAATAATTTTCCAGAATTATCTAGAGCCACTCTTCATTGAAATTGGTGGGAACAAAGATGAGAATCCCAAGGTTTTGAAAATCAACAACACAAATCTTCTTGAATAATCTCCATTACCCACAAGGTTACTGGTCATCCACTATTATACGACCCACTTAATTACTATGCAATGTTAGGTCCATTCAGACCGCCTGAACTACCTGAATAATTTTAATAATATAAACACAAAGAAAAAAGAACAGCAGACATGCTGTTCTTTTAGTAATTTTAAAAATTATTTTCATTTTTATAAACTTCTAATAATACTTTTCAATCCCGAGTTTCCCAGTTTCATAAGGTAATTTTAAAAAAGCATCTGGTTTTAGGCAGTTTTTTAAATTTTTTGTTAAAAGTTAATTACAATTTTTTTTACCTATTTATTAAGATATTAAAGTAAAAATCGTACCTATTTCAAATATTCGGATCACTAGGGACACCATCGCGATTTTTAAATATCATTTGCTGATCTAAAGTGTTAAATTCAACCCTTTGTCTCAATTTTTGTAACATCGTTACTAAACCAACCTCAGTTAATTGATTGTTTTCAAATAACTTGTTATCGCTGATATGTTTGTTGATTTTAAAGATTATAGTTTTTAAAATAACTAGCGAGATAAAACACAAAAGTGTATGAGCTAGGATATGCTCGTCAATTCTTAAAAATACGGGCCGAATATTCAACAAACCTTTTAGACTTCTAAAATTAGCTTCAATATTCCACTGTTTTTGGTATTTTTCAACTATGTCTAAGACGTTCAAATTTAGCATATTTGTTTCATAAACATAGTAACCATCAAACTGTTTGTCTTTGTCAATTTTACTTTGATCTAATTCAAATTTCATGTTTGAAATTTCCTTAAAATATTTAGGTTTTTTACCAAACAATTTGTTTACCTCGATAAAACCGTCTTTATTTTGTTTTTTGATAAAACTTTGGATTTGCTCTTCGCGAGCTTTTCTGTCTTTTATCGCTCTTTTTGTACTGTAAGTAATAATTCTTCTTCTAATATTTTCGGTGTATCTTTTATTCTTATAAGATGAATAAAATTCTTCTTTTTTATACTTAAAATCCGCACTTACATTAACATAATCGCTAGGATCTAGTAAATAATTTTTAAATTTTTGAGTTCCTACCTTTGCACGATAAGAAATAATGAAATTATAGTTTCTTGATTCAAGAAATCGAATATTTGCAGCAGTTGACATGCCGCGATCAGCGATTATTGTCATATTTTTGATATTATATTTGGATTCAACATCTAATACAAAAGGGATTAATGTACTAGAATCGGCTGTATTTCCTTTAAAAACTTTAATATGAAAAGGAATACCATTTTTATCACACGCTAAGCCAATGACAATTTGGTCTTCTTTGAATTTAGCATCTTTAGAATAACCAGGAATTCTTAATCCATTTCTTTCAAATGTCTCAAAATAGACTGTTGATGAGTCAAAATAAAATTCATTGTCCCTTTTTCCAAGTTCACTTGTTACCATTTTGTTGACACTATTTAAAAGTTGATTTTGTGACTCAAAGACAAGATCTAAGAGTCTATAAAAGCTATTTTTGGAAGTATTTATTTGATTTGAGTAGTCATCTTTTTTATCAAAAGCATTAATAATGCTGCCAGGATCAGTGATCCGTTTTGAAATTAAGTAGTTAAAAATTTCTTTCATATTTTTATGTCTACTTTTAGGAAGTGATTCAAAAATATTGTGCTTTTCAATAAGTTTTTCAATTAATTCCCCACCAACAAAAACCGAACCTTCGATTATGGTGGAATTTTTAATAGAATCAAGCAAAGCAATCTTGACTTTATTCATGTCATCTAAATTTGAAAACAATTTCAACTTTTCTTTGATAATTTGAATAGCATTTGGATTAATTTTTTCCAAATTTTGCACATTTCCTAAACTAAATCACCGTTTTGGAGCTTTACCGTAACCTTGTGTTCAGCCAACATATTTATATAGTTTATCTTTCGAGTTTCCTCAAACATTAAATAAAACCAAATTTTGTTTTTTCATAATTTATAATTATACCATAAAAATTAATTTAAAAATGTAATTAAACGGAATTAATAAAAAATAAGGTTTTACGATAAAAAAATACCGATTTACCGGTATTTTTTTATATTTGTATTCACTAAAAAGTGAATTTTTGCCTTCAAACTGGGAAACTCAGGATAAACTTCTAATAATACTTTTCAATAGATTATCTTATCAAACCGGGAAATTCGGGAGTTTTAGTTTTCACAATTTTTCTCCTTTTGAATTTTAAGCATAGAAAAAGCGACTAAGATTTTTTTCTTAATCGCCTTTAGTATTATATTTTTTCTTTTGTTAATACATTCCAAGCTATTTTGTGTTCTGCATTTATTTCTGGATGAGTTTGTATGTTATGAATATACCTTTGTATAAATAAATCTGTATTATCTAACAATCTTAAATAATATTTTAAGGTCGGAAATACACCATTTATAATTACTTGACACCCATGTTCAGTTTTAATTTTTTCAACTAAATCATGAATTATTTCTAATTCATCATCTTTAGGAGCCAATGTACTTAATATATAATATCTTTGTATTGTTGTATTAGAAAACTTTTTATAGGCATCATCTAACATTATATAGTCTGGTGCTATATCAAACTTTACTTCTATAACTTCATATAAACTTCCATCGTTATTTATAACTACAATATCGCCAGCATTTCAACTACTTCTATCAGAACTATAATGAGATGATATTTGCTGTAAAAATTTATCGTCAAATCTTTTTAACTCTTTAGTTATACATTCATAGACACTGTATAGTGCAACTACTGGCAATATGGAAGCTCCTCTACTTTTATAATTATAATAAAAATGTTTTTCTAACAAATCTATTATCTCATTTATACTCAAACTCGATTCTCTTTCTACCGGGTTTATCACTCTAATAGATTTAAGTTCCCTTGCTTTTATGCTCAAATGAAAGATTCCCATTAAATAATTTTGTGGTTTAGCCCCATTCTCTTCTATATCATTTAAAATCTTTAAGAAAGCGTCTTTAACCACTTTATCATTTATCTTACCTGGAAAGTCTAAGTTGTATGGTATATTCTGTTCAAGACTTCTTGTTAGTCATCCTGACTCTTTCATTGCTCCTAAGAACTGCTTCTGTTTCATAAATGGAGTAATGTATTTAGTATCAAAACTTCTTCCGCTATAACCATTGTCCATATTTGCCTGATGTAATCTAATATCTTGTTCCATATGCAAACATTTATACACTAAACTTGTAATTAAGACAGTATATACACCTTTTAAGGTTTCCTCTTTTTTAACAATTGACTTAATATAATCTTTTTGAGTATCTGTTAAATCAATTTCATCTAAGGACTTAATTGACAAACTGTCATTATATGTTTTTTCTAAAAACTCACTCACATTCACTTCATTGCCCTCACTTTCATTCCAAAATTGATTTATTACTTCTTTAGCAACATTTCTTATCATTGGTACACAAACGCTATTCCCTATTCTTTCATACAATTTCGCTTTTGTCCCAACCTTTATAAAGTCATTTGGAAATCCCATAAACTTATAACATTCATTAAGTGTCAGTTTTCTAACTTTACCATCAACATAAATAAAATATCTTCCGCTTTGCTCTTGAGAAGTAATTGTTGGATGTATTCCCTCAGCAGAATAAATTCTGTTTGGTTGTTTATGAGTTCTTGATAAATATTCTGTTCCTTTTCTTACTCCAATTGTGCGAATTTTTTTATTTCGATGCCCACAAAAAATAAGCCCTGATTTTTGCGTCTTAATTCTTTCTGTTTTTATTAAGGTGTAGTCTGTTTCATCTAAGTATTCAAATTCACCCTGTTTATCAAGAAATTCATACATTGAACTTACTTTATTTTTCTGTATATCACTAAAATCAAATACCTTACCCTCTTTATTTCCAATTATTATTATCCTTTCTCTATTTTGAGGTACACCAAAATCTTTAGCATTCAAAACTTTATATGAAACAGAATATCCTAGTTCATTCAAAGTTTTTATCATTATAAATAGAGTATTTCCTTGATCGTGTTTTTCTAAATTTTGAACATTTTCTAAAATAAATGCTTTAGGTTCTTTTTCCTTTAATACTCTGCAAATATCGAAAAACAAAGTTCCTCTTACTTTGTCCTCAAAACCTTTTTGCTTTCCACTAATTGAAAAAGCTTGACAAGGAAATCCTGCACAAAGAATATCAAAATTAGGCAATATATCTGGATTTAATTGTGTAATATCACATTTAGAATTATCGCCAAAATTAGCTTTGTACATTTCTATTGCATGTTCGTCTATTTCACTACTAAATACACATTCTAATCCCAACTCTTCAAGCGCTAACCTAAATCCGCCTATTCCTGAAAATAAATCTATAAATTTAAGATTCTTACTCATTTTAAATCTTTGTATCCCTTATTATTTCAACCACTTCTTCAATTTTACAATCTAGTGCGGTACATATTTTTACTATCGTTTCTAAACTTACACTTTCATCTTTTCCCATTCTAGCTACAATATTACTACTAATACCAGAAGCTTTTTTCAAATCTTCTTTATTCATTTTTCGTTCAACTAACATATGCCATAATGGTTTATAGGAAATTTTCATCTTCTCTCTCCAAATTACTATATTTTGTGTATTATATCACATTATTGTAAGTTTTTCACTCTTTATCGGTATTTATGCAAATAAAAAAATCCGTTAAATTTACTTTAACAGATATATTTATAATTATATTCACTCTAACATTTGAGTCAACATATGATTCAAAAGACTACAAGGCCTATTTAAGTATAAGTTTTATATTTCATCTAATACTTTTTTCATGATCTATTCCCTTTTCTATATTGATTATCCTCTATATATAGTTTTCATAATCTTCTTTTCTAGTTCTTGTAATTTTTCTTATACTCTTACCATTTCATTTTCTTTTTTTTATTTCTTTTGTTCTGATAGTTTAATTTCACTTTACTTTAGTGTTTTATTTTTTTCCTGTTTTAGCTGTTCTTCTATATTTAATTTTATTTTTTTCTTGTTTTCTGTTTGCATATTTGGTCCTTTCTTGTATTAAAAAAGACGACTAGATTTTTATCTAATCGTCTTGACAATTTATATATCAAAAAGTTCTGTCGGATCTATCTTGAATTGTAACATATTTGCAGTCGGTCTTCCATTGTCCCCGCCTTTTCTTTGAAGCGTAACTTTACCAAGTTTTATCGACCCTCCAGGACTTACTTCAACTTTACCATCTGCAAAATAATGATTTATTACTTCATTTATATTTTTCAAAACCCATCTAGCATCTTCTTGTAATTTTTGTGCAACTAAAACCCATTCTGCTGAAAATTCTCCTCGTCCCTTTAATATATCAGATATTATTAACAACTTATTGTTATTTAACCAATCTAAAACTAAGTTTCTTTCTTCATCAGTTAATTCGTCCATAAACATTCTTCTATTATCTCTAACATTATCTTTATAAGGTTTTAATTCTCCAGTAAAATATCGCAAGATTTTATATACATTCAATGGAATATTCCATAATTCGTTATAACTTTTTAATCATCTTTTATCTATTTGATTAAACCCTTTCTTATTGCTTACAAGTTTTATTTGTATATTTTCAATATCAAGTGCATCCTTTAATTTAACTTGTACTTTTACATTCAAATCAGCTTTATATCCTCTAATAACAATTGCTCTTACATATTCAATTTTTTCTAAAGTATAGCCCATAATTGTCAACCATTCTTTAGCTTCATCATCATTTTGCCAATCATTAAATTTATCTGCTATATGTTGTTCATTTCTAAATCCGTCTTTTGCAGTTTTCGACCCTAGTTTTACTTTATCAATTTCACCCATATTCTTAACCTAACCTCTAATATTTTTAATCATTGCTTTAGCAATAGCATCTATAACATTTACCGTCATTGCATTTCCTGCTTGAGATAATACTTTATTATTATTTAATCCATTTTGTTTTACTTTTTCTGCAATATCTTTTGGAAAACCTTGTAATAACAATGCTTCATATCCACTAAGTTTTTTTATTTTCCCATTTCTTATATAAAGTAATCCGTGTCTTCCAGCTCTTAATGTTGGAAAGATTTTATCATATTTGCGCAAATCAGATTGTCGTCAATCAATGACATAATTTTCTAGACTTAACACTTGTTCATTAGCAATCTTGTTTTGATTATATTTATTTGATAAATACTTTTGAAATGTTTTATCTAAAATATCTAACTCCAAGTTATTATCTTCGTCGATAAACCAAGAAAAATCTTTATTTGATAAATTGTTGATAGGAAATTCAAACATACCATTATCATATCCTTTTTTAAAACCAACAATATATATTCTCTCTCTAATTTGAGGAACGCCAAAATCTAGACTATTTAAGACTTTATAGTAGATATTATACCCTATGTTTTCAAGTGCTTCCTTGATTGTTTTAAAAGTATTTCCTTTATCATGATTTATCAATCCTTTAACATTCTCTAAAATAAAATACTTTACTTTTTTTTGTTTCATAATTTCAATTAAGGAGTATATTATCTGTCCTCTTTCATCTTCAAACCCTGCCCTTTTACCTACAATTGAAAATGTTTGGCACGGAAATCCTGCAATCATAAAATCAAAATTAGGTAATTTGTCTATATTAACTTTGGTTAAATCTCCAAAATTTCTACCATCATCAAAAAATAATTTATAAGTTTCTGCAGTTTTTTCATCTATCTCACAATGACCAACACACTCTAGTCCATTGTTTTCTAATCCAATTCTTCCTCCGCCAATTCCTGAACAAAAATCAAAAAATTTTAACATATCATTACCCTCATATTTTTTAAAACTAATAACCTGTTCTACATTACATTGAAGTGCTTCGCATATCTTTTCAATATTTCTAAGTGATATATACTCATTCTTTCCCATATTAGCTATGCAATTTGTTGTTAAATTTGCTTTTTCTAATAAATCTTTTTTGTTCATATTTCTTGATTTCAAAAGATTCCATAATGGCTCATACGATATGTTCACACAATCCCCTATTGCCTTTTTATCCTGTTTAATTATAGCAAAAAACTTGAGTTTCCTCAAGTTCCTAAATTGTAAGTTCAAGCGCAACATATACACTTAACTTACAATTTAGGTCAAAATACCTTGATACTAAACCAGGACAAAAAAATTAACACTAAGGTTGATTTTTTTGGTTTATTTTGGGGATTTTTTAACTTTTTTGGCAAAGTCAAAAAAATAACTATCAAAGCAAAAACACTGAATTTTAAATCTAACACTCACGAACAAAAATCTGCTTATTAATCAAATAAAACAAACTAAAAAAGCTAAAATTTTAACTTAAGAAGCAAAATTATTGAATTTTTAAACTGCTTTTTTAGTTCAAAACACTAACAAAAATCATCAAAAAATACAACTACTATTTAAACTCAATGTAAATAGAAAACTCGTTTTTACTTACATTGAGCCTAAAAAACATATGAAGTTTTGAAAGAACAATAACTAAAAGCCATAAATTTATAGATTTCTAAACGGTTAAATTTAAGGCATTGCATCATATTTAAAAATATGACGAAAAATTCGCATTTTCTGATTTTTTTAACCAAAAAACATAACTAATTCCCCCTTAATTTAACATCAAAATTTATTAATTATTCTTAGTGTGTGTAATTATAACTTATTTTTATTTTTGACCAAGCATTTTTTTTAAAAATTTTTTTGCTGATTAATTTTTGCCTAAAATCTTTGATTACTAAAAATATTTTTTTATTTACTTTTTTCTTTTGATCTTAAAGTATTTTGGTATAATAAGGTCATACTTATCGAGATATTACTAAAATGTTTGATTGCTAAAAATATTTTAATATTTTCTTTGGATTTTAAAATATTTTAGTATAATTAAGACATACTATTGAAATATCTAGTAAAGTCTAAAATTTATTTTACCTATCTATTTTTTATTTAAAGAAACAAAGTTGAAATAATTTCAAGCTTTGTTTTTTGTCATTAATAGACAAAAAAATGGTAAAATTAAAACAAAATCTGTATTATATAAAAAGAGGAGTAATTATGGCTGAAAATCTAACAAAAAAAGAGAAAAAATTAATGAAAGCAACTAAAAAACGTGCAATCATACTTTCGCTGCTTGCCTTTGGTGGTCTTAGTATTGGTTCACTCAGTTTTCTTCCTTTCCTTTTAAAGTCTTGAAATACACTTCAATATAATATTGTTGATTTTAAACATATTAATCGTGATAATATTGGCTATGAACTTGAATTTGCCCTAAGTGATTTAGATTCATATAAACTAAATTATCAAGATTTAAATGTTGACTTTACAGCTGATGAGCAAGGAAAAGACGTAATTGTTTCACACAAAGCCATTTATGATGAATTTAGTCGAACTTGACGGCTATCTTCAAATTATAATGGTCTTAGTTTTGGAAAAAGATACTATCTAAAAGTTTATCTTGATGATAAAAAGCAAAAAAGATTTTCTGCCAAAAAAGTAATTGCCTTTGGTCAAAATGTTACCAATTTTGTCGATACTCCGCCTGCAGTTTCAACAATTAACTTTCAAACCAAAACTCCTTCTAGTGCCTCAGTTTCACTAAAATTTGCTGACGAGGCTGCTAATCTTGAGGGCAAAAAAGTTGCCTTAGAGTATTATTATGTCCTAAAAAATCAGTCAGCACCCACTGACCCACTAAGTAATTCCCAAGAAATTCACACTTCTTATGTTGATTCAGCGACCGTTAAAAACGGAGTGGCTGAATTTAGCCTCGAAAATCTTCACCCGGGAATGGATTATAAAATTAGTGCAATTCGTTATGTTGACAGTTCTGCCCCGGCTAGTGATATTCCACTTGTGCCAATGCAAAAAATTGCCCTAGCTCCCCAGATTAACTACGAACAAGATGCCCAAAAAGAAAAACTTTTTGAGGCAACAACCGGCAAATATAATTATCGTGCTGAGTCTTTAATTGACCAAAATTTAAGTTTTGACTCAAAAAGACTTACAGTTAATTTTTCAACACTGGACTCAAGCCCTAATTTGGAAAACAAGCCAATAAAACTAAACTATACAAACATTTTAACAGACCAAAAATTTAGTGTCAGTTCATTTTTTGCCGCTAATTTAGCAAGCTTTGACCTTAATAATTTAGCTCCAGGTTCTTCTTATCAAATCGAGAGTTTTGAGCTCGAGTCTTCCAAAGTTGAATTTGGCCAAACATTCATCAAAAACTTTCATACACCAGCGGCAATTGTTGAGTCCAAAATTGCTACCGGAGCGACTTTTTCTAAAGTTGACTTATCTGTTGTCTCAGTTGATAATTTAGAAGGAACTAAGGCCCATCTATATTTAGATGACAGTTCAATTTTGCCAGTTAGTGGTGTTTTTAGAAAAACAGATCAGACAAATTCTTACCAAATTAGCTTTGAACCAAAAGGACTTACAAATAAAACAAAATACGGTCTTAGCAAGGTTGTCTTTGATAGCCTAAGTCAAAATTCTGTTTTTGCTAAAAACAGAGATGGCTATGATTATTTAAATTTAGCTTGAGATAACAGTCTCGAGACTGGTTCACCAAGTCGTAATTTTATTACTTCAATTTCAGATCTTAAGACTTTTATTAAATTAGAGCCAAAAATTCTTGCCTCAAAAGTTGAATACACTTTTGGCTTTGGTCTTGATTCATCTTTTTTAAACGACAAAGAGCTTTATTTATACTATCACAAAAAAGATGAGCCCCAAAAAGTCTATAAATCAAAAGCAAGTATTCCTCAGGGTTCTGAGATTAAATTTGAACTTGAAAACTTTGAGAGCTCAACAACATACAAACTTGAAAAAATCGTAATTTCTGACTATCCCGAGGTTGCTGTTGCAATCAATTTTGATCCTAACAAAAAAACACAGCAAAATTTACCGCTAGACGAGTTTTTTGTCAAATATTATGTTTCCGACATCAGTTTTGAAAACGTTGACCAGACAAGTGCGCGTGCTAAGGTAACAATTAATGGTGATTTTAAAAATATCCAAGACGCCAATTTAGACTTAAATGCCAAAATAGTCTTTGGTCAGCCAGGCTTTACTAACCTAACCGAAACAATTAACTTAAATCTTGCTAACTTGAAAAATTCAGTTCCTATTGGGGCTAACCCAAGCTACCACGAGTTACAAGACGACAAGCTTGTTATGTATTTTGATCTTAAAAATCTTGATCCTAAAACTGAGTACCAAGTTGCTGATGTTGAAATACTCGGAAAAACTGACTTTTTCAGTTCAGAAGGAATTCTTGACTTAAATGCAAGATTTACAACCACCTTCCAAAAAGTTAAAATAATCGGGGCAAACTTTGAGTCAATTAGCTTAACAGACGCTAAGGCTTCAATTTATATTGATCCAAATTTCAACCGTTATTTAAATGGCAAAAAATTTAATGCAATTTTTAAATCTGAAGACGACCAAGAAGTTAAATCCCAACCTTTAGATTCAACAGCAACTCCTGAATATTCAGTTCTTACAAACAATATCCTTTCAGTTAAACTAGACAATCTTAATCCAGGGAAAAAATATACTTTTTTCAAATTAGATCCAGCTCCAGGCCAAGACGAGGCTTTTAATAATTTAGAGTATAAATTTATTGATCTAAACCAACAAGAAACTGATAATTTACCTTATTTTTATACTCTAAGTGATATTGCTTCAATTTCAGCTCAGCCTACCCAAGACAGTGCAAAATTGACTGTTAATTTTACCACAAAAGATCCAAACTACAATAAAAGAGCAAATTTATCACTAAAAAAAGCTGTTATTTTCTTAAAAAATAACGCAACTGGAACAGTTGCCTCAGCCCAAGCTGAAGAAATTAAATTCCAAGACGGACTTAACAAAGTTGAATTTAATGTTCAAAATCTTGACAAATTAAGCCACTATACAGTTAGTGAGATTTTGCTTGACGGTCAAAAAATTGAATTTAACGAGCAATTAAAAGAAGAATCTGCTCAGCAGCGTAATTTTGCTACCGTGGCAAGTACAGCAAAAATTATCAAAGTAGTCCAAACTGCCCAGTCTCACGATAAAATGGCAATTGAACTGTCATTTGACCCAGTTAGTGATACTTTTTTGACTGGCGACAGTATCAAAGTTGTTCTTCAAAACTCAAGAGAGAAAAAAACTATCGAGGCAAGCGGGACTGTTGATTCAAATTTAGTATTAAAATTAGACTTTAACCAAGCAGTTGAGGCTGGTTCAGAATATTCAATTTTAAGTATTACTAACGAGACAAAAAATAAAGATATTCAAACCTCAGTTGGCTTTTTATTCCAAAAAAGGCTTGATAATTACAGCCTAGATCTTGAAAAAACAAGTATTGCATCCGAAAAATTCTACTCATCTCCTGAGCTAAAAACTTTCCAAGTTACTTCAAATGAAAATGAAACTGTTAAAGTAAAGCTAACTTTTGCCGACGCCCAAAAGTTACTCTTGCAGCAAGTTGCTAGCCAGCGAAAACAGCTAACCCTTTTAATAAAAAACACTGAAACTAACGCAATTGTAGCCTCAAGTGCAACAGCGTCAGAAAAAGGTGATCAAATTGAAGCAGAATTTACTTTTTCAAATCTTGACCGAGCAGTAAAATATGAGTTAGTTTCAGTAAATGACTATTCTCGTCCTGATTATTTAATTTACAAAGATAACAATAACTTTACTGAAGACAGTACTAAAAGTTTTGTTGTAAATGTTGACAGTATTGAAGTTAAAAATCTTGTCTATTCAGATATTAAACAAAACTCAGTTAAGGCCGAAATTTATTTTGACCCAATTAGAGATTCTTATTTAGCTGGTAAACAAATTGACGTTGAAATTAAGCAAGACGGTGATCCGGTAGCCCAACTGGTTAATGTTGATGCCACTGCACAAAATTCAACTATTAAAAAAACAGTTCAAATTCAAAAACTAGACGACGGACGGCTAAAAGCTGAAATTACTTTTGAAGGTCTTGCTGAAGGTAAAGACTTTAAAATCGCCCTTTTAAGTTTGGCGAACAAATCTGATGTCCAAACTAATGAAGTAAATAAAACAAGTGGTCCTAAATTTAAAATAGTTAATGATTTTCTAGCCCAAACTGATTCAAAATCTGCTGAAATTACAGCTAGTTCAAACCAAAAAACTCTAAAATTTGCAACTGACGTTGTTGTCTCAAGTATTGTATTTAATCCAGCAGATTCTACAAACGGAATTGACAAACAACAGTCAGCAAAAATTAAGGTTGAATTTTCTAACTCAAATAATGAAATTCTAAAACTAAAAAATGACCAACTTGCAACATTAACATTAATTAACAAACTAACTGGAAAAATAGTACTGGCTTCAGCAAAAATTAAAGCCGAAAATTCAATTGCTGGCCAAACTCCTAAGACTTCTGCTTCAGTTGAATTTGAATTTAATAACAATCTAGAAAAACTAACAAAATACGAAGTTAGTTCAATTTCTGTTGTTAGGCCAAATGGTATTTATTCAATTCCTTTTGCAGCAAATATAGTTGATCAACCTAAAGAATTTGTAACTCAATTAACCACTGTTAGTGTTAAAAATATTTCTTATGTTGATGTCTCAGAGACAAGTGTTGAACTTACAGTCTTTTTTGACTCAGTTAATGATGATATTTTAAATGAACAATTTGATGCTGAACTTGAATATGTTCTAAAAACTAAAGACACTGAAATTAAAAAATCAAGCAAAGTTATTGTTTCAAATAACCAGGCTGTATTTGTAATTGATGGTCTTGATGAGGCAAGTACTTATGAAGTTAAAGATTTAAAACTATCTAAAAAAGTACTAACTCGCAGTACTCGTTCAATCGGTCGTCGTGTTCGGCGTTCAGCTCCTGAGGCAAGTCCAGTTGCAAACAATATTAATGTAGTTTTTGACAAAACCGAAGTTGAAGACAAACACAAAAAACTCTTTTCAACAAAGTCTTTAATTTCTGAAATTAAAATTGACAAAACTTTATTGGAACAAGAATTAGCAACAAAAATGCCTGGCTTAACCCTCGAGCAAACCAATTTAACCGATACTCAAGCTGGTATTGAACTTAAAATTAAAGACCCAAAACAATTTTTCAAAGATTATGTCAGTGGTCCTAAAGCTGCCAGTGCAGCTGCAGACATAAAATTAGTTGTAAAGTCAAATCGTACCGGTGCAATTTCGCAAGCAGGTGCCCAAATTAGTTTTGATGAGCAAAGCAACGTGGCTACTGTTAAATTTTTATTAGAAGATTTAGAAAAGTATACAGTTTATTCAATTGTTGATATTTTTGTCAACGGCGTTCGCCTTGGATTTTTAAATACTCTTACTGAAAGCCAAAAAGAATTTGCAACAACTGCTCGGGATGTTACTCCTAATTATATTGCCCAAACTGAATTTAAACGTCATGGTGCGGTTCTAAGAATGGTTTTTGATATTAATAAAAACTGATTTTTAGTTAACAATAAAGTTAGACTAACATTTAAAAAATTCCAAGCCGCAGGTGCCGATGATCCTGATCTTAGTGTTGAGACAACTGTTGACCAAGATGGTCTTGCTGTCTTTCGAATTAATAAGGATAATCTAGCAAATAAGGTTCCGGTAGGAAGCCGTTTTGAAATTTCAAAGCTTGAGTTTATTCCAGATGTTGATGCAAACCAAAAAGTAGTTAAATATTTCCCGCTAAATACAGTAACTTCAACTGATTCAACCAAAATACACTCAGCAAGTCAGTCTTCAAATCTTGTTCCTTTGGTTCGTTCTCGTCGTAGTCTTAGTGTTTTTGACAGTTCTTCTTCTTCTGGTGCTAGTCAGTTCCAAGATAATGCTCAAGCCCCAGCTCCTGCGGGTGCCGCGACTTCTCCGGCTCCTGCTCCTGCAGGTTCTCCCGCTGATTCTCCGGCAACCTTAGCTAATACTAACTTTTTGGATGTAAATATCTCAACAAGTCCGCTTCAAGATCCAACAGCACCTGCTTCAGCCCCAGCTCCTGCAGTTAAGACTACTTTTGATACAGCTTCATTTATTAGTGCAGTTGAAAAAGTTAATCTTTCAGGAACTAATGCTGAATTAAGAATTACATTAAATTCAACTTTATTATTAGATGCTCAGTCACCAACAATTAAATTAAAATATATTGACATTACCGATGGTCAAGAACATAAGGCAGACCTAATTGGTCGTCCTGCAGCAGGTCAAAGTACTTCGCAATATACTTTTAGAGCAAATAATTTAAAAACACTAAATTATTACCAAATTGTTTCAGTTAATTATGCAGATAATAACAACGCAGAACAAGTAATTGCCTTTGATGATAAGTCAGTTAAATACGAAGACAAACTATTTCGAACAACCCCGACAAGCTTTAGTGTTAAAAAAATTGAATCAGCCTATAATTCAAGCAAAAAAACAGCTAATGTTAAAATTACCCTTGATGATCAAGTTGCCCAATATTTAGAAAATTATACCGTTAGAGTTTCATACCAACGGATTGATAAGACAAATAGAAATGTAACAACTTCAACTGTTAACGGAATTATTAATTCTGACTCAACTGTTAGCGTTGAGCTTACAGATAATTACACTACTGGTCAAAAAACACTTATTATACCTGAGGCTAAAACAACACTAAGAGTTGCTGCTGACACAAATACACTTAACGCTAAAGTTAATGATCCCGAAAGTAATAGAAATATTTCTACTGATGTCAAGACAATTAATCCAAACAAATTATTTGAAACTTATAATTATAAAATCACAAAAGTTGAACTAGTTCAAAAGCCAAGCTCAACTTCTGGTCGGGCAAAACGAAGTGTGGCAAGCCCAAATCAAAATCTTGTTGATTTTAACTCAGGTTACAATTCTTTAGCGACTTTTGATAGATCAGGTAACACAACAATTAATGAAACATCAATTATTCAAACAAGTCCAATTGCTTTGTATGATCAGTTAATTTATGTTGAAGAAAAAGATAAGTTTTCAGGAATTGATGCAACAATTTATGCATACTTTATTTCTTCAGAAGATCTATCAGACCAAGATAGTGATAAAAATAATTTTAGAGTACAACTATACAATGAGTCTCTTAAAAAATATGAACAAATAAGAAAAGCTAGTTCAATTAAAAAATTAAATGAATCAAGAACACAAACAGGTGCTTCACATTTTTATGTTGCTACCTTTGAAACTAACTTAAATAAAGCTTCACTTTATAATATTGAATTTTTTGCTTATAAAGATCAAAAAATTGAACTTTCTGAGTATAAAACTACAAGAGTTGACAAAACTCAGTTTACAACTCCAGGAAAAAAAGCTTGACTTACTAATTTTTCCCAAGTTGGAGCCTATCAAGATACTGCAGCAAATGTAATTTTCCAATTTGACGAAAAAGACGAATATCTTTGAAGAAACAAACACAAAGTTGAACTGGAAATTACCGAAAAACTTGACCAACCGACTGTAACTACTCCTCCAGGTAGAAGAACTACTACTCCTCGTCCTCAAGTAACTAAATTTAGTTTTATTCCTGACGGTCCAATTTCACGAGTAACAATTGATAATATTAGTTCACAAGCTACAAGTCAAGCTAGATTAGCCCCGAATAAAACTTACGAAATTACTAAATTTACAATTAAAGAAGCTACCTCACCACCCCCAGGGGCGGGTAGACTATCAACTTCAAATCGTAATTTAATAATTAAAACTGTTGATGCCCGAAGAAATACAGTTACACCAACAGTATTAGGTCCAAATAGAATGGAAGTAGCCAAATTTGACTCAGTTGAGGTCGAAAATGCACCTGTAGATCAAAAAATTCCATTTTTTGAAACTAAAGCTCAATTTGCATATCAAGAAGCAACTAATTTTTCTCAAGATGACAATACAGATGCCGATGGTAGATCAGCAACTTTAGAATTTACTTTTAATAAACATTTTTTACAAATTCCAAGAAGTTTTGCAACAATTACTATTATTCGTTCAGATGCTAATACAGCGGCCTCTCCAGCAGGCTCAGCTCCTGGAACTGCAGCGGATCAATCAGAAATTAGTTTTATTTCCGAATCTCAATATGACCCAGCAACTGGAAGAGTTACTTTTAAATTAAACAACCTTGATAGATTCCATACCTATGACATTAAAAATTTCGAAATTGGTGGAGTTAAAATTGATCATTTATCTAGCTCAAGAAATTTGAAATTTACACCAACAGTCCAAAAAATCTTCCTCGCTGACTTAGAGGTTAAAGACTTAAAAACAGGGACTACTGGTGGTAATATAGTTACCACCCAGCCTTCAGGCCAAAATTCTGGAGGGCTTAACCCTACAAAAGAGGACGGATCAAAAGTTTTTGGAAATGTAAGTCTTTACTTTGATAGTGATAATTCATTTTTAAATGGTGCAAAATTTGATGTTAAAATTAAAAATAAAAACAATAATACTGATATAACCACAATTACTAATCTACCAGTAACCCAAGATCCAGCTAAACAAGCAACACCTTATAAAGTTGATATTGATTTAGCTGCAAGGGCTCCACAAATCGAACCAGGAACCAAAATTGGTTTTGAATTTGTACTCAAAGAAGTCTCAAGAGATACTGATCTTAAAGGCACAAGGCCGCAAGATATTGTAGTTGCCGTTCCTGAAAGACAATATAATTTAGATTATGCTCCTATATTGGAATCAGAAGTTATTATCCCAACTGTTATTGAATCTCTGGTTGTGTCTGAACTTAAAGACACAAGTGCAAAACTAAAAATTAAATTAAAAGGTGATCCTGCTAACTTTGATCGAGTTGTTAACAACCCAATTGTTTTATCTATCCAACCTGATCCAAACCAACAAACAGCAAGTAAAATTCCAATTACTTTAATTACTCAATCACAAGTTACAAGATTTCAAGATAAATCAAGATTTGAAATCGAATATGATTTAGATAATTTAGTTCCAAATGTTGAGTACAAAATTTTGAAACTTCAAGGTCAAGATCTTGAAATCCCTTTTGGTGAACAAGACTATAGACTTAAATTAGAACAACCTGGATCAGCTCAACAAAATGCTAGTTCAAGTCCAAAAATATTCAAAACTCCTTTTACTGAGCTTTCACCTGAGAGAATTATTTTAACCCAAGCGCCTAGAAATTATAATAGCACAGGTACTACTCCTAAACCTGAATATGCACCTGAAAATTTAACTCTAAATTTAGATCCAGTTTCAATGTGATCACTAAATAATAAAAGAATTAAAGTTAAATTTAAAGCACTTGACCCTGCAGGTAAAGAACTAACAACAGGCGATAATGCAGCCGAAAAAGAATACGAATTTAATGTTACATACGATAGCAGCAAAAAAGCGCTTGTTGCAAGTCTAAATAATAAAGAAGTTACTGATGCTAATGATCAAAATCTTTATCCTTCAACAACTTATAAAATTAGTCAAATTAAAACAGTTGATGCTGATGTTTCAAGTCAAATTACTTTAAATCTTGATGATGCCCAAACTACTACCCTCCCTAATACTAATAATCTTGAGTTTACAACTCAGTTAGCTCAACCTCCATTAGTAAAGGCCGGAATTACTAATTTCTATAATCATTCAGGAAAAGAAGACACTTTTGAACAAACTATTTACTTTGCTTTTGATGATCCTTATCGGGCAATTGATGAGGCATCAATTAAAGATTGGAAATTAATTCTTGAGGGGAGTGAGGATAAAGATAAAGGGAATAATCCTACTGATGCCTCAAGTTGAATACAAGTGGCAAAATATGAACCAAATTTTACAGATTCCTTTATTGAATTATATAATCCACGTGAACTAGCTGGTCCACCAACTGAGTATGAAGAAGGTCCTGAACTACAACGACTTTTAATTCAGCAAGCTGAAGTTGACAAACAAATTCAAACAATAGAAAACGAAATAAAAAACTTTGACCAACAAGATCAAATTCGGATTGATTTGATAAAAGAACTTGCAACTAGTGGTAATAAGAGAAATTATGAAGCTGAGCTTCAAAGACAAGGTGCCGAAATAAAAGAAGCTATTGCCCAACGTTTAGAAAGATTAAGACAACACAGGGCACAACTCGATAGAATTCAAGTTTTAACAAAATATAAATCAGATGTATTTAAATCCAGTCCACACTTAACAAACCCAAACCCTCATCGTCGTTATTTTGCTTTTACTCTTAAAGGTGATGCATCTTGGCTAATATATTACAAGATGCGTGTTGCTATTCAGTATAAATACTTCAAAGACAATGAAACCCGTGAAGCATCAGAGTTTTCAAAACTTATAACTAATATTAATACTAATCAGACAACAAACCGTAATAGAAATAGACCAGCTTATGTTGGTTCTGGTGGTACTTTTTCTGCTCAAAATAGTATTGTGTCAAGAATTCAAACAATCGAACTTGATGATTTTGCCAAATATACAAACAGAATATTATTGAAAAAATCTGAAATTAAGCCACTGAACCAAATTGGTGCTTACATTGAAATGGAATTTGAAGATCCAAAAAATCTTTTGGCACCATTAAGGAATAAATTTAGTAAAGCTCAAATTACAGGTGTAAATGGTTTAGGTAATTGAGTTGATTTATCAAGTAATATTTTTTTCAATCTTCAATCAACCTTAATTCGAGATCAATCAACACCACAACGACAAGCTTTATATGGAGTTGATGGATCGAATGATGCTGGAGTAAGCCGTACCACCAATTATAATAGTTTTAGGCAAGATTCAGGTATTATTTATAGTCTTGATTTTGATGTAAAAGGTTATGACTACGATCTTTCCAATCCATTTGCTAGTCTCTTAACTACTCCAAATAAAGAATATATTGAGCTAACCCAAAAGATCCCTAAAACTTTAGAACCAAGGCAACAACCAAAAATAAACACCGTTAATGATAAATTTTATGCTATTAGACTAGCGAAAGTTGAAGTTAAAGATAAAATAACAAAAATTGGTTTAATAATCACTTATCATTGGACAAATCCTCAAGCCTTTGCTAAAAAAATTATTAGTATTTATCCAAAATTATTAAACCCAAATGATCTATGAAAACCAGAAAATCAACACAATGATTACGAACCATTAATACCTGTTTTCTCGCCCAATGTAAATCTTACATTTATGACTTCGCCAATAATCCAAAAAGAAGACCCATACTGAGGTAATTTTTGGGCAAATCCATCCGGAAATGTTTGGCATGGTTCAGAAGTTAGACAATTTGATAAAAATACACAACAAGGACTAATTATTGACGCCTTCACTAGATCGCTTTTTGAAAAAATACATAGGGATTTTGGAACCTTAAACCATGATAAAACTTTTTTTATCGGCCCAACTGGACCTGTAAGAACTCTTGTTACTGGACAAGGCAATAATCCAGGTATGGCTAATCAAAATATAGCCGATCAAATTTACGGAATACCTTATGCTCATCGTAACATAGAAAATTATTTAGATGATCTTTTTAAAAAACAAACTCGTCATCCTTTTGGTATAAAATCTGCTACATACGACCCAGCCGCAAAATTTCTAAGAATTCAATTTAACAACCCAGAGAACAGAATCGGCTTTGGTGTCAAACTCCAGGAAATCTTACCAACAGTTTCTTATGCGGCTTTTGTCGATCAAGCAGGTAAAATCTATTTGTTTGGAAATAAAAACGGGGTTCCTATCAAATTACAAGATGATATTAACGTTAATGACCAGACTCTTTATATAAATTTAGCTCCACCTAATTGATCCGAAGAAGAACTTCCAAAAGCCGGGGCAAATTTAAATTTCATGGGTCTACTAGTTTTCCCTTATTTACCACCAAACTTTACCCTCAATCCCGCGTTAAGGCAAGATGTTGGTCAGAATCAATATGTTGAAAATCAACAGTATAAAAACTTTAACCCTGGTAATGGACAACCAGTCCACAAATACCTCTTCCCAATAAAAGGATATGATGGACTCCAAGTTGATGCTGAAAATCCTTATTTTGTCCCATGGGTATCACATGATAAAGCCTGACTTAGAATTACTTATTAATTTAAACAACTAATTTATTTCAACCAATTAAAGGAGATAATTATGAAAAAAGCAAATCAAGAATACCAAAACAATAAAACAATTAACAACCATCTTAGTAAAAAATTACTTGCAAGCAGCGGTTTTTTAACCGGTGCTATTGTTTCGCTCTCGCCTTATCTTGCCAAAGTAATTACTCCAAAAACAATCTATGTCCAAAATTTTGTTGCTGACAATGTAAGTCCTAATTCAGGTGATTTTAGTTTTAAACTCCAAGGTAAAACAAAACAAGATACTGACTGAGCAAAAAAAGCTGATTTAGAACTTGTTTATATTAGTCAAAAATCACGTTATAGTGTTAAAACTAAAGTCGAGTATGACCCAAAAACTGACACTTTTCATACTTATGCCGATAATTTGCTTGGTGGTTCAATTTATGAATTACAACTTGTAGCCCCAAATAATCCGCGTTATTATTTTAGTTTTTCAAAAACATCGCAGTTTTTTTCAACAAAAAATCAAGTTGAAAAATTTAGTCATTATGATATTGAAAATGATACAATTTTAGATCTTGATTTATTTGACTCACAAAATTTACTTGATTCAGCTAATTTAATTTTGTACTACAAAGAAATTGGTTCAAATAAAATTCAAGAAGCAAAAGGACAACTTGTTGCCAAAAATGACCAAAAACAAGCTAGTTTTGTGCTCAGAAATTTAGATCGCAACCAAAAATACGAAATTGTTGGCACAAAATATTACTTTGATGATCCTGATCAGCTTTTTGATTTGGCAATTTCGCCTTTGGCTAATCGTTATTTTGCCCCAAGCCCAATTGCTGGTAAAATTTTAAATCTTAGCCAAAAAGCCTACGGTCTAAATTCAGCTTTGCTTGAGATTTCTTTGGCTTTTGAAAACAAAAATATTAAAATTAATCCAAATGAAAAAATTAATTTAGAATATTATTACAAAGACGAACTAGATAATTTCCAATTTGGCGTTGCAAATGATGTTAGCTTAGTAGTCCAAAACAATAAGGTTTTTGCTAATTTAGATTTAAAACAAATTCCTGGTGGAACCAAATTCTGAATTTCACGAATTTGGAATAACTCTGGCTCCTTGGCAATTTCAACAAATAATAATCTTTCATTTATTTCAGCACCCGAAATTGCCCGAATTAGAACTTTTGTTGATGCAAATAATACCTCAAGTTTTGATATTAAATTTAATGACCAGTCATTAATGTTAAATGGTAAAGAAGTAAAAATTAATTTCTTCGCTGATGACCAGCCAACTAAAATGCTATCAAGTTCAGCCCAAGTTGTTGGAAACAAACTATTTTCTTTGGCAAAAAATTTACCAAAAGAAAAACACTTTACAATTTCATCACTTGAAATTGTTGAAAATGCCACAAATTTTGACGAAAACGGTCAGCCTCAGACTAGTCAAATTTTCTTTGCCCAAAATTTTGACCAAAAACAGAAAAAGTTCTTTACTAATGCAACAAGTGCAATGGTTGAATCAGTTGTTGTTGACCGAATTAGCGAAGATCAAAGTCGCATTAGCATGATTCTTGATTCAGTTGATGATTTTATTAAAGATAAAATTGCAACTCTATACTTTAAAGTGGCTGGATCAAGTAATTTAATTAAATCTCAAGCACAAGCTTTTAGTATTAATGGTAATAAATTGGTTCTTAGTTGGGATTTAATTAACCTTGAGCCCGGAACTAATTATTTAATTGACTCAGTCGGAATTGCTGATTCTGCAAACGAATTTGTTAATAAATTATTTTTAAATTTTGGTCCTAATATTAGTACAAATAAACTAACCTGGACTACCCGTCCGGCTGTTAGTTCAATTACTTATACAACCAAATCTGACACTGCAGTTGAGCTTAATATTGCCTTTAAAAATATCCTAGAGTCACTAAAAAAAGCAAAAATAACTTATAAAGAACTAATACCTGGCGGGACTTCTAAGACTATTGATGCAATTATTGAAAATAATTCAATAATTGCCAATTTAGAAGTCAATTCACTAGCAAAAGGACAAAACTACTTAATTGAAAAAATCGAAGTTGAAGACTATAAGTCATCAAAAGGTGACTCCGATATTCTAGGCGTTTCAAAAACAATAACTCCGGCTCAGAAAATATTTGGTGTTCATGCTCCTCTGGTTTTAACTAAAATTGAAAATCTCGATGAGCAACAAACAACCGCCAAATTAAAAGTAACTTTTAGTCCTGAGACAATTAAGGCAATTGGAAATGACAAAGTAAAAATTTACTATTCTCTTGCTGGCTCATCACAACTCTTATCAGCTTTTGCAAATCAGACTACTAATAGCCAAAACCCTGATAATTCTTTAACTTTTGAACTAAGTGATCTTGAAATTGGTTCAAAATACAATATTAATTCGATTGTTCTTACAAAAGAAGTTGAACTAAACACTCAAGATACAAATAGAGTACTTACTGAAAGAAATATTTTATTTGGCGATGCTGATCACAAATTTGACTCAAGTCAGTCTTCATTTTTCACTCAGAGTGCAATTATTGAAGTAGGGTATGATAATTCTTACGAGCAGCGTGTAATTGCTACTTTCATTTTAGCTGATGCAAAAGGTGTTTATAATGGTAAGACCGCAACACTTAAATACCGTCTAAAAGCAAAAAATGGCGATGAGAATTTAGCAACAAATGCTAACTTTAAAGAAGGAAAAATTAGTGCTAAAGTAAATAGTGCCCGTATTTTATTTGATATTACCGACCTATACAAACAAGGTCTTTATGAAATAGACAAAAACTCACTCGAACTTGAAGGTGCAACAACTTCGCCAGCTACTGCTCCTGTCCAAGCCAATGCCCGAGTTCGCCGTTCCCTTGCTCAATTTGCCGACACCAATACAACCGCAATTTTAATTCCTTTTAAAGATAAACTGCTTGACTCAACCGAGAAAAGTCAATTTGAAACTATTCCAAAAACTGCTAATGTTACAAAAATTCAGCTAACAAATCGAACTAAAAACACAGCTCAATTTGAAATTGAATTTGGAAAAGATTTTATCCCAAATCACCAAAATGCTCAGGCAACTAACACCGAAAAGCTTGATGATTTTCTTAACAAAAACAAACTCAAAGTTCGCTTTAAAAAATATGGTGGCGAGCAACAAGAACAAATTGTTGAAGCAAAAACTGATGTTGCCAGCCAAAAAACAACTTTTGAACTTACAGGTCTTGAAAACGGTCAACAATATGTAATTCTTGGCTTTGAACAAGTCCAAGACGGTGCTACTCAACAAAGCACCCCAAAAGTTGATATTTATTTAGATGATCTTGATTTTTATAAAGACCAAATAATTGCAACCGCAGCGGTAATTAAAAAAATTGAATTTGATACTGAAGTTGAAACCCAAGCCCGTCTCAGACTTGAACTCAAAGATGATGGAAGATATACTGCCGGTAAAAAATTAATTGTTGAGTTAGAAAAAATTGACGGAGCTCAAACTCAAGGTCAACCTCAAGGTCAAGGTAATAATTTAACCTTAAGTGGGACTAGCCTTAATGGAATTTATGATTTTACCTTTTTAAATTTAGAAAAGGCAACAAAATATAAAATTAAATCAGTTAAATTTGAAAAAGAAACTACTCCCGCTGCTAATTCTGGTGTTCAGACTTTTGCTTCAAGACGTTCTAAGCGTAGTTTAGATCCAGTTTTAGTTAATGTTGACTCCCAAAGCGCAATCCAAGAAGAAGAAATTGAACTACTTGAAACTGATACAGATTTAGAAGCTAAAAAATCATTTGTTACAACAGCTAAGACTGCAAAAATTGTCAAAATTGAAACTGAGTCAATCCAGACAACCTCTTTAAATGTTAAACTTACTCTTGACAATATTGATGACTATTTAGGCCGAAAACAAATTGAGCTTAGCTATAAAAATTTATCAACCCAAGCAAGCCAAACTGAACAAGTTGAAGCAACTGTCGATACATCAGCCAAAACAATTACCTTTAATTTAAGCAATTTATCTCCTGGAGATAAATACGAAATTGAAAATATTAAACTAAAAGAAGACTCTACCCAAGTACGAAATGAACTTGATCTAAAAAAACAAGAATTTAAATTTGAATTTGATAACTCACCAAATACTCAGGCTGGTTTTGAAAAACAATTTTTCTCACCAAGACCAAGTTTAGCCCAAATTAAGCCAATTTCAACTTCTGAGACTTCTGTTCAAATTAATGTTAAATTAAATGACAATGGTGCTAATTGAAATAATAAATTTTTACAAATTAAAATTAAATCAAAAGGTAACCAAACTCCTCAACCTAAAATTCCAACTGTTTATAGTGCTGAAATAATTAACGGAAATGCCGTTTTTGACATTAGTGGTTTAGAAAAAGCTGGCCAATATGAAATTGAAGAGCTAAAAGTTCTTGACAGCTTGCCAACCCAACCTCAACCTGACCAAATTCAAGGCGGAGAAGCCGTTGATGGCTTTGACGGTGCTACTACTGCTACTACCCAACCAGGCACCCAACCTACCCAACCAGGTACCCAACCAGATCAAAAAGTAACTAAAGAATTTGTACTTGATGCTGAATCAGCAACAATTACTGATATTAGTTATAAATCTGATAATACAAGTGCTAATGTTACAGTTAGTTTTGCCCAAAATGAGCAATTTTTATACCAAAGTAGTGCTAATACAAAAAGAAAACTTCAATTTACTTTCCAAGATAGTCAAACTGGTCAGCAAGTAACTACCGAACAAGAATTTGGAACCAGTCAAGGTCAAGGCACAAAGCCAACTATTGACCTTAGTCTTAATTCAGTTAACCCTGGAAATTTATATGTTCTTACAAAAGTAGAAGATATTACTCCTGAAGTTGAAGGTGGACCAAAAAGACTAAAAACTTTCAAATTTAGCGATCCTCAGTCAGCCCAAGGAGCCCAAAATCAAGCTACCACAACTCCTGAAGTTTTATCAAAACTTTATTTTGCAACTAAACCTGAAGTAATTGCCTATTCAATTGATAAAATTTCTGAAACAAAATATCTTGCTAGCTTTACAATTAGAGACCCACTTGCCGGAAGAAATATCACAAATGGTGGATTTGAAGGTCGTGATGTTGAAGCAACTTTACAAAAAGTTGTTGATGCAAAAGGTGAAGACCTTCAACAGCAAACAGTTTATAATGTTACAAAAAAAGCAAAAATTAAAAACTCTAAATTTAGTTTTGAATTTGAAGACTTAGAAAAAAATGCTATTTATAAACTATTTAGTCTAACTTGAGCTGATATAGATAAAACACAGCAAACAATTTCCGGGGTTCAAGCAACTCGGATCGAAGTTGATCCAACTACAAAAACTAATCCAAGTTCAAATCAAGTTTTTTCAGATTTTGCAATTAAACTTAGTGATCCAGGGACAAAAACACAAATAGAAGGAAATGTTGCTGGAAATGGACAAGTTGAATTTGGTGGTCAATTTACCATTAGACCTGAATCGGCAAAAATTGTAAGCATTGATATTGATGACAAAAAAGTTGATAGTGCAACAATTACTTTAACTTTTGATAAAACTGATGAGTATTTAAAACATGTTGACTATAAAGATAAGTTAGAATTAGTTTATTACCAAACAGGTTCAACTATTGAAAAAACTGCTCCATTGACTCTTGATGCCGCTGACCAAGCTAATGTTAAATTTAAAGCTGAACTAACAGGCCTTGAAAAAGGTACCGGATTTCGTGTTTTAGGAATAAAACAAGCAGGTGCAGCTCAGTCCTCAAGACGTCGCCGAAGCACAACTTCTGCCAAACCATTAAATTTTGTTTTTGATACAAAAGTAACTGAAGAAACCAAAAAATTTGCTACCTTACCAATTGTTAATTCAATTTTACAGTTCCGTAATGATACAAACCCTGAAAATTATGATTTTATTTTAAATCTTAAAGATACTGGAGATGTATTTAAACACATTCAAGCCGGTCAAAAATCAATAAAAGCAAAAATTCAGTTTAAAAAAGTTGTCGATGGTAATGAGGCAAAAGACTCAATCCGGGATGTATTAGCAGAGCTACAAAAAACTTCTGCAACAAGTGGTCAAGCTAAACAATCAGCAGACGAGCCAATTCAAGACAGTACAACATTCAAATTTACGCTAACCGGATTAGATCCTTTTGCTCAATATTACATAACAAAAATTGCTTACGATACAAATGGCGATACTGATAATGCTTTAGATAAGACCGAATCTAACGAAAATTCAGGACTCTTCAATTTCTCACCTCAGGCTGAAGAAAAACGGGCATTTTTAACTTATCCAGCTAAAGTTGATGTAAAGTCAATTGACATTGAACCTGATTTTAGTCAAAATAATGCAAAACTAACAATTAAATTTGATCCAAAATTCAAAGCCTTTCTTGAAACACACCAAAAAATCAAAGTCAACTATAAAAGTCCAAAAGGTTTAGGACAAAGTGTTGAAATTAACAAAGACAATTTTAATGATTTTAAATCAAAAGTAAATACAAGTGCTCCAGAGCCAACTGTTGAAGTAACAATTAATAATATTAATGAACCAGGAAAATATGTTGTTGAATCACTTGATTTTCTTAATGATCAGCAAAAAGACTCTTCTTCTTCTTCTTCTTCTTTGTTACCAAACTTAGAAGTTCCACCAATTGCAATTAAAGAATCAGTTACTATTGCAAAACGTAGTTTTTATACAAATACAAAAATAATTGCAATCCGTAAAAAAGCAATTTCAGAAACAAGTGCAACAATTGAACTAGTAATCGAAGATCCAAATGGTTCATTTATTGGTAAAGCTGTAAAAGGAACTTTTACATATGGTACTAACCAAACAATGGAAGAAGCAGGCACAATTATTGCTGATCAAATTGAAAAAACTTCAAAAGTTGTCTTCCAATTAAAAAATCTTGATAAAAATACTGACTATAGCATTACTTCATTAGTTTTTGATCAAGCTCAAAACCAAACTCAAGCTAACCTTGGTGGTGCTCAGACTCAATTTCAAAATCAGCAAAATATTGAATTTGACGACCAAAAAATCCAGGAAAATGCACAGCAAGACTCAGGTCAACAAACTCCTGGCCAAGAAAAACAATTTAAAACAACTTTTGAATCTGCAACCGCTCTAGGAATTACTTATCAATTAGATAATAAAAGAAATGGTAAACCTTGGCAAAAAGCAAAAGTTAGAGTATTTTTCGCAAGTCAAGACAAACCGCTTGAGGAAAAATCAACAAGACTAAAATTAGTTTATAAATCTTCAAAACAAGGAATTTCTAATACGACAACAACTTCTGTTCAGGCTAATTTAGTGCAAACTCAAGGTCAGACTTCTCAGGGTTGACTAAATAACCAACCAGCCCAGGCTCATTATTACTATGAATTTGATCTTGATAATTTAGATGCAGGAGCACAATATACAATAATTGGTCTTGAAGATGAAGCCCAACAAATTAAAATTATTGTTCCTGATCCTAATGCTCCAGTTGCGGTTAATTTTTCTTCTCAGCCAAGTGTCCAGTCTTCATTTAGTTTTAATACTGCCCCACTGATTACAAAAATGACTTATGTTCCTAGTGAAACAAGCATTAAACTAAATTTAGCTGTTGAAAACTCACAAAAATTAGACTTTAGCAATCATCGAGCTATTATTAAGTTCAAAAAACTTCGTAGAAAGAACAATACCTATGGTTGGTGAGATCCAACAACGGCTAGTGCTACTGATCCATCTTCAACCGAAAATATTGATTCAGTTACAGTTAGAGTGCCTCAAAGACAACCAAGTGCAGCAGTTCAAGCTCAACAAGAAAGTGAAGAAAATTTTGGAATTACCTTTTTAGAATTTGAACTAGGCGGGCTTGAAAAAGGTAATTGGTACTTAATTGAAGAAATTAGTCTTGCGGCTAAAGGACAAAACCTGACACCATTAAGCCTTTATATTGACAAAGAAAAATTGCAACCTCTTGACAAAAGAGTTGAAACTTCTGAGGCAGAAAAATGACAAACCATTGTTAATACAACAGTTGAAACAACAGCAATTACAAGTGTAACAAGTTCAACGACAAGAAATTCAAGAATAACAGTTAGCGGTAGACAAAAAAACCAGGCTGAACTTACAAATGGTTATTTCCAAATTGAGCTTGATAGTGGTGATTGAACCTTTTTAAAAGATAAATATAATATTCAACTTGAACTTGAATCGGTTGAAAGAAAAATCTTTTATACTGAATCAAAACTGATAGCTGAATCAAGTGTAACTACAAGTGGCCGTACTATAAGACGAATTGTTCTTGAAGCCAAAGGTCTTATTCCTGGAGATAAATATACAATTAAAAATTATATATTTAATCTAAAAGAAGGGGTTCAGAATAGTTACGCCGTTCGCTTGCCACAAAAATTAAAAGTAACTCCGCCAGTTAATGCAACTATTGACTTAAAAACTAAAAATGCAATTAAGGCAATTAAATATGAGTCTGTTTCTGAAGGTCAAACTAATGTTGATGTTGAATTTTACAACAACAATGGTGAGTTAAATAATAAAAATCTTGAATTAAACGCCAAAATTGACGAACAATTTGGAAATAAATACATTCCTAGTTCTTGAACACAAAGCGATAAAAGAGTAACTACCACAAAACGATTAACTGCACAAGCAGGGCAGATTACTTCAACATTACAATTTGAAATTAATTCTGGCCTCAAAAAAGCAAAACAATATATTATTGAATCAATTAAAGATAAATCAACTAGGTCTGGAACCCCTATCACCTTCGACACCCCAATTAACCAAGAAAGTGCCTTACAACGTAAGTTTTACTCAACAGCTGAAAATACTAGATTAATTAAAACCGAAATTAAAGACGTAACAACCGATTCAGCAACAATTACGCTAGAATTTGACCAAAATGATGCTTTCTTAAAAGACGATCTTGTTACCTTGTATCTTGAAAAAGGTGATAAATCCCAATCAATTGGTGCAACAACTACTATTACTACAGGAAGTGGCGGACAGGATAAACTACAAGCTACCTTTAAATTCTTAAATATCCTTGAGCCTGGAAGAAAATACAAAATTAATGCCTTGACATCAAAAACTGTTGATCTTAAAGTTGATGAGTCTCAAAAAGATCCAAATCCTAATTTAACTCAAGGTTGAAAATTTGCTACTGGTGGTTCAGGTTCTTCTACAAGCTCCTCAAGTTCTTCAAGCACCTCAAGAAACCAAGTTATTCTTGATTTTATTACTCAACCTTTAATAACAAATATTGTTAAAACAGAAATTAATGATAATGATGCTACAATCGAACTTGAAGGTTGAACTAAAGATCTCCAAGATGCTGGCTTCAGTCCTAAATTTACTGTTACTGAGAAGAATCCTACTACACCAGCTCAACCGCCACAACCTGCTGGATCTGGTGGAGCTAACAACACCACCAAAGACGGAACTCAACAAAATTCCGTCCCTCCTGCTGAAAATAAAATTACCTTTAAAGTTTCTTCTTTAAATCAATTTACTGAGTATAATAATATAACTCTAACATTACAAAGAAATGGTGGAGGTACTGCAGGAGCTGGAGGAGCTGGAGGAGCTACTGCTTCAAATGTTAACCAACTTGCCCAAGATTTAACTGTTGCATTTGCTCCCGAAATTGCCTCAGGGGCAAAAAAAGATCTGCGAGAGTTTCGAACAACAGCTAAAAAATTAAATTTAGCTGATAGCGATGCAGTAAGCCTAAAGGCAATTTCAACGACAACTGTAAATCTTAGTGTAAAACTAAAAGATCCAAAGCAAGCTGATTCAATTGCCGATGTTCCTTTTATAGTATCATACAAAAAAGTCTTTCCTCCTATTGGTAATGATTTAACAATTGATTCAAATTCAAACCCAGTTTTAATTGATCCAAAAACCCAAACTTTAACTTTTAATATTGCAAATCTTGAACCAGGAGCAATTTATCAAGTAACCGAAATTATTCCTTATGATTCAGCAATTAAAGAAAGTCATAAAATTGAAAACTTACAACATGACGAGCAACTACTAAAATATCTTAAAGATGTTGATGGCTTGCCGGTTAAAAGTGCTTCTAAAAGCGGATCAAAATTCAACGACATTTACTTTGCTCCGCTTAATGTTCCTGTTAGTCTGGAATCAGCTTGATCTCACCCGCTAAGATATGATTATTATGAAGGTGAGCAAGTCTACGTTAAATTTAACGAGCAAGCCGGAACTGCAATAACTATGAAATGGCTAAAACAAAATCTTAAGGCTGAGTTAATCCCTCATAGAACTCACGGTAATACCAATGTAGCAAACCAAAATCCAGTTGAAAAAGATTTATCAACGGCAAGTAATTACCAACAACAACAAAAAGGTCATTTTAATAATGATGTTGTCTTATCAGACTTAAAATGAGATCCTCAAAGACTAACAGCAACATTTAAGTTGCAGCCAAAAACTTTAAAATCAATTGTTGGTGCTCAAATTAAAGTCACAATGAAGGATACAAATAACTATCAATTTGATCCTAGCAAAGAAGATCAAACTACAGGAAGTGGTAATGGCACTCAAAGTAGTCAGATTGGTACAACCGGTCAATCTACCACTGCTAAGCCTCAATCAATAACATTTAGACTTCAGTCTAGTGCTGCTATTGTTACCCCAACTAATGTTGATTATATGAATCCAGGGCTAATTGGCTTTAGTTATGCAATTTACGATCCACTTGATTTGATCCAAAAAACTGGAAAAGACTACAATCCTTTTGGTGAATTCCCGCATTTAACACCTTATGATGAACAAGACTGGCTAAAAGTTATTATTAATAAACAATTTGGACATTCAGTTAGCAGTAGGCAAATTGGTACCCCTGATAGTCAAATTTTTAATAGCCCGAGTTGGAATACTGGCCAACCAGTCCAAGATATTGAAGTTCCTGAAGAGCCAGTTGCAATTAGGACAAAAACCGATGCTGGCTTTGGGATAAAATATGTGACTCTTTATTGAAGAATTAATACTAATTTAGGAACTTTCCAACTGCCTGCAAAGTTTGCAAATGCAAAGCCGCTATGATATCCAGCGGGGAGAGTTGTTAATTTGCCAATTTCACTACAATTTAAAAATCCTGATATAACTAGTCCAGCTTCGACTTATTCATTTGTGCTTAATTCTCCTTATGCTACCCCTGGGCATATAATGCCTTATGCAAGTACTGCTGCACCTCATGATGCTTTATCGATAGTAACTCAAGGTTCGGACTATCGAAGAAGATGGAACAGACAATGAGGTGATAGTTTTGATGATACTCATGCAATTCCCCGAATTAATAAATTTCCAAAAGACATTTCAAAAGTATTTTGATCTGCACCTTCGGTTGAATGAACAACAAATGATCTGCAACTTAATGATATTTTCTTTTTAAATAGAGCAATCCCTAAACTAACAAATAATCGGAATACAAGTACTGGTTATAATTTCGATACCAAAAACCTTAGAATACAAACTGGACTTGTCGGTGGTTTTACTGGATATAACGGTGGGACTTGAAACATCTTATATGTAAAAAATAAAGACCATGACAGAGATAAACCCGATTTATCAAAAGTTAGTCTTACTTGAAATTATAATCAACAACAATTTAACGCCCCAGACTTTGAAAACCTAGCACACAAATCTTCTTGAATAGTCTCTATTACTAGTCATGATGGAAAACCTTTATTATACGACCCAATTAATTACTATGATATGCTAGGTCCGTTTTGACCACCTGAATTACCTGAATAATTTTAATAATATAAACAAAAGAAAAAAGAACAGCAAGCATGCTGTTCTTTTATTTAATTTTTAAAACTATTTTCGTTTTTATAAAGTTCAATAATACCTTTCAATAGATTATCTTATCAAACCGTGAAATTCGGGTAAAATGCTTGGTCTAAGAAAAAAATATGTTATAATCACTTCAACTAAGAATAATTAATAAATTTTGACATTAGAATTAAGGAGGAATTAAATATGTTCTTTTCCTAAAAAATCAAATAATGCAAATTTTGTACTATGTTTTAAAATATTGCATAATGCATTAAAATCAACCTTTTACAAAAAAAAAAAAAAAAAGAAAATGCTTGGTCAAAAATAAAGTTATGTTATAATTAATCTCACTTAAGAATAATTAATAAATTTTGATATTGAATTAAGGGGGATTAAGTTATGTTTTTGCCATAAAAAAATCAGAAAATGCGAATTTTCCATCATGTTTTTAAGTATGATGGAATGCCTTAAATTTGACCGTTTAGAAATCTACAAATTTAAGGCTTTTATTTATTGTTCTTTCAAAACTTCATATATTTTTTTAGGCTCAATTTAAATAAAAAAGAGTTTTCTTTTTACATTGAGTTTAAATAGCAGTTGTATTTTTATGATTTTTGTCAGTGTTTTGAACTAAAAAAGTAGTTTAAAAATCACATAATTTTGCTTTTTAAGTTAAAATTTTAGCTTTTTTAATTCGCTTTATTTGACTGTTAAGTAGATTTTTCTTTTGTGATGGTTATATTTCAAAAATTTTTTACTAAAAAATTTTTTTGTGTTATAATTATCTTGAATAACAAAAAATCATTAATGAATTTTTAGATATATTGTTCATTCAAAACTTAACCCTTTGCTAATCATTTATTCTTAGGAGCCATTCTTTTGAACTTTTGCTTCCTTTAATTTAGAAGTTTAAAAATTTGAATCTAAATTAATAGTAATCCTTTTTTTTGTTGTATAATTATAGTGTTAAATCTTATGTTACTTTGGATCAGTACTCAAGAGGCTTAAGAGGATATGTTGGAAACGTATTAGGGGTTCAAAAAAACCCGCGCAGGTTCAAATCCTGTCTGATCCGCCATATAAGCTCTCGTGGTGAAATTGGTATACACGTTAGATTGAGGTTCTAATCCGGAAACGGGTGCAAGTTCAAGTCTTGTCGAGAGCACCATATAATTAACCCTGTATAAAAATTAAATTATTAAAACTTAAAAAAAAAAAAAAAAACCACTTATTTAAGTGGCTTTTTTTTTTTTTTTAAGTTTTAATAGATTTTTGACTTGCTATTTCCTAAAAATTTCAAATTAATTATCAATAATCACTAGACGGTCTATAAGTTCGCTAATGAGTCCTTGAGTTAAATCGATTAATGAAATAATAGCGCCAGCATTTGAAAGAACACTTGAAGCTAATAATGCTGGTCTAACAGTTGTTTGTATTTTTCTAACACTATTTGCAAGAGTTAAAACTCCTCGAAGTCATTTGTTAACGCTACCTGCAATACCAATTGCATTTGCATGGCTTGCCATTTGCCCTTTGATTTTATCACTAATATCAAAAGGAGCTTTTTGTAGTTGATCATAAAGTTCTTTGTATTTTGCTGAAAGATAACTAAGCATTGAGCCTGCCGCACCGGCTGAAACAGCAGCAACAAAATTAAGAGCAAAACCATAAGCCACGGCTAGTCCAAAATTTATTGCTGCAAATGAAGCAGTTTTTACATGTGACCTTCATACTCCGGCTGAATATCTATTATAAGTATCATTGTTTTGTGGAACTCCGGAAGCTGGTACTCTGCGAAAGCTTATTTTTCTAGGATCTCAAGGGAATGGAACATTACCCATAGATCAACGGTTTTGTGGTTTGTATTTGTATGAAAATGTTACTGATGGCATTTTGACTTTGTGTTGATATTGTTTTTTTAATTGGTCATAATTAATGCCTTTTGTTGCTAAAGTGTCTTTTGCAAGTTTTTCAAGATTTGCCCTTGGATTTGCTTTTACTTTATTAATAAAATTATTGAAATTTTTTTTAAATCTACCAAGATTGCCAATTTTTCGTGCTTCTTGTTCAACATCTTGAACATTTAAAAAATTAACGCTAGAATTTTGTTCCAATTGGCTAATAACGTTATTAGCTTCTGTATCTAAAAAATTATTAAATTCTTCATTATAAGCTAGACTTGTTGAATCTTTTTGATGCCAATTTTCCTGGGAAATAACTGAAATTACTGGAACACTAATTAACAAGCTAGCAAATGTTAAATTGGTTAATGGACTTAGACCAATAATTTTTTTAATATTTTTGTTATTTATTTTCATAAATCACCCCATTTCTTTGAAGTAAAAAAAATTACTATATATCCTTATTATATAGTAAATTTTTGCTTTCAAATTTTTTTCTTTGTTTCTTTTTTCCCGAGTTTGCCAGTTTGATGGCAAAAATTCACTTTTTATTGAATATAAATATGCAAAAATACCCGTAAATCCGTGTTTTTTGAGGCTAAAATCTTAATTTTTATAATTTTGAAATTAACCTTTTGCAAAAAAAAAAAAAAAACTTGGTCTAAAAAAAATTTCTGTTATAATAGAGTCACTAAGAATGAATTAATGAATTTTATATTGAATTAAGGAGGGATTAGTGATGTTTTTTGTCTAATGCGCTCTGGTAGCGCGAATTTTCCATTATATTTTTAAATATAATGGGATGCCTTAAATTTGACCGTTTAGAAATCTATAAATTTAGGGATTTTGGTTATTGTTCTTTCAAAACTTCATATGTTTTTTTAGGCTCGCTGCAAATAAAAACGAGTTTTCTATTTGCATTGAGTTTAAATAGTAGTTGTATTTTTTTATTGTTTTTGTCAGCGTTTTAACTAAAAAGGTAGTTTAAAAATTTCATAATTTTGCTTTTTAGCCTGCTTTTTTGGTTAATAAGTAGGTTTTTCTTTCGTGAGTGTTAGATTTAAAATTCAGTGTTTTTCGTTTGGTAGTTATTTGTCCTGAGTTTTCCAATTATCTTAATAAATTGGTAAAAAATAGGTAATTAACTTTTGCCAAAAAAGTTAAAAAAGTGCCCAAAACCGGACACTCTTTTAAAATTATCTCATCAAACTGGGAAACTAGGGATATCCTTATTATATAGTAAATTTTTGCTTAAAATTTTTCTTTGTTTCTTTTTTAATGAAATACTCTAAGACAATAAAATTTTAGATTTTTTCATTAAAGGCGATCATAAATTCCTTTGGCAAATCAGTGCTAAATTCAAGTTCTTTTCCGTCAATATGTCTAAAAATTAATTTGTAAGCATGCAATCTTTGGCCTAAATTATCAACTTTGGTTCCATAAATTGGATCGCCATAAACTGGAAAACCTATATGAGCAAGATGTAAGCGAATTTGGTGAGTTCTACCAGTCTCAAGTTGGCATTTTATTAGGCTAAAATTTTGGTTTTTGTAAACAAAATGTTTAATTAATTCAACATTAGTTATTGCTTGTTTGGAATTAAAATAACTAACTGTCTTTTTTAAGGGATTTTTAGAATCACGAGCAATTGGCAAATTTATTTTAATAAATTTATGAGGTATTTTTCCAACTACTATTGCTTTATAAAATCTTTGAATTTCTCTTTTTGCCAATTGATCGGCAAAATATGAATGTGATTTTGCATTTTTAGCTACTAAAATAAGACCACTTGTATCTTTATCAAGTCGATGAATAATTCCAGGTCGAACTTTATCAAGATCACTGAGATTATTTTTTAAAAAATCAATGACTCCATTTACTAGCGTTCCGTCTCAATTGCCAACACCAGGATGAACAACTAAATTTTTTGGTTTATTGATTAAAAGAATATCTTCATCTTCAAAAATAATTTCAAAATCAATTTTAGCAGCTTTTAATGATGGTTGTGGACTTGTATAATCATTTATGATCATAATACTTTGACCAGATTTTACAAGTAAATTTTTTTTATAAGTTTCAACATTATCAATTAAAACTTTTTTATTTAAAATTAAATTTTGAGCAATAGCTCGTGAAGAATTAGTTAATTTAGCAACTAAAAGATCAATTCTTATCGGTTCTGAATCATAAATAATATTAATTATTTGATTTTTGTGCATGAATTATTCAAAGTTCTTTATGATAGTAAAGAACAAGTTCATCAATTAATGGGAAAATTAAATGTTGAATTTCAAAATTTGACTCGTCTTGTTGGATATTTTTGCAAACTTCAAGAATTAGCTTGATTTGTTTGCCAATTTTTTCAAGTGCTACTTCAGAAGTTCAAATTTTTGAATTAAATATTTCTAAATCTGAATTTTGACTAATTTCATCAAAACTTGAAATTGCAACTTGTCCTAGTGAACGGATTTTTTCAGCGACTTCGTCAACAAATTCAATTGTTTTTTTTGCTAATTTGTCTGTATATTTATGAATAACTAAAAAATCTACATCTTGTAGGTTTCAATGAAAATTTTTCAAATTAGTATATAAAACAGTTAGATTTGCTTGTAATTTATTTAATTTTGTAATCATATTTAAAATTATTGACTATTTTTTTACAGGATTTTTTTGCGCTTTTGCTGCCATACGACGAAATCTTTCAATTCTTCCGGTAGTTCGACTAAGTGATCTATCACCAGTAAACTGAGGATGGCAACCAGAACAAATATCAATTGTAAATTTATCAACTACTGTTTTGATAGTAAATTCTGAATTACAAGTTGAACAAGTTAGAGCTAAATCGTGTTGAACAGGATGGATATTTTTTTTCATGTTAGTCCTTATAATTTTTTTTAAATCAATTATAAAATTATACTTGTTTTTCGATATTTTAAAAATTTTGTGCTAATTTTTTAATTTCAGTCTGATGTTGCTCAACAAAATCGCTAATTGATAGCTGATTTGCTGGGGCTACTTTTGTTCCTGCAAGAACAAAAGGGCTTGAGACAATTTTAGCACCTAAAAATTCAAAAATTTGTTTAATTAAGGCAGTATGATTTCCAAATGGATATCAACCAATTGGGGCTCCTTGGGCTGTAAGAATTTGTACATTTTTTATGTTAGTTAATAATCCGTGATACTCGCCAGTTTCTTTGTTAAGACTAAAGGTTTGATTTGGGATTGTAATTGCATCAAAAAAGTTTTTAGTTGTGGCTGAATAATTAAAATTTGTCATTGAAGTTGAAAAAACAACTTTATCTACTTTTTTTAATTTATCAATTCAAAACTCTGCTTGTGCATTTTGGTAAAAACTACCATCTGAAAAATTTTTTTCTGTTAAATTAATGTTAGCAATCGCAAATTTATTTAGATCAAGAACTTCAATTTGATCCTCAGGATTAAATTCACGATAAAATTTAACAAAAAGATCTGAAAGAGTTGAAGAATATGATCCTTTTTGTTCATTAACTGATGACTTTAAAACTAGAATATTCATAATTTTCCTATTTTTATTTTTTTTAAAAACTTTTGGCTGTCTCTTTGATATGCTTTAGGAGAGTCTCATCAAAGCCATTTTCTTTATATTTATAAGACTGTTCAATAATAAGCGGATTATTGATTTTTTTAGCACCAAGAAAATTAAAAGTACCAATGATTGTCTCAGCTGGATTTGGACTTGGCAGTTCTTCTTGTTTTGAATGTGAGCTTAATATAATTTGGACATTTTCAATATTATCAAGAAGACCAATTGCTCCACCTTTTTTTGAATATTTATAAGAAAATGTACGATCAGCAAGACAAACTGCATCAAAAAAATTTTTAATTTGGGCTGAATAGCCTCAATTTATTATCGGTGATGAAATAATTACTTTTTTGGCTTGTTTTAGCTTTTCAATTCAAAAATCAGCATCAACTTCTTTCCAAAAACTTGAAAAATTTTCTGAATTTAGGGAAATTTGTCCGACTTTATAATCATTAAGATCAAATTCACTAATAATTGCATCAGGATTTTGCTCTTTATAATGTTCAATAAAAAGTTTTGCAACATTGTTAGAAGTTGAATTTTGGTTTAAATGTGACTTTATGTATAAAACTTCTGCCATTTTTGCCTCCATTTTGTTTTAATTTGCTATTTAATTACTTAAATTTTACCTTAAAAAACAATTTAAAAAAATAAAAAAAAATTATTACCAAGTTTTAAATTTTTTGGTATGATAAATATAGTAAATAAGAAAAGAAAATTAAGAATTAAAATTAGTTTGTTTTATCCCTGACATGGCTTGTTTTTCACTCTTCTAAAATTCACTTTTTTATTTTAGTTCAATAGCTTTTTTTGCATTAAATTTTAAAATATCTTTTAAAATTTAACTTTTGTATTATAATTTAGCCTTTAATGTAAAAGTTTAAATATATTATAAAAACTAGTTGAACTAGCAATTACAGGAGTAGATATGTCATTAAGTTTTTTTTCAAAGGCAAAAAAAGTTGAAAGACAAACCCAAGCCTTAAAAATAATTAAAGAAACTGAGTCAGAAAATTTATCAGCAAAGCAATTAAAATTAATTCGCTGAGCAAACGATACTCCACGAGTTAAAGTTGGTAAAATTCAAGACGCTAACTTACCTGGTTCGATAATAGATTTTAAAAACGTATCAAAATATTATCTTTTTGGCTCTGTTGTTACAAAAGTTTTTGCGGATATTAGTTTTAGTATTGCCGAGGGTGATTTTGCTATTTTAAATGGTAAATCCGGATCAGGAAAGTCAACAATATTGAATTTAATGTCAGGGCTTGATAGGGCAACTGAAGGTGATATTATTGTTGACTCGGTTAATTTAGCCTATCTTAAAAATTCAGAGCTTACAAAATTCCGTCGTCAAAAAGTTTCATTTATTTTTCAGTCATATAATCTTCTTGGAAATATAAATGGATATGATAATGTTCAAGTTGGGGCTTATCTTCAAGGTGATAAAACAAAACTTTTAGATATCCAGGATTTATTTACTGAATTTGAACTAGATGATATAAAATTTAAATTCCCTTCACAAATGTCCGGTGGTCAACAACAGCGAATTTCAATACTAAGAGCTCTTGTTAAAAACGCCAAAATAATTTTCGCTGATGAGCCAACCGGTGCTCTTGATGAAAATAACACAAATATAGTTTTAAGAATTCTTAAATATATTAATAAAAAATATAAAACAACAATTGTCATGGTTTCTCATGATCCCCAAATGGAACCTTTGGCCGATTTGATTATCAAAATAAATAACGGAAAACTGACAACAAAACGCCAAAAATCGCTCTCATTTGAGGAATTTTTGCAGGCAAAACAAAAAACTGCTAATTCATAGCTATTAATTTTAGAACCAAAGGAAAAAAATGAAAATATCGAAAATTTCAGTCGCCGAATCTGTTGGAAAAGGTCATCCTGATAAAATTTGTGACCAAATTGCTGACTCAATTCTTGATAAACTTTTAGATCAAGATCCAAACTCGCGGGCGGCAATTGAAGTGATGGCTTCAAATCGACTTATTATTATCGGCGGTGAAATTTCCACACAAGGCTATGTTGATTTTATCAAAACTGCTTGAGAAATTCTGTTTGAAATCGGCTATACCGAAAATGATTTTACAATAATTTCGAATGTAAATAACCAGTCAAAAGAAATTTCTAGTCTTGTAAATCGTTCTCAAAATAGCCTTGGTGCTGGTGATCAGTCGATTGTTTATGGTTTTGCCACTAATGAGACTAAAAATTTTATGCCGCTCGCCCAAAGTCTTGCACACTCTTTGGTTCAAAAAGCCGAATTTTACCGTAAAAATGGCCAGTTTTTAGAAGCCCTTGCTGACATGAAATCGCAAGTTGAAGTTGTCTATGATCAAGACGACCGCCCAAAAATAACTAAAATGTTAATGTCAATTCAGCATTTAAAAAATTATGACATAACTCGCTTTCGCGACTTTGTATTAAATAAAATTATGATCCCAACCGCCAAAGAATACGATCTAAATTCTGATTTTAAAACTTTCATTAATCAAGCTGGTGAATTTACAATCGGTGGGCCAATTGGTGATAGTGGTCTGACTGGGCGAAAAATAATTATTGACTCCTACGGAGATGCAGCTCACCATGGCGGTGGAGCTTTTAGTGGAAAAGACTATACAAAAGTTGATCGAAGTGGAGCTTATATTGCCCGTTATATTGCAAAAAATCTAGTTGCCGCTAATTTAGCAGATGAAATTGAAATTCAACTCTCATACCAAATTGGCTCTGAATTTCCTGATTTAGTTAATATTACTTATGTTAAAAACCCTAAATTTAGCACAGATCAAATTAGCCAAATTATTAGAGATGTTTTTGATCTTCGACTTGCTAATTTAGTTAGTCAACTTGGATTGTGAAAGCCAATTTACCAAAATCTTGCAGTTTATGGACATTTTGGCCGCGATGATCTTGATCTTAGCTTTGAAAAGACTGATTATGTTGAGAAAATTCACCAATATTTATCAAAGCAAAACTGAAAAAATTAGCCCTATTTTTTTAAGATTTTTTACTACCTATTTTTGTAATTTATATTATAATTTATATTGAATAAGTTAAACATAAAATAAGTAAAACAAAGTAATTTGCAAAAGGAGATATCATGGTACTGTATTTATCAAAAAGAAAAAAAATAATTGCCGTTTCATTGCTTGGACTATCCGTTGCCAGTGCAGCTTATATTCCGAGTGTTTTTTCGGGTAGTATTTTTGATCCTTTAGAAGTTTCCTATTCAACATCAACTCCTTCAATAGTTTTAAAAAACACCCCAAATGATGTTAATTTTTCTCCTGTAGCAAATACAAATTTTATCAATCCACCTAAAAAACAAAATCTACCAGAAGCTCCTATTCCAAGTCCAGGACCAAAAATAGTTGTCCCAAAACCAGTTGAAACTGTCCAACCTCCAACAGTCAAGAAAATTGACAACCCAGTTCCTCAGTCAACACCAAAAGCAAAACCAAGACCAATCTCACCAATCGTTACCCCAATTCGAACTATTGCCCGCCCAACTCCTCGTCCGGTCCAAAGAGTAAGAACAATTCAAACAGTTACTCCCCCAGCAGTCCAAAGTCGACCGGTAACTCCTACTTTTACCCCGCCTGCTCCTACTCCTTCAGTTTCTTATCAGCAAGTTGATACAAACGGTAAATATGGCCAAGCTCTCCAAAACCTTAGATTTCGAGCTTCAACTAATGTAACTACTGCTAATTCAAATATCGAAAGAATAACAGCTGAAATTCAGGAATTACAAAGACAACAAAATCAAAAACATTTGTCAGTTTACTGATCAGGGTCAAAAGTTGAAGGTACTGAAGAATATAACGAGCGTCTTAAAGTTTGAAATGAAAGTTATAAAGTCCAAATTAACAAAAAAAGATATGAACTTGAACGTCAACAATACGATTTAAAGTACCACTCTGAACGTAGAGCCCGTTTTGAACAAGGACGCCTAGATAGCCAAGAAATTGGTCTGCTTGAAAAGGTTATACTCCCGATAGAGAAACCGACGGATGAAAACCTAGAAATAATCATGTCGAAAAAGCAATTATAGCTAATAATGCAAGAGGAATTGCGCCTTATAATAGCCGGTGGCCAAATCAAGACTCAACAGTTTTAAGTAGCCTATCTCGTCCAGGTTGATCTGGCGGACTAAATAATCCTAGCTCACATGTAAATGATTCAAGTTTTACTTCAGCTCTACAAACAGCGGGTATTCCTAATGGTACCAATGCTATTCGCTTAATCCAATACAAGAAAGACGCCGGTAATACCGCTGGAGATAATAGTATTAGACAATTCAAATCCCTTTATTTAGACTCTTCAGATCCAACTGCTCTGTCAAAATTTGAAAGCATTCTTGAAACTTTAGCTAAATCTCATAGTGATTTAAAAGAAGTTGTACTTCAAAATGTTAAAGGCGACTATACCTCAACAATTGAACAAATTATCTCAAAACTGCCTAAATCAATTACTTCCTTGCGTCTTTTTGTTGAAGACAACAAAGGACTTGAGGCTCTTTCAAAATTAGAAAATCATAAACTTACTGAATTATCACTTTATTCAAATACTCAAAAAGAAACCGGAACTTGAGCTATCAATCCTAATGGTCTTAAAAATGTTGACTTTATTAAATGAGACTTTGTGGATAAAGCAAGTATAAATCTTTATAATCCTAGCGCAAAACTACCTGGTTCAATTCGTTTTGATACGCTTAGTTGAACAAAAGATCTAGGAAGTACTGAAAAAATTAATGAAGGACTAAAAATTGCTTTTGGATCAAAAATTAATCAGCGAGTATTCCAAGGAGTTTTTGGAGGCCGTGGGGGCTATCCACCTAACCTTGATTTTTCTAAAACCGATATAAAAACTTTTAAAGATATTAAATTTGACGAGGCTAACAATGAATTTAATCGTCAAATTTCAACATGAGAAACTGACACTGGTCAACCAGAAAAAGCTAACTTTTTCTTAAAATTCCGCGACATTTCCTTTGGAATCGACGCTAATAGTTCTACTTCAGGACCAAAAACTTACACTGTTGAGCTTGATAAATTTGATGGTCAATTCCAAAAAAGATTGAATTTTGGGCCTTTGTTTTCAAATATTTTCATTAAGGACAAAGACGGAAAACAAGTTCAGGGTGCAACTTTAGTTCTTAAAGGAACTTTTTCTCCAAGTGCCAAAACTGACTTAGAACATTTCCTAAAAGCTGCAAAGCGAACTGATGCTTTCAGTAAAATTCAAGTTGATTCTTCTTTGGCTTCCCAACTTGGTAGCTCAATTGAAGGAATACCTGTTGAAACTAAAGTATCCTAAAAATCCTTAAAAATTTTTAAATATACAAAAATCCAGCTTTAAATAGTAAAAGCTGGATTTTTTATTATAATTTAGAATATTCCTGAGTTTGGCAGTTTGAGGGTAAAAATTCACTTTTATCGAATATAGGTATGCAAAAATACCGGTAAATCCGTACTTTTAAGCTACAACCTTAACTTTTATTATTTTAAAATCAGCCCTTTGTAAAAAAAAAAAAAAAAAATGCTTGGTCTAAAAAAAATTTCTGTTATAATAGAGTCACTAAGAATGAATTAATAAATTTTGATATTGAATTAGGGAGGAATTAGTTATGTTTTTTGTCTAATGCGCACTGATAGTGCGAATTATCCATTATGTTTTTAAATATAATGGAATGCCTTAAATTTGACCGTTTAGAAATCTACAAATTTATGGCTTTTAATTATGGCTCTTTCAAAACTTCATATATTTTTTTAGGCTCGCTGCAAATAAAAACGAGTTTTCTATTTGCATTGAGTTTAAATAGTAGTTGTATTTTTTTGTGATTTTTGTCAGTGTTTTAACTAAAAAAGCTAGTTTAAATATTTTATAATTTTGCTTTTTTAGTTAAAAATGCCGTAAAACTGGAAATTTTTTTAAGATTATCTCATCAAACTGGGAAACTCAGCAAGGGTTACCGATTGAGGCTAAAACTTCCTAAAAATCGTTAAAAATTTTTTGGACAAAAAATTTTGTTTTTTTTAAAAAATCATTTATAATAATTTCTAAATCTATCTAAAAACAAAATTAGCTAAAATTTAAATTCAAAATTTGCCTAATTTTGTTTTTTTGTTTTAGGAGGTTAAAATGCAAATTTTTTATGTCTCAAAGCGCAAAAAATATCTAATAGGAGCAGCAGCAAGCGCTATTGCCGTTAGCTTTTCCTTTGCATTAAATGAAGTAGTAAATAATTTTAACTGAGAATCTCCTTTGGTTGCTTATTCACCAGAAGCACCATCAATAATTCTTAAAAATATACCAAATGACACTGCTTTTAATTCGCCAGTTACAAATTCTAAATTTACACCAGTCCAAAAACCAGAACCTAAAAAAATTGAATCAGATGCCCAAGTGGTCCAACCACAAAAAGTTGAAAAAATCCCGCCAAAAGTTGAAATTCCAAAACAAGTTAAAAAAATTGCTATTGCCACTCCTAAGCCTCAACCTGCTCCAAAAATAACAAGAAGAATAGTTAGTCGAGTTGAGTCAACCGTCCCAATTCCAGCTCCAAGTGTTTCAAGAACTGCAAGTTCGCCAGTTCATAGCACAGCAACCACTACCCAAAGAATCCAAACTTCGCCAAGACAATCTCAATCAGTTAATGTTTCACCCGGAGCAGTTGAGCGAGCAAAAGCCAACTGGCGTTTAGGTCTTGCTGCTTCAACACGAAGAACTGAGGCAAATATTGCCGCACGAGTAGCTGAAATTGCCGAACTAGAGCGCCAGTTAAAACATGAATTTAAACGTTATTACCCTAATGGCACCGACGAACAAAAAAAAGTATTTGAAGAAAGTCTAAGATACCAAATTTGAGTAGCAAATAATTACAAAACTAGAGAAGATAATTACTTAAAATTTTTAAAACAACAAGCAATAGAAGGTCCAAAATTTACTGATGTTCAATACAAATTAATCGAGCGCGGAATGACTGTTGATACTAATGATCATCACGGTTGAGTTTTTGTAAATCCTGATGACAACCCAATAACAGGAAAAAATGGACTTTATCGTCAACGGAACCAAAATCGTCTTTTAAGTAATGAAGGTTGAGTTCAACGTAATCCACACGGAATTGCTAATCAAAACTATGAAGGTTGAGACAAAGCCGATATTTCTTCTAACAGTGAATGAAAAACTGAAATTGACAAAGTTGCCGGTTCAGGTTCTGGCTCAATAAAAGTTTACCAATATACTCAAAACGCCCAAAATAAACATAAAGCTGTAAAATCCCAAATTATTGCTGTTTCAATTGATGCAAATGATAAAAATGCTTTTGAAAAATTCCAGGAATTTTTAAAATCAAATGTTGGCAACAAAATTGATGCTGTTGTTCTTAAAAATGTCGGCACAAAAAATAAAAACCAAAATATTGACAAAATTTTGCAAGCCTTACCAAATAATGTCCAAAAACTAACTTTATTTTTAGATGACCAAAAAGCAATAAATGGCCTGTCAGCACTTCGGGGCAAAAAACTTAAAGAATTAGAACTCTATTCTAACGAAAAAGCAATCGCTGATAACTGAGCAATTAATCCAAATGCCGTTGCTGATGTTGATTTTATTAGTTTTGATTATAATAACGCCGCTGATTTTCACAAAAACACACCTGATGAGCAAATTCCTGGATCAATTTTATTTGACACACTCCGTTGAGATAAAGGAGATAGTGAACAGAAAATCACCGAAGGTTTAAAATTAGCTTTTGGCTCCAAAATTTACCAACGTCCATTTCAAGGTCGCCATGGTGGTAAAGGTGGCTATCCTCCAAAACTAGATTTTTCTGAAACAAATATTAAAACAATTAAAAACCTTAAATTTGATGAAGTTGACCAAATTTTTAATGATAACATTAAAAACTGAAAAGAAGATAAATATGCATCTCAAGACTATGAAGGCTTTAAAAAGCTAAGATTTACTGATATTTATTTTGCCGCTGATACTAATTCTGGATCTAGCACTAATTCAGGTCCAACTTTTTCAGCTAATGTTTCCGATTTTGAAGGCTCAAAATATACTGACAAATTAAGTGGAATTTCTGAACGTTATGACAGTCCTTCTGGGCGAATTTATTTTCGTGACCAAGCTGGGCAAAATCAGCAAAATGTTACATTTAATATAAGTGGAACTCCAAACGAAGATGCCAAAGAACAACTTAAAGCTTTTGTTGAAGCAGTAAATAATACTTATCCTTTTAGCAAAATTGTTGTAGATTCAGAACAAATTAAACAAGATCTAATTAATTTCTATCAAGAAAAAACTAAAGATCCAAGACAAAAACAAGCATCACAAGGTAAATTTGCCTTGCGTGAAATAAGTGTTAAATCCTCATCATCATAATTTAGACTACTAAAAATTTTAAATATAAAAAAATCCAACTTTCACTATTTAAAGGTGGATTTTTTATTATCTTAAGTTTCCCAGTTTGACGGTAAAACTTCACTTTTTAGTGAATATAAACACGGATAAATACCGGTAAATCCGTGTTTTTTGAGCTAAAATCTTAATTTCTATTATTTCAAATCTAACCTTTTGCAAAAAAAAAAAAAAATGCTTGGTCTAAAATAAAATTATGTTATAATGAATTTCACTTAAGAATAAATTAATAAATTTTGATATTGAATTAAGGGGGAATTAATTATGTTTTTGCCATAAAAAAATCAGAAAATGCGAATTATCCATTATATTTTTAAATATGATGGAATGCCTTAAATTTAACCGTTTAGAAATCTTCAAATTTAGGGCTTTTATTTATTGTTCTTTCAAAACTTCATATATTTTTTTAGGCTCAGTGTGAATAAAAACGAGTTTTCTATTTGCATTGAGTTTAAATAGTAGTTATGTTTTTTTATGATTTTTGTCAGTGTTTTAGCTAAAAAAGGTAGTTTAAATATTTTATAATTTTGCTTTTTTAGTTTAAAAAGTGCCCAAAATCCGACCTTTTTTAAGATTATCTCACAAACCGGAAAACTCAGGAGGTAAATTTACCTTGCGAGAAATAAGTGTTAAACCCTCTTTAGAGTTTTCATCATAATTTAAACTCTAAAAAACTTTTAAATATAAAAAAATCCTGCTTTTACTATTTAAAGGTGCATTTTTTATTATAATTTAGAATATTTAAAGGACTAATTAATGAATAAAAAGCCAAATATACCGCTAGTTAAATTCAAAGACTTCAATTCAGTTTGAATTAGTGATCAAGTTAAAAATTTATTTGAGATTTCCCGAGGCCAATCACTAACCAAAAACCAAATAAAAACTAAACCTGTAGAGAGAGAGAGAGAGAGAGAGAGAGAGAGAGCAGCTACATCTACCCGGTTTACTCATCGCAAACAGAAAATCAGGGGATTTTAGGCTATTATAACGAGTTTTTGGCTGAAAATGTAATAACTTGGACCACCGCCGGTGTAAATGCTGGATCTGTTAATTTTCGAAAAGTCAAATTTTTTGCAACAGGTTCTTGTGGAATAGTAACTTCAAAAAAATATCCTGAAAACGAATTTTTTGCTATTGCTATTGGATTGCAAACGAAAAAAAATGTCACAAATGGTATTATTCCTTCACTAAAAATTATCGATATGGCTCAAATTGAGTTAAAATTCACCCCTGATCTTAGCGAGCAACAAAAAATTTCTCAACTTTTTGAGACTTTTGAAAACTTAGCAAACAAACTTGAGGAAAAAATTCACCTTTTAAAAGATCTTAAAAATAATCTAACAAAAAAAATGTTTACTGATATAAGTTCAGATTTTCCTTTAATTAGATTTAAGGGCTTTAATCAACCTTGAAAAACTGAGCAAATTAGTGATCTTTTTCAAACTTATAAAAACAAAAACTCAAATAATTTAAAACTTATAAGTTATTCAGTTTCAAATAAACTTGGATTTGTAAGCCAAAAACAACTTTTTAAAAAAGGTGGAAAAGCAATTTTTGCAAATAAAGACAACTCACAAATAATAGCAAAAAATTCTTTTGCATTTAATCCTTCAAGAATTCAAGTCGGTTCGCTAGCTTTATATAAAAATTTTTTGCCTGGATTAATTAGTCCGATGTATGAAGTTTTTAAACTTAAAAAAGATTATAATTCTGATTATTTTTTAATTTGATTTAAAACCGAAATTTTTAAAAAATTGATGCTAAAAAGTACAAACAAATCTGTTAGACATATTTTTCGTCTTAATGAAATTGAAAAATATTTTATAAAAGTCGCTGATACTGTCGAGCAAGAGAAAATTTGGCAACTTTTTGAAACTTTCGACTCACTAATTGCTGCTTATGAACAAAAAGCAGAATATTTTAAGAATTTAAAAACAAGTTTTATCACAAAAATGTTTGTTTATTAGCTAATTTAAGGGATTTGTTTCCTTTTTTTGTTTTTTTTGTTAAAATTTTTTACAGAACACATAGGAGGAAAAGTGACGAAAAGTACAATCACTAAAAAACTACTAACTAAAAAAAATATTTTTCTTTTAGGGCTAAGTACTATTGCTGGTGGAGTAATTATTGCCACTCCGCTACTCATTTTTGCAAATTTAGAACTAAAAAACCCGCGAATTGATGTGCAAAACCAAGCAAAATCAATTTCTTTTATTAGTATAAAGGACAAATATTTAAATGCTAATTCAGACTATTTAGATCTAAAAAAGAAACTTTTGAACGACGATAACACCAAAAAAACTGACATTGATTTAACAGATTTTTTTGATTTTTACCAGACTAACAACTCTAGCATTCCCGTTAATTTTTCAACCGATCATAATTGAAAACCTTTCAAATTGGAAATTTTTGATATCAAACCTGATGATAATGAGCAAACATTTGAGGTTTACTGGCGAGTTTTGCAAAAATTAGACGACAATAAAACAGCAACTTCTGACTTATTTAAACAAAAAGTTGCCTATAATTATGTTCCAGATTATTCACTTTCTAATTTTTCAACTTACTCAGAAGACCAGCTCAAGAAATTAAGACCTTATACAAATAGCGAGGTTAATTTTTCTTTTAAAAAAGAATTAACAAAGCTAATTTCAGTTGAAGATTTCCAAAAAGAAGTTAATAGCGCAAAAAATGACACTGAAGCTAGAGAAATTATTAACAAATATTTTAACCTTGATGAAACAATTTCAGAAATTTTTAGCAATAAAAGCTTTTACTTTGAATCTGAAAGTGGTATTCAAAAACCTCGCTATGATATAAATTTGGTAAAAGATCAAATTATAACTGATCGATATTTAGTAAAAACAGCAACTCCTGGGGTTTATAAATTGACCTTTGTTGCCCAGTTTTCTTCTGATTTTTCAAAGGAAATTGCCGCTGATATCAACAAGAATTCCAAATTTTTCCTTACTACTCAACTCAATTTAAGTGATTCTTTCCTTGATAATTCAATTAGCGATGATATTGTTTTAAGTGAATTTTCTGACAGTGATTATTTTCCAATAAATAATTTTAGTCAAAATAATTCAACTTTAATTACAGGGTGAGATTTTCTAAATTATTATAATAATGAAATTTTTGCAACCAAAGAAAAGCGTGCCGATTTTCTTAATTCACTTATTGAAAAAACTGTAAAAACACCACTAATATCAAAAATTAGATTCGAAAATAAACTAGCAAATTTAAATTTTAACCAAATTTCAAAATTTTTAGATGTTCAAATAAAACTAGATTCTGAACAAGTTAATCTAGATTTTAAAGATAACAACGTTGTTGCCCAAATTAACGGTGATATTGTTATTAAAGATAAAAGAAATGATAAAATTGTTGCTACAAAAAAATTTTCTCAAAGTATTAAAAATTTTGATATATTAGCTCAAAATGACCCTGATTTTGCAGCTTCAGTTAACAAAGGTAGTTTGTCTATTGAGCCAAAAGTCCAGGAAACTGTTGCAAAAGCTAATCAAAAAGGAATTCCAAAAGAAGAATTATTAGCACTAATTCAGTCAAATAATTTCGATAAATTAAAAAAAGTTCTTCAAAATTCCCGTTATTATGGTTTTAGATTTGACGAAACCCAATTAAAATCAATGGTTAATAGTTATAATTTGCCAACTGTTGAAGATTTAATTAAAAACTCAAATGTCGATGATGCAGCCTCTAAAGGTATAACATCAATTTCTTCTAATTATTTCAATAGTGACGAGAAAATTTCACAATTTTTGTCATTTTTATCAAAACAAGACATTAGTTTTGTCGCAAAATATTGGTTTGATTATTTTAAACATTTTGGATTAATAGAAGCTGGTACAAACTGGCCAGAAAATTTTGATATTAATGAATTATTTAAAAAATTAAGCGACATTAAAATTAAGCCTACAAAACAACCACGGGGTCAAGCAACTGAAGAAACTGGTGAGCCCAAAGTTTGACTTTTTTCATTTAACTATGATTTTTTAAAGTCTAATGACCATCTTGAAAATAGTTTTTATATTAATAACGAGCTTAAAAATACTCTTAATTTGATGAAAACAAATTCATCTTTTAGTCCTGAATATTTTGTAAAACAGATTGAATTACATGCAAAACAACTCAGTGCAACTGATTTTGCACAGCAAGACAATAAAAATAATATTGAAAATCTTACCGATTTTCTTGCAGCTTTTTATTCATTAGCTTATTCAAAACAAAAGAGTCAAAAACTTTTTACTGGTAATTTTGGTAAAGATTTTAATTACAAAATTCAATTTAGCCTGGAACCTAATTTAACAAATGTTGATACTTTAGAAAAAACAGATGCCGAAAAATTAAAAGTAAAATATTGATATAATATTGGCTCAGTTGATAAAAACGGCGATCTAGTTAGCGTTATTTATCAAACAAAAAAATCAGAAATTGAACTAAAAATTAATTCTGAAAACAAACTTTTAAGTGATGAAGTTGATAAATTAGATGAAATTGCCTCAACTTTTTCACCTAGTTCACAAATAGTTTTCTTAACCAAAGAAGACTTTGATGATTTTAAAAATCGAATCAATCTCGCTGTATCAAAATCAGATGAGAATAAACCGGTATCTGTTGATAAAGAAGTAGAAAAACTACCTTTTAGCAGTTATTTAACCTTTGAACACAAAGATTTAGATTTAGGCTTTTATGCAATAAAAAAAGCAAAATCAACTCAAACACAAGGTACAACAGACACAACAACACAAACTACTACCGACACTGACATTAGCGGTGTAATTGAGAAAATTACTAACCTGACTAGCCCAGTTCAACATAATTTATTTTTATATCTTTATGATAAAAAGAGTCCTCAAAATTTCTCAAGTCAACCTATCCGCGTTATTATCATGGAGCACACAAGCTCTTTATTCTTAAAATAAAAACTTATAAAGGAAATTGTTATGAAAAAGCTTAAATTAAATCATATAATTTTTGCAATTATTGGAGTTAGCGCGGTCGTTAGTGTTTCTGCCAGTGTTCCGTATTTAGTCTCCTTACAGTCAAAAAATTACAATTCAAAATTATCCGAATTTGACGAAAAACTAGCGAATGCTACAAATCTAAATGTTAATTCTGAATTTAACACTACTGAATTTGATAGTTTAGTTGCTAATTTAAAACTCAAGTCAAAATTTGCTAAAAAATTAAGTGCTTCTGATGCCCTAGATTTGCATTTTGATAAAGCATATAATTTTGACTTAAATAATGCAATTGATTTTAGTCAAATTAGTCAAAAATATCCAGATTTAAATTTCAGATTGGTTATTCCAAGGAGTCAATCTGAAGTAAAAATTGAGTCAAATAAAATAAAAAATCTTGCTGTTAATATTTCAAATTCAAGTAAAAGCATAAATTATACAGCAAGTTTTGACTTAGATTTTTCCGATCAAGATAAAACCTTGAATTTTTCACCACAAAATTTGAGTGCATCAATTAGTCTTTTAAATCAAGATTTTTTAGAAGGAAAAACTGCAACCGAAATTGCTATTTTGTTTTATAAAGAATTTAAGGAAAATTTTGAAAAAACAAAAAATTCAAGTTCAGCATTATTTGCAACATTTTCTAAATTTGGCGGAATTTCCTTTAATATAAATTCTGAACCGGTTTTTGTTTTTCCTTCCAATTTTGAAATAAAACCTGAATTGCAAGAAGAAAAATTAAATTTTACAAATGTTGATGATGTTAATAATAAAATTGATTTAGCATTAAGTTTATTTGATAAAAAAACACAAAAAAGTAGCAAATTAACACTTAACTTTGTTGATGTTCCTAAGAAAAAACACCAAAAAAAATCTTCTGAATTTTTAAAAATTTTCAAAAAAAATTATAAATTTAACTCAACAATTTCTAAACATTTAGCGCAAAACAAACTTAGCGTATCAGAATATTTTGCCCAAAATCCTCAAAATTTAAATCTTGAGCAGTTTAATTCTTGGTTTACTTCAAATTCAAATGAAAATGAAAACGAAAATAAAAGATTTCTAGAAGAAATTAAAGATTTAATCCCTAATTTTAGCCCAAAAAGTGTCACTTTTTCAGTAAAAGAAAACAAAAATAATCCTAAAAATTCTAATATTGTCAATGTTGGACTAAATATTGAAGGTAATTTTGCTGAAAAAACATTACTTCCTTTAGGTCTAAAACTTGGCGAAGATAATGCTTATACTTTCCATTTTGAACTAGAATTTGATGCAAACGAAGAAATTTATGGCGCATATTTTAAAAATGCAATTGAGAGTTTTGATCAGCAAGGGTCACAAGATATTGACAACTTAAGTTTTGAAATCAAGAAAGACTTGCCAATTACAGTTTTTGCTTCAACAATTGATGATAAAATCCAACCTTTTTTAAATAAACCTTACGATATAAAAAATATAACAACCCAACTAACCCCTTTTTTCGATGCTCTTAATTTTTTTGCAACAAAAAGTAATAAAATTAATCAGACTCAAATAACATCAACTACTGATCAGGCTGCTGATCAGGGTGCTGAAGGTATAACTCAGGGAGCCGAAGGTGCAACCGCACCTACACCTGTTGCTACAAATGTTAGCGCCTTACCAACCTTATTCCAAGATGATACATCAGATTCAAATACTTCTTCAGATTCAGCTTCAACCTCTCCTTCAAACCCAGATCCAACTACCCCTCCAACTACACAACCAACTCCTCCAAGCCAATCTCCAGAAACAACTACCGCGCCAAGTGATCAATCTTTAGGTGATTACCTAAAAAAACTTCTTGAAAATCTTGAAAAATCTGATCTTCCTGAAGGGACTTCTATTTATTTTTCTAGAGATTTTCAAGATGAGACCTATGAAATTAATCTTAAGATTAAAACCCCTAATGGAATTGAAAGAAATTTAACAGTTGAACTTGATAATGTAAATAAAGAAAATAAACTTTATAAATCTTTTTCTGACACCGTAAAAACTCACATATTTTTAGATTGAAAAACTAATGTTGAAACAGAAGAACAATCTTTAGATGGCAAAAAACAGCAAGTTGTAAAATCAATTTCAGCTGTTAATAATCCAAATTTTAGATTTAAGGCAAATGAAGCTCCTTCAAAAATATTAAAACAAAAAGTTCATATTGATGAACAAGAACAAGGTATTTATCTAGCCGAAGGTGGAATTTCTTTAGAGAATGATTCAAAAACCAACAAAGATCTAAAATTAGAAAGCGGCACTTCCTTGCTTTATGCTTTTAAACCAAGTAAATTACCTCAGACAGATGCGCTCCAATATTTTTTACTAAAAACAGGTGAAGAAGAAAACGATTTTAACTTAATTATTGAAAAGGAATTATTTATCCCGGGTGTTTTTAAAATTGGTGCTGATTTTTCTAAACCTAAACCTAAGCCAACCCATGGTATAAGTTTTAATAACAAAAAAGAAGGATTTCAATCAACATATAATGGTAAATTAGAGTTAAAATTAGAAAAAAGTACTGATGGAGGACCCCTTGAACCTAGTTTGCAACTCGACCCAAAAAATCGTCACTCAATATTCCAAGATTTTCTTAATAATTCTGAATCCACTATTATTTTACGTGTAGATATTGAAAAAAAAGATAGCAAATCGATTATGAATATGAAGTTTTATTCTACCGAATCTGATGATGCTAAAAAACCAATTTTCACCTGAGAGCGCGATATACCAGGAAATGCAAAATTAAATTTTAAAAAAGGCTTTACTTTTGGAACCACTAAATCAGAAAATCAAAAGAGCCTCAACGAAAGCGAAAGACCTGAAACTGGAATCACCTTTAAAGGTTTTGTTTTTTTTGACACACCTCAAAGTGAAGAAGAATATAATAAACTTTTTGAAAAATTTAGATCCGAATATCTCTAATCACAAATTTTAATTATAAAAAAACCTCGTAAAAACGAGGTTTTTTTATAATTAAGCAACAAAATTTAGACCAAAACAAAATAAATTACTAGAAACAATTAACAAAAGTGGTACAATCAAAATCATGTATAAAAATTATTTGTCTGAATTTTTCCTGCTAATTAAAAAAAAAAAAAAAAAGTTTGGTCAAAAATTAAAAATAAGTTATAATTAGAGTCATCTAAGAATAATTAATAAATTTTGATATTGAATTAAAGCGGAATTAGTTATGTTTTTGCCATAAAAAAATCAGATATTGCGAATTTTCCATTATGTTTTTAAATATAATGGAATGCCTTAAATTTACCCGTTTAGAAATCTACAAATTTAGGGCTTTTAATTATTGTTCTTTCAAAACTTCATATGTTTTTTTAGGCTCGCTGCAAATAAAAACGAGTTTTCTATTTGCATTGAGTTTAAATAGTAGTTGTATTTTTTTATTGTTTTTGTTATTTTACCCATAATGATTTTTGCCAGCGATTTAACTAAAAAAGGTAGTTTAAATATTTTATAATTTTGGTTTTTAAGTTAAAAACGCCGAAAAACCAGACACTTTTTTGATATTATCTTATCAAACTGGAAAACTCGGGAATATATATCACTTAGAAATATTGAAAGGATATGTGAAGAATTAAACTTTAAAATTGAAGATGTATTAAAATTATTTAAAATGGAGGAAAAAACAATTATGAGATATGAAGATTTAGAATTTAAAATACCTATAGAGGCTAAGGAATATGAAAAAGATTCAAAATTTGTTATTGAACAAATAATAAATATATTACATGAACGAAAAAATTCTGGTGATGATAAGATTATAATAAATACAAATTTAAAATTAGGACTACCATTAGAAAATATAAACAAAATTGCAGGTCCTATGATCGAAGCTTGGGCAACTGAGGTTTTTGCCGACATTAGAAATGTTCAAAATAATAAATATAATTTAATGAATGTAGAAACGTAAGAAAGATTATGGATGGCAGACATTATACTCGAGTTTAAGAAGGATAATGTTAAAGTTCTTACAGGAAATATTGATGTAAAGGCGACTGCAAATGATATTGTTGATAGTGGGAAAGGTCCTAATATTACTTCTTTTTCTAGGATTAGGACAGCTTATGTAGTTGATCCTGACTATATGTTTATAGTGTTGTCGATTAAGCATAAAGTTTATTCAGAAAGAAATGAACGAACACAATTGACGGATGGTGTTATGCAAGTTGTTGACTTTAATGCGTATGACTTAAAATTTATAGGAGATAATGACATAAGCTATAATCCGGCTCTAGGCACTGGCCAAATACAAATAAAAGATATTCATTATGTTAGTTTTAAAAGAAGAACTACCTGGGAAATGTGTCAATTATTAGATAAAAAATATTTGCATAGTAGCAGAAGAACAATTGAAGATTTCTATAGAGAGGCAATTAAAAATAAATGGATAAAACTTTAAAAATAATTTGTGGAAATGCAATTGAAGAACTTAAAAAAATTGAATCTAAAAGTATTAATTTAATTGTCACAGATCCGCCATACAATTTGAATAAAGATTATGGAAATAATAAAGATAATTTGGAATTTGAAGAGTATTTAGAATTTTCAAGACAGTGGCTTACCGAAGCAAAAAGAGTACTAAAAGATGATGGAACTATATATATTTTTATGGGTATGAGATATATATCATATATCTATAGCATACTTGAAAAAGAATTGAATATGCATTTTAATTCATGGATAACTTGGTTTTATACACAAGGGGTAGGGAAGACAAAAGGGTTTTCCCCTAGACACGATGATATACTAATGTTTACCAAGCATAAAAGTAAATTCACCTTTAACTTAGACGATATAAGAATTCCACAAAAATTTTACCGTTCAATAAATAATATGAGGGGTTCAAATCCGGGAAATGTATGGCAATTTTCTCATATGCATTATTGTAATAAGAATAGAAAAAAACATCCCACACAAAAACCAGAAGCTTTATATGAAAGAATGATTTTAGCTTCATCGAATGAAAATGATACTGTACTTGACCCATTTGTTGGTAGTGGAACAATGCTTAGAGTTTGCCAGCAAACTAATAGACGAGGTATAGGGATAGAAATTAATGAAGAGTATGTTCAAATGTGCAAGGAAAGATTAGAAGAAGATTTTACAGGTTTTGATAGTGGAGATGAAAGAATTAAAAGAGTGCCTAACGATTTAAATGATTCTAGTATTAGAAAAGAATATCTTGAAAATCACAAAAAATGGTTTTTAAAAAACCATCAAAACTTAATAAAGAAATTTGAAGATGAAGTAAATAAAAAATACTTTCATAAAAATGACAATTAGATAAAAATCTAGTAGTTTTTTCCAAATTAAAAATATAAATTCAACATACAAATATTTTTAATTTAAAAGGACAGCAGACATGTTGTTCCTTTAGCAATTTTTAAAATTATCACATCAAATAGGGAAACTCGAAAAAAAAAAAAAAAATGCTTGGTTTAAAAAAAATTTCTGTTATAATTATGTTCACTAAGAATAATTAATAAATTTTGATATTGAACTAAGGGGAATTAGTTATGTTTTTTATCTAAAAAATCAGAAAATGCGAATTTTCCATTATATTTTTAAATATGATGGTATGCCATAAATTTAACCGTTTAGAAATCTATAAATTTATGGCTTTTGATTATGGCTCTTTCAAAACTTCACATATTTTTTTAGGCTCAATGTAAATAAAAACGAGTTCTCTATTTACATTGAGTTTAAATAGTAGTTGTATTTTTTTATGATTTTTGTTATTTTATCCATAAATTGATTTTTGCCAGTGTTTTAAAATAGGTAATTAATTTTTACCAAAAAAATTAAAAAAGTGCCCAAAATAATCAGTACACTTTTTAAGATTATCTATCAAGCTGGTAAACTCGCGAAAATGTTTAAATATAATTAGCTGTTGGAATTTTTTTGGATAATTTTGTTTATTTTTGCTTCAAGACTTTTTGTTTCAAAAGGTTTTTTTGCTAAAGTTTTGTCTTTTTCAAGAGCTCCAAATTTTGATTTTGCACTTATTTGTAAAATCAAAATTAAAAAGCTAAAAATTAGACTTATTCACATTTTTGTATAATTAGGAAAATCAGAAAAAATTGAATCTGTGACGGTGGTTTCGCCAATTTTTACATTAACATTTTGCTCAACTTGAGCCGGTTGAAGGGCAACAATAAAGAAACTTAAAATAAAAATAATTATAGATAAAGTAAAAATAAATTTATAAAATCCTTTAAGATCGCCAAATTGTTTTCATAAATAAATATGTTGTGCTAAAATTAAAAAAAACAGAATAAAACCAAAAACAATAACAAGTGAAATTAAACTAATAAAAATCGGTCAAAGTGGCAATGAAGTTGATTTGCTTCTAGCAATTTCAGTAATTTCTTGAGTAGTTAAATTAGAAAAACTACCTTTTGAAACAAAATCAATTTCCCAATCAATTCGTTCAAGAAACTGTCAAATTTGGACAAAAGAGAAAATTATAATTATTAAAAGTAAAATTTTACTTATTAATTGTAAAACTTTACGAGTAAAATAGGGTGCGATAAAAAAGTAAATTTTAGCGCTTCGTGATTCTAAATTAGTTATCAAGATCAATTCGCTCCTTTGTTATTGCATCAAAAATGTGGATCCGTTCTAAATTAAAGCTGAGTTTAACTTTTTGATCTAAAAAGTATTCAAAAATATTGTTCTGGTTGGAAATTAGTTCGAGTTGATCGCTAACTTTAATTGCAACAAGTTGATCTTTACCAATTAACTCAACATTAGTAATAATACCGTCAAATTGGGCCTGATCTTGATTTAGATAAATATCTTCAGAACGAAAGCCGACTTGTAATTCTTGATTTTGACTTAATAAATTTGCCAATTTTTGGTCAACTTCAAATCAAATTGGAGCTTTTTTAGCCTTTATTTGGTTGTTCTCAACGATACAATCAAATAAATTCATTGTTGGCGAACCGATAAAAGTGGCAACAAAAGTGTTTTTAGGTTTAAAATATAATTCTTTTCCGGTTCCATTTTGCTGAATTTTACCATCATTAAAAACTACAATTTGGTTTCCCATCGTCATTGCCTCAAGTTGATCATGAGTTACATAAATACTTGTAGTTTTGAGCATTCGGTGAATATTTACAATTTCACGGCGCATTGATTCACGTAATTTTGCATCTAAATTTGAAAGTGGTTCGTCCATTAAAAAAACTTGCGGTGCACGAGCAATTGCCCGTCCAATTGCAACCCGTTGACGTTGACCACCAGAAAGATCACGCGGTTTTGAGTATAAATAGTCGCTGATTTTTAAAATTTGGGCAACATTTTTCACTTTTGAGTCAATAATGTCGCGTCTTTCTTTTGCAATTTTAAGTCCAAAAGAAATATTATCATAAACATTCAAATGTGGATAAAGGGCATAAGACTGGAAAACCATTGCAATATTTCGCTGATGGGGTGGCAGGTTATTATACCGTTTGCCATTAAAAATTAAATCACCTTGAGTAATTGAATTTAGGCCGGCAATCATTCTTAAAAGCGTTGTTTTTCCTGAACCTGAAGGCCCTAAAAAGATGCAAAAATTACCACTTTCAATTGTAAGATCAATTGCCTCGAGTGTATATTTGTCATTACCTTCATATTTTTTTGAGACATTATTAAGAACAATTTTGGCACCTTTTGTTTCTTCCTGTTGTTGGCCAATTTTTGCAACCATCTTATTTAAATCAATTTGATTTAAATCTAAATTAAGATCTTCAAGTTCAAAAAGTTTTTTATTTTTTTCCATAATTAACCTTTAACCGCTCCTTCAGAAAGTCCGCCAATTATGTATTTTTGCAAATACATAAATAAACCAAGCGCAGGAAGAGCCGCAAGTAGAGCCCCAGCTGCATAGGCACCAGCATTGACATGTTTTGGCTCAACATTAATAAAAGTTTCAAGCCCGACAGCAAGAGTTAAGTCTTGAATATTGAAAAGCACAAATCTTGGTAAAATAACATCGGTAAATGGTGTTAAAAAAGACCAAAGGGCAACCATAATTATTGCAGGTCGTAAAACTGGTAATAAAATTTTGAAAAAAACACCAAAATTTGAACAGCCATCAATTTTTGCTGAATCATCAAGCTCGCGGGAAATACTATCTAAATAAGCTTTGAGCATGAAAGTATTTCCAGAAACTGCCCCACCTGAGTAAATAATTACTAACATAAATATCGGTGAAATTCCGCCAATTTGGCCAATTTGGACTAAAATATAGAGAAAAATTAACGAAGAAGTTGCCGGAATCATTTGCAATAACATAATTATTGTCAAAGAATGTTTTGAACCTTTGAAACGAAAACGTGAATAAGCATAACTATTTAGTGCAACTGCGGTAGTTGAAATAACCATCGTTAAAAGCGCAATTGTTAGTGTATTTCCGTACCAAGAGAAAAAATAAGACCGTTCAGAAGTAAATAAATAAGTGAAATTATCAAATCCAAAAACAAACGGCGTAATTGTAATAAGTCGAGTATTAGCGACATTAAAAGTAGCAATAACTAGTGAAACTATTGGAAATAAAACAACAACAGACCAAGAAATTAAAATTAAATAATTAAGAAAAATTCAAAGTAACTCAATTGGTTTAATATCGCGTTCATCGCTTAAATTCAGACGTTTTTTTGGACTAGAAGTTTTGGCAACAAACTCATAACTAGCAATTTTTGACACTAATAAGTTCATAATTTTATCTCCTTTGCATTGATTTTATAAAACCACGAAGGGCAAAACTAATACTAATTAGCGCTGCCAGTGTTGAAAGTGCGGCGGCAAAAGCTTGGTGACCGTCAATTTTTATTCCTTGAGTTGTTAGCTTAAAGACCCAAGAAATAATAATGTCAGTTGAGGCCTCGCCAAATGGGGAGGCATTTGCATAAGCAGGCCCACCGCCAGTAAAAATTGAAATTGTTGTAAAGTTATTAAAGGCGCCGACAAATTGTCCAATTAGCATTGGCGCAATTCCCAGAAGCAGCTGGGGAAGCGTTAGCTTTCAGAAAATTTGCGATTTTGAAGCCCCATCAACAGCACCAGCTTCGTAAATTTCGCCCGAAATTGCCTGCAGATTTCCGGTAACAAGCATAAAAATAAAGGCATAACTAATTCAAGTCTGAACAACAATTAGTAAAACTCGGGCCGTACCAATTTGATTTAGTCAAGAAATTCCGTCTTTAATAAGTCCTAAATTAATTAAAATTAAATTAATATAACCTTTTGAATCAGCGGCAAACATTGAACGAATAAAAGACAAGGAAACAAACGCCGGCACTGCCCAAGGTAAAATAAATATTAGCCGAAAAATTTTTTTACCTTTAATTCGGGAAGAATTTGTTAAAATTGCAATTAAAATTCCTAGACCAATTGGAAATAGTGTTGATAAAACTGTCCAAATTGCTGTCCAACCCAGAACTGAAGCTAATGATTGAAACAGTCCAAGTTGGCGATAATCTCACCATTTTCCTCATTGCTTAAGTCCAACTCAGTTGACTGTCTGACCTGGGGCAGCATGATTGTAGCCATAGTCAGTAAAAGAAATTAAAACTGAAGTAATTATTGGCGCAGCAACGATAAAAATCATTAAAGCATGGCCAATTAGTGAAATCATTCACGGAAATCCGGTAGTCTGGAGTCACTGTTTTGAATAGAGTCATTTTCCCGGAACAACGCCAGCTTCCATTGCTTTTGCAATTCTTCAAGCCGAAATTGCCCCAATTATAAAGTAAATTAGCACAAAAGCCATTAAAATTACCGACAGGACGCCACCAAAAAGGTAAAAACGTGCATCAGTAAAAATACCATCCCGGGGCGAGTGCAGATTTGCTCCTAAGTCAGCAAAGCCCGGAATTCCGCCCATTTTCGACCAGTAAGCCCCAAATGAAAAGGGAATTATAAAAGCATAAGAAATTATACTAACAACTGAAAGTAAAGATCCTTTGATAAACTGACGAAATACAAATAATTCAGCAAGCCCCGGAAAGATTAAATTCAAAAAGAAGCTAATAAAACGGACGTTTTTTATTGTCTCAACAGGATAAGATTTTAGTGCTTCATTTGCTTTTGATTCATAAATTTTCTTGTTAACTTTTAGTTCGTTAAAATAACGGTAATTATTTGTTTTGAGAATTTGTTTGAATTTTGTTATTTTTGAGCTCAAAAACAGCGTTCTTTTTTGGTCGGTTTTTGCAATTTTGGCTTGTTTTTGCAAGTTTTTAAAGGCTGTTTTGGCAATTTCGTTTTGCTGAAGTCGCTTTTTGTTTTTAGCAACACTTTCGACATAATTTTGCTTAATTTCACTGATTTTTGTTTTAATTTCTTCTTGCTGAGTTTTAAAATCTGGACTTGATTTTAAAACTTTAAGCTCGTATTTTGCAAGAATTTTTTCATTTATAAATTTTATCCGTGTCTTAAAGTCTTCGATCGTTTTTTCTCTGGTTGCCCAGCCTAGATCTTGAAGATAATGACCTTTGTATGAATATTGTTTTAAATATTTAGCTTTTTGGAGCAAAATTTGCCATTTTAGACTTGATTTTGCCAATTTTTTTATTAAAAAGCTACCATAAAAACCAAAATAATGACTTTTAATTAAATCAAAAAGTTGTTGATTTTCATCTTTTAATTTATGGAAAAAATCTAGCTTGTCTTTTAAAATTTGACCGTGATTTTCTAGGGAAATATCTAAATCTGGAATTTCAAAATTTTGATTTTTTTGAATGTCGTAAAATAATTTAATCGCCTGATCAAGGAAATTTATTTTTGTTTGGGACAAACTAAAGGCGAGATATTTTTGTTTTTGAGCACTAATTTTGCTAATTTGGGCATTAATTTCGTGCTTAAATTCATTTAGTTTGCTAATATTTTTGGACTCAAAAGCGATAATTTCTTTCTTTTTTTCGCTAATTAATTCTCTTTGGGCTGCATTTTGCTGATTTGCTTGCTGTTTTAGGAAATCAATTGCATTTTTATAACTATATTCGAGCGAAATTATTTTTTGTTTTGCTTTGAGTTCTAAATTTGACTTTCTTTTTTTATATAAGTCAGTTTGTAACTGTTTTGTTTCAGTGTAATTTTTTTTAGCCAAAGCTGATTTTTTTAAGAGTTCTTCTTGTTTTTGTTTAATTTGCTGATAAAAATTGACAAAAAAATCACTTTTTAGTTTTGACTGAGATAAGAATTTTTTGCCATCTTCATCAAGAAATTGGCTAATTTTGTTTAGATTAAAATCAAAGTCTTGGTATTTTCTAACATAATTTAGGCAAACTTGGAAAATAAAGTGCTTTTTTATTAAGTCAACTTCAGATTCTAAGGTTGATTTTTTTGTTTTTTCAAATAATTCAACTTTAACTTGCGGGCTATCTTCTGTTTGGTTGAGTGATTTTGAAAAATCTTTAAATCAATTGCGAAGATTTTTGAGCTCTTTTTCAATTTTTTTAATTTCAAAACTGAGCAATTTTTCGACTGAAACTGCAAAATTAAGTTTAATATAAGCGTCTTTGAGAACTTTTAGCTCATTTTTAAAGGCAATTTTTTGACTATGTAATTCGCGTTTTAGATTATCGCGAATTGTTTGCCTGGCCCGTAAAAACAGCTCTTTTTCAATGTTTTCTTGAATTTTGATCTTATCTAAAAATCTTGAGTGAGTAATTTTTGCACTATGATAATAAGATTTTAGCGTTTTAGCCTCAATATCAATAATAGTGTCAAATTTCTTGCCATAATAATTATAGAGTTGTAATTTATGCATTAAAACCGCCACTTGCTAATTTGTATTTTGAAATAATTCGTTTAAGTCGGTAAATGTAGACTGAATAAATCAGCACAAGAACAATCAACCCACAAAAAATAGAGATAAAAATTCCGCTTATTAATTCAGCACTGTTTAATTTTTCTGCTCCTTGAAAAAAAGGATAGCCAGCCATTGAACAAAAGACAAAAATCCAAAAAAAGTAGAATAAATAGCCAATTTTTACTTTTGAATAAGCCAAAAAAAGGTAAATTCCAAAGAAAATCACAAATAAATTTGTCCCAATATAAGCACTTAATTTTCCAGCTGCTAAATTTGAGGCTAAAATTTCGCGTTGATTTTCTTGATCTGTTTTACTGATTTGATCTAAATGTGTCCCAAAAACAAAAGGGATTAAAATTCAACTAATAAGCGCGATTGACAAAAAAGCACTTAAACTAATTAGCAAATAAAAATGTGCCTTTGGTATGTTGATCTTAAATTTAAAAGGCCCCATTTTTAACTAAAATTTACAATAACCCTGCTAGTTCCTTGGTTTGCAAGAAGAATTTTTTTGTAGTATTCAATTGCAACTTTGTCAAAAAATATTTTGGCAAAATCTTCTTCGTTTTTAATTTTACCCAAAACACTTTTGTGGAAAACTTCTGAACCAAAAGTTTGATCATTTCAAGCTCCTCAAACTGTTGAACTAAATTGTGGATTTGATCTGTCAAAACGAGAATTATCGGTATTAAGAATTCCAACACCTTGATTTTCAATTGTTTTATCTGAGTCAATTACGTTAAGAATTTTGTCAAAACTTTTTGATTTTAAGTATTCACTAATAATTTTTTCAGCATCACCTAAGGTGTATTTGTCAACAGTTTGACCTGATTTTGTGGTAGTTTTTTGTGCTTTTGTTTGCTTAATTGTCTCAGGACTAACAAATGAGCGAATTAGGGCAGCACTAACATAATTATTTAAATAAGCACGGGCAATTTTTTCAATTGTTGCATCAGCAGCTGGATTTTTGGCAATTAGTTTTGCTTTTTCTTGAATTTCTTTAATTTCAGCAACAATACTTGCCTCAAGTTTTGTAAGATCATGATTATTTTCCAAAATTAATTTACTGTATTTTTCAATTTTTTGGTCTTTTTCAGATTGTTCATCACCATTTGCGCCAAAAAGGAAAGCCTCAACTTTACGAACGTGTGCGGTAGTATCACTTTGGGAAATATCAAGATCGTATTTTCCAGCTTTTGCATCTTTAATTCCAACTTTGAAAAAACTCTGATCAATTTGTCAGCTCTCACCATTTCCGGTGAATTTAGATAAATCTGTTTGGCCAAAAATTGTTGCTAAAGTATTACGGATTGCCGCAAATTTTTGGTATTTTTCAATTAAACTGTTAATTTTATTAGCACTTTCAACTAGGCTGGCATCAAGATTGTCTGTTTCAATTCTCGCCCCAAAAGTGAGATAATTTTCTTCTGAGCTAGCATCTGGATTTGTTGTTTTGTCTCAATTTGACTCAACTGTTTGGTTGATATACTTTGGATTTGCTGTTTTTTGAATTTGGGCATTTATTGCATTTTCAATTTCATTATCGTCTGTATATCCTAAGTCTTTTTTAAGTGTTTCAAATTTTACACTAAGAGGTTGATTAATTTTTTCAACTTCCTGTTTGATTTGATTTGTTAGCGCTTTTACAAACGGAATTTTTGAATCATCTTGGAAATAAGCGGTGTTTGTTTTAGCCGAAAACATTATTTTAAAAAGATCATTTAGGGCTTGTTTTCGCTCAGGAGATGATGAATTATTTCGAGAGTTGATCAAAAAAGATCATGAACCTAGCGCCTGTTTAAAATCAGTTTCATTAGTTGCTTTTGTGATGTTAAAAAAAGACTTGGCATCTGCAGATTTTTCTGAGTTTTGCACATCTCAAGTTCCAATAATTGCAAATTTTAGTTTCTTTTCTTTCATTAGCCGAAAAATTGTATTTTGGGTAACATTCATATCAGATTTAATAATTTGCGCTAAGTCTGCCTGTGAAATTCCCTTTTTAGACCAAATTGAATTTTTATAATCAGCTTCACTTTCATAAGCAGCTTTAAAAACTGGGTAGTAAATTTTTGCCACTGATTTAAAAGCTTCACGGAAATACTGCTGGTATTCATTGTTTTCCGGTTTTAAATTAGCATCAACAACCGGATCAATATCACTATGAAGAAGACCAGAAGTAAATTGATTATTTTTAGTATATAATAATTTTGACATTAAATTTAACGGTTTTCCGTCTTCGTCTTTTAAGTTTTCGCGCTGAGCAATTTTTTCAAGGGCACCAGCAAGAACACCATTTCCGTACCAAAAATCTTGGATTCTAAATAGACCTTCGCCTTTTTCAACAAGTTCAGCAAGTGAATCTGTGTCTGCATTTTGCAAAATTGTCCGGGTTTGGTCTTCATTTTCTGTTGAGGCTAGAACAATTCCTTCTTTGTTGTGTTGGATTCCAACAAATTCTGAGTGGACTCTGTTATCTTTTAGACCAAAAACAGTCCCGAAATTTCTCATATTTTCTTTTTCTGTTGCTGTAGCACCAATTTGAGCTGTAATTTCGTCAAATAAATTAGGTAAAAAATCATTAAGATAAGAAACTGCCCCACCTTGGACTAAATCGGTAATTCGGTCTTGGGGTGCATAAAAAATATCAGGTGTATTGTTTGTGTCTGTGTGTCCAACTGTTGAAAAATCTAGTGCTGAAAAGACATTTTTGGAAATAGTTCTAATTTTAAAGCCGTTTTTTGTTGCTGAATCAGTTTTGTTAAATTCTTCAATATTTTGTTTTCAATAATTTGTCTGGGCTGGGTCAACGGCGACAATAATTTCTTTATTATGGGCAAATTCGTTTACAGGACCCCCACAAGCTATTAAGGCAATTGGGCTAAAAGAAACCATTCCAAAAATTGATTTTGTTATTTTCTTCATGATAATTCCTTTCAAAAAAAACACTTTTACATCTATTTAAAAACAATTTTGTGTTTAAAAAAGCCAAAAACTGAAATAATTAAGCTAAAAAAGCTAAAAAATGGAAAAACATTAGTAAAAATTGACAAAAATGTTACCCATTTATAATCTTCAGTTTTTGAAAGAATGTAAATCAAGTGAATACATAAGAAAATATTGACAACTCAAGCTGTTATGCTAATAGATATTATGAATTTTCAAAAATAACTACTAAATTCGTTAGCTAAAATTAGACTTCAATTTTCGGAAATTTTCCATTCATATTTTCCAAAAGCTAATAAAACTAATACTCAAAAAGTAGAAATTACAAAATTTCCAATAAATAAATAGAAGTATTCGATGATTTTAGGACGATACTTTCGTTCAAGAGGCAGTTTTCCTAAAAAAATATATCGAAACCTTGTTTTTAACGTTGGTTTTGAATTTGTCATATGTCTATACGTACTCTTTTCTAATTTTATCAAAAAAAATAATTTTTTATTAAAAAATTAAAAAAACATAAAAAAATTCTTATAAAATTATTTTTTTGTGAAAAATCAATATTTTTCTTTATTTTTTGCAAAATTAATGTATAATTATTCCAACTATTAAAACAGGTTTTTACCGAGTTTGCCAGTTTGATGGCAAAAATTCACTTTTTATTGAATACAAATATGCAAAAATAACGGTAAATCCGTGTTTTTTTCCTAGAATTTTAATTTTTATTATTGTAAATTTAACCTTTTGAAAAAAAAAAAAAAAATGCTTGGTCTAAAATAAAATTATGTTATAATTATTCTCACTTAAGAATAATTAATAAATTTGGGTATTGAATTAAGGGGGAATTAATTATGTTTTTTGTCTAAAAAATCAGAAAATGTGAATTTTCTGTCATATTTTTAAATATGATGCAATGCCTTAAATTTAACCGTTTAGAAATCTATAAATTTAAGGCTTTTAATTATGGATCTTTCAAAACTTCACATATTTTTTTAGGCTCAATGTAAATAAAAATGAGTTTTCTATTTGCATTGAGTTTAAATAGCAGTTGTATTTTTTTATGATTTTTGTTATTTTATCCGTAAATTCATTTTTGCCAGTGTTTTAAAATATGTAATTAACTTTTGCCAAAAGAGTTAAAAAAGGCCCAAAACTAAACTCAGACAGAAGAGCCAACACCTTAGCGTTAATTTTTTTGTCCTGGTTTGAACCGGACACTTTTTTAAGATTATCTCATCAAACTGGGAAACTCGGGATTTTTTGCAAAATTAATTTATAATTATTTTGATTATTAAAACAAGTTTTTGAGTATCTAAAAAATGGTATTTTCTAGGCTAGCTTAGAAGGTGGCTAATAAAAATATCTCATGCAATTATTGGTTTGAGACAATCTGAAAAAATAATTAAAAAAAATAAAAAGAATTTTTTTATGCTAAAATAGTAGAATGCAATTTTTTTATTATTTAAATATAAAAATTTAAATTTTGCATTTATTTTTCGGCAAGTTATATTGAATTATTTAAATTTTTGCCAATAATTTGCCAAATTTTTTTATTATTTAGGTGTAAACATGCTTTTTGACTATGAAAAAAGTCTAATTCGCAAAAATTCGCGCGGAAAAATATACCTAGAACCGCTTGGCTTGTTTTTGAAGGATGAAAAGTTTCATTTTTATTTTTGATCTCCTGATGCAATTTCAGTTGAATTTTTAATTTATAAGCATTTTGAAGATTCAACCCCTTTTAAAACAATAAAAATGAAAAAAATAAAAGGAGCCTGGTTTTGCAAAATTAGCAAAAATTTTGAATCATATTCATATAATTTGAAAGTTGAACACCCTAATTCGACAACAACTTTCGCCCTTGATCCATATGCATTCAGTCTTGCTCCTTTTGATTGAACCAAAAATGAAACTCCTAAGGCCTTTTTAATTGATATTTTTTCAGAAAAAGCCGGCCAAATGCCTTCAGATATTAACTTATTTGAGGTTGATCCCAAAATTGATGCCCAGATTTACGAGCTCCATGTTCGTGATTTTAGTTCGCTTTCAAAAAAAGTCCAATATCCTGGAACTTTTATTGGAGCAATTGACAATGGTATTTTTTCTTACTTAAATAAGCTGAATTTAAACTTTTTACAATTACTTCCACTCCATTCTTGCTATACTTTTGCCCAAAAAAGTGTTCCTATTCTCCACCAAGGCGACGGAAAAGGCCATTATAGTGCTTATAACTGGGGTTATGACCCAATTGGTTTTTTTTCACTTAATTCTAGTTTTTCAACTAATCCACAAGACCCTTATGCAAAAATTGCTGAATTTCGCAATTTTGTTGATCAAGCTCACAAAAACAATATTGGAATAATTCTTGATGTTGTTTATAACCACACTTTTGAAAATTCAGTTTTTGAAAATGTTGCCCCAGGTCATTTTTATCGCGAAAATGCTGAAATTTTTCCAGTTGGATTTGCGCCCTTAGACTCCCAAAAACCGATGGCTTTTAGGTTAATTTTAGACTCACTCATTTTTTTTGTTAAATATTATAAAGTCGATGGATTTCGTTTTGACTTAGCTTCATTTTTAGATAAAAAATCACTTAAAATTATCGATACAGAGCTAAGAAAAATTAATCCTAACATTTTATTATACGGAGAAGCTTGAGATTTTAGTGATCTGCCTTTTTCTAAAAGACTAACAAAAGGAAAAGAAGGCAATAATTTTGACTTTGGATATTTTAATGACACAATTCGCAACGCTGTTCGAGGTAGCGATTCACCAAAAGACAAAGGTCTTATTTTATCAAAAAATGCTGTAAAATTCGGCGCTTATGTCTCTTCAATTCCAGGAAATATTGCTGATTATGATTTTAAAGATTTTTACCATTCTAAAAAACGCTATGATCTTTTCGCTAATGAAATTAGCCTAAATTTAGCATATTTAACCTGCCATGATGGACCAACTTTAGCTGATAAAATTTTGTCTTCTTGTCCAAAAATCGGGAAAAAACAATTTATTGAAACTTACCGGCAAGCCTTGATGCTAGTTTCTTTTGTCCAAGGAAAAGTTCTTTTTAGTTCCGGAAGTGAGTTTTGCTTTTCAAAGGTTTGTGATTTTTCGGGAGCAACTTATCAAGCTTGCCATCCAAATTTAAATCAAAAAAATCCACCTTTTGAGTTTTTAAATGCTGATTTTTTTGATTTTAATTCTTATAAGACAACAGATTTTACTAACGGTCTAAAATTTGATATTTTAAAAAATAAGCAAATTGAAGAACAAATTTTTAATTTTTTTGCCAAAATTAATGAATTTCGGCAAAAAACCAAGTTTTTTAGGCTAAAAACAAACCAGCAAATTAAAGATTGTCTAAATTTTGAAACTGTTGACAAAAATAAAGGATTAATTATTTATCAAATTGACTTAGAAGGTCAAGCCGTTAAAATTATTCACAATTTTTCAAATAATCAGTATGAGTATAATTTTGATGACTTTGAAATACTTTTTAATTCAAAATTGAATAATATTAACAATTTAATTCAACCTCATCAGTCTATTTTGCTAACAAAAAGGATAAATTTTTACTAAAATGAAAACAAATTTAAAAGATAAAGTAGTATACCAAATTTTTGTCAGATCATTTTATGATGCAAATAATGACGGAAATGGTGATATTCTTGGAATTTACAATAAACTTGAATATCTTAGTGATTTAGGAATTGACGCAATTTGACTAACCCCATTTTATGAAACTAATTTTGTTGATGCGGGTTATGATGTTCTTGATTATAAGTCAATTTGGTCTAAATTTGGTAGTCTTAATGACTTTGCTAAATTGACAAAAAAAGCCGCTGAATTAAATATAGATATAATAATTGACGTAGTTTTAAACCATGTCTCAAGTCAGCATTCCTGATTTAAAAAGGCAATAGAATCACCTGAAAACAAAGAGCATAATTATTTTATTTGAAGAGAAAAATTAAGCCCTGAAGAACAAAAAGCAACTTCAATTTTTGGCGGATCTGCCTGAGAATGACAGCCAGATGTTCAAAAATATTATTTCCACCTTTTTAGCACTGACCAAGTTGATTTAAATTGAGCCCATCCAGACACACAAGCTGCTTTTGTTGACATTATTAATTTTTGGTATGACCTTGGAGTTCGTGGTTTTCGCCTTGATGCCATCAAACATGTTGCTAAAAATTTTGAAAATGTTGAACAAAATCCGTATTTTTCCTGATGCAAAGGTGCCCAAGAATATCTTGAAAAATTTAACGAACTTGCCTTTAAAAATAAGCCTGATGCCTACACTTTTGGCGAGGCAAGTGGAATAACTGTTGAAGAATTAATAAAATATGGGGCTGGAAAATCACCTTTGGCCAATAATTTTTTCAACTTTTCATGATGATGAATTGGCTGGTCAAATAAAACTGGCAGAAACGGATTTAATCCAAATTGAGACTATCAAGATTTTATTAATGCCCAAATCCCATTTCAACACAATGAAGAAATTAGTCCGAGTTTAATGAGCAATTTTCTTTCAAATCATGATACTTCCAGGGCAATTTCGCGTTGAGGAGACTATCCATTTTTCTGAAAAGAATCAGCAAAATCGCTAGCTCTTTTGCTTTTTTCAATGCGCGGAATTCCGATAATTTACTATGGTGAAGAAATTGGAATGACAAATTCTTACTTTGAAAACAGACAAGATTTTGTTGACATTGATATGAAAAATGCTTTTGCTTCACTTGTTGACAGAGAAAAAATTTATTCTGAATCAGAAATGTTAATTTATGCAAATATTAACAGTCGCGATTCAGGAAGAGGTCCTTTGCGCTGAAATTTAGATAAAAACAATGGATTTTCAAGCCAAAAAGCCTGAATTAACACAAGCCTTGATGACCCGCGAATGAATGTTGAGACTCAAGTTTTAGACAAAAATTCAATCTTAAATTTTTATAAAAAATTAATTTTTCTTTATAAAAATGACTTAAAAGATTTGCTTGTTGACGGAACAGCAAAACTAGAAATAACCAAAGACGGAATTTGCAAAATTAGCCGTGAATTTAAAGGTGAAAAATTAATTTTTTACTTAAATTTAACAAAAAAAGAATTACCTTTTGCCGAAAAAATTCAGCAAAAACCGTTACTTTCTTCATATCAAGATCTCAAAAAACCTGAGGATTTTTTACGCCCGTTTGAGTCAATTTTAATTAAGGAATAAAATGAAAACTAATCAATTTTTAACGTATGATAATTTAAAAAAACTAGTTATTCAAAATGGCTTTGACCGAAGATTTACAGGAAAAACTGAATCAATTTTTGCCTTAACAAATGGATATTTAGGTCTCAGAAGTAGTGACGAAGAACCTGATTATTATAATAAACCAGGATTTTTTGTAAGTGGTGTTTTTAACAAAGATGTTGAACATGAAGTTCCGGAAATTTGTAATTTAGCTGATTTAATTACAACCCCAATGTTTATAAATGAACAGCCTTTAATTCTTGATTCTCAAGACCAATATCAAAAAGTTTTTGATATAAAAAATGGATCTCTATCGCGCACAGTAACACTTAGTCGCCAAAAAAATGCTATAAAAATCGACACTTTTCGTTTTGTTTCACATCAGAACCTCAATTTTTATGCCCAAAAAATTGAGGTTGAAATTCTTGAAACCGACCCTGAAAACGAATATGTTCAAATTGAATTTCGCCCGCAAATTAATGCCCAAAACACAAACACAGGAACCCAACATTTTGCCGAAGGCGAAAAATTTCGCCCTTTTGAAAATGCTCTGCAGTTAAAACAACGTTCAACTAGCTCAAATTTGTTAGTTATTCACAATTTAGTTTGCCATTTTGAAGTCGACGGTCAAAGAATAAAACCTGGAGATGATAATTTTCAAGTTGATGCCTCAAGACGACTAATACTGTTTCGAATCAAAGGAAAATTCAAAAAAGGAACAAAAATAAGTCTGATAAAATTAATGTCAGTTCATACTTCCATTGATGACTCCGAAAATTTAATTGACGATTTTGACCTTGAAAAACAAGCAAATTTAACACTTAAAACCTTGTTAAACGCCGATTTTCATGAGTCTTTTTTAGAATCAAGCCAAGCTTTAGACAAAAATTTATGACAAAAATTTCTTGTCAAAATTGACTCAAATTCCCAATTTGACCAGCTAGGACTTGATTTTGGCCTTTATCATCTAAATGGACTTTTTCGCAAAAATTCGACCGAAATTAACGCAGGGGCCAAAGGTCTAACCGGCGAAGGCTATCAAGGTCATACCTATTGAGATTCAGAATTTTTTATTAATCCTAATTATCTTTTTGTTGAACCTAGTGTTGTCAGAAATTTATTAATTTATCGTTATAAAGGTCTAGATGCTGCCCGAAAAAAAGCCGCTTCTGTTAAAGTCAGATCGCAAGAATCTAACCTTGAAGGAGCCCAATTTCCCTGAGAAATGGCACTGCCTAAAGATGGCGAAGTCTGTCCAATTTGAGGTCAAGTTGATATAATTTCTGGAAAACAAGTCCCAATTGCTTCTGCCCGCCAAGAAATTCACGTCTCAGCTGATATTGCATATGCAATTCAACAATATTTTGTTGTTACTTTGGACCAAGATTTCATGGAAAAATACGGCTATGAAATAATTTTTGATACTGCTTGATTTTACACAAACCGGGCTGAGAAAACTACTGACGGAAAATTTGCAATTAATGATGTAATGGGGCCAAATGAATACAAAGGAAATATTAACAATTCGGCCTATATTAATGCAATGGCAAAATATAACCTTGATCTAGCACTTTTTTATTTTGAAAAAATAAAAAATAGCCCAGTATTTAAAGAAGTTCTTGCAAAAATTCCTTATAAAATTGATTTTGAAAAAATCAAAATTGTTGGACAAAATTTAGTCCAACAAAAACCAAATTCAGAGCTAATTATTGCTGAAAATGACAGCTTTTTAGAGTTAGAACGAAACGATATTAGCGAATTTAAAATGCTTGGTGATGCAGGAAAAAAACTTTTTTCACTTGTAAAAGGACAAAAAATTCTTGCATCTCAACTAGTTAAACAAGCTGATGTTGTCTTACTTTTATATCTATTTCCTGAACTTTATTCTGAAGAAGTTAGAGCAAAAAACTTTGATTTTTACGAGGAAATTACAACACATGACTCCTCACTTTCGGCGGCAACTTATGCAATTGAAGCAATAAGACTTAACAAAATCGACAAAGCTTATCAACTTTTTCAGTACGGAATTAACATTGATTTAGGCCAAAACATGAAAAGTTCTGATGCTGGAATTCATGCCGGATCGCTTGCTGCAATTTGACAAATGGTTGTTTTTGGCTTTGGTGGTCTAACTTATTTTGACCATAAAATTCATTTAAAACCTAATTTACCAAAAGAGTGAAATTCATTAATTTATAACTTTAGCTTTCAAGGTGCAAATTTACAAGTAAGAATTGATCACTCGACTTTTAGGGTTGAAAATTTCAATAAAAAACCTGTAAAAATTTGAATAAATAATCAAGAACAACTTATAGAAAGTGTGCATTTTTTTGCAATAAACCATGAAAATTAAAGGACTAATATTTGATCTGGATGGAATAATAACAGATACTGCCCAATTACACTTTTTAGCCTGAAAACAATCACTTTTAGTCGAAAATATTGACTTTAGCGAGACTGAAAACGCCCAATTAAAAGGCCTCTCAAGAAAAGAAACACTAAAAGCAATTTTAGAACTAAAAAAACTGACCTGAGATGAACAAAAAATTGATACTGTCTGTTTTAAAAAAAATGAAATTTACTTAAAATTACTTGAAAATCTAAATAAAGACCATCTTTTACCAGGAATATTAGATTTACTAACAAGTGCAAAAGCCAAAAAATTGAAAATTGGACTTGCCTCAAGTAGTCTTAATGCCCCTTTAATTTTAGAAAAACTTGGAATTATTGCTTTTTTTGACTATATTGCTGATCCTAAGAAAATCAAAAAACCTAAGCCAGCGCCTGATATTTTTCTATTGGCTTCAGAAGGATTATCTCTAAATCCCGAAAATTGCATTGGCTTTGAGGATTCTCTTTCAGGGTTTTTATCAATAAAAAGTGCAAAAATGAGATCAGTAGTTGTTTCTTTAGATCAATTTAGTGAATTTAATCAAGCTGATTTTTGATTTTCATCAACAGATCAGCTTAAAATCGACCATATTTTAACAGTTTTAAACAGCTAACAAAAAAACTTTTTAAATAACAAATTACTAAACAAATTCAGACACAAATTTTTTGTCAGGCAATAGACACATTTTCAAATTTTTACTTTAATATTGTTGAATTTTTGCTCCAAAAAAGCAAAAATTCAACACAAATAATTAATAAATAAAGATATTGGTTTTACTAAAGATCACTTTGTTGTTGGCGAAGGTCTAGCTGGTGGTGCTATTGATTGAACAGACCCTAAAAATGAGTTTGATATTGATAAAAGTAAAGATAAAAAAATACCATCATACATAAAAATATATTTTCCCAATTATCATGTAAGGAGATTAAGAGTGATAGGGGATGAGGAAAAGGGTATTGAGTCGGAATTTATACCAAGAAAAAAAATGTTAAATGTTGAAAAGGTGCATTTTTTATATGGAAAGGCAATTAGATTTAGTAACTAACGCAAAAAAACAATTAATTAAACTAAAATATATAGAAATTAATATTAAAAGTCGTTGTTCAATTGGCAATATGACTGATGATGATGTCGATTCAACGTCTGATTGTTATTATAAGAATTATCCATTTCCAAATTTTTTATACAATTACCTTAAAGAAACCTACAATCCCAATCCAATTGAAAGAATTATTAGTTTAAATTATAAACAAGAAGATTATGTTTATAATTTAAAATTGGAAGATATCCCAAAAAGTGCGTTTTTTTTCAAAAAACTCAATGATTTCCATTTTTATAATGATATTAGGTGTTTAATTGGTGAATGAGACGACGATGAATATTGTGAAAAAAACGGAAAAGAAAATGTTGATTCTATCTCTGAACTTTCTCCTGCATATGCTTTTCACGACGGTAAAGCTTTTAAAAAAGTTGTTGTTGTCTTTGAAAACTTTGATGATATTGAAAAATGCGAATTTTCAATATCTTATCCGGCTATTTTTTGAAAAATGTTTAAGTCAAAAAGCAAATTAAAAGAAATTGAAGCTTTAATTATTAACGAAATTCAGGAAAGTGTTCCTTATGCAAAACCAAAAAATTTAGCAAATTACCATGAAAAAATCTTTGATTTTTTATCAAATAGATATGAATATGATTCAAAGTTTGTAGATATAAATAAACCATATTTAGGACAAAATGTAGAAAATATCTATAATTTGTTATTAAAAGAGAATTATAATTTTAGCGAAGAAACCCAAATTGAACCAATTCAAAATGTATTTACTTTTGAAACTTATGAAAATTTGCTTAAAAAATTTGAAAAATACGGGATTAAAAAGCTTAATTTAAACATTGAAAATCGCGATAAATTTATTCTTAGTTGATTTGATAAATTTGGACCGGAATATCGAAAGTATTGTAGCGAACTTTTTGGTGAAAGAGGCCAAACTTATTATGATAATGTGAATAATTGGACAAATAAAATCGAATTAATCTATTTGTTGCAAATTTTATTTGGTCCTAAATATTGAGTTGAAGATCTAGATTTTTATCCCGATGATCCTGATTTTCTTATTCTACCAAGCTGAGCAAAATTAAAACTCGAAAATTTCGAAATTTTTTACTTTGGCGGATATGAATACGGCCTTTTTGATGAAATAATTTCTCAATTTGATTCAAAAAAGCCAGTTTTTTGATTTCAACCATATTACTACTCCGCCTATGGAGCGGGTGATGCATGAATTTTGCCAATTGCATTGAAAAATTTTATTTTATTGAATGTTGATGGTGAAAAAATTTATTACTGATTTGGACATTCAAATTTATATAATAATATTTATCAAGGTAAATACGAAATTTTAAAATATTATTTTAAACAAAAATTAGTCAAACTTGAACAAGATATTTTTCTGCGTGATGGCATGGATCCGGCGTTCTTTGTCTCTTGGCCACCAAGGCAAAATAATTTATATAAAAATGTGATTGGAACATCTATGGAAGAATTAATTTTATATCGGGATGCGTTGAATAAATTTCTAAAAGAAACAGACCATGAATTTGAGTATTTTACAGAGTTTCTAGAAAATACTAATTTATATAGCCAACAAGAAAAAGAATTAATCTTAGAAGAACATGCCCCCTTTTCTTGAGATAATGATGATAGAACTGAATATTATGATGAAATTGCAAGAGTAGATTTTCGCGGTTATAAAAGTAAAAAATTTCTTGAGATAGAAGGAAAATCGTAGATCTTTTTGTTAATTAATAAATTTAATGATAAAAGATTTAACTTTATTTTTAAAATTCTCAACTTGTTTTTTTTATATTCTTGTTTATTTAAAAGTAGGAATTTTTTAGTTGAATTTATGTTTGGTTGCAAAGGTTGCCTGAATTTTTCTATCAATTTTTTTAAGACTTAAATTTTAATTGAAATTTTCCCTAAAAAATTTTTAATCTATGCTATAATTTTAATGAGTAAAGAATTTGAATATAGTATATAAAAAGGGAGAAAACATGAATAAAAAACTGAAACTTTTTAAGTTTATTGTTAATATTATTACTTTTTCATTATTAAGACTAAGTGTTTTTAGTCTACTTTGATATTTTCAAAATACAAAAAGCTATTCAGATTTTAAACTCACAACCCGTGATTTAGATTTATTAAATTCAAAAAAACCGCTAAATTTTGATGATTTAGCCCAAATTTTTTCAACCAAAACCAAGAAAATTCGCTTGTTATTAATGCTAATATTAAAAAAGCACAAACATATCTAAACAACACAAGCACTAATTCAGCCCTCCTAATCAGATGATATTGAAATTCAAATTAATCAATATGGTCACCTAATTTTAAATAGTTATTTACTTAAATTTGTTAACAAAAAAGTTTAGCTTTATTTTGAAAAGCGCGTGCCAAAACTAAAATTTAAAGCTGATGTTGTTGAATTTAGAGAATTTCAAAATCAAACTTGGGTTGAAAAACCTTCTTTTTTAACTAGTATACTAATAATAAAAAATGTTAAATGTTGAAAAGGTGGATTTTTATATGAAAAACCAATTAGATTTGATGTCTAAAACAAGAAAACAATTAAAAAAACTAAAATATTTAGAAATTGATTTTAAAACTTATTGCTCAGTTAATGACATATTTTCCGATAATGATTTACCCTGCGATCCCTATGAAAAATATGAAGCAATTCCAGACTTTTTATGAGTCTATGTCATGGATTTTTGCTCGGTTGTACACAATCCAATTGAAACTATTATTGGCTTAGATTACAAACGTGATGATTATGTTTATAATTTAAGACTAGAAGATATCCCAAAAACAGTCTTTTTTTTGAAAAAACTGCATGACTTTGATTTTTATGATGAAATTAGGTGTTTATCCCGTAGATGAGGTGATGAAGATTATTGCCGAAAAAAAGAAAATCTAAGTAATGAGTGTGAATGAGAACCCTATTTTTCGGACTCGACCTATGACACTAAAGGCTTTAGATCGGTAATCGTTGCTTTTGAAAATTTTGGTGATACAGAAAAATGCGAATTTTCAATTTCCTTTCCTGCAGTTTTTCAAAAAATGTTCAAATCAAAAGACGAACTAAAAAAAATTGAAAGTATGATAATTAAGGAAATCAAAGAAAGCGTTCCTTATGCAAAGCCAAAAAATTTATGAAATTATCGGGAAAAAATCTTTGATTTTTTATCAAAAAGATACGAATATAATTCAAAATTTGTAGATACAAACAAACCATATTTAGGGCAAAATGTAGAAAATATCTACAATTCGTTGTTAAAAGAGAATTATAATTTTGACGAAAAAACCCGAATTGAACCAATTCAAAATGTATTTACTTTTGAAACTTATGAAAATTTGCTTAAAAAATTTGAAAAATACGGGATTAAAAGGCTTGATCTAAACATTGAAAACCGGGATAAATTTATTCTTAGTTGATTTGATAAATTCGGTCCTGAATATCGAAAATTTTGCATCAACCTTTTTGATAAATTAGGCCAATTTTATTATGATAATTTGAATAAATGAACAAATAAAATTGAATTTATCTATTTGTTGCAAATTTTATTTGGCCCTAGATATCATATGGACACTGAGAATGTCAATCTTGCTGAACCTGATTATTTTATTTTGCCAAGTTGGGCAAAACTAAAACCGCAAAATTTCCAAATTTTTTACTTTGGCGGGCAAGAATATGGCCTTTTTGATGAAATAATTTCCCAATTTGACTCAAAAAAGCCAGTTTTTTGGTTTAAACCGTATTATCGTTCTGCTTATAGCACCAACACTGGTTGAATTTCACCAATTTCGCTAAAAAATTTCATTTTACTGTATGTTGACGGGCAAAAAATTTATTACTGAATTGGCCATTCAAATTTATATGACGATATTTTTCAAGGCAAATATAAAATTTTAAAATATTATTTTAAACAAAAATTAGTCAAACTTGAACAAGATATTTTTTTGCGAAATAACCAAGATCCGCAGTTTGTTTTTTCTTCTGCATCAAAATCAAATTATTTAAATAAAAATGTAATTGAATCTTCTATGGAAGAACTAATTTTATATCGTGATGCAATTAAAAAATATCAAGAAGACACAACTCATGAATTTGAGTATTTTGATGATTTTGTAGAAAATTCGATTTTATATAACCAACAAGAAAAGAAATTGATTTTAGAAAGCCACTTTGATTTTTCTTTAAATTATTGAGAAAAAAATAACTATTTTAAAGAGATTGATAAAACAGATTTTCGCAGTGAGTACAGCGAGAAATCTCGCAATGATGAGAAAATGCATGCTGATCTTTTCGATGATGAAAAACTTTGATGCTAAACATTTTAAATTCTTTTTTTAAAATTTTAGATTTTTTATTTTTGTTTATTCAAAAATAAATATTTTGTTAGAAAAATTTTGTTTATTTGCAAAAGTTGCTGAATTTTTTGTGCCTATTTATTTTTTTAAGAGCTGAGTAAATAATTTAGCCGATATAAAAACCCCCGAGTTTGACAGTTTGAAGGCAAAAATTCACTTTTTAGTGAATACAAATACACAAAAATGCCTGTAAATACGGGTTTTTTAAGGCTAAAATCTTAATTTTTATTATTTTAAAATTAACCCTTTGCAAAAAAAAAAAAAAAATGCTTGGTCAAAGAAAAAATTATGTTATAATAAGTCACACTTAAGAATAATTAATAAATTTGGATTTTAGAATTAAGGGGGAATTAGTTATGTTTTTGCCATAAAAAAATCAGAAAATGCGAATTATCCATTATATTTTTAAATATGATGGGATGCTTAAATTTGACCGTTTAGAAATCTACAAATTTAAGGCTTTTAATTATTGTTCTTTCAAAACTTCATATGTTTTTTAGGCTCAATGTAAATAAAAATGAGTTTTCTATTTGCATTGAGTTTAAATAGCAGTTGTATTTTTTATGATTTTTGTTGTTTTATCATAAATTGATTTTTGCCATTGTTTTATAATAGGTAATTAACTTTTGCCAAAAAGTTAACAAAGGCAAAAAACAAGACATTTTTTAAGATTAGCTCATCAAATCGTGAAACTCGGGAAAAAATTAGAAAATTTATGGTCAGCAATTTTTGCATCATGATTTTAATGCAAAAATTGGACTTAATTTTTTAAATTAATATAGATTTAATTTTACTTTGGGGTATAATTATATGATTATGAGTAAATCTAAACAAAAATCACTATTTAATGTTTTGAGAAAAAATATTTTGTCAAAAACGGGAATAGCAGTTAGTCTTTTTGGAATTGGAGTTTTCACAGCTACCATTGTTTTAACTACTCGGATTTCTTATTCGGGTAATCCGCGAGAAAATGTTCAAAATTTTGCCAAAAAAATTAACTTAGTCTCATTTAAATTAGGCGATTTATCTGCTAATGATGATTATTATAGTATAAAAAACATAATTTTTGATGAAAATGGAAACAAACAAAAGGATCTCGATCTTAGTCGTCTTGTTGATGTTTTTCAAAAAACAAATGATCTAAACCAAAAAATTGATCTCACTGATGAAGTTGATATTCATAAACCACACTTAAAATTCGTTGATATTACAGCAAATGATGATAGTCGAAGTTTTGAAATCAAATATCAAGTTAAACAAAAGCTACCTGACCAAAGTTTTGTGCAGTCAGATATTTATTCTCAAGAAATTAGTTTTTTGCAAAAATCACAGTTTTTACGCTCAAATTTTAGCTCTAAGTTACAAAAAATTATCGAACTTTTTCAGACTAAATTTTCTAGTCTAAAAGATAAAAACTCAACCAAAGAATTCTCAGCTGATTTGGGAAATACCCAAGCAACTTTAAATGACAACATTTTTCTAAAGCGAGCTGAGGATATATCAAGTTTTTTGAATTTAGCCCGTACTTCAAAGGAACTTGAAAATAAAATAAGTAAATTATTACCACAAATCAAGCATATTTTATTTGATCTATATAATAGTGAGGAAAATTTAATCCCTGATTCTAATAGTAAAATCTTTAATTTTTCCTTTGAAAAAAATCAGTTAACAAATGAATATGCCTTTGTTGATGGTAGAGGTTTTTTAAATCTATTTTTAAAAGCTGAATTTAGTTTAGAAGCTCAAAAACTACTTGATTTTCCAGAAGTTAAAAGTTGAATTGAACCAGTTAGAATTGTTGACAATGAAGGAAACTCATTATTTACAACTTCAAAATCTTTAATAGAAAGTATCGAGTTATCAAATACTGAATCTAAAAAATTAGTCAATATTAGTGTTCTAGATTTTCTAAATTTATTACAGACAAAATTCACCTTATCGAACTTTGACATAAAAAACAAAAAAATTAATAAAGAAATCGTTCAAATAATCAATCAAGTTTTAGAAAAACCTTTGAATATTGGACTAAAAAATTCATCAAATAAATTACCTAATCAAGGTGTTAATTTAGTTTTTGATCCTTTTAATGTTGAAATTTCTAAAAATGACAGTAAATTTGACTTAAAATTACCTTATAGAATTCAAATTTCTGAGAAATTTTACGGTAAAGAATCATCGGAAATAGTTGAAGAAAAATTAGGTGTTCTTAACCTAGAAAACTTTAGCATTATTGATGAAAATAGCGACCAAAAAATTGACGACGGACGCTATTTTCTTTTTTTAAATCAAAATTTTGATTTAAAAATGCTCAAAAAAGATGAAGCTGCTAAATATAAAAAACAGCTTCCTGAAGTTAAAAAAACTGAAGAAAATGAAGGATCAGATGCAAAACAAGTTGCTGTACAAGAAGAGAATTCCATCCAACCTGCAGCAACTGAAGCAACAGACGCAACATCTCAAACCGAATCTACTAGCGACCCTGAAGGTAATACTCAAACCAAAAAACAACCAAAATACAAATACTTTTTGCTAGATTCTAACAATCCTTATAGTAAAAAAGAAATTGATCAACTAATTCAAGATAATGATTTTGGAAAATTAAGTCGTCATCTTCAAAGTATAAGTGGTTATAATTATAATTATTCAAATCACGAAAGTTTAATCAAAGCTTGAACCGGAACACTAATTTTCCCATTTGACTATGCAAATAGTTTTAAGGCTGATAATTCACTACATGCACAAAAAACCGGTACAATTTCATTAGATTCGACTCAGTTTTTGCAAAATCCTAATGAAACTGGTGCTTTTTATTCATTTTTAGCAAAACAAAATCCTAGACTTGTAGTTCAAGCATTTGTTGATTTTTTAAAAATATCAGGTTTAATTTTTAATTTTGTTGATCTTGATAGAGATTATAAATTTGATTGAAATAAAATTTTTGAAAGTGCAAGACAAGTTAGACTTAATTCAAGCAATTTTAAGAAGTTTAGCTTTAACAATCAATATAGCAACCTTGAAAATTCAGGATTTGTATCAACATTATTTTTACCTAAAGATGTTAAGTCCAAAATTTCAACTTTAAAAAATGATGAAAAAATTCTCGAATCATTAACAAGTCTAAACCTTTTTGCCCAAAAAAGTGATCAAATTGCAAAATTTGAAAAAATTGATGAAAATATCGCTAATTTTGAAACTTTAGCAGATGTAATTAGTGCCTTTTATTTCAAAGCAGGTCTTCTAAATAATTATCAAAATTGGTCAGAAATTGCCCTTCTAGATTCAGAAATTGTTTTTGAACCAAATGATGAAATTTCACTGACTGATCTTGAGGAAATTAAAAAACAAACTTCTTCTGACCAAAATGAAGATATTTCAAAAAAATATAAAGCTATTAACTATTATTATAAATTAGGAATAAGGGATGAATCTGGAACAATTAGTGCTCCACTTTTTGAAAGTCCAAAAACCACACTAATACTCAAAACAATTGATGAAAAAACTGCAAAAATTAACGAAGTTACTAAAAAACTCGACCAAATAATCGATGCAATTCCCGTTTCTTACCAAACAATTCACCTAAGTGAGGAAGATTTTAACAAATTAACTGGTGCAAATAGCGCGACATCAGGCGGATCAAGCGGAAGTGTTGCGGTTCAAGCGGCTTTGATTTCTAGTCTTTCTTCAAAAAATTTAGAACCAAAAGTACCTGTAAATCTTTTTAGTGATGCTGAAGGACATCAAGAAACTCAGCAATCTGAACAAGCACAAACTGAACAAGTTCAGGGCGAACAACAAGCTCAAGAATCTCAAGAATCTGGGGGTGGACAAGAAACTCAAGAAACTCAAGAATCTCAGTCAACAGAAGGCGATACCGAGACTCAAACCCCTGTTGAACCTAAACAAGAACAAGACGAACTTACACAAAAATTACCAAAATTTGGTGCAGAAATTAGCCAAATTCTTAACAAAAGTTTTACTAGTTTATTTACCTCAACAGAAAAAGATAGTCCTAAATTAAAAATTAACATTGAAATTAAGGATGATATTTTAAATGATCCAAATAAAAAACTTATCACAATTCAAGTAGGAATTCCAGAATCTTATCTAGATCAACTTACTGCCGAAGAAAAAACCGATCAAGAAGCAAAAAAAGACGATGAAACAAGTTCAGATCAAACTGAAACTGAGCAAGAACAAAAAAATAATGAAGCCGGGCCAGATCAAACTCAAACTGATCAAGGACAAAGTGATAATGGAACCGCTTCAAATCAAGGTCAAACTGGTCAAGAAGGAAATAGTGGATCAACCAATTCTGAAACTGTTCAAACAAGTGAAGTTTTAGCTTCTGAAAGTCCAGCGTCTCCATCCCCAACTCCAGCGACACCAGCTCCTGCGTCGCCTCCAGCAACTCCACCAACCGAAGCCCCTGCACCTGCTTCAGAAGCATCTCCAGCTTCCCCAACTTCTCCAACTCCACCAACCGAACAACCAAAAGAAGAAAAATATCGTTATTCAAAAAAATTCAATATTACTGTAATTAAACAAGTTAGCACGAGTCAAACTCCAAGCGATTCAACACCACAAACTACAGAGCAAAGTTAAAATAAGGAATTAAAATGATTGCAAAAAAACATATTAAAATAATAACAATTGGCTTAGGAACGACAATTTTTGCTTCAACAGTTGTCGGTATTGCCCTTGGATTTAATAGTTATAATAAATCATATTTTGAAAAAGTTGCTGAAAAACCAAAAGATTTCAAACTTGATTCTGCTAGTTCAATTGACAAACAACAAGTTTTTGGACTACTAGATAAGGTCAAAATTCAAACTAATTTTAGTGATTTATCAGCAAAATCAGCGTTTGAATTAGCAACAAATCCTTTATATAGTTTGGATTTAGCGACAGTTTTTAACTTTGATGAACTAAAAAATAACGGTTTTGAAATAAGTTTTGACTTCAAAGATGTAAAAGTTGAAAATAGTGCAATTAATGATGTTTTAATTTTTGTTAGCGATCCTAAAACTAATGCAACAGTCACTAAAAAAATTAATTTAACCGGATTTAGTACAAAATCTGACTCAAATCAGCTCGAGAATTTTGATATTGACACAAAAAAATCTTCACTAATATTAAAATCCAGAAAATTAGTGACTCCAAGTGAGCTAAAAGCAAAAATTCAAGACTCCTATTCAAAATTCTTGAAAAATTTAAGTCCAGCTCGGGCACTTGAGCGTGCTTTTATTGAAAACAATATCGGACTTAACCTAATTAACGGACAAAATTTGCCTACTTTTTTAAACTCAAAGCAAATTATCACTCCTGTTTTAAAAGACAAAAATCTTAGTTTTTCAGAACTCGACGATTCAAGGGCGACTTTAAGCCTAAATTTAGAAATTCAAAATTTAGGCACTAAAACAAAGACAAATTTCAGACTGCCAATTCAAGGACTCTCCAATTTGTCCCAAATTTTTGAAGACTTATCTGTTTTTATCGCCCAAAGTGGTCAAGATATTTTCAAACTAAAACCGCAAGTTCAAGCTAATTTAATTAATAAAGATCAGTCCTTAGCAGAAGTTTTATACCAAAAAGCAAATACAGACTTTAATTTTAGTTCATTTTTTGAATCTAATTTCCTAAAATCTTTTAAATTCCGTGCAGGTGATAATGATATTTGGGATATAGAAATCATACCTTCTTTGAAAAAAGTTGAAGACTCCGAAAAAGATGAACTCTTAAAGGCTCAGCAAGTTCGCTTTTTAGTCAATGTTAGTCCAACAAAAAATCAAAATTTAGCACTAAAAGTCCCAAATTTTGACTTAGAAATAGATTTTCAACCTGACTTAAGACCTCTTGAGCGAAAAATTGCAAAAGCACAAGGAAGTCTTGCAAAATCAACTAATTTTTCATTTCAAAAAGCTGAAAATAGCCCAACAATCACGGCCACTCAAATTAATTTATATGTTAGCCAAATTTTTGATATAATTAAAAATAATTCTGAAGATGAAGACGATAAAATTATTGAAAAAGTTGCTGCTAATACTTACTTTTTAGAAAAAGGAAAAACTGGAACTCCCGAAGAAATTGAGCAATTTACCAAAGATTTACAAGAACAAATCAAAAAAGACGCCGAGATTAAGCCCCAAAATCCTGAATCTCAAAACAGTCAACAAACTGACAATCCAGGCAGTCAAAAAACTTTTGGACTTGGAGTTTCAATCCTAAAAACACTACTTTTAGCAAAAAACAATGCCCAAAATGTTGAATTAGAACTAAATTCGACACCTCTTTCAAAAGCATTAGAATTAAATTTTAGTCTTATTGATAAACAAACCGGCCAAAACCTAGCTGATTCAAAAATAGTTATTTCTAATATTTTTAGTGAAAAAACCGCTTATGATATTACTCGCGAATTTAATCCTTTAGTTTTTATTGATGGTAAAAATGATGTTGTTCTTCAAGAAGATGGTGAGTCAATTCTTAGTGATTTTGGTCGCCCCGAACTGAAATTTAAAGGGAAAATAACTAAAGAAAACGATGGATATTCAATCACAAAAACAATAAAATTCCAACCAAGTCAAACTAGTGCGACTGGCGATTCGGGGGCAGCGGGATCTGCGGCTCCTTCAGGAACGGCAGCTCCTTCAGGATCAACAGCTTCAACAACAGCCCCACAAAATCCAACTAATATTGACAAAGGTTCATTCTTTTTGGCCTTTAAAATTAGCGGAATTAACGATTTTAACAAGCATTACCTAGTTTCATCAAAAGAAGGTAAAGGAATTTTTGTCCAAAGAGTAAAAAACACTCGGTCAAGAGGATCTTTTTTAAGACAAACTGATAATTCTACCGACACAACAACCCCACCAACTGTTTCTGAAGCTCAAGAAATCAAAAATGCAAATCCACAATTTGCATATATTTTAGGAATTGATTATGACTTTAAATTTAGTTTTGGCAACACCGGTGGGGAAGAAGCCAAACCCGTCAGATCCCAACAAGCCCTAATTTTGCCTCCTGAAGTTCTAAAAGAAATTAAGCCTAATCAATTTGCCGAACTAACAAGGCAAGCCAGCGATGAGACAACAATTACTTTGCAAAATCGATCACTACTTTACCGTAAATTTAACCAGAAAAACAACTTTGAATCAGACACCCAGTTTATTCAAGATGGATCAACAATTGTTGTTGAGATTTCGATGAACAAAGAAGCTGATGGATCAGGAACCTTAGAGGTAAGTGGATATTCATCTTCAAGTCAGAGACCTAAATTTGACAAGGTTTATTCAAAAACTATTTTTAACAAAGATGAACAAGGAAAATCTTCACCTAATAAATTTAACAGCTACAGTCTTAATTATTTCCAAATCGGACCTAATCCTGATGTGAGTGCACAACAACCTAATGACTCAAGTCTTCCAAAACCAATTTTCCCAGATTCAAAAGCAAAAGTTTTAATTAAGGCTTTTGCGGTTGTAAGAAATTCTGATTTTGGCGATGATGAAAATGCCGTCAAAGTTGCTCGTGATAAAACATTAGAATCTTTTGTAGATGCTTATTTAAACTAGTAAATTTAAATAATTTTGAAAAAAGTCTAATTAAACTTAATTAAATAATAAATTAAACAAATAAATTACCCCTTTGAGTTTCAACCAAAGGGGTTTTTATCATTTTAAAATTAACCGTTTGCAAAAAAAAAAAAAAAAATGCTTGGTCTAGGAAAAAATTCTGTTATAATAGAGTCACTAAGAATAAATTAATAAATTTTGATATTGAATTAAGGGGCAATTAGTTATGTTTTTGCATAAAAAATCAGCAAATGCGAATTATCCATTATATTTTTAAATATGATGGAATGCCTTAAATTTGACCGTTTAGAAATCTACAAATTTAAGGCTTTTAATTATGGCTCTTTCAAAACTTCACATATTTTTTAGGCTCAATTTAAATAAAAATGAGTTTTCTTTTTACATTGAGTTTAAATAGTAGTTGTATTTTTTTATGATTTTTGATGATATTAAAATTAAAATAAATCAAGATGATCGGCTAATTTTAAATAGTTTTTCATTCGAATTTGATAAGAAAAAAATCGAATTTAGTACCTTTACTCAATTTTTTTACTGTTTATGCTAATTTATTGAGAACTCTTGGCAAGCAAGATGTTCTAGTGCATCAGTAATCCTAGAAAATAATGACCCCCATTATTAACTTTTATATTACAAAATAGTTTTTGTTAAGATAATAAAAACAATAAATTTAAGTTTTTTTATTGTTTAAGTTTATCTTTTTGGGCTTTGATAAATTCCGAAACTACGTCATAATGGATGTATTTTTTGATTTTATTCTTGTTATCATCAGTATTAGCTAAATTTTTTATTTTGATAATATTTTCTTTTACTTCTTCATTTAGTCTGCCTTCAACTAACCTCTCGATTCGGTCGTTGTGATCAACAGTGTTATTATCATTAATATAATTCTTAAGTTTTTTACTATCGATATTCATTTGTTCAGCGAATTTATTTATTTCATTATCAGAATTTTCACTCCGTTTTTCATCAACGCAAATATTAATATCAATGCCTCGATTATCATTATACATTTCAATAAAACATTCTCTAGCAAATGGCTGGTCAACTTTAAGAAATTTTGTAATTTCGCCTTGAACTTGCACTAAAAATTCCTCTAAAGTTATTTTTTTATTGGACTCATAAAACAAACTTTGAATATATGAAGAATCGATTTTTTCTCTTAAAACACTTGGTTGAAGATTGTCTAATTCATTAAAAACTTCATCATATTCTTTGTTTGGATTGGTGTTGTTATATTCAATTCGAACATCCTCAATTCTCACGTTTAACTTTTTTCACTGCTCTTCATTTAATCAGATTTTCTCATTTTCTTTATTTTTTTTCCAGCTAAATCCGAGAATTTCGGCACAAATTAAACTTTTTTTAATTTTTATAAAACATTCTACAAACTTTTTAGCATCATTTGGGTCGATAGATTCAGGTACATTCTCAAAATCGGGATGCTTTCAATTACTAAAAAGTTCTTGTAAACTTCTAAAATTCTTGTTAATTTCCTCGTAAAATACTTCAATTTTCTTTGGATCTGCCATTTTTGGATCTGCATAAGCATAAGCTTTTAAAGCTTCAGTAAGCTTTTCATATAAAAAAATTGGTCGGTGATAAAAAACAATATTTCCAAAAGGTTTATTTTCGTTGTTTTCAATGCGGTTTGTTCTTGAAATTGCCTGAATTAAATGTTCGTATTTAAGAAGTCGATCAAAATAAACCGTGTTTATGTATTTTGAGTCATAACCTGTTAAAAGTTGGTCAACAACTATTAACAAATCTAACTGACCTTCGAAACTGCCATTTTCTAACTTAGTTAAATTATCCCTCTTTAATCTGTCTTGAATATCTTTTTTAAACTTTTTATGTGTATTATAATCAAAAGATTGACGAAAATCTTTGTTGTATTGTTGTAAAATTTTTTCTATATCTTCTTTTTTGTCCAATCCTCGCGATTTATTTGACGAATCAACAGATGAATCAATTGAAGGATCAAAAAGCGCTGTAACTTTTAAATTTAGCTTTTGTTCATCAATTTGTTTTCTAAAAATTTCAAAATATTTAATAGCACTTTCGATTGATTCAACAGTTAGGATTGCCGAATAAAAATATTTATTACTTCGATTAGGCCATAATTTTAAAATATCTTTGACAACCTCTTCTTTATATTGTTTTTCATGAGTTGTACCGTATCTCTTGAAAATTTCCTCTTCGAGATCAATAATTTGTTTATCATTTTTCCCAAATTTAGAACGGTATTCAGTAATTCCGATTTTATTTTTAACGTTTTCTTGAACTAAGTCTAGTGTTGTAGAAGTCAAGTGTTCCATAAAATTGTATTCTGAACTAAATGCTAGTACTTTTTTGTCTTCCATAGCATTTTCCATTGTGTATTTGTGCAATCTTGGACCAAAATTATCTTCGGTAGTTACCCCCAGATCATCAGAACCTACCCTATTTTTAGCGTTTATTTCAATTATTGGTGTACCTGTGAAGCCAAAAATAACTGAATTTGTCATGTTTTTGAGAATACTAGTAAACATGTCGCCAAATGTTGTTCGGTGTGCTTCGTCAAAAATGAATATTTTTTTCTTTTTTGTAATTTTGTTTAACTTTTTACTGAAATTTTCATTTGTTATCCGTGATTGTTTATGAATTGAAGTTATAATTAATTTTTGTCTTATAGAATCAGTAGAAAGATGATCAATTAAATTTTCCGTTGATTCTGCTTCAATAACATCGATTTTTCCTGAAGAATTAAAGTTATTAAACGATTTTAATGTCTGAGTGACGAGTTCAATTCGATCAGCAACAAAAATTACAATATCACTAAGCTCTTTTTCCAAAATGAGAGTAGCCAATTTAAAACTAGTTAGCGTTTTTCCCGATCCTGTCGAGTGCCAAACATACCCACCTTTTTGGCACTCATGCAAATTATTAGAAAAATTTAGTTCCCTTTTCAATCGCCTGCCAATTATTTCTTCAACTGCATGAACTTGATAACTTCTTAAAACCTTAAGATTTTTTTCCTTGTTATCCGCGATTATATAGTCGCCAATCATTTTATGAGCCATTGGAATACTGAAAAATTTGTCAATTAATTCTAAATAATCATTTATAGGACGATTATTTTTGTCAGTTCATTTTAAAAAATTTTTATCATTAATATTTTCAATATCATTTGTGTTTGGCAAATACAACATTTCATTAGGTTTCATTGCCACAACAATTTGTACTAATTTAAAGATTCTTTTATAAAATCCACTCTTGGCATAATTTTTAATTTGGGTTATAGCACTTTGAATTTTTTCAGATTGGTTTTTTAATTCGATATGAATTAAAGGCATCCCGTTAAATAAAAGCATTAAATCAGCACGCTTTTCATCATTCTTTGTTGTCTTAAATGTTACTTGACGCGCAATTTGGTAAATGTTATTTCCTATGCCGATATCTTTTTTTGAAAATATTTTTAGCTGTACTTCTTGGCCAATTTTTTCCGGGTCTAGCGATGGATTTGATCTTTTAATGGAAATATACTCATTAGTTAGTAATATATTTGTTTCAACAAAGTTTGGGCAATTATCAATTTTTTCAATAACTTGTTCCATTTCTTCATCACTAAGATTAACATTATTAAGTACGTCTTTGTTGTTATGAAACAAAATGTCCTTCCAATTTTTTACTAAAATTTCCTCTGTAACATTTTCTAAAATGACACTATAGCCATTTTTATGGCCAGATTCATCTCTAAAACCTTGCCAACCATTTTTTGGGCTTGTTAATCTATCAACTATTGTTTGTTCAAATTCTTTTTCACTTTTAAAATTTTTCATATGCACCTAAATGAACATTTCATTTAATAAAGTTTTTTTAATTTTTTGAAAATAGGCAATTTTTTGCTCATACGCAAGAATTAGTGAGTCAAAAGTTTCAAAAAGTTGCGAAATTTTTTGTTGTTCACTAATGTCTTGGCTGAATTTTACCTCAATTTGAGCCATATCGATAATTTTTAGAGAAGGGATAATGCCATTTGTGACATTTTTTTTCGTTTGAAATCCAATTACAATGGCAAAAAATTCGTTTTCAGGATATTTTTTTGAAGTAAGTATTCCACAAGAACCTGTTGCAAAAAATTTTCCTTTTCGGAAATTAACAACTCCTGCCTTTACACCTGCGGTAGTCCAAGTTATTACATTTTCAGCCAAAAACTGGTTATAATACCCTAAAATCCCATGATTTTCTGTTTGCGACGAATAAACCGGGTAGATGTATCCGCGGTCTCTCTCTCTCTCTCTCTCTCTCTACGGGTTTAGTTTTTATTTGGTTTTTGGTTAGTGATTCGCCTCGGGAAAGTTCAAATAAATTTTTAACTTGATCAGTAATTCATGCAGATTTGAAACTTCTGAATCTAATTGAAGGAAAATCTGAACTAAAATTAGCAAACATTTTATTAGTAAAACCATTTTTAAGATTTTTCAGAAGGCTCATTTTTTCTTCAAGTTTATTAACTAAGTTTTCAAGTGTCTCAAAAAGTCACGAAATTTTTTGTTGTTCAGACCAGCCTGGTTGAAAAAATGTAAAATTAACAAAAAGAGGAAGTCAATGCCGTCCATGATGTCTTACGTTGTATTTAATTTTTTGTAAAATTAAATAATGAAAGTAAAGATTATCTTTTGGATTTTTATTGATTAACAATTTAAGCGCAGAACTTCTAACTTTGAAATCAAAATCGATAAACCGAGATTGAGTTGTAAAATCATCAAATAAAATTATTGGTGAATTTTCTGATGCTTTTTTAATATTTTTTGTGTCTTTTGCATAACCAAGCACAAAAGTTTTTCCCGGAGTTAAAACCGGAGTCCCATAATTAAAATATTTAGTTGATGACTCGATATATTTTCATGATTGTTCGTGTTTTAAAACATCACCCAATCTTTTTTTAACTCAGGGCTGATTAAATCCTTCTACTCTAATTTTAGAAATATTGCTATTTTTGGACATTAATTTGCCTTCAAAATATTAGATAATTTTTTAATGGCTTCCATGTCTGCGGGGTTTCCCTCAAGTTCATCCAAAAAAGTAGACATTTTTGTTTCCAAATCAGAAACTTTTTTTTGAATATCAACAAAAGTGTGCTTATATTTGTTTAATATTTCGGATATTCCTGAGATTTGCTCATCAACGAATTCTTCACTTTTTTCCTTAAAGTTTTGAATAAACTTTTCTCATCATTTTGAAATTAACAAATCATAAAAATCTTTTTCATTCAAATTCAAATATTGATTGTAGGAATTATTAGTTAAATCATTTTTTAGATTAGTTAAATCTTTTTTTACTTTTTCGATATCTGAATATTTTTCATTAATTTGAATTATTAAAGATTCAAAAGAATCTTTTTCTCTTGATTCTTTTGAATCTTTAAATGTTTTAGCTAATTTTTTAATGCCACTTTGAATTCAAGTGTTTTTCTCATCATTATAAATTTCATCAGTTTTATCTTCATCACTAATTATCTGGTATAACTCTTTGATTTCAGACTCAATTTGATCAATTTGATCTTGAACCTTATTTAATTGAGCAAATTCACTTGGAAAAAATTTTTGCTCAATTAAATCATTGCTAAAAAGTTTAGATTTTCATGACTTAATTCTACGAAAATCTTTCTCTTTCTGATTAATGCTATCAACTGATTCAATTTGATCATTTAAAAATTCTTTGATATCTAGGCTGCCAGAATCAGGAAAATTTTCCCGTAAAAGTTCTAAATCTTCCTTGACATTTTCAAAATTATCAATTATAATTTGGTAAACATCATAAGTATCAATTAATGGAAACTTTAAAGATGAAAAAATGTACTCAGTTATATGTTTTTCTAGCTTAATTAAGTTAATGTTCTTAATTGAATTAATATCTGATACTTTACTTTTGAAAAAATCAATAAAGTCACGTACTTTAGCTTCAAATGATTCTAGATAATCTTGAAAATCACCGTCATTATAAATAATATTTATATAGTCTTGCGAAAGCAAATCGTAATAATCGCTGTTTTCCTGGTTTTCTTTAAACATTTTTTCCTTGATTTGAGGGAAATTAAGGAAAAAACTATCAAAACGTTTTAGTTCTTTTTTGCTAATTGAGCCAAAAACTAATGAAAATAGGTCATGTTCTTCTTCTTTTTTCCCAGTTAGTTCAACATATCGTGAAATATTTAAATTAAAATTATTTTTTTCTATTTCTTCAAAGCTAATTATTTTTGAAATTTCAGTTTCAAGGCGGTAGTTAACAATATCAGCAATTTTTTTGATATGTGATTTAGCGAAGCGGTTATTTTTACCATCTTTAACAAATAAATTTGAAGCATCAACAAAAAGAATATCATTCTTAAAACGATCTTTTCTTAAAATGATAATAACTGTTTCAATTCCAGTTCCATAAAACATATTACCTGGAAGTCCAATTATAGCGTCGATTTGCCCTTTTTCAACTAGTTTTTTTCTAATTTGACCTTCACGACCTCCTCGAAATAAAACTCCGTGAGGCAAAATAACAGCGCCAATTCCGTCTTTTTTTATGTGATATAAGTCGTGTAACAAAAAAGCATAGTCTGCTTTGTTTTCAGGCGGCTCTCCGTATTCTTCAAATTTTTCTGTATGACCGGCATTTTTTGGTTCTCATCTTTGAGAATATGGCGGATTTGAGACAACAGCATCGACAGTTAGCAATCGATATGTGCTAGTGTCTTCATTTTCAAATAAAGGTCAATCATCTTCCAAAGTATCCCCTCTACGAACATAGATTTGATCGGAATTTATGTTTGACATAATTAAGTTCATTCTTGTTAAATTATAAGTTTCGTTTTTAATCTCTTGAGCATAATAAGTAATTGAACTATCGCTATATTTTTTAAATTCTTGACCGATGTTTAACAGCAAACCACCTGAACCACTCGTTGGATCATAAATACTAATATCTTTGCGGTCTTTTAAATAAAATGCAACTATTCGTGAGATTAAGTCACTTACCTCATGAGGTGTATAAAATTCGCCAGCTTTTTTTCCAGCAGTTGAGGCAAATTGAGCAATTAAATACTCATAAATAAAACCTAGAACATCGTATTGCTGCCTAGTGGTTGGAATTTCGTTGATAGTGTCAATAAGTTGAGAAATGACTTCAGTTTGTTCTTTGGCATTTGGTGCGAGTTTTGCCAAATCAGTTTCAAATTTAGAAAATAAACCTTTAAATAATGAAGCATGAGAAGACTTTTTAGATTTATTAACTATTTCATTAACTCCATCACTAAAATCCTTGAATGCACCTTGAAAAGCTTTAATGTCAAATTTTTGTTTATTTTTGACTCAAGAATCAAATAAATTGCGATGCTGGATAAAAAATCCATTTTTGTCTTTTAATGACTCTATCTTTCTATCAACCACTCCCCAACTTAAGACTCCAGTATTTCCAAGGTCAATATCACTACGGTCCAATTGATCATCCAAAAGATAGAGATCATCCTTATCAAATTCCTGACTAATTAAATATTCAGTCTGTTTTTGACATAAAAATTTGTATAAAAGTAAACCTAAAATATAGTCCTTATATTCATAGGCCTCAAGATTTTTTCGCAACCTATTGACACCATGTCAAATTTTTGCACCAAGTTGCTGTTTAGTTATTTTGCTCATAAAAACCACCTGTAAATTAAAAAAATTATATCATATTAAGGAATTTTCGTTACTTTTTCCGCATAAAGTTTACAAATATAATTTTGCAAATTTTCTTTTTTTATTTAATTCAGCTTAAAAATAAAAAAAGAAAAACAGTAAAAAAATGCTAATTTACTGTTTCCTGTGCAAGTCATTTTTATTTTTTTTATTTTTTTCTTCTTTTTTAAAAAGTTATGGTATAATTAATGTTGATTTCATATATATTATGAGATTTTTAAGATAAGTAAAAATATTTTAAAAATATTGGTTTAATTCCCATCTCATAATAATTCTAGCAACCGGTGTGCCGGTATGAAACCAAGCGTAAGTTTAATTTAAAAACTTACGCTTTTTTATTTTTTATTTACAACAATTTTTTCGTTTTGAAAAAAGAAACAAAGTAAAAATAAACTAACTTACTGTTTCCTGTGCAAGTCATTTTTTTTTATTTTTTTCTTTTTTAAAAAAAGTTGTGGTATAATTAATAGCGATTTCATATATATTATGAGATTTTTAAGATAAGTAAAAATATTTTAAAAATAATGGTTTAATTCCCATCTCATAATAATTCTAGCAACCGGTGTGCCGGTATGAAACCAAGCGTAAGTTTAATTTAAAAACTTACGCTTTTTATTTATTACAACAATTTTCTCATTTTGAATTGGAGTAAATCCCTTCTTTTGATTAGAAGGGTAAAATTCTTTTATTAATTTTGTTAAATTAAAATCTTCAGTAACAAGAGGAATTCCACCTGATAATGAAATATTTGTATTTAATTTGTCGTAATAATTTTTTTCTATTCGTAAATTATTATCATAAAAATTGTTAATTAAGCCAAATCCATTAATAAATTGGAGTTCACCTTTTTCGTTAAAAACTCCTGAGCCTGATGCGCCAGGCCCGTTGTTTGTATAAAAGTACAATGATAAGCGTGAAAAATTTTGTTGGGGATCAGAAGCATAAACGCCTTTGAAATTATTTTTCATAGGTTTTGACTTTGGTCAAAAAAGTCCTACATTAAAATCATAGGTTGAATCACCTTTTTTCCAAACTTTTTCTGAAATTTGAACAGGTTTTTCTTTGACCATTTTTTCTCAGAAATCAATAAAATTTTGATAAGTTGCTAGAAAATTTTCAAATTTTGACTCAATTGAATTATTTTTAGCATTATTAGCGTCAGTTATTGGTTGATTTTGTTGAATTTTTGCTAAAATATCATCTTTATTATCTCTATAAAATTTAGCTAATTTTCTTAAATCATCAATAAACTTTTTGTATTTAAAATAAAAAACTCCGACATCAAATTTTTGATTATCAAAATCAGAAGGAATTTCAAAATAATCATTATAGAAATTGATGACAAATTCTAAAATTTGAAGTTGATTAAAGTTGCTAATTTTTTCCTCATAAATTTTTTTTGCATAAAAAAGAAATGCTATATTATCTCTGTCAAGGCTATAAATTTTTCCATTTTGATATCATTCAAGAAAATTTCCGCCTAAGGTATTTCAGAATCTTATTTTTTGGGTTCTAATTTCGAAATTTTCATCGTTGTTTTTATAGCTTTCCAGTGGTCTTAAAACGTGATTATTTGTAATTAATAATGTTTTTTCATTATTAGAATCTAATATTGCAGCAGTTCCGGTCTTAAATTTTACGTTTTTTTGGTAAATTCAATCATATTCATTGGAATGATTTAAGGGTTGGGCATATGTACCAATTCTATTAAGCTTAAATATTTGATTTCGCGCTTTTGAATCAAAAATTGTAAATTTTTGATTCAAAATATTAGATTTAAAGTTATTATTTTCTTCAATTAAATTATCAACTAAAGGATAATTTAAGTCATAAACTAATAAATTATTATTTTTTGGGCCAAGAAAATTTTCATCACTTTCTTTTGTGACAAAGTTATTTTCAGTATTAAATTTAAAGCGCTCATAACCTTCAGGAAAAATAACGTTATTTTTTGTTATTTTTTCAAGATCTAAAAGAGAAAGTTGTTCAAAAAAACTTTCTCTTTGTCCATATTCTTGGCTTAAATCTTGATTTTGATCACTAAAAAAATCATTAAATTGGTCAATTTGGGCTAGGTAATCTTTGCTAAATTTGTCTTCACTGTCAACTTTTTTGTCTTTGTCTGATTCAAGTAGTAAATCAATGCCACTAATTTTTTTTACAGGGGCCGCCGGTTGATTTAAATAATTGTAGGTCAAAAAAGCGGTAACTGAAGCTGCGCTTAGAAAAAATAACGCAAAAATTGAAAATAAAATCTTTTTTTTCCTTGTCATGGCTCCCTTTTACATCAATGGATAATTTAATAAATTATATATAAAAATACTAAAAAGGCAAAAATAAAACATAGAATATCAAGCAAAATAAAATATCAAAGTCCAAAATATGGTACAATTTAGTTAATTTTTATTTTATTAATATATTATTAAGAGAAAGTATTTTAATGAAAAAAAGCATTTTTATGACTTTTGTGGCTTTAGGTTTTTTAGTTTCTTGCGGCAATACTAAAATCGAATTTAATCCTATTAATTCAAAGCCAGGTTTTCAGGATGAGGTTAATCCCAAAAAAAACCCTTATCTTCTTGAGCTTGTTGATGAAAATTATTCCTATTCAGACTTTAAAGCAAAATATCAGCAAATTTTTAAACAAATTAAAAGCAAAAATGTTGATGAATTTCCTTTTGCTTGTGATAATGGTGCAAGAAATTGTCTAAAAGATCAAGAAATTAATTATCTTGTTATAAAACAATTAGTAAAAGATAAAATTCTTAATTTTAGCTCTGTTAGTGATTTGCCTTTGCCTGAAAATATCCCCAAAATACAGGTTAGTTTTATTTCAATGATGTCAAAATTTTTTGATGAAGATAAAAAACTTACTTTACATCTCGAATTTGGCCACTTTCATTCAAGTCAGCCACACATAGTTCAAGATCAACATTTTACATTAAACTTCAAAAAATAAATATTAAATTGTCCGTAATTTTAAAAGGAGAACAATGCAGTCTAATAAAAAAATTTACGAATTTTTACAAAAATTAGATATTAAACCAAATTCAATAGACATTTATATTCAATCATTAACACATAAAAGTTACAACTTTACAAATCCGTCAACACCGCATTATGAAATGTTAGAATTTCTTGGAGATTCGGCAATTCATTATGCTGTAACTCGGGCAATCTATGATAATTTTTATAAAAATGAAGGTAATTCAACTCAACTTCGGGCGGTACTTACTTCGACAAATTATTTAGCTAAAGTCTGCCAGGATTTAGGGCTAATTGACCTTGTATTTTTAGGTAAAGGTGCATCAGAAATTCGTGAAAATAACAAGTTAAAAGCCGATGTTTTTGAAGCATTTTCAGCAGCAATTTTACTTGATCAAGGTTTTGAAAAACTTAATGAATTTTTGGCAAAATATTTGTATAATGGTGTAAATTTTGCATGCGAAAAAGAGTACAAAGACCCAAAGTCAATTTTTCAGGAAAAAATTCAGTCTTTTTCTTCGCTTAGCAAAATTAATTATTTACCAACTCGCCTTGCTGATGGAACTTTTCGCGTTGACCTAATTTGGGAAGAAAAAAAATACGGTATTGGCTACGGAAAATCTATTAAAGAAGCAGAATTTAATGCCGCAACTAACGCACTCAACATTTTTGCCGTTGACACAGATCAATAAAAACTTGAAGATACTCGTTACTAAAGAATGATTTTTTTTGCAAAAATAGGAGAAATATTTTGCTAATTTCGTTTGAAAGTATGCCTTCTAATTTTGCCGGATAGTTCAAAATTTCCTTATTTTCAAGGAATTCTTCCCGGTCAACAATATCAAAACTTTTCTTATTATAAATTTTAATATCGATATCAAAATCAACAAATTTGATTGTATTTTCTTCAAAAATAAAATCTGAAGCTAAATTTATATAGTAATGATAACTAAAATGTTGGCCTGGTTTAAAAGTAATAATTGCATTATGCATTGTTTTTTTTGGAAAAACAAAAATAGTCGGTTCAGAAAAACGTCATGATTTTGTGCCATATTTTTTCACAATGCTGCCATTTAAACTAACAACAACATGAGTAAGTGAATTTGAAATTACTCTTGCATTTGATCATTGGCGATACAAAAAACCATTATATTTATAGGCTTGAATGTTGATTATTCTTTCTGGATAAAGTTCTTGAAACGAGTTTTTTTCTACCATTTTTTTAATCCTTTTTTTATTTTTAAATTATAATATTTTATACTAAATTTTTATTATAATTTACCATTAAAACAATGAATTTAACAACATTTAGAGCAAATATTAAAGAATTTTTCAGAGTCAACCATAAAATATTTCGATTTACAAGCTTTGAACTCGTAATTTCAGGATATTTAATGGCGATGTTTTTAGTTATTGCTTTTATATTTAAAACTAGTCTTCCACGTAGATTTAACATAGCATTTGAACTTCCATTTTACGTTTTGATAGGAATAATTTTAAGTTGGTTCAAAGGCGCAATTGTTGCTTTTACGTTCGATTTTGGGAAACTTTTGCTCACAAGTCGCGTTTTTTTCTGAACCCCAGAATATGGAATTATTCCGATTTTAGTTGCAATTTTTTCCTCACTGGCTTTTAATTTTGCAAACAAAAATAAAAAGGTATTAATTTTCTTATTAATTTTAACTTATTTAATAACTTTTTCAGTGTTTATTTTTTATTTTTTTATGAGCGAGTCTGAAATTCAAAGAGTCGCAAAAGATTGAAAAAGGCTTTTTAATAAAAAATTAGTACTTTTATTAATAGGGATTTTTGGCGTTATTTTATTAGCATTTACAACATTTTTAGTAATTTTATATTGAAAAAAACCGACTCAAAAATTTAAAAATGCAATAATAACGCTTTTTGTCCTTAGTATTTGCTTTCTCGTTTTTCGTTGATTATGACATCCGTTTGCATTTGTGCAATATTATAATCGTTTCTTGAATCGAAGTGGAAGAGATAGGCTTATTGAAAATTATTTTTTCTTTTATTTAACACCAATAATTTTAAAATCAACAATTTCATTTCCAATTTATTCATTTTTTTTGATCAACATAGTGCCATTAATTCAATTTTTAAACGATAAACATAACTTTCGCTGAAAATTTGGTTATTAAGATTTTTTTCTTGGGAAAAAAGGTTTTTCAAGTTTTTCAAAAATAATGTTGTCAAATTTGTCTAATTTTGTAATCAATTCAAAACTTGTGGTTTTTATTCCTAAAAAATCAATAATTTTTCCGACGGTTTTAGGCATAACACAATTTAGACATGCTGAAATTGTATAAATTCCATTTAAAACTAAAAGCAAACTTGCACCTAATTTATCTAAGTTTTTTTCATTTCATAATTGTTTAATATCAAAATAACCGTTTAAATTTTTTGCTAGTTCAATTATTAGTTTAAAGCCTTTTTCAAGCTGAAAATTTGATAAATTTTCGGAAAATAAATCAAAACTTACCAAAATTTTTTCATAATAACTAATATCTGTTCAATCTAAATCTTCAATTTTAAATTTCAAACCGTTATTAAAATATTTCAAAACAAGTGCAATTGTTCGACTAATTAAATTTCCATATGTGTTGACAAAAAATGAATTATATAGACTTTCTAGTAATTTTTTGTCAAAAATACTATCATTTTCAGTACTTATTTGACTTACAAAATAAAATTTAATAATTTCAGCATCAAATTCATCAAGTAATTCAAGAGGATTAACTACATTTCCTTTTGATTTTGACATTTTTCCTTCAGGAGTTATGAGTCAGCCGTGAGTCAAAATTGTTGAAGGCAACCTGAAATTTAGTGATTTTAAAAAAATTGGCCAATAAATACAGTGAAAACGGGCGATTTCTTTTCCAACAACATGAACAATTTCTTCGGCCTGGTTTCAAAAATTTTGACTCTGTGGTGAGTCAAAATTAATTTGGTCGTCAAAAATTGATAAATAACTAAAAAGAGCATCAAGTCAAACATAGATAGTCTGATCTTGAAATTTTTCAAGATTTATTCCTCATTTTAAATTTTTTCGGCTAACAGATAAATCTTCTAAACCTTTTTGGAAAAAATTTTGTCTTAGCTCATTTGCGATTTTTTTGTCAGAAATAAAATTAGGATTAGCGTCTAAATAATTTTCTAGCCATTTTTGGAATTTACTGATGGCAAAAAAATAGGAATTTTCTTCGACTAATTCCATTTTTGCACCGCTAACTGGGTGAAAAAATTCGTTGTTTTTTTCGATACATTGAACTTGAGATAAAAATTCTTCGTCACTTACAGAATAAAGTCCTTGATATTGACCTTGAAAAATGTCGTTATTTTCATGCATTTTGTAAAAAATTTTTTTAACAAAATTTTTATGGTTCTGACTAGTTGTTCTTAAAAAATAATCATAATCAATGCCAAATTTTTGCCATAAAATTTTAAATTTTTCAACGTTTTGATCAACAAAACTTTGGGGATCTAAACCTGACTGATGGGCTAGACGACTTATTTTGTGACCGTGTTCATCAGATCCTGTTAGCATTAGTGCCTCAAAACCTTGCATTTTTTTAAAATTTCTGAGCACTCATGCCAAAGTCGAACTATAAAGATGACCAATATGGAGATTTCCGCTAGCATAGTAAATAGGAGTTGTGATGTAAAATTTTTTAGCCATTTTTAACCTTTCGGGCTACATAAAGTTTCTGAATTTCTTTGCGATAAACATGTTCATTTTTATTATTAGGGTGTAAATAGAGATTATGTAGGAATTGAGTCCCCCACTGCGCGTTAAAATCTGATTCAATTAGAACAAATTTGGGACTAGATCCCACCCTTGCCATTACAAATTGAACACGCTTTGGCTCAAATCGACCCTGACGCAAAAATTCTATCACATCAATAAATCTCTCGATTGGTAAAACCAGTGACAGTCTTCCTTTGTCTTGAATAATTTTGCTTGCCCCTAAAATTAATTGCGATAAATTAAGGCTAAATTCATAAATTGCATTTTTAAACTCAGGGCTAACATTGCGGATTTTTTTGGTTCCGACTTTAAAATAAGGAGGATTAGCAAAAATTAAGTCGTATTTTCGTGACTGTTTTTTATTATGTTCAACTCAAAACTGATTAAAATCAGCACAAATTAGATTAATTTGACTTTCTTTTTTATTGATTTCAACGTTTGTTTTCGCTAAATTAATGGCTTTTTCATTAATTTCAATTGCATCAATAATTAAGTCTTTTTTTCGATGAGCAACAAAAATTGCGAGTGCACCGTTATTTGTTCCTATTTCAAGTGCTAGTTTTACTTTTTTAGTTAAGGTGATGAAATTTCCTAGCAAAATAGTATCAACTGAATAATTAAAGCTTGTCTTGTCTTGTCAAATTTTAAGGTCATCATTATAACCCAAATTATTCAATTCAAGATTATTTTTCATATTCAAAAGTTATTAATTTTGAATTTTTACGATAAAAACGACCAAATTTAGCTAGTTTTTTGCCATTTAGCACTGTTGCATCAGCGCAAAAGTGATTTCGAATTTGAAGCATATACTCGCCAACACCGTATAAGTCAACAGGGGCATTTTGTTCTTCTAATTCTCTAATTTTCATAGGGTTTAGTCCTGATGAGGCGATAATTTTTACGTGTTGACCGTTGTTTTTATCTAGCTCTTCACGTAGTTTTTTGATTAATTTTGCATTAATTCCAAAATCGTCTTTTTTAGGATCTTCGAACATTTGATCGGCAATATTTGAAGAAGTATCAACTCTGACTCCCGCTAAATCTTGACCAAATTCAGCCAAAACAGCTAAAGACTCTTCAATTACATTGTTGTTAAAATCTACAAGAGCTACAAGTGGTTGGTCTGGGAAAATTTTACGGTAAGCTTGTGAAGTTTTAATAAGGTCGCCGTCAAAATTTTGAATTAAAGAGTGAGGCATTGAACCAAAATTTTTAGTAGCACTTTTTCCTGACTGAGCTAAATTGCTAAATATTGAAATACCGCCTATTTTTGCTGCTTTTCCGTCAATTTGATGCATCAAATAGTGATCAGAACGATCGGCCATAAAGATTATTTCTTTTTCATTTGCTGCTTTTTTGCATAAATAAGCATTTGTTGCTATCGAAGTTGAACGGGCTAAAATTCCGTCAATAATTCCTTCAACATGACCAAAAAGATGCAAAGGTCCCTCTAATTCAAGCACTATTTCACGTTTTTTTACACGAGTTCCATCTTTTAAATAACGAATTTTATATTTTTTATAGTCAGTATTATCTACTAAAAAATTTAAAACTTCATCCATTCCGCCAATAACGGCAAAATCTTTACGTTGGAAAAACTGTAAAATAACAATATTTTTCGGATTAAATTTTGCAAGTATTTTTTGACTATCAAGAAAATAGTCAGATATATATTTATTGATTTTTGACATAATAATTTAGTTGATAAAATAATAGTAAAACTACAATATTATTATACTATATTTCCGTCGATTTGGCCATAAAAAAAATTTTTTAAAAAAAATAATACAAAAACACCTTTTTGTTATAAAATTTTGTTTGCGTACTAAATTTTATAATTTTTAAAGGTGTTTTATAAGCATTTACTAAAAGTTTAAATCAAAATCAATTTGCTTAGAAAATACTAAATTTGTTATCGAAGGCAAGATTTAATTTTGCTGCTTTTTTGCTTTCATAACTATGCTTTTTTTGACTTGCAATTATACCAATTTCAATTTCTTTATCTAATTTTGTGTTTGTATACACGCCATAAGAAAATTTTAAGTCTGGTTTAAAATTTTTTCTAATTGTGTTAAGAACATCGTTAATTTCGGTTTGTAAAATTGAATTATTAGCACTAATTGTAATTAACATTTCCTCGGAAGATGAGAGATCAAATTCGACAAAATGGTTTTTAAAGGCATTTTCAGTTGCAACTACTGCCCTATTTGGACCAGTTTCGCTTGCATATCCGACAAAAACAAAGTTATTATTGGATAAAATTGACTCAATTATAGAACTGTTAACATGAATTAATGCATTTTGTTGACAAATAGCTTTTGTTAGAATTGAAATTTTCTTTTGAATAGTAAGGACTATTAATTGAAGAACATTTTCAACCATAAGACTCGGAAAAGTTAAACTTATTTCCTCTGGTGAAATTAAAATCAATGAATCAACAATTTTTTTTAGATTTTGAAGCACGTCAAAACTTGTTTCGCGTCTAAATTTTGACTCATTTTCAGAAGGATTTGTTGCTAAAACTATTATAATTATATTCATTTTTTGAGCAATTTCAGCTACTTCTAAAATTGCTCCTGATCCAGTTGATCCGCCTAATCCTACAATCAAAAAGAGAATTTTGACCCCAGCAAGAATTGATTGAATTTCTAAACTTTTATCTTTTACTGCTTGGTTTGCTTTTTTCCAGTCATATCCAAAATTTGATTGACTAAGAATTAGTGAATTTTGATCGCTAAAATTGAAATTAGAATATTCATCTCGTGAATTTATAAAAAATTTTGGAAAGCTAGCTTGATCTAAATTGATGTTTTGAACAATTTTAGATCCAAAATCACCTAATCCCATTAGCATAATTTTACTACATCTTTCCATAGTATTTTTACCTATTTTTCAATTTTTCTTTTTTTATGAATTTTTAATTAAAACTCGTAATTTAGCTGATTTTGCTCTTGGATTTAGTAAAACTTCTTCTGGTGATGGTCGAAAAACTTTCGTTGAGAATTCTGGATCGCCTTTTTTAAAAAAATCTTGCTTAGATTTGCTAACTAAATTTAAAAATGCATCTTTTACTAATCGATCCTCTAGCGAATGGAAGCTAATAATTAAAACTTTTGAACCGTGCTTTAAGAATTTGGGTAACTTTTTTAACAACATTTGCAGAGATTCAAGTTCGTTATTTACTTCAATTCGCACAGCCTGGAAAACATTTTTTACAAAGTTTTTTTTAGATAACGCCAGTGCTGGAATAACTTTTTTGACAATCTTAGTAAGATCAAAAGTGGTTTTCAAAGGTCTATTTTCAATGATTGCTTTTGCAATTTGCCGTGCAAATTTTACTTGTCCGTATTTGTAAAAAATCTGAACTAGTTTTTCTTCAGAATATTGATTTAAAACTCAAGAAGCATCAAGAGATTGACTTGTGTCCATTCTCATATCTAAATTGCCATCTTTAGAGTAAGAAAAGCCACGCTCAGGATTATCAATTTGAGGTGAAGAAACACCTAAATCAACAATAAACCCGTCTATATAATCAATTCCTAATTTTTCTAAGTGATAATCAAAATTTGCAAAATCTGAACAAATAAAATTAACATTTTGACTAATTGCAGTTAATTTAGATTTAGTTTCGTCTATGGCTTGGATATCTTTATCAAAAACAATCAGTTTTCCCGTTGTTAATTTTTCAAGAATCGCCTTGGAATGTCCGCCACGCCCTAAAGTTAAATCAACATAAAATCCTTCGGGATTAATTTCAAGAGCTAAGATAACTTCTTCTAACAAAACTGGAATGTGCATTTTATAATTCTACTCCCGATTTTAGCAATTCTTTTTCTAAATCAGCGGTGACATTGCTGTCAGAAAACTTTGCAAAAAATTGATCGTATCTTTCTTCAGGCCAAATTTCAATTTTGTTATTAACCCCTAATAAATAGATTCTTTTTTTGACAGCGGCCAAGTCAAGTAAATTTTTGGGAATTAAAAACCTACCTTGCTTATCGACAGAAACTTTGACGGTATTACCAAAAAAATATCTTGCAAAATCACGAAGTCGTGGATCTAATGAGTTTGCTTTTCCAATTTTTTGGGCAATAATATCAAATTCGGCTTGGCTTCTGATCTCAAGAATTTTGTCCAAATTAGCTGAAATATAGAAGTCACCATCAAGTTCATCACGAAAAGCAGGAGGTAGCACAATTCTATTTTTTTCATCTAATATTCTGAAAACAGTTCCAAACATTTTTTATCTCCACTGTCAACCACAATTATACACTAAATCCCATTTCAAACAAAAAAAAATTAATTTTTTTTATTGCTCATTTTTTGTTTGAAAAAAAATGACTGATTTTAGGCGGTATTTTTTAAATTTTTTGCATTTTATTAGTGGAGTGAAGTGGGAGCGATTTTTATTAAAATCAACAAAAAATTTAAAAATATAGAACTTTTATGATCAAAAGCTCATTTTTTTGAGCTAAAAAAGGTATTTTTATGCAAATAGTAAAAATTATTTCAGTTATTAAAATTAATTACTAAAATAAACCAGCATTTTGAAAAAAATTTTAAAATAATTAATTATTTTTAAAAATTTAAATTAAATTATAGATTTGTCAAAAAATGTAATTTTATTGACTCAAAAGAAGTAAAATTTAGCTTAACTTTTTTGCTTATTATATATTATATAATTAGTGTGTGTTTTTGATGTCTGAATTTTGTATTGTAAAATTTTTAAATTTATTAATATAAGTTCTTATAAGAATAAAAATGCCAAATCATTAAAAACATGCGTTTTTTTACCTTATTTAATTAAAAAGAAAAAAATAATTAATATTAGTTATAAATTGGTAAAATTTAATGAAGAAATTGAAAAAGGTGCTAATATTAAATTAACTTTTTAGATTTAAATTAAATTTGTAAAATAAATAGGTTAAATAGTTTCACAGGAGAATTTAATGAATCAAAATCATGACCAAGAAAAAAATAATCAAAAAATAAACGACCAAAATCAGTCTAATTTTTATAATTCAAAAAATTATGGCGCTAACAAATCTCATAATTCGCATTTTGCTTCCCGTGATCGCAAATATCAACATTATAGTAATTTTCAAAAACCAAATCACAGTCAAGATTTAAAAACTAACACCGCAAATCCATTTCAAGGAGATGACAGTCAAACATTTGTAGACCAAAAAGATATTGAAATTCAGGCCCAAAATAGCCCTCAATATGACCATCAACCAGAAAAATACGTTACTTATCAGCCTAATTATCTAAAATCACAGCAAAATTCAGAAATAGCTCAAGAGCAAACAAAAGAGTCAAAAAATTTCCTTGAAAAAGTCACAAAACCAAAAAAATCTAACCAAATTAATTTTTCATGACTTTTGCATGATGATGAAAATCAGTTTTTTTACTTTTTGTCCGACTCAAGAGCTGTGGCTGAAATTAGTGATTTAAATAAAAAAATGCAATATCGCGAAAAGCACTCAGCCTGAACTTCAAGTTTTTACCAACTTAATTCAGATATTTTTCAAAAGCATGAAAAAAGAACCAAAAGTAAAATAAATCCTGTCGAAAAACTTTGAAATAATATCTCTTTTACTGCAAAGTCAATTTATTATTCAATTTCAACCTTGCTAGTTTCGATGTTAATGCTTATTTTTTGATTATTTTTTGCTGGAATTAATAATTTTCAATTCTGACAGTATCTAGCATTTGTTGGCTCATTTGTTCTATTTTTAGTAATTATTCAAACTTTAGTTTATTTTAATAATTCAAAAAACCGCAACAAACCAAGGAAATTACTTTTTTATTATATTGCCGATTCAATTTTTTTACTATTAAATTATATTGTAAGGCTAATATTTTTGCTTAGCCCGATTTTTAGTCATAAACTGATAGTTTTAAATGTTAATTCTGAAATAATTAGTCAAAATTTAGCGCAATTAAATCCTTATAGTCAAATTTTATATTATATTTTTTGGTTTCCAGCACTAAGTTATTTTTTTGGCCTTGGATTTTTTATTCTTATTAAGTGATCTGAATTTGTTAAAAACTTTTGATTTACTTTTGCTATTTTTAAAATTTTATCTTATCAAAAATTAGCAAATGAATATAAAATAAGACATGATGATGAAAAGCTTGCTAAAAAATTAAAGGATAGATGAATTGAACTGTACAAAATAGGGCGTCCATTAGGTAATTTTTTACATCCTTCTTTTATTTTTGCTTACAAGCAAATTAAATTAGACCCAAATCTTCCAATTGAAGAACAAGAAAAACTAGTAAATGATGTCTTCCAAATAGTAACTGAGGATGTGGCAAAATATCGCTAGTCCGAAAAAAAAAAAAAAAAAAAAATTAAAAAAAATTTATCAAATCAAAAAAATATGTTATAATTAAAAAGCTGCAACGGATCGGGGGGGTTTGCAGAGCGGCCAAATGCGGGTGGCTGTAACCCACTTTCTTCGGATTCGGGGGTTCGAATCCCTCACCCCCCACCATTTTGCCCCATAGCCAAGCGGTAAGGCAACGGTTTTTGGTACCGTCATTCGTTAGTTCGAATCTAACTGGGGCAGCCAAATGTTAATTCACCATCTTTTATTTTTTAAATTATTTATTTTATGAAACGACCTGAAAAGATAACGCCAAGTAGCGAAGATTTTGCAAAATGATATGTTGACGTTATAACTCAGGCGAATTTAATGAGTTACGGTCCAATCAAAGGAACACTTTACTTTAAACCTTTTGGATATGCAATTTGAACTAATATAACTAAAATAGTTGATGCATTTTTTGCTTCCCAAGGTGTAAAAAATGTTTATTTTCCTCTTCTTATACCTGAAAGTTTTATAGAAAAAGAAAAACAACATATAAAAGGTTTTGCGCCAGAATTATTAACAATAACTCATGTAGGCCAAAAAAAATTAGCTGAAAATATTTATATAAGACCAACTAGCGAGCTCCTTTTTGCTGATTATTTTAAAAATGAAATTGCTGCAAATAACATTTTACCGTTAAAATTAAATCAGTGAACACAAGTTTTGAGATGAGAAAAAACTACTAATCCATTTTTACGAAATACTGAATTTCTTTGACAAGAAGGTCACACAATTCATTCAGATAAATTAGAGGCTCAAAATTTTACCAAAAAAATAGCTAAATATTATAAATTCTTTTTAGAAAATTATCTTGCTATACCAACAATATTTGGTAAAAAAACTAATCGTGAAAAGTTTGCCGGCGCTGTTACAACTTACACTATTGAATCAATGATGCAAAATTTCCGCGCACTTCAATCAGCCACATCACATTTTTTAGGCCAAAATTTTGCTAAAAATTTTGGAATTCAGTTTAAAAATAACAAAAACGAATTTGAGACGCCATATCAAACATCTTGAGGGATTTCAACTCGTCTAATTGGTGCTCTTGTGATGGTTCACAGTGATGATAGTGGTTTAGTTTTGCCTCCAAAAATTGCCCCATATAAGGTAGATATTCTTGAGTTTTTTGCAAAAAAACATCCAGAAGTAAAAGACTTTTCAAAAAAAGTAGCTAGAATTCTTAAACAAAGAAAAATTAGCTACCAAATAGATGAATCAGATGAGCAAATTGGCTTTAAAATAAATAAGTCCGAAGTTTCTGGATCACCAATTCGAATTGAAATTGGACCAAATGATGTAAAGAAAAATCAAATTTGCCTTGTTCGTCGAGATAATCGTCAAAAAATTTATTTTAGCCTTGATGAACTCAAAGACAAATGCCCTAAAATTCTTGATGAAATTCAAAAAAACTTGTTTGAAAAAGCTAAAACTCGCATAATTGAAAATACAGTTTTTGTAACTTCATATCAAGATCTTCAAGCTGAAATACAAAAAGGGAAATTTGTTATTGCTCCTTTTAGCGAAACTTCAGCAAAAGAGAAGCAAATACAAGATGAGACTACCGCAACAGCTCGTTGTATTTTGCCAAAAAATTCAATATTTAATATACCACAAAGCGCTAATTCAATATTTAGCGGCAAAAAAACTACTAAATTTGTCTTATTTGCAAAATCCTATTAATTTTTTCTATTTATATCTTGCAAAAAAGCAAAAATGTGGTATCATTTATATAAAAAAGGAGGTATTATGCCAATCTTTGATATTCACTCAACCGATGACATTAATCAAAAAATTTTAACAAGCAAAGCTGCAATTCTCGTATTTCACCAACCTGGATGCGGAGCCTGTGTTCTTTATGAACCTTCAATCGATCAAATGAACGATAAATACGGAGTAAATGGTCTAGTTATCATTAGAGTTAATGTGCGTGAAAATATTTTATTTGCACGTGATAACCAAATCCACGGAACTCCAACAACATTATTTTATAAAGATCACAAACTTGTACATCGTCTTGAAGGTTATGCTCCTGCTGATGTATTAGAATCACAATTAAAACATTTTGAGTTAATTTAATACTTAATTTAATCTTCATTATTTTTAATAAAAAAAAGCAATTTCATTCGAGAAATTGCTTTTTTTTATTACATTAGAAATTATATTAAAAAGGTTTATAAGGTAAACTAATTGTTGCAAAGGAGTTATTTTTAGATTGAATTAAAATTCTATTAAATTTATAACCATCTTGTAAGTCAACTCGAAACTTATTTAACGAACTATTGAAAGTGGTATCTACAACTTTTTTCATTTTTGACTCGTCATTTTTAATAAATTCAGCTTTTAACTCGACATTTGCATTAGTGTTTATTCAATTTTTTAAAAGTTGGATTTGAGGATCAATTCAAAGCGCAGAATCTTGTTTAACTATCGCAATTTTTTTCTCAAACCAAAGGTCACCTTTTAAGTCATCAGGGAATTGATCTTGCGAAATTTCTTCAGAACTACCATTTTTAACAACTTTAATTTTTTTGAGCGATCACTTATAGTCGTATTGTCATTTTCCAGCTGTGTTAAAGGTTGCAGTTGAATTGTTTATGTTTGCATTAACTTCAGGGGTCATTAGTTTAGTAATAGCTGGATCATCACTTTTGCCTTCAAAATGTGCCACTACTTCTGTTGCACCTTTGAATTTGTCATTTTTAATAGTAAAAACATGATTACCATTAACATCAAAGCTTAGACTTGACCCTAATTTGTCAGCGATTTTTGCGCTCATCTGTTGCGGTGTGTTTTCTTTTTGCTCCAAAGGTTTATAAGGTAAACTAATTGTTGCAAAGGAGTTATTTTTAGATTGAATTAGAATTCTATTAAATTTATAACCTTCTTGTAAGTCAGCTCGAAACTTATTTAACGAACTATTGAAAGTGGTATCTACAACTTTTCTCACTTTTGTGCTGTCATTTTTAATAAATTCAGCTTTTAACTCGACATTTGCATTAGTGTTTATTCAATTTTTTAAAAGTTGGGTTTGAGGATCAATTCAAAGCGCAGCATCTTGTTTAACTATCGCAATTTTTTTCTCAAACCAAAGGTCACCTTTTAAGTCATCAGGGAATTGATCTTGCGAAATTTCTTCAGAGCTGCCAGCCTTAACAACTTTAATTTTTTTGAGCGATCACTTATAGTCGTTTAATAATTTTCCAGCTGTGTTAAAAGTTGCGGTTGAATTATTTATGTTTGCATTAACTTCAGGAGTCATCAGTTTAGTAATAGCTGGATCATCACTTTTGCCTTCAAAATGTGCCACTACCTCTGTTGCATCTTTGAATTTATCATTTTTAATAGTAAAAACATAATTACCATTTACGTCAAAGCTTAGACTTGACCCTAATTTGTCAGCGATTTTTGCGCTCATCTGTTGCGCTGTTGTTGGATTTTGACCTTCTTTTTCTTTTTGACCGTCACCTGTTTGACTAGTGGCGCAACTTGTTGCTACTAAAAAAACAATAGGGGTCGAAAGGATAAATAAATTTCTAAATTTTGTTAGTTTGCGTGCCATTTACACCTCTTATTTTGTTTAATATTTTAATAGTACAAATTATACCATTTTTCTTAATATTTTCTAGGAATTTGACAAAAATATTAAAAATTTACAAAAAATTATAAATTTTTAATTTTCTAAAAAAACCACCTGAGTTTACCAGTTTGGTGGCAAAAATTCACTTTTTAGTGAATGTAAAATATGCAAAAATACTACTAAATCCGGGTTTTTTGACCTAAAATCTTAATTTTTATAATTTTAAAATCAAGGTTTTGCAAAAAAAAAAAAAAAATGCTTGGTCAAAAATAAAGTTATGTTATAATAATTCTCACTTAAGAATAATTAATAAATTTGAATTTTAGAATTAAGGGGGAATTAGTTATGTTTTTGTCATAAAAAAATCAGACAGCGCAAATTTTCCATTATATTTTTAGATATGATGGAGTGCCTTAAATTTACCCGTTTAGAAATCTTTAAATTTAGGGTTTTTGGTTATTGATCTTTCAAAACTTCATATGTTTTTTTAGGCTCGCTGCAAATAAAAATGAGTTTTCTATTTGCATTGAGTTTAAATAGTAGTTGTTTTATCATAAATTGATTTTTGTCAGTGTTTTGAACTAACTAATTGACTTTTTTAAAAAAACCAAAATCAAAAGGAAAATGATTTTGGTTTTAATGAAGAAAAATTAGTCTGTAAAAGTTTAGTTTTGCTTAATTATTAATGATTCATGATCCATATCAGGATGTTTTTTGATATTTAAATAATCAAGCACTGTTGGGGCAATATTTGCCAATCTTCCGTTTTTTAATTTCAAACTTTTATCACTTGAAATTAACATAACAGGAAATACGGTATGTTTTGTTGAGGGCTTATTATTTTCATCCTCAGTAAGCTCAGCATTACCATGGTCGGCTGTAATGAAAAAATGAAAATTATTTTCCTTTGCTCAGGTGTGAATTCGACCAATTTGTGAATCTAAAATTTCAACTGCTTTTATAGTTGCTTTTAAGTTTCCTGTATGTCCGACCATATCTGGATTTGCAAAATTGACGATAATAAGGTCATAATTTTGGCCAACTTGGATTAATTTATCAGTGATTTCGACAGCTGACATTTGTGGATAATCAGCATAAGACTCAACTTTTAATGAATCAACAAGAATTCGGTCAGAATTTTTTAATTCAAGTTCTACGCCACCGTCAACAAAGAAAGTTACATGAGCATATTTTTGCGTTTCAGCGAGTCGAAGTTGTTTTAATCCTGCCTCATCTGCTACTTTTCCAAGCGGATTTTTGACTTTCATTTCCTCAAAAGCAATATCGCAATTTATCCCTTCATATTTCATCATTGACACAAAAGTGTCGATTTTTACAGGATATTTTGGTTTAAAAGTATATAAATCTGTTTGCAAAATTAAATGTGAAAGTTGTCTTGCACGATCAGGGCGAAAATTAAAAAAAATAACGCCATGATTATCATTAAGAAAATCATTTTTATTAACTTGCAAATTTATTGCCGGTTGTAAAAATTCATCGGTAATTCCTTTTTCGTATTGAGAATCAACATAATCAATTGGATTTGTGAACGTATTTTCGGCTTTTCCGCGAATGGAATTATAGCCTAATTCAACACGGTCAAACATTTTATCACGGTCCATTGAATAAAAACGGCCAGAAATTGAAGCAATTTTGTAATTTTCAAAATTTTTCAATTTCTTTATTAATAAGTTAAGATTTGGCTTAATTGATTCAGGCGCAACATCTCGACCATCGCCAAAAAGGTGCAAATTAAGTTTTTTAACACCAAATTCGGCGGCAAAATCAATTAGTGCAAAAAGGTGATCTTGATGTGAGTGAACGCCTCCTGGAGAAAAAAGTCCCATAATTTGCACGGGCGTATCAGTTTTGATACTATGCTCAAAAACCTTAATAAATTTTTCATTTTTGAAAAACTCACCGGTTTTTAAAGCATTATTTATAATTGAAATTCCTGTATAGACAATAAATCCGGCTCCGATATTTAAATGGCCAACTTCTGAATTTCCCATTTGTCCTTCAGGGAGTCCAACTTCTTGACCTGAAGCGGCGATCAAACTATTTGGATAATTGTCAAAAAGATGATCAAAAACCGGTGTTTTTGCAAGTGCAAAACCGTTTCCTTGACTTTCTGGACGTAATCCAAGGCCGTCAATAATAATTAAAATAACTTTCTTTTTCATTATTTCCTACTTTTTAGCGTTTTTTACTGATCGCATAACCGCTCTAATTTGTGCCTCAGATGGTTTTCGACCCATTTGCATGTACATTGCGCGAATCATGCCTTCAGTTATTGGTGGATTTTCGCGGATTTGTTTTTCAAACATTTTTTTTGAAACTATTAAGGCAATCACACCGCCAATAATAAATAAAATAATTCCAACACCAATAGTTATGCCAATTCAGCCACCAAGACCAACTCCCCCAGCTGTACCGACATTTGAGATAATTTGTTCTGAATTTTCTTGAAATAATTTAGCTATTTTTTCCATTTTTTTCCTTTAGTTTCGTATAGACTTTATCAGTAATGCTAAAATGTAATTTTACATTTTCTTCAAGGAAAATTGTCCCGTATTTCTGAATTTGTCCCAGGCAAAAATTAACAATTTTTTCAATTTGATTTGAACCAGCTGGAAAAATTGCTTTTCATTTTTCTTGCCGTTTGTTGAATTTTTGACTCAGGGCATGTTTTGCAATTATTGAAGCAGCTCCGACTTGTTTAATTTTTGTGTCGGCTTTTTTCTCCAAAATTAAGGGGTATTTTTCAAAATTTCATGGCTCAATGTTGAAAAATTTACTTATTTTAGCAAAATATTGACTAAATTTTTGCGCCGAGACAAAACCATCAATGAAAATTTTATCAATTGGAACATCTTTAAAAATTAAAGTCAGTTCTCTGAGCACTTTAAAATATAAAAAAGCTTTGATTTCATGCGAGTTTAGCCCTTTTTGGATTAGATCATTATAGTCTTTCATCTCTAAAGAGATAAATTTATAAGTAATTTTTTGGTCTAAAATTTCAAAAAGTTCACTAATCTTTTTTTCATTTAAAAGTTTTGAGTCAACAATTTTTTCAATAAGTTGCCCTTCAATTTCTGACTGGCGAAAAACAGCGCAGCAAACAGTTAAATTTGTAAAATACTCGCCAACACCAACCTCATCACAGCCAATTACTAAATCATCAACCTGATATAATTCCGGTTTAAACAAGATCATCTTCCTTCAAATTGATAATTTCTTTTTTGAGTTTTTCGGTTACTTTATTTCTATTGAGTTTTCATTCAACAAAATTAATAATGATAATTGGATATTTTTTTTGTTGAATGAATTTGATTGCATCAAAATATTCAATATACTCTTTAGGTTTGCGATATTCAAGTGAATCTAAATAAATTCCAAGTAAAAATTTGCCTTGATCAAAAATAGCAACATCAATTTGCTCGGTTCCGACAACATAGTTGGTTTTTAGCTCTAAATTTGGGAAAAGTGCTAAAAATTCTTCGGCAAATTCTTGCTGAAAGTCAGCAAAAAAGCTTGATTTTGCAACATTTTTTAACTCTGAAAGTGAAAGTTGTACTTTATTTTTACGTGAATAATTTATTTGTGATTGAACATCAAGATCCAAGAAATTAATTCAAGATTTAAAAATCTCAAGATCATCAGAGTTAGAAGTATTTTGAATTTCATCAGCATTTATTGACTTGCAAATTATCATTTTTTGACGTGCACGAGAGGTAGCAACATTTAGGGCGTTTTTTCCACCTTTTCGTGCTATATAAGTTGAACCAAATTTTGCACTTTGATCGTAGGCAACTGAGACAATTACTAAATCAGCCTCATCTCCTTGAATATTTTCAAGACTATTTACAATAATTTTATCAGTATAGATTAATTTTTCAATTTCTGGATAGGATTCAAAAATTATTTTTTCAATTGCATTTTGCTGATTTTTATTAAAAGCCAAAATTATCATTGTCGAAAACTTGTTGATATTTTTTTGGGCTATATCAACAACTGCTTTTGCCTCAACAATATTTTGCTGACCGTCTCACTGACCATTAACATTATGAACTTCAATTACATCATTGCCTTCAAAATTATGATTATTGGCAATTTTAAGCTCTGAATCATAAAAATGACGCGAGTTAAAAGACATCAATGAGGCATGATGTGAACGGTAATTTTTGTCTAACATAATGTTAAAAACACCTTTGGAATGGGCATATTCGAGAATTGATTCAATATTTGCAAAGGCATCATCTTCTGATTCATCATTCATTTTTGAAGCAAACCAACGAATTGGTTGCATTTGTTGGTGGTCACCAACAAGAACTTTAATTTTTCCGTAAAATAAAAGTGGGAGTGCTTCTTCTAAAAACATTTGTGAAGCTTCGTCAATAATAATGTAATCAAAATAACGTTTTTCAAACATTACAAGTTCAATGTCAGGAGTTGTAATAATAACTGGGAACAAAATCTTAATAATTTCGGCATGTTTTAGTAAAAACTTGTAAGGTGACATTTTCTTTTTTTGTTTAACACTAAGTCTGAAGCGAGTATATAGTTGTTGAAATTCAGGGTCATTATTTAATTTTGCTAAAACTTCAAAGACTTTTTTTGCATGGTGAATAAATAAAGCTTTATCATCAAGAACTTCAACTTTTGGTTTTTTAACAAAATTGAGAAACTTTTCGAGATTTTCAAAATTAGAAATTTCTAATTTTGAAATTTTGTTATAGATGTTTTCCAAATTGTCATCATAATTAGCTAGGTTTTCAAGAATTAAGTCAATGTCTTGGCGAAGTTCATTAGAAGCCATATGCATTGCTTTTTCATAAAGTTTTAATTTACGTTTGAGTTTGCTCTCAATAATATGTAATTTTAGACTATTTCTTGAATGTGGTGATCTTTTTGGATTGATATTAATCGATTTATTTAGTTTAAAAAGAGTTTCAGCAATATTTAGTGCAAAAAAATTATTTGCTTTTTCAATTGTTTTATAGGCATCAAGTGTATTTGTTAAAGTTTCAATTTTAGGGAAAATTTTATCTAAAAGTTCTAAATATTGGCGATCATCATCGGAAAAAACTTTAATTTCTTTAAGCTTTGATTCCATATTGAAATTTTCAATATTTTCAATATATTCTTCAATTGGCTTGTAAAAATCTTTATAATTTTCCAATTTTTCATTAATGACAAAAAGACAGAAAAATGACATCATTTTTAGTCTTTTTCTTAAAACAACAAGGGCAATTTTTTTCTGCGAGCTAACAAGTGCGGTTCGATTTAGGGCAATAACATTGGAAATAATGTTTGCAATTGTCTGAGATTTTCCAGTTCCAGGAGGACCTCAGATAATTGTGTTTTGCAAAATTGCCGAAATATGAGCACAATCTTGGGTAAAATTGGTAGGCTGAATTTTAAAAAATCCTGTAAATTTCGGTGAAAAAATTGATTTTTCAACATTGTTTCTATATGTGGTTTTGTTAATATCAACATCAATTAAGTTGTGAATTTCACCAGTTTTGATCATTTTTTCCATGATTTGACGCTGATGTGATCCGCCAATGTTGAAAAATCCTAGAACAACTCCGGGGTGAAAATGTATTGTATCTTCTGGAGTTGAAACATCTTTTGCAATTTTTCCTTCAATGTTAGGAATTTCAAACTTATCATTATAGAATTTTTTAACATTTTCAATTACTTCTTCAATTGAAAATTCTGAAAAATCAAAATCAAAGTTAAAATCAATGTCAAGTTTCTTTAAAAATGCAAGAAGTTTATTATTTAGTTTTATATGTCCATCAGCATTAAGTCTTGGCACTGAATTTACAATAGTAACTTCACATTCTTTAACAAATAAAGGTCCAAAAAAACTTCTATCTTCAATTGACAAAGAAATATAGCAAAATCCAATGTGCAAAGGCCAAACATTTCGATCTCTAAGAATATCATAAGCTTTTTTGATCAAACGTTTTCATTTTGCTAGACTTGTTTGTTTTTTATATGATATTTTGTTTAATATGTCTTTTTTTGCTGACTGAAAATCAGAATTAAGCGCTCTTTGGGCAAGCGGGTTTAGTTTGTAGTCTGAATTTTTTAAGTATTCAATTAATTCATCTTTGTCATTTATTGATTCTATTTTTTCAATAAAATCATCAAATTCACTTGTTGTTAATGACACAGAAGAAATTGGCGAAGAGATTAATTTTCTAAGATCGCTAGTTTTTAGGGCAGAAAATAAATCTATATAATTTTCGTTGTCGATTCTTGTAAAAAGTGCTGAATCTGCACGTTCAATTGTGATTAAATTTGCTAGTAAACGCTCGTAGCTTAAATTTTGATTTGTACCAGTTGAATTTTGGGTTTCACGGGTATGGGTTCCAAATTTTTGCATTTTTTTATGTAATTTCCTTAGGATTTTTTAAACTGTTTTTAAACTTATTCAAAATTATTTATAGCTTTTCAAATAGCCTTAGATTTATTACCAACTATTAAATTAATCTCGTTTAAACCAACAACAACGCCTGAAATCCCTTTTAATTTTCCAATTTCTTCAACATTGATGCCTTCAGTTGATTTTAATTTAATTTTTAATCTAGAAACTGTAAAATCACATGAGTCAATATTTTTAGTCCCGCCTAAAAATTTAACTAGATCATCAACTTTGAAACCGATTTTGTCATCAAAGGTGATTTCAGACTTTGTTTTATTATGTTTTTCTTTAATACGTTTAGCAAACAAACCAAAGCTAAAAATTTGCAAAAGAAAATAAATGATTTTGGAAATTAGCTTCATAATATCTTTTTAAATTATACTCATTTTCTAAAAAATTCGTACAATTATGCTAAAATTTTTTTGCTATGAAAAAAAGATTAGTAAGTGGAATAACTGCAACTGGAAACTTGACGATTGGTAATTTTCTCGGTTCGATAAAACCGAGTCTTTCGTTTCAAGATCAGTACGAAAATTTTATCTTTGTCGCCGATCTTCATGCCCTTACTTTGCCAATCGACCCAGAAAAATTAACCCAAAACCGGGCTAGTATTTTTGCATTTTATCTTGCATGTGGTTTTGATCCTGAAAAAACCGTGTTATTTTTTCAATCTGATGTTAGTGCTCACAGTGAACTTTTTTGACTTTTACAATCCCAAACAACAATTGGCGAACTCTCAAGAATGACGCAATTTAAAGATAAATCTCGCCAAAAACAGGAAAATAATACCGAAAAAGTGCCAACAGGTTTGCTAACTTATCCAATTTTAATGGCTTCAGATATTCTTTTATATAATCCTGAATTTGTAACCGTTGGCGCTGATCAATTACAGCATTTAGAACTTACACGAAAAATTGCTCACCGTTTTAACAAAATTTATAAAACAAATTTTGTCATTCCTAAGGCAATAATTTCTCAAAATGCGCAAAAAATAATGTCACTTACTGATCCGACCAAAAAAATGTCTAAATCAACAAGCCAAAAAAACTCGGCAATTTTTTTAAGCGATTCGCCTCAAGAAGCCTATAATAAAATTCAAAAAGCAAAAACTGATTCTGAAAATAAAATTTATTTTAGTCAGGAAAAGCCTGGGATCAATAATCTTTTGAATATTTTTATGGGTTTTACTGATAAAACTCAAGAAGAAACCCTTAATTTTTTTCAAGATCAATCCTATAAGTTTTTAAAGGAAACAGTTGGAACAATTGTTGCTAATTTTCTCGAAGATTTACAAAAAAAACACCAAAAAATGTTACAATTTGTTGATGATTTTGCAAAAAAAGGGGCAATAAAAGCAAATCAAATAGCAAATTCAAATTTAAAAACAATAAAACAAAAAATGGGGCTTTAACTCATGGAATTAAAAATTGATTATGAACTTAATCATTCTACCTCTCATCTTTTAGCGCTTGCAATAAAAACACTTTTTCCAAATGTAAAATTAGGAATTGGTCCTGTTTATGATGATGGTTTTTATTATGATTTTGATCTAGAAAGTCCACTTTCTGAATCAGATTTTGGAAAAATTGAAAAATTAATGAAAAAATTAGTTTCAAAAAATTTAAGAATTGTTCAAACAGAAGGTAAAAATCTTGATTTTCAAAGTCAAATTTACAAACAAGAGCTAAAATCTGATCTTGAAAACAAATCTGAAAAAGTAACCTATTTTTCAATTGTTGACCAGCAAAACAATATACTTTTTGAGGATCTTTGCGCTGGAAGGCATCTTGAGAGTTTGAATCAAATAAAAAATTTTAAACTTTTAAAAATTGCAGGTGCATATTGACGTGGAAATTCAAAAAATAAGCAGCTCACTAGAATTTATGGTACAAGTTGAGATTCAAAGGAAAATCTTGAAAAATTTCTTCAAATTTTGCAAGAAAGACAAGAAAGAGATCATCGCCGAATTGGTTCAAAACTAAAACTTTTTAGTTTTAGTCATTATTTTGGACTTGGTTTCCCAGTTTGACTTGAAAATGGGATGAAAATTCATAACAAAATTAGGCAAAAAATATTAGAATTTGACCGAAATTACGGTTTTAGAGAAGTTTTAACCCCTCATTTTGGTCACCAAAGCCTTTATGAAATTTCAGGACACTTACAACATTATAAAGATGACATGTTTTCGCCAATTAAAGTTGAAGATGAAGCGCTTATTCCACGACCAATGACTTGTCCACACCATATAATTTTATTTTCTGAGCAACATTTTAGTTATCGCAATTTGCCTTTTAGAGTTTCAGAGCAATCTAGATTATATCGTTATGAAAAATCAGGTGCACTTTCAGGTTTAGAACGAGTTCGAGCAATGGATTTAACTGAAGGTCATATTTTTGTCACAAAAAAGCAAATTTTTAGCGAAATTAGCCACCTTTTTAAGATGATTCAAGAAGTGCTTGATTTTTTTAAAATAAAAGTTTTTTATATTTCTTTTTCAAAAAGAGACCCACAAAACAAAGAAAAATTTTTTCAAGATGATTTAATGTGGAATCAAGCCGAGAATGATTTAAAGCAATTTCTTGATCAAAACAACGTAAAATACGTTGAAAAAATCGGTGAAGCTGCTTTTTATGGTCCAAAAATCGACTTTCAAATTAAGACAGCACTAAATAAAGAAGTTACAATTTCGACTTTGCAGCTAGATTTTCTTTTGCCACAAAAATTTGGAATTAGTTTTACTAACGAATTTAATCAAAAAGAAACTCCAATATTGATTCACCGTGGTTTGATTGGAACTTATGAGCGATTTATTGCAATTTTATTAGAACAAACTAAAGGAAAATTACCATTTTGACTATCACCAAAGCAAATTATCGTAATTCCCGTTGGTGAAAAACATTATGAATATAGTAAAAAAATCCACGAAATACTATTTAATTTAGGGTATAATTCTGAAATTGATTTAAGATCTGAACGAATTACACGTAAAATTCGTGAAGCTAATTTACAAAAAACTGCTTTTCAGATAATTATAGGTGATGAAGAAATAGCAAAAAACGAAATTACTTATCGCGAATTTGGTTCACAAGAATCTTTTAAAATTTCATTAGTTGACTTTATTGAATTGCTAAAAAACCGCGAAAAAAATGTATAAAAAAATAACAAAAATTCCGGATTTTGTTTTTGCATTAATTGTAATTTTTATTCCTATTAGCTTAATTTATATATTTTTTTCACCTGATTTTTGGCAAAAAGAGATAATTTCATATTGAATTTTAGCCATTATTGGGATTTTAAATTTTTTTGTCTGTTTTTTTGCCTCACTGGTTTTAACTAGACTAAAAGTGGTCGATTTTTCTTTTATTTTTTATTATAGTGTTATTTTATTTTCATTAACTTTTTTACTGCTTACCTATCCGCTTAATTCAACAAGAGCTTTGCTAATTTTACGAGTTATTTTAGTTTTAATTTCAATTTTTTTAATTATTCCGTCTTTGATAATCAAAAAGAAAATTGCTAACCGTTTATATAAAAACAAACTAAAATCATCCAATAAATAGCGATTATTTTGATATAATTAAGTTATAAAATTATCAAAAGGAATTAGTGCATATGGAAACTAAAAAATTGCAAAAATATGATGTAGTTATTATTGGCACTGGAATAATCGGCACAAATATTGCTTATGAATTAAGTAAATTTGACTTAAAAATTGCAATACTTGAGGCAAAAAAATACATTGCATCAGAAACAACAACAGGAAATTCAGGAATAATTCACTGCGGTTTTGACCCAAAACCGCATAAATTAAAGGCAAAATTAAATGTTTTAGGACATAAATTGTGAATTGAAAACATATTTCCAAAAGTAAACTTTCCTCGTCAACAAGCAAAAAGCATTGTTCTTGCCTTTGATTCAGAAGAAGAAAAAATTATTTATGATCTTTATGATCGCGGAATTATCAACGGACTTAGTCAATCACATTTAAGAGTTTTATCAAAAAAAGAGCTAGAAACTCAACATCCTTTAGTTTCAAAACAAGCATCTTTAGCTCTTGAGTGTGATAATTCATGAGTTATTGATCCGGTCAAATCTAGTCTTGCTTTTTTAGAAATTGCCCTTAAAAATGGTGTAGATTCTTATACTAACACAAAAGTTGTTTCAATTTCAAAAAATGACCAACAGTTATTTCAAATTGAAACAAATAATGAAGAAAATAAATTTTTTGAAACTAAAATTATTATTAATGCAGCCGGTCATTATGCTGATGAAATTGGAAAATTAGCCGGATTTTCCGAATTTAGTCAAAAACAAAGAAGAGGTCAATATTTAATTCTTAAAAATCACCCTGATGTAAAAGATGTTTATTTTCTAGTGCCTCAAAAATATGGAAAAGGTGTAATTGTCGCGCCTCGTCCTGATGGTAATATTTTAGTTGGACCAACAGCCGAAGAAAATATCGATAAATCAAAGGTAAATTGTCTTGACTTCAATCTTGTTGAGCAAATTCAAAAAATTGGTCATAAAATTATTCCAACCTTAGATTATCAGGAAACAATTTTTGCACTCGCAGGCTCAAGACCAATCGAAATTCAGGATAGCGATTTTGTTATTCGGCCTTCTTATAAAGATCCCAATTTTATTTTTGCTGCAGGAATGCAGTCGCCAGGTTTATCAGCAGCCCCTGCAATAGCTTTAGAAATTGTAAAATTAGTTGAAAATCAAATAAACTTAATAAAAAAGTAATTTTAGATCACTCCGGTTAATATTTATAATATTCCCGAGTTTCACAATTTGATGATGTAATTTTAAAAGAGTGTCCTGGTTTAGTTTCGGGTACTTTTTTAACTTTTTTGGCAAAAGTTAATTGCCTAGTTTAAAACACTGTCAAAAATCAATTTATGAATAAAATAACAAAAATCATAAAAAAAATACAACTACTATTTAAACTCAATGCAAAAAGAAGACTCGTTTTTATTTGCATTGAGCCTAAAAAAACATATGAAGTTTTGAAAGAACAATAACCAAAAGCCCTAAATTTGAAGATTTCTAAACGGTTAAATTTAAGGCATACCATCATATTTAAAAATATAATGGAAAATTCGCATTTTCTGATTTTTGGACAAAAAACATAACTAATTCCCCCTTAATTCTAATATCCAAATTTATTAATTATTCTTAAGTGAGATTTATTATAACATAATTTTATTTTAGACCAAGCATTTTTTTTTTTTTTTTACAAAAAGTTATTTTAAACTAATAAAAATTAAGATTTTAGTTTCAAAAATACCCGTAAATCCGGGTATTTTTGCATATTTGTATTCAATAAAAAGTGAATTTTTGGCACCAAACTAGTGAACTCGGGAATATCAAATAAAATTAGTAAAAAAGTAATTTTAGATCAACCCGCCTAATATTTATAATATTTTTCCCAAAATTAAAAAAGATACAATGATTTATTACATCTTTTTTAATTTTTTTAGAACATTGGCAACATTTTTGTCAATGTTTGGCGGGTAAATTATTTTTAGTTTTCTTAGATCAATTCCTACAAAAGCATTTTCAGAAAATTTTTCAAGACTCTGAGGTATTTTAATAGTTAAAAGCGAACTTAGAGAATTAAATGTAAAATCGGGAATTTCTTTTGTGCCTTGACTAATTTCAATTTCAGTGATTTTTTGATTATTTGCAAATGTATGTGGGTCTAATTTAACATTTTTAGCAGTAATAATTTTGCCTTTATAATTTTTAGGGATAAAAATAATTTTGCTTAAATCGTTATTGTATAAAATTCCGCCATAGTCTCTAAAATAGTAATTTCCTGGTTCGACAGTGATTTTTTCTAAATTTTTTGCATTTAGAGAAAATTTGTAATCCTCGATTTCTTGGACTGTTTTTGGCAAGACAAATGAAGAAAAGTCGTATTTTTCAGGCATTATAATTAATTTTGTCAAGTTTTTATTATATAAAACGCCGTTTTTTGATGCAAAATAAGGGTTTTGGGGATCAACTTCAATACTTTTAACACTAAAAGTTCCACTTTGATAATCGATCCGCGAAACATTTGGACCAATGTATAATTTACTTGCTTTTTTTAGAAAATCATTAGAAATTCCGACTACTTTAGACTTATTTTTAATTTCAAAGGCAGGCTTAGCATCGCTAGTATTAGCAGAAACAAGCGAAACACCTAAATTATACTCATAAGTTTGGCCATTTTCTGAATAAAATGAGTCAAGAATTTTAAAGGTTTTATGATCTTTTGCAAATTCAGCATCATTTCTTCTGAATTGTCCTCAAGTTGGGTCTGAGTGAAAAAATTCTTTGGTTTTTGTATCAAAAACTAAATTTCACTGGTGTGGACCAAATTTTGATCAACCAATAACAATTGAATTTTTAATACCAATTGAATCAAGCATTGCTTTATATAAATTAGAATAACCACCACAAACAGCGTATAATTCTTCTAAAACAGCCGAAGGTTCAACCGCGGGAATTCGACTTAGATTTCAAGCATATTTTACATTTTTAACTATTCAGTCAAAAATAATTTTTATTTTTTCTTGATCAGTTTTTGCCTTAGATTCATCGATTAATTTTTTAGTAAAATCGGCAACTTTTTTACGATTTTGTTCGTTATAGCCTTGATATTCAAAATTTCTTACATCTTTTGGGTCAATTAAATTCATAAAACTTTTGGCAGAATTATTGGAATTTAAATTACCTTGATAATCTTGGTATTTTTCAATCCCTAAAGGATAAGAATTTTCGTTTCTTTCTTTTGGTTTTTCATCTTGAATTTTTGGCTCGATTATTTGCGAAAAATCAGTTGAATTTTTATAATTAGTTTTAACTTCATCAAAAATTTTTGTTAGTTTTTCGATGTTATTTTTGAAAAAGGACTCGTTTTGATTATTATGGTCACGAATTTTTTCGTATTCAACTTCGTCAATTACTTGATTTAATTTGTCCCTAAAAAATTCGTGTTTAAGCTCTTTTAATTCAGTGTTAATAAAATTCTTGACATCATTTTCTAACTGCAAATATTTTTGCGAATAATTTGCAAAAACAGCCACTTCTGGCTGCTTTTTAGTGATAATCTCGGTTTTATTATCATTTTTTGGGCTTAAAAGTTGCTTTTGTTGCTGTTGTTGCTGTTGGTTTTTGTTTTGGTTAAAATTTTTTAAAATTTGTTTTTTAACTGTTTTTGTTTTTATATTAGGTTTTGGAATTGAAACTAGATTTGACTTTTGATCAATTTTTTGATCAAAATTGTTTTCTTGGCTAATTTGGGTTTCTGAATTATCTAGCAAATCGCCGGTTTTTTCAGCTGTTAGAGTTTCTTTTTGAATAAAATTATTCTCTTGAGATTGAGTTTTAGCATTTTCATCTTTTTTGTTTTGCAAGTCAATTCGTGAAGTAGTAAGTCCACAAGAAGTTAAAAGCAAACTCCCTGAACTTATTAACAATAAAAACAGTGATTTTCTAAGTTTTTTCATAATGCCCCTAAACAAAATATTGACTATAAATTATAGCAAATTGCTTAAAAATTTCCAAGAAAGAAATCAAAAAACTTAGTAAAACAGGCAAATTAAATCGCAAAACCTAGTAAAACCGCGGCTAAACTAGGGGCAATAATTGGATTTCATGAATAATCAAATCCATAAATTTCTTTTCAATTATTAACATTCAAGAAATTATTATGTTTTTTTAAGACAAATGAAGTAAGGAAAAAGATAAATCTTGGACCAAAATCACGCGCAGGATTTATAGCATAACCAGTTGAAGAACCAAGAGATAGTCCAATTGAAAGCACGATTAGTGCAACAATTACTGGTCCCATTGTTTGAAATGATTTATCCAAAAAGGCAATTGTGGCAAGTAAGACAATAGTTCCGATAAATTCGTATAAAAAGTTGCTTACATAAGATTTTTTAAATGCCGGTCCGGTGTGGTGACATGAGGCAATAACTTCTGCTTTTGTTTCTTTAATATGACTTCAGTTAATCGTATTTAGAATTATCTGGCCAAAAATTGCCCCTAATATTTGCAAAGGAATAAGTGCTAAAAGTTCGGCGTTTTTTTGGTTGATAGCAAAAAAAATTGAAACTGCAGGATTTAAATGGGCAACAGAAATATTACCGGCTATTCCGTTAGCAACCATAATTCCTAAAAGCACACCAAGAGCCCAACCAAGGGCAATAACAATCCATTTTCCTGATTGATTTGCAAACATTTTTGTTGCACTTACAGAATAATTAACGCCATTTCCTAGCAAAATTAGCGTTGCCGTTCCCAGAAATTCAGATAAATAAATGATATTTTCCATGTAAAATTTCCTTTTATTTTATGTCTTTGACTCAATTTAGAGTTTTTTTAACAGCAAGATCTCAGTTTGCAACTAGTTTTTGAACCTGATTTTGGTCAAGTTGTGGCTTAAATGTTTTGTCAATTTGTGAAATTTGTTTTAATTCGTCAATTGATTTTCAGAATTTTGCATGCAATCCTGCAAGAAAAGCCGCTCCCATTGCTGTTGTTTCGGTGTTTTTTGGCCTTGAGATCTCAAGCTCAGAAATTGATGACTGGAATTGCATTAAAAAATCGCTTTTAGAAACACCACCATCAACTTTCATTAGTGTAATTTCTTGACCTAAGTCAGATTTCATCGCTTTGATTAAGTCATTTGACTGAAAAGCGATTGACTCAAGGGCTGCTTTAATAATATGTTCTTTTCTTGTTCCTCTTTCAAGACCAAAAATTGCACCCCGAGAATAAGAATCTCAATAAGGAGCTCCAAGTCCAGTAAAAGATGGAACTAAAATTGTCCGGTGGTCGTCTTTATCAGTTTTGGAAATAAAATAATCAGTATCAGCGGCATTTTCGATTATTCCAAGTCCATCACGAAGTCACTGAATTGTTGCACCAGCAATAAAAACTGAACCTTCAAGGGCATATTCAACCGGACTATCACCAATTTGTCAGGCAATTGTTGTTAAAAGATTGTTTTTTGACTGCACAATTTTTTGGCCTGTATTTGCTAAGGTAAAACATCCTGTTCCATAGGTATTTTTTACCATTCCAACTTCAGTGCAAAGTTGACCAAATAAAGCAGATTGTTGGTCACCAATAACTCCATAAATTGGCACTTTTCCTTTTGCATTAATTGATCAAAAACTTGGTTCAACGATTCCATAATCGGCCGCAGAAGGTAAAACTTTTGGCAAAATTTCGACTGGTATTTCTAATAAATCAAGTATTTTTTGGTCTCATTTTTTCTCTTTGATATCAAACATCATTGTTCTTGATGCATTTGAGACATCAGTTGCGTGAGTTTTTCCTTGAGTTAATTTTCAAACAAGTCAAGTGTCAATTGTTCCGGCAAGAAGATTTCCTTGGGCCAAAACTTCTTTAGCTTTTTGGACATTTTTTAAAATCCAACGTATTTTTGTTGCACTAAAATACGGATTAATTAAAAGTCCAGTTTTTTCTCTAATATAATCTTGGTGTCCTTGTGAAATTAATTCATCACAAAAGTCACTTGTACGGCGATCTTGCCAAACGATCGCATTATAAACCGGCTCACCGGTTGTTTTGTCTCACAAAACCACAGTTTCACGTTGGTTTGTGACCCCAAGCGCGATAAAGTTATCTGATTTTAAATTAGCGCGAGTTTTGGCGCTTTGCATTGTGTAAAGTTGAGTATTCCAAATTTCATTTGCATCATGTTCAACTCAACCTGATTGTGGATAATATTGTTGAAATTCCTTTTGAGAAATGGAAATTACATCGCCATTTTTATCAAAAACCAAGCTTCGGCATGAAGTTGTTCCTGAATCGAGTGTCATTATATATTTTTGATTGATGGTGTTGTCCATTTTTTAGCCCCCTTTTTGTGCTTTTTTTAATTTAATTATACCATTTAGATAAGATTTTATTATTTATAAAAATGTAAAATCTTATAATAAATTTTAATTTTGTCTAATTTTTTGTCAAAATTAAAAATTAGATAACAAAATTACATTTTTTGCAAAAATTTTTGTATTGACAGTGGATTTAAATTCAAGGCGATTTTTTTAATTAAGACATTAATTTTGTTTAAAAATAGCTAAATTCATATTGTTTAGGCTAGATTTGGTGAATTTGTAGTAAAATATATAAATTATTTTTGCTTTTTTACTTTAAGGATATCTAATGTTAAAAAAAATATGTTCCCCACAAATTAGATTTAAACAATTTGACTCAGCATGACTAACAAAAAAAGTAGGGGACTTATTTTTAATAAATCGAAGCGGTAATTTAACCAAAAAATATTTTCGCGCGTTTGTTTCAACAAAATATATCTATCCAGTTTATTCTTCACAAATAGAAAATAACGGAATTTTGGGCTATTATAAAGACTTTTTGGCTGAAAATGCAATAACATGGACAGCAAGCGGGAATGCTGGAATTGTCAATTTTCGAAAAGAAAAATTTTTTGCAACCGCTGACTGTGGAATTTTAATCTCAAAAAAGTACAAAGCAAACGAATTTTTTGCAATTGCAATTGGTATCAACACTCGCGATCATATTACCCAAGGGCCAATTCCACATTTAATTAGTTCAGAAATGGCCAAAGTTGAGCTAAAATTTACCCCTGATATCAGCGAGCAGAGAAAAATTTCGCAACTTTTTGAAACTTTTGAAAATTTAGCTAATAAACTTGAAGAAAAAATACAGTTCCTGAAAAATCTTAAAAATGATTTCAGTAATAAAATGTTTGCTAATTTAAATTCAGATTTTCCTTCAATTAGATTCAAAGGTTTCAAATCAACCTGAATTACTGATCAAGTCAAAAATTTATTCGAGATTTCCCGAGGACAAACACTAAGCAAAAACCAAATAAAAACTAGACCTGTAGAGAGAGAGAGAGAGAGAGAGAGAGAGAGAGAGAGAGAGAGGCTACATCTACCCGGTTTATTCATCACAAACAAAAAATCAGGGAATATTTGGGTATTACAACGAATATTTGGCGCAGAAAAAAATAATTTTTTCAACTCACGGAAATCCTGGATCGGCTAAATTTGTTGAAGAAAAATTTTTTGCAACCTCTAATTGTGGAATCTTGACTTCAAAAAAATATCCTGAAAGTACACTTTTTGCAATTCAGTTCGAAAAAAACTCCAAAAAATTCATTTCTCAAAGTACAATCCCGCATTTAATTAGCTCAAATGTACTCAAAATTGAGCTAAAATTCACCCCAGATGTTATCGAACAACAAAAAATTTCGCAACTTTTTGAGACTTTTGACTCACTAGTTCTCGCTTATGAGCAAAAAGTTGAATATTTAAAAAATTTAAGAAATAGTTTTATAAGTAAAATGTTTATATAAAAAAATTTTGCTTTTTGTTAAAAATGCTTAAATTTCCCGAGTTTGTCAGTTTGTCAGTTTGGTGAGACAATCCTGAAAAAGTGTCCGATTTTGGGAACTTTTAACTTTCTTTGCAAAAGTTAATTACCTATTTTAAAACACACTGGCAAAAATCAATTTATGGATAAAACAACAAAAATCATAAAAAAAATACAACTACTATTTAAACTCAATGCAAATAGAAAACTCGTTTTTATTTGCAGCGAGCCTAAAAAACATATGAAGTTTTGAAAGAACAATAACCAAAAGCCCTAAATTTATAGATTTCTAAACGGGTAAATTTAAGGCATTCCATCATATTTAAAAATATAATGGATAATTCACACTATCTGATTTTTTTATGACAAAAACATAACTGATTCCTCCCAAATTCAATACAAAATTTATTAATTTATTCTTAAGTGATGCTAATTATAACATAATTTTATTTTTGACCAAGCATTTTTTTTTTTTTTTTGCAAAAGGTTAATTTCAAAACTATAAAAATTAAGGTTAGTGTCAAAAAACACAGATTTATCGGTATTTATGAATATTTATATTCACTAAAAAGTGAATTTTTGCCATCAAACTTGGAAACTGAGGGGTTGAATATTTAAAAAATTTAAAAACAAGTTTTATTGCTAAAATGTTTATATAAAAAATTTTTGCTTTTTGTTAAAAATTCCTTAAATTTAATTAGAAAATGAATTTTTTTGAAAAAAATTTTGATTTTTCATACTATTTTTTGTTAAATTATTTAAATGATTATGCTATAATTTAGACTAGGTAAACAGAGGTGTCCGTTTTGGGCTGAGAAAAACTCTTAAAAGTTGATCTAGGTAATACTAGCGTAACGAGTTTGTCCTTTTTTTCAAAAGCAAATGCTAAAATCGTCATAAAACACCTTGTTTACTAAAACACAAAAGGAAAATTGTTTGTAATGACGAAAAAAAATAAATTTCACTCTAAAAAAAGAAATTTTTTAAAAAAATTGTCTTTTCTTTCTTCTTTTTTAACAGTACCATTAGTGATTTCTGCATGTATCAATACTTCAGATCAAAATCCAGAGCAACTAGCTCAAACATGAGATACAAAAGTTAACCTTGGTTTAGGTCAAAGTTGATTTAAACTTAAATCTAAAGAACCTGATCGCGTTAATAAATTTCTTAGCAATTTAACAGAAGAATTTAAGAAACTAAAAGAGGCAAATCCACAAACTAAAGACTTGCCTGATGTGAGTTTTGATTTTGTTGGAAATGATGATGCAAAATCAAAAATTTTGCAATTAAAATCATCAAATAACTCAGCTAATGCTCTCGATTTTGTAATTGCTGATGCAACTACAACTATCGAGGATGACCAAGACAAACAACTTTATAATGGTCTCCAGACTTTAACATGAGCTTTTAAAAATAGCCCTGAATCGCCGGTTTTTTACACCAATGGAACAGAAAATGACCCATTATATAAAGGGGCAAAACAATTAAATGAACTATTTAATAAAACTCCTTATAATGAATGGTCAAGTGACCCAAACGATGCGCAAAAATGAGACACAATTGCCTATCGATTTTTATATGATGAATCAAACCCACGAAAAATAATTTCATATTACCGTGGTATGATTATGATTTATGGCGATGAAAAAACAAGAGCTGAAATTAAAAAAAGTTGACATGATAAAGACTGACCTAAATTTAGAAATTATGGAATAATTCACGGAAATCTAACTTCTGCTGGAACATTTAAAATGCAGAATTATATTCTAAAAAAACATTTTGGTTCAAGTTTTAGATCGGCTAGTTTAAATGAAGATCGGCTAGGACATTCAGATAAATATATTCAAGGGGATGGACATGCAATTGGTCAAGATCCAAATTTTAGAATTGCTTTTGATGATGAGGCTTCTTTTGCTTGAACTGAAAATAAAAAAGATTCAAAACAATATACTTCAAGCGAAACAGACTCTAAACCAGACTCAAAAGTTGAAATTTTTATGCTAACAAACCCAGCTTCATATGATATTGGTTCATTCCGCCCAAAATTCAGTAAAATTCAAGCTGATTTAATTTCTCAAGCATTTATTAACCTGGCAAAAAACGGAAAAGATGAATACGGTCCAAACGTTGGGTACAATGGTTATAGAAAAGTAAATCAACAAGACCCTGAATTCCGTAAGATTTATGCCCAATCAAAATCAAACTAAAAACTGTCTAATTTTTGAAGATTTTTCATTTAGACATGACAAAAACGGAAAAAATTTAATAAATCCTCTTAATTTTAAGTTATGTAATACAGAACTTTTATTTGTAATTGGCCCAAGTGGTCAAGGTAAGTCTTCGTTTTTTCTGTCAATTTTACAAAATATTTTTGTTTCAGGTAAACTAATTTGGCAAGAGCAAAATTTATTGGATCAAAACAAAAAAAATAAAAAAAAATTTTTAAAAACAGTTGGATATCTTACTCAAACACCAACTTCAATAAATTTTCAAAGCGTTTATTTAAATTTAGCAAAAAATTTACCTAAGTATAAAAATATTTTTTATAGTTTATTTGCAATTCCAACCAAAAGCCAACGAGAACAAATAATTAAAATTATGAGCCAACTTGGTTTGGAAGAAAAAATTTACTCTATTTTTCAGGACTTATCTGGAGGTCAGCAACAGCGAGTTGAAATTGCAAAGCTCATGTTACACCACCCAAAAATAATTCTTGCTGATGAGCCAACTTCGGCTCTTGATCCAAAAACAGCTGCAAAAATCATTGATTTAATTATTGATTTTGGAAAATTAAATAATTCAATCACAATTATTATTTCTCATAATATTAATTTAGTGAAAAAATATGATGGCAGAATTTTACTAATAAACAATGGAAATGCTAACTTTTATAATTCATTTTCAGATATTGACCAAGAACAAATAGATTCAATATTTGGTAAGGATGACAATGAAGATGACGATCATTAGCGCATTTAAAAACAAGCCTTACCAAAGATTTAAAAAAACAAAACTTTTTTTCACATTTGTTTTTTTAGTTTTGTTTATTGTATCTTTTTACTCAATTTTTTCCGAAATTAATTATAATGGTTGAACCCTTTTTAAAAAAAATTTAACCGACTTGTTTGCTTTTTCAAACAAACATCCTTATTATAGTGATTCAGTTTTTTCTTTAAGCATGAGATTTTTATGGATCACAATTAAATACACATTTCTTGGCACTTTTATCGGTGCAACTCTTGCTTTTTTTTCTGCGCTTTTTAGCTCACAATTTATTAAAAATAAATATTTAAAAAGCATAATTTGATGAATTATTATAATTCTTAAATCCTTTCCAATCACGTTTATAATTGATCCTTTAAAACTTATTTTTGCTCCAAAATTAGCGGCAATTTTAATTGTGACTTGATTTTCTTGAATTTGGTTACATCGGTATTTTTATTCTTTTTTAAATTCACTTGATTTAAGCGGGTATCAAAAAGCGATAATTAAAGGAAAAAATCGCTTTTTTGCATTTAAAAATGAAATTTTACCTTTTGTAATTAATAAATTTTTTGGGCTATTTTTATTCAGTTTTGAAGCAAATATTCGCTGAACAACGATTATTTCTGCAACTGGAGTCATTGGTATTGGAATTTTAATTAATGATGGGGTTCAAAATCCTGCATTGGGTTGAAAAATTGTCGGAATTCCACTTGCAGTTTTATTGGTCTTTGCAACTTTTTTGGAATTTTTAATAATTTTCTTTAATAAATTTATATTACACAAAAGATCTGTTAATATAAACCAAAAAAATAAATATATTTTATGGTTAAAAGTAAATTACAATTGAATTTTAAGGATTTTTTTTGGATTTCTTATATTAACCTTATTAATTATTAGCATTTTGGATATTGAGTCATGAAACGTTAATCAACATCAAATTAATCGTTTTTTTGGATCACTTTTTGTTATTGACTGAAGTGTTTTTTTACAAGGACAATTAGACAATCCAATTTACATGGTTTGAAAACTTTTAGCTCAAGTTATTGTCTGTCTTGCAATTATTGGAGTAGTTTCAATTTTATGACTACTGGCTGCAAATGAAAAATTAAACCATTGAATTAAATGATCATTCTTTAAATTTTTGCTTAATTTTTTTAGAATAATACCATCAATTGTTATTTTTTATCTTTTCTTGAGTTTTGCTGTTCAACCAATTTTATGGGTAACATTTCTTGTTGGTATTAAAAACGGCCTTGGAATGGCAAAAAAATTAAATGAAACTCTTAATTCGATCGACTGGCAAAAATACAAATTGCTAAGACTTCGCCAATGAAGTAAATTTAAGACAATAACTCACTATATTTTCCCATTAATTTATAAGGAATATTTTAAATATTTATCGGTTCAAATTTCAGATTCAATTCATGATTTGCTTCTTTATGGAATTTTTGGCGGATCTTTATTGGGACAAAAGCTCACAACCCTTTCCCAGACAGGTATTGCCGGTGATAGAACTGCATTTTTTACTTTTTCGTGAGTAACATGGTTTTTAATTTTATCTATCGAAATTATTATTATATCTATTCAAAACAATTATTTTAAAAAAATACTCGCGATTATGGTCAAATTGAAAAATATGATTTTTAATATTGGGGCAAAAAAATATTTATTATAACCTTTTCCTTAAAATTAAATTTCTCCCGAGTTTGCCAATTTGATGAGATAATCTTAAAAAGTGTCCGTTTTTGGGCACTTTTTAACTTTCTTTGCAAAAGTTAATCCTGAGTTTCCCAGTTTGAAGGCAAAAATTCACTTTTTAGTGAATACAAATATAAAAAAATACCGGTAAATCGGTATTTTTTTATCGTAAAACCTTATTTTTTATTAATTCCGTTTAATTACATTTTTAAATTAATTTTTATGGTATAATTATAAATTATGAAAAAACAAAATTTGGTTTTATTTAATGTTTGAGGAAACTCGAAAGATAAACTATATAAATATGTTGGCTGAACACAAGGTTACGGTAAAGCTCCAAAACGGTGATTTAGTTTAGGAAATGTGCAAAATTTGGAAAAAATTAATCCAAATGCTATTCAAATTATCAAAGAAAAGTTGAAATTGTTTTCAAATTTAGATGACATGAATAAAGTCAAGATTGCTTTGCTTGATTCTATTAAAAATTCCACCATAATCGAAGGTTCGGTTTTTGTTGGTGGGGAATTAATTGAAAAACTTATTGAAAAGCACAATATTTTTGAATCACTTCCTAAAAGTAGACATAAAAATATGAAAGAAATTTTTAACTACTTAATTTCAAAACGGATCACTGATCCTGGCAGCATTATTAATGCTTTTGATAAAAAAGATGACTACTCAAATCAAATAAATACTTCCAAAAATAGCTTTTATAGACTCTTAGATCTTGTCTTTGAGTCACAAAATCAACTTTTAAATAGTGTCAACAAAATGGTAACAAGTGAACTTGGAAAAAGGGACAATGAATTTTATTTTGACTCATCAACAGTCTATTTTGAGACATTTGAAAGAAATGGATTAAGAATTCCTGGTTATTCTAAAGATGCTAAATTCAAAGAAGACCAAATTGTCATTGGCTTAGCGTGTGATAAAAATGGTATTCCTTTTCATATTAAAGTTTTTAAAGGAAATACAGCCGATTCTAGTACATTAATCCCTTTTGTATTAGATGTTGAATCCAAATATAATATCAAAAATATGACAATAATCGCTGATCGCGGCATGTCAACTGCTGCAAATATTCGATTTCTTGAATCAAGAAACTATAATTTCATTATTTCTTATCGTGCAAAGGTAGGAACTCAAAAATTTAAAAATTATTTACTAGATCCTAGCGATTATGTTAATGTAAGTGCGGATTTTAAGTATAAAAAAGAAGAATTTTATTCATCTTATAAGAATAAAAGATACACCGAAAATATTAGAAGAAGAATTATTACTTACAGTACAAAAAGAGCGATAAAAGACAGAAAAGCTCGCGAAGAGCAAATCCAAAGTTTTATCAAAAAACAAAATAAAGACGGTTTTATCGAGGTAAACAAATTGTTTGGTAAAAAACCTAAATATTTTAAGGAAATTTCAAACATGAAATTTGAATTAGATCAAAGTAAAATTGACAAAGACAAACAGTTTGATGGTTACTATGTTTATGAAACAAATATGCTAAATTTGAACGTCTTAGACATAGTTGAAAAATACCAAAAACAGTGGAATATTGAAGCTAATTTTAGAAGTCTAAAAGGTTTGTTGAATATTCGGCCCGTATTTTTAAGAATTGACGAGCATATCCTAGCTCATACACTTTTGTGTTTTATCTCGCTAGTTATTTTAAAAACTATAATCTTTAAAATCAACAAACATATCAGCGATAACAAGTTATTTGAAAACAATCAATTAACTGAGGTTGGTTTAGTAACGATGTTACAAAAATTGAGACAAAGGGTTGAATTTAACACTTTAGATCAGCAAATGATATTTAAAAATCGCGATGGTGTCCCTAGTGATCCGAATATTTGAAATAGGTACGATTTTTACTTTAATATCTTAATAAATAGGTAAAAAAAATTGTAATTAACTTTTAACAAAAAATTTAAAAAACTGCCTAAAACCAGATGCTTTTTTAAAATTACCTTATGAAACTGGGAAACTCGGGATAATCTTAAAAAGTGTCCGTTTTTGGGCACTTTTTAACTTTCTTTGCAAAAGTTAATTACCTATTTTAAAACAATGGCAAAAATCAATTTATGGACAAAACAACAAAAATCATAAAAAAATACAACTACTATTTAAACTCAATGTAAATAGAAAACTCGTTTTTTACTTACATTGAGCCTAAAAAAATATATGAAGTTTTGAAAGAGCAATAACCAAAAGCCCTAAATTTATAGATTTCTAAACGGTTAAATTTAAGGCATTCCATCATATTTAAAAATATAATGGATAATTCGCATTATCTTATTTTAATACGACAAAAAACATAACTAATCCCCCCTTAATTCTAATATCCAAATTTATTAATTTATTCTTAAGTGAGTTTATTATAACATAATTTTATTTTAGACCAAGCTTTTTTTTTTTTTTGCAAAAGATTAATTTTAAAATAATAAAGATTAAGATTCTAGGTCAAAAAATGCGGATTTAACGGTATTTTTCAGTGTTTATATTCACTAAAAATGAATTTTTGCATCAAACTGGAAAATCAGGATATTTATTATAATGTTTATCCTTAAAATTAAATTTCTTTTATCAATATAAATACAAACATGAAAAACAAACATTTTTTCATGTTTTTTTCCTTTTTTAGACAAAAACTAGGTAAAAAATTAAACTAAGTACATGAAAAAAATACAGGTTATCAGTTTAATTGTTTTGGCTGGATCTCTTGCTGGATTCTCGTTTTTGGCATACAAACTTCAATCTCATGTCACGCCAAAGAAACAGATTTCTGTAACAATTTTACATGGAGTTCGCAATCCTGGTACAAAATTTTTCAATTATGGAACAAAATGACGACAAATTTTTGCCGATTTTGATGTAATTCACGGATATGATACTAGCCAATATGAGTACGAACTAGAAGTTACAAGTGACCAAAAAATTTCTTTAAAACCTGCAGAGAAAAAATCCACATTAAATAAAATCACTCTAAAAGCATTAGAAAAAATTATCACTAACAAAAAAATAGCAACAAAATTACATGCATTTTTAAAAGAATCAAAAAATAAACAAATAACTTGAAAAGAAATCGAATGAGCTTTGCATCTTGATTCGGCAACTTTAAAAATTCTTCAAGAAAATTTTATTCTTGATTAGCAATTTTTTTAAGTTGTGTTTTCACAATTTTACTAGTTGATAATTTTAGAATTGCCTGAGTTGTATTGTTATTTTTATCAGTTTCATTTTTAATTTTTGTTGGCGAATTTAAAAAAATTATTTTTTTGCTGATATTATTGTTATTTTTTTTAGTATCTTATTGGCTAATGTTTCCAAAAATTACAAATTCAAGTGTTAGTTTTGAAAGTAAAGTTATCGATAAAGTTAGTTTTGGGAATTTTGTAAAATTTGAGAATGACAAAATTTTTATCCGTGGGAATCAATACGAAATTGGAACACTATTAAAACTTAGCGGAAAACTTGTTAGACCTAAAAACGCATCAGATTTTGACTTTATTTCCTATTTGAAGTCAAAAGGTTCATTTTTAGTTTTAGAAGATGCAAAAATTACTTTTTTAGAAGAAAGCAATACTATTTTTGCAAAAGTTAGAAAATTTTTCTCGATTCAAGAAAATTATTCCAAAAAGCTCATTCCGATGATTTTTCTTGCTGAAACTCCAGTGGATGCTAGTGAATTTCGAAAAATATTAGTAAATCTTGGAGTCTACCAAATTTTTGTCGTTTCAGGATTTCATATTAATCTTTTTAAACAATTATTTTTTTCATTTTCCAAAATGTTGAAAATACGGCAATTTATATACAAACCTTTGTTTTTCTGTTTTTTGACTTTTCAACTGTTTTTGTTCAATTTTTCAATTTCATTCTTAAGAGGATTTTTATTCTGAGGTCTCATTGAAGTTAATAAATTATTTTTGAATAAAAAATTTAATAAAATAGAACTTCTATCAATGAGTGGAATTTTAATTTTATCTATAAATCCTTTGATTTTTTACTCAGTAGGGTTTGTTTTGACATTTACAATCAGTTTTATAATAACAATTATAAATCAGATAAAATTTCAAAAAAATTGGCACAAAGTTGTTGTTAATTTCTTATTTATAAATTTTTTTAGCAGTATTTTTTCAACTTTTTTAAATTCATATTACAACTTTATGGCTCCGATAAATACGATTGTTTTTACCAGTTTTTTTACTTTTTTATACGCAAGTTTGCTTATATTCATTTTTAATCCACAAATTGTTGAGTGAATTAGCAAGTTTTTCATCCAGAGTGTTGGCTATATTCAGGAATTTCAAATTTTAACTTTAAATATTCAATCCAGTTTAGCTTTTTTAATTATTTCATGTATAATTTCATTAGTATGTTTTTCATCATTGGAAGCGACAATTTCCTTGTCCAAGAAAAAATTTTCAGACTCCCAGAAATTAAAAACTCATTATTAATAAATTTTTTTGTAAATGATTCTCTAGATTTTATACAGGAAAACCTTGAAGGTTCGTCGCTTTTTGACGAGAAAAAAGTATTAATTTTTAATAATTTTTTGCTTTTTTCAAAAAATGAAAAATTAAATAATCTACTAGCTTCTAAAATCACAAAGACAAAACACACAATCATTTTTAAGTATGTTTTTGACGAAAATTTAACCAATTTTGCTCTTAAAAATTCATGAATTTATAAGCATTTCGCTTCTCAAGCCGCTAAAATAATTGAAGTCCAACAAATTACAAAACAAAATGTTGGCCAATTTATTGCTCAAATGGTCAAAAAATTTAATGTTGAATTAGAAACAACCAAAATTTTTGAGCTTGAATCAGTCTTACCGCTAAATGGTTGAATTATTTATAATGAAATTGCAAAGCTAAAAACTCTAAATAAACCTATAAATTCAGCAATAATTCGCCAATATATAAGCGATTACTCATCATATTCAACTTGAGGTTTTATTGAATCATTTGTTGATTTTGATTTAACAAAAGTCCTAAAATTTTACCGGCAAAAATTATTAGAAGGGCACACAATTGGCTTGTTATTAGGACAAATTAACTCAAAATTATTGCTTAGTTTTATTGTTTTTTTACATAAAAAAGCAGGTAAAAAAGATTCTTACATCACTAAAAATCTTAATATTTCTGATTTTCAACTTAAAAAAGCAGTCGAACTATATAATAAAAACGGAATTAAAAAAATTGAAAAATTAATAATTAATCTTGCAAAATTAGATACGGAAATCAAAACTTCACAAATTAATAACAAAATAGCCTTTGAATTATACTTGCTCCAAGTCTTAAGATAGCTAATTTAATCCCCAAAATTGCAAAAAAATGGTTTTTTAAATAAATTATAGTTAAAACACTGACAAAAACCATAAAAAAATACAACTACTATTTAAACTCAATGTAAATAGAAAACTCATTTTTATCTAAATTGAGCCTAAAAAAATATGTGAAGTTTTGAAAGAACAATAACTAAAAGCCCTAAATTTATAGATTTCTAAACGGTTAAATTTAAGGCATTCCATCATATTTAAAAATATAATGAATAATTCGCATTTTCTGATTTTCTATAGCAAAAACATAACCAATTCCCCCTTGATTCAATATCAAAATTTATTAATTCATTCTTAAGTAAGTCTAATTATAACAGAATTTTTTCTTAGACCAAGCAGTTTTTTTTTTTTTTTTTACAAAGGGTTAATTTTAAAATAATAAAAATTAAGATTTTAGAGTTAAAAAATACGGATTTTCGGGTATTTTTCTGTATTTATATTCACTAAAAAGTGAATTTTTGCCATCAAACTGCCAAACTCAGGCCATTAAAAATAAATTTTAAAATTTTTTTCTTTTTAGAAAATTTGTGCTATAATGATGGCAAATTTAAAATCATCTCAAAAAATTACCGTTTGTTTTTATTAACATGTTTTAATTCAAACAATTTATTTTTTGGGATGATTTTTTATTTTTAAAAACAAAACAAAAAACAAAGACGGATCAAAAAACTATGAAAAAACTAGCAAAACCAATTTTATTCTCACCACTTCTTATCTCGGGGTTAGCCTTAGTATCCTGTACATTAGGCACTACGAATGCTAAGGAATTTAAATTTGACGGAAATAATGACGGGCAGCTTCAATTTGTAACAAGTTGAAATGAAAAACAGCCAAGATTTCAGGCCTTAGATCAAGTTGTTAAACTTTGAAATGAAAAACCAGAAGTTAAAGATCAAAATAATCACGAGTATTTACCAATTAAATTAACTCCAAATTATGACAAAGACTACACCGTAATGGCTGCTAAATTCGAGCAAATTTTTTCTGCCAATGATAAAAATCAAACCCTAAATCTTGTAATAAATTATCCAGCTGTTGCGGCAAGTGCGGCTAAACATAAAATGCTTTTAGATCTAAACAAGTTTCCAGATTTAGCCCAGACTATAAAGGATACTTATCACCCAAAATTTCTCGAATCTAATACTCAAATAGCAACTCTTGATGAAAAGGGAATTTATACAATTCCATTTGTTAAATCTTCGCAGACTTTAGTTATAGATGGACCTGTTATGGCCTGAATTATTGAAAATGCAAAGAAAAATGGCGCTAAAATTGCAGATTCTGCCGAAGACAAACGTTTTTTTGAACAGTTTTCCTTGCCAGACTCAGACATGGAGCATATTAAAAAACTATGAGCACCGCGAAGTTTTGACGATAAAAACCCTAATCCTTGACAGAATTTTGAACTTTCTCACGAGACATTCAAATATTATGATAAAGTTTTTGATTTTTCCAAAAGAATTAAACAAGGATTTGTATTAAAACCGGCAGACATTAGCACAGGAGATTTTCCTTTTGGGACTGATGACATTGAAAATTTAGCTTTTGCCAAAATTTTTGCATCAGCTGGCGGTGATTATTCTAAATTTATGTTCGAGGTAACAAGGGAAAAATCAAAAGAATTAGAACGAGTTAGTTTTGATAAATTATTTAATAAAAATTCGCAAAGTTATCAAAATACAAAGAAAAATTATGAACAAATTTTAGATCTTTTTAAATCAGATGCATTTTTTTATCCAGGAAGATTTTCACAAGAAAGTTTTGCCAACAATTTGATGAATAATCACCAACTTGCCATGGCAATTTCCTCAACAAGTAATTATCAACGCCGGTTTGTAAAGTCAAACTCTAATTTTGTTTTTCAAGTAAATGGTAAAACTGAAAAAATTCCATTTTCTTCAAAAATCCAAGCATACCAAATTCGTGAGCTGGATCCAGACCAAAAAGATTCCCAAAAAGCAATTTATGAACTAAAAAATGTCTTAACAAGTCAAATTAGCCAGTTAATAAATGAGACTAAAAGTTCAACTTATGCTGATTCAAATGTTTATTTAGATCCTAAAGACACAAATCTAGCTAAAAAAGTAAAGGAATTTGTTGATTCTAATTCAAAAGATTCTCGTCAATCTTATTTAGTTTTTGGTGAAGATTTTTCTAAGTTTTACCAAGAAAAAATTAAAAACACTGACTCAGAAATAATTAATCTTACAAATAAAAATGACAAAAACGACATTTTTTTACTAAAAAATGCCAGTGTTGAAAATCCAGGTGGGGATAAACACTTAAACCAAAATGAAGTTGTTTTCCTCCAAGAGCCAATTAAAAATTCAAGCAGTGATTCAAAAAGCATTTATACTTACCAAGGTCCAGATTTAATCGCTTTTCACTCAAATGCCGAAGAAGATATTGCAACAAAAAATTTCCTAAAATGAATGCTAACCCACAAACAAGACTTTACATACCAAGGCCAATCTGGTGAGGCAAAATATCATGGTAGTCCGAGCGAATATGTTGCATTTCGTGGAAATTATCTAGCGCCAACAAAACAAGTTTTTGGCCAAAATTTGTCTAATACTGAACAATTTCAGCAAAATAATTCTTTTAGAGCCGCATTTAAAAATTTTAAAACCGTTAATGATGACCCGCAGCACAACTCATTTTATATGGACCCAGTTGACTCAAGAAGTGCGCTAATCCGTCTTGAGGTAAAATCAACGCTAAACCAAATGGGTCGTCTTGTTGCTGATGGATCCCAAGATCAAGCTAGTTTTGAGAAATTTTTAACAGCACTGCAGACAAAATTAAATTCAGCAAACGTGAGTTAATTTTTGACCAAAAGGCTTAACTTTTTTAAATTAAAGTTTAATAAATTTGAAAAAAATTCAACAAATTTAAGAAAAAAACGTAATTTTTGTTAATTTTTTCTAAAAAGTTATATAATAATCTCAAATGTTAAGCACAACTGGAAATTATTTATTGTTAGTTGGTCTAAATTGTTAAAGTTTTGACTAAGTAAATTAAGATAATTTATCGTTGTGCTTTTTTATTTTAAAAACTAACAGGAGAGCAATTTGGAACAATAAAATTAAAAAATTAAAGTCACTTTTAAAAAATAAATAAATATATAAATTACAGATACTGCAAATCTTCTTATTAAAAAAGAAATTTAACAACAATGGAAAAAATCAACAAATTTAAGTCAATATTTTTAAAAACAGCAATTAGCTTAGGACCGGTTTCTTCTTTGGCTATTTTGACATCCTGTTTTTCAAATGCAAATCACACTGAATTAAAATCACAAAAAGACAATCCACTTCATTTTGAAACCGAAAATGACAATACAATCGATTTTCGCGTAATTTTTGGACTTACAGATCCCCGAACTCAAGCTCTAAAAACAATTTTTGAAAAATGAAACCAAAAATCCGAAGTTAAAGACAAACAGGCAGGATTTTTACCAGTTAAATTAGAACCAAGCGCGGCAAATTACATCGATGATCAAACTAATTTAACAACATTTTTACAGGTTAAAGATACAAAAAAACTGCCGAATTTAACACTAAATTACCCAGCTCTGGCGGCTAGTTTGAATAAACACGGTATGATTTTGGATCTAAACTCCCAAAGCGATTTAGCCCAGACTATTAAAAATAGTTATGATGAAAGATTTCTGGTCGAAACAAAAAATGTACCTGGAATTGACCAAAATACACTAGCTTTTTTGCCAATACTAAAAACTTCAAAGGCACTTTTGCTTGACAAACCAGTTTTATCATACATATTAGAATCAGCAAAAACAAGTCCTAATTTTAAAATTAGCGAGTCTGACAAAACACGAGTTAAAAATCTAGATCCAAAAAAAACTGATCTTGAATACATCAAAAAAGTCTGAGGAGAGTACAAAAGTTTTCCTTCAGATCAAGGCGGTTTTGATGGTTATACTTTTAGTTTTGAAAAATTCAATAATTACAAAGATCTTATTGATTTTTTAAGTCGAGTTAGAAAATCATTCCCAGATGCCGAAAAAGGTAGTCAAACCGAAAAAGTTAACTTTTTACTCGGACTAAATGATACAGCTGCACTCTTCTTTTTTGTAGCTTTTGCCCAGGCAGATGGTGAGTATGAAAATTCAAGTTATTTTAAAAATCTTGATGGTGCTTCGCTCAACTATACAAGTCTTTTTGATGAGACAACCAAAAGTCACCAAAATACAAAAAAAGCCTATGAAATATTGGTAGATTTAGTAAAAAATAAATTACTTGGTCCAACAAGCGGCAGAACTAGAGCTAGCGAATTTTTAAAAAATCACCAATTAGTTTTTGCAATTACTTCAACAAGTGATTATTCACGTAACTTTGAAAAACAAGGACAAAATTTTTTACGTCTAAAAGTTAATAAAAAAACTTTTGACTACCCGGTTGGCTCAAAATCTAAAATTTGAAAAATAGTAAGTGAAGAAAATATGCCTTCAAATGCAATTGCAAAAGTTCACCAAATTTTAGATAATTCAACCGGTTATGTTTATGAATCGGATGCATTTTCTGTTCAAGAAAATGAAATTTCATTAAGCAAAACTGATGACAAGGATTTAATTGAAAAAATAAAAAATGCTATAAAATCAAAGCCTAATTTAAACAGTTTTAATTTTTTAGCAATTGATTCTGGTTTTGACAAGTGAGTTGGTGATAAAGTCAAAGAAGATTCAAATACTTCTTCACTTTATGTTGAATCAGCAAAAAACAAAGTTAAACTCTTCAATCAACCTGAAAATGCTTTTATTTTTTCAAAATCACACCAAAAACTTAATGAAGACGAGTTAGAGTTTCTCAATGAGCCTTCAAAAACACAAGAGTCAAATAAATTTAATATCGTTACGTCCCAAGGCCCATCTTTGATTGGATTTTACAATAATGAAGTCGAAAATGAGGCCACACTTAACTTTGTTAAATGATTTATTTCGGAAAAAATTGAATTTGACGGGCCAAATAACAAAAAAATGGTTCTAACTCCGAGCGATTTTTTAGCATTTTCAGCTTCAAACATCAATCCAACTAAGGCAAATTTGGAATCAAGTTTTGATCAGAATCCAGCTTTTGCAAAAAATAATGCTTTCAAAGTTGCTTATGAACAATTCCAAAGTCAGCTGAAAAACCCTGAAAAATATAGAGTTTTTACCGAACCTGCAGGAATTGACTCAAATACTTTCCGAAAAGCAACTCTAGGAAGTGTTTCTCAACTTTACAATCAGTTTTTAGCCAACCCGAATTTAAATCTTGAGTTTAATACTTTTCTTAGAATTCTAAAGGAAAATATCGGGGCATCAGTTAAGTTAAAAACAGAAAAAAATACACAAAAATAAAATACTAAGGAGAAAAAAATGAACACACATAGTAAAAAAGGTACAAAATTAAGGCATAAAAATAACACAGCAAAGAAAATTAGTCGGATTTTCTTATCTTCTTTATCAGTTTTAGCACCAGTTGGACTTATTGCTTCTTGTGGTGTTTTGTCAGGTTCAAATGGAGTTAGAGGATTTACATTCGACACTCCTGAAGATGGTGAACTAGTTTTTGGTCACAATTTTTCTTCAAGTGGAAATGAAATTAAAGCATTAAATAAAATTATCGAACTTTGAAATACAACCCAAAAAGATAAGCCTGATTTTATAAAAATGAAAGAACAATCTTATCAAGGGGGATATTCAGGAGCATCTAATTCAATTAACACTTTTTTAGAAACAAAAGATCGACTTAAATTACCTAATATTGTTACAAATTATTCATCTTTATTGGCAATTGTAAATAAACATTCAATGACATTTCCGATTGTTTCTGATTTAAAATCAGATCAAGAGCCAACTGATGAAAGTGAAAAAATTACCAAAAATTTCCTAAAAGAACAAGGAATTGAAGACTTTTTACAAATTAATTCAGAAATTCCGTTTCTTGACGAAAAAGGAGTCTATACTCTTCCATTTGGAAAATCTTCTGAAGGTTTATATGTAAATAAAGTTTTATTTGGTTGAATTATTCAACAGGCGATGAATGACTCAAATCCAGCAAAAATTAAAGCTGAAGACAAACAGTTTTTTGAAGAATTTACCAAATTAGCTACTGAAAAAACTAAAGATGTTGCTGAAATTAAAAAACTTTGAAAAGAATACGCGCCAAGCACCGATGGTCTTTCTGGTTATGAATTTAAAAAATCTGATATTGAAAACTTTAGTGATTTACAGAAATTATCTTCAAGAATTGTCAAAGCATTTCCAAAAGCACTTGAAGGTTCAAGTCTAACTGCAGCAAAATCAGTTTTAGGAATTGACAATGCAGCTACTTTAATTTATGGACTTTCACGTTCTTTGTCAGAAAATGATAAATCTAAAGAAGTTACCGTTTTAAATCGAAAAGAAAATCTTATTAGTTATACATCATTTTTCAAAAAACCTGAATCAGATAGATACAAAAATTTAAAACAAGTTTATGAACTACTCACCAAAGGAATGGCTGATAAGTCAATTTATTTTACAACTCCTGGTGAATATAATTCAACTTATTTCCGTAATCACCAACAACTTTTTTCAATCGGATCAACAGCAGGATTTCACCATAATTACATAAGAGCAAACGACAAAAATTACAAAGTAAGTTTTACTCACGAAAATGTTGAACATATTTACAGCCCAAATGCAAGATTTTCGGCAGTAATTAAGGCATCAGATTTAGCAGACATCTCAAAAGAAATTAAAGTTAAAGCGCTTAATGGTAAAGACACCGTTAAAATTAAGCAGTCAATTTTAGCTGAAATTAAAAGTCTTCTAGAAAAAAACCCGAAAAAAGAGTTGTTTTATTTTACTGACCGAGATGAGGTTCCTTCTGGAATCATTGAAGGATCATACAAAGTTCTTGATAAAGAAGAAAAATTTAAGCCAATTGTAATTACCGGATACAATGGCGTTGAAATAACAGAAGCCTCAAGTTCACTTAACGAAGATGAAATGGATATTTTAGCAGCACCGCACAAATTTGACAATAATTCAAAAATTACTGCCGTTACTGCCCAAGGTCCTGATTTAATTTTTATTCATGCAAATGAAAAAGAAGACCGTGCTGTTAAGGCTTTTGTAAATTGAATCCTAACTGAAAAAGTCGACTTTGGCGACAAATTCGGAAAAATAACTCCTGTTGAGTATTTTTCAAAAGCAACTTCATATTTATTACCACTAAAATCAACCCTAAGAACCGATGTTTCTAAGCCAAAAAATAAAGGTCAAAAGTTAGCACTTGAACAATTTAGTCGTTTTAATGACGAACAAGCTAAGGCTAAATATTCGCTTGTTTATGATAATGCTGATGCTAGATCCTCTGTATTTCGTTCAAATTTAGACTCAACCGTTGCACAAATGCAATCACTTAAGGCAGCCAATGGCACTGTTCCTAGTTTTAACGATTTTCTAAACACTTTGAGTCAAAATTTAGGACCTGATTTTGCAAGAGAAAAAAACTAAACCGATAAATTTGTCTTATGAAAAGAAAATTTTTAAAGCTGTTTTTTACTAGTATAAATTTTACTTTTATCCCTTTTTTTATTGCCGCTTGTACAACAGATCACGCTGCTCAAGGTTACTTTCAGGCGCAAAAATACTATAAAATAGAGGATTTTGGGCTAGATCCTGAGTTAGATTTGCACGATAAAAAAAGTCAATATGCAAAAGACATTGCAAAATTTCTTAATCCAAATTATTCTTGAACTCAAGAAGATAAACTGAAATTTAAAGATGATATTTTGCCTGATTCAAAATTTTTTGGCCGCCAAAAAGTTACAATTCAAAAATGAACTGATGGCGATACAGCAACCTTAAAATCTGTTGGCGAAAGCAAAATTGAGCCTGTTTTTAATGTCAGAATTGAAAGTATTGACACCCCAGAGGTAGGAACATCCCAATCTGGAACTTATAAAAAAACCGAAGGGCTTGAGGCCGAATATGCAAATCGAGCAACTCGATTTGCCGAAAAAATGTTGCCTGTAGGTACACAAGTTTATTTTGTCTACCCAAAAACAGGTCCAGCGCGTTCTTTTAACCGTTATGTTGGAAGTTTATTTTTTGGTCATAATGGATTTTATAAATCTTATGGCGTTGAAATAACAAAAGCAGGACTTGCTGTTCCAACTTTGCAATCAGGATTTTCAGGAATAACTAACCAGACTACAATTTATTATTATAATTCAATCAAACAAGCAGCAGCAGTTGAAAATTCCATCAATAAAAAGTTCGGAATTTATGAAAAATTAAAAGATTCAAATATATCTTCGATTAATGAAAATCTTGAATCTATCTATAAAACACGAGGTCTTGCAAAAATTTCTGACTTTTTAGTTCTAGGTGAAGCAAATAAAGATAAAAATGTTGTTGACTGGTATGAATTTAGGTTAGAAAATTCAAAAGATACAAAAAGTGGAAATAAAAGTGGAAATAATAAATAATATGAAAAAAGCAGATGATAATAAAAAAATCGAACAAAATAACTTTGAATCCGAGTTAAAAAAAATTCGGCAGGCCTCAAATAGTCGTTATAAATCGAAATTTTCAATCCCTGCAATTGAAATTAAAGACTTAACAATTGACTTTGGTGAAACACTGGCTGTTGACAGTGCAAATATTAAAATTTACAAAGGTGAACTTGTTACACTTTTAGGACCCTCCGGTTCAGGAAAAACTACAATTTTAAATGCAATTGCTGGTCTTTTAAATCCAACTTCAGGTCAAATTATTTTCAATGGCGATGATGTAACCCGAAAATCACCTCAGCAACGTAAAATTGGTCTTGTTTTCCAAAATTATGCGCTCTATCCGCATTTAAATGTTTTTGGAAACATTGCTTTTTCTTTGCATAATGACCCAAGATGAAAGCAAAAAGCACTTGAAAAATCGATGCTTGCACGTGTAAATGCTAATTCAGTTGTTCTTGCCAAAAACGGCGCTTCACTTGAAGATCTAGAAACTTACAAAAATAAACTATTTGATTATTTTGATATTTACCGCCAATTAGAACATGATTATAACGAACTTAAAACACAAATTTATCATAATTTAAATCAACTTCAGACCGATTATTTTTTAATTGAAGCTCACAAACAGGCTGAAATTAAAAATTTAACGATTGATTTCTTAAAATTAGGCAAGTCTGCATCAATTTTTTGAGCTTTTTGGAAAAAAATCTTTGGCAAAAAAGAAGGGGAAATTTGCCCAATCCAACAGGCGATTACCTTTCGAAAAGCTTATAAATTAAAAGTTGACAAAATCAAAAAACAAGCCAAACTTGACAAAAAAGCTCATAAAAACAAAATCCAAGAAGAAAAATATGCAATAAAAAATGCTCCTGAACTAGTTCGCGCTCGGCAAAACTTTTTAGAACAAAAAGCACTTTTATATGAAAAATTAGAAAAACTTGAGAAATTACAATCACAATTTCTTACTAATTCAAAAATTGAGTTGGCTAAAATTCAACAAGGTTATGAAAATTTTACTAAACAAACAAGTCTAAAAGATGCCGAATCACTCAAATTAGATTATCAAGAACAAATTGAGGCTTTTAATCAACGAAAAAAAGAAAAAGAGCTTTGATTTAAAACTGAAATTGAAAACGAAAAAAATCAAATTAAAAATTCAGGAAAACTTGCAAATCTTGAGCATACTTACCGTGAAACTACAAAGAAATTTCTTGAAACAAATACTCGTCATTCACCGAATTTGTTGCTTTTAAAATCGCTTAAGACTAAATCAAAAACTTACAAAAAGGAAACTTTAAAGCTGTTTTTGGACTATGAAAGAAACTTAATCAATAAGTTTTCCCTTAATACTTCAAAACTAAACGAGCAAGAATTAAAACAATACCAAGATTATCAAAATGATAATATTTCAATAAAAGAAGCAATAAATCGCGCTGTTTTACGGACAGCCGAAAAAGTTGAAATAACGAAAAATTTAGCTAAAAAACCAACAAAACTCTCTGGTGGACAACAGCAAAGAGTCGCAATTGCCCGTGGAATTGTTCGACATCCTGATATTTTACTAATGGACGAGCCACTTTCAAATTTAGACGCCAAACTAAGAGTTCAAACTCGTCAGTGAATTCGAAAAATTCAAACTGAAATCGGAATAACAACAGTTTTTGTTACCCATGACCAAGAAGAGGCAATGTCAATTTCGGACCGAATTATTTGTATGTCAACTGGATATGTTCAGCAAATTGGAACTCCAACTGAGTTATATCATAATCCTAAAAATGAATTTGTTGCTTCATTTTTAGGTGTTCCTGAGATGAATATTTTTGATGCTTTTTATGACAAAGAAACTAAAAGTGTCATTGTTGATAATCAAATAATTTTTGAATCACTAAAAGATTATCAACATGAAAAAATAAGAGTCGGAATTAGAGCCGAAGATTTAGTTGAAAATGAAGCTGGTAATTTTCAAGGCAAAATTAGCGTGATTGAATATTTAGGAAAAGATATTCTTGCCAAAATTGATGTTGAAAATATTGGCCAAATTTCAATAATCTTACGTAAAAAACCGGCCTATGAAGTTGATGAAATTGTCAAATTTAATATTAAATCAGGAAAATTACATCTATTTGATTATCAAACAAGGGAGCGAATCCAATGAACTTAATTAGTAGATATTTCCTAAGACAGCGAATTAAAAAAACTAATCTTGAACTGGGAATTCTGGACCAAAAGCAACCATTTTGAAAGCCTTTTTTAATACTTTTGCCTTCAATTTTAGTTATTTTTATTTTTACTTTTTTGCCATTTTTATACTCAATTTCTAAGTCTGTAAGTATCGAAATTAATCCTAATATTGCCGGAAATACTCGATTTGGTTTTGATAATTTTGTTGATTTAATTACCCTTGATACCAATTTTCATATTGCAATTCGAAATTCTGTCATTTATTCAATAGCAGCACTACCACTTGGACTAATAATTAGCTTAATTATTGCCTCAACAATTGCCTCGCTGCACCGCAAATATGCCCGTGGATTTTGACAGACAGTCTTTTTTTTACCTTATGTAACCTCAGGTATTGCCGTTTCAGTTGCTTTTGCCTATATTTTTGATAGTGAAACTGGCTTTATTAACCGTCTTTTTGGGATTTCAACAAGATGACTAAATTCCGGAAATCCTTCATCTTTTAATGCACTTTTAGTTGTTTTAATGTCAGGGGTCTGAAGAAGTCTTGCTTTTGAAGTTTTAATTCTAACAACCGCAATGCTTTCAGTTAATCCAACACTTTATAAAGCAGCGGCAATTGATGGAGCTAGTCCAGTTCGCCAATTTTTCAAAATTACACTGCCTTCAGTTTCAAAAACAATTAACTTTTTAATTACAATCGGAATTATCGGCGGAATTAAGGTCTTTCCAATCGGTATTTTTGCCAACGAAACTGAAGCAATTAGTAACGGAGGCGCAACTTTACTGATCTATATTTACAAAAATGTGCGCGGAACACCTAACTTTGCCCAGGCAGGTGCACTAACTATTTATCTTTTTGTTTTTGGAATTGCCCTTTCAGTTGTTGTCAAAAAGTTTTTAAGCACAATATTTTTAGTAGCTGACAAAATTACGGAGAAAAATGTTCATTATAAAATTAAAAATTCTAAAATATATTAGCGACAAAAAAACCGCTAAATTAACAGAGTCAATTAATTCGCAAGTTCGCAACAAAAATATTACAAGTGCAATTTCAAGCTTTTTACTCAAATTCATCGTGCTTTTCTTTTTTGGAATTCTAATTGTTTTTCCTTTTTATTTTATGTTGGTTTATTCACTCTCGCCTGAAGAGCAAATTCTTGACACCCGAATTCCAGTTTACTGGCCTAATCATTTTGCCTGGGACAATTTTGTCAAAGCTGCCCAGTCAGGTTATTTTGCTGCTCTTGGAATCACGATATTGGTTACTTTAATTTCTGTGGTTGCAAAAGTTTTTTTCTCAATGACTTTTGGCTATGCTTTTTCACTAAGAAAGTGGAAATTTAAACAAGCTTCTTGAGTAGTTTTCCTTTCAATTTTAGTTCTTCCTGAAACTGCCCTTTTAATTGGCCAATACCGAATTATGGTAATGCTCGGGTGAAATGACGGTTTTCAGTCAATTTTTGCCCTAACTAGTCCATTTGTTGCCTCTGTTTTTTCAGGATTTATGTTTCGAAATGCTTTTGAAGAAATTCCTGATCGAATTAAAGAAGCCTCAATGGTCGATGGTTGTTCTGGGATTAGATATTTTTTTAAGGTAGCCACCCCGATGATATCACCAACAATTTGAACTGTCGGAATTCTAACTGCTTTTTCTGCCTGAAATTCAACGCTTTGGCCACTTTTAATACTGCAGTCTAATTCAGCTGATCTAACTACTCTAAATACTTGGCTGTTACAAAAAGTTGGAGTCGCTGATGAGACCGCCCAGATTCCCGGAGGCTACTTTAAAAACATCAGAATGGCCGGTGCAATTTTAACAATTCTGCCAATGTTTATTGCTTATTTTGTCTTTCGTAAGAGAATAATGAGTGCAGTCTCACGTCAAGGATCTACCGTAAAAGGATAAAATATGACTAGATTGAAAAGTTTTTTTAAAAAAAATAAAGAAAAAATCGGACTTAAATTACAATCATCATTTATTTGAGCTTCAGTCATTGTTGGTCTTGGCTTTACTGCACTAACTTTTTGAGCAATTATCTATTTTTTCCAGCAAGCATTTATAGACGGCTTTTTATAAAATAAGTACAAATTTAAACAAAAAATCCAAACATTTAATTGTTTGGATTTTTTGTTTTTGGGTGTGTTAAATATTAAAAATTTAGCTTTTTTAGTTAGTGTTTTACAAAAACTATAAGTATTTAATTTTATGAGATATAAAAAGGGGCAAAAAACTCCTGAGTTTTACAGCTTGGTGGCAAAAATTTACTATGAATATAAATACAAAAAATACCGGCAAATCCGTGTTTTTGAGGCTAAAATCTTAATTTCTATTATTTTAAAATTAAGATTTTGCAAAAAAAAAAAAAAAAATGTTTGGTCAAAAATAAAATTATGCTATAATAACCATCACTAAGAATAAATTAATAAATTTTGATATTGAATTGAGGGGGGAATTGGTTATGTTCTTTGCATAAAAAATCAGAAAATACGAATTTTCCGTCATATTTTTAAATATGATGTATTGCCTTAAATTTAACCGTTTAGAAATCTATAAATTTAAGGCTTTTAATTATGGCTCTTTCAAAACTTCACATATTTTTTTAGGCTCAATGTAAATAAAAATGAGTTTTCTATTTGCATTGAGTTTAAATAGCAGTTGTATTTTTTTATGATTTTTGCCAGTGCTTTAAACTGAAAAAGTAGTTTAAAAATTTCAAATTTTGCTTTTTAAGTTAAAATTTTAGCTTTTTTAGTTTGAATGAGAGGAAAAATTGAGAGAATTAGTTATTTATTTTTGATTTTGATTGCGCCACTTTTGGTTTAATTTTCTAAATAAAACAAAATACTAAGTAAAATTGTTAAAACTAAAACAATCAAGATGACTAATTTACTGAATTTTGACCTGTAATTTTTACCCTATAATCAAAAAAATAGCCTATTTTTAAAGCTATTTTTTTGAAAAAACATCTTTTTGTTTGGCTAGACCTTCAGGAAATAAATTAGTTTTAAAATTGCTTTGATTTTTATAAAGTTCAGATAGTGCTTTTCAATAAGATTTTTGTTGCTGAGCATCACTAGAAGAATCGCCATAAATTAAATCATATTTAGGAAGATTATATTTGCCATAATAACCTTTATAATCATAGCCATAAGATCGTAAATTTAATGTTAAATTTGCTGAAGCTTGTGAATCTGAGGCATAAACAACAGAATAAAGTTGGCCGTCTTTAAAAAAGACAGGACTACCAGATAAACCACCGCTAGCAGTATAATTATCAATGAGAGTTCCAAGACCGCCATTTAAATATTTTTTGGATTTACGTTGTTTGTCTTTTTGGTCAAAATAATCAAGTTTTGTAAAAGATTTAGCCAATACTGGTGCAGTTATAAAATAATCGCTAATTCCGGGAATATTTACAAAACTGCGATAGGATCTTGATCAGGCAAATTCAGAACCGCCTTTAGTTGAAGTGTCATTTTCGTTTCTAGAATTAAAAAGTTTGGAATTTTTATTAATCCAAGGTGAAACGCTGTAATCTCTTTGGGCAAAATCGGCTGGATCATCGTTTTGAGAAATAGTAGGGTCGCCTTTTGAACCTGGGTAACCTAAGCTGTAAAAAGGGAATTTTTCTAGTTTTGAATATTGATCTGAATTAAACGGATTAAATTCAGAAATTTTTAACGATTTTGACTTGTGATTATTATAAAATTCTTCGGTAATTTTTTTAGCTTCTGCTTCATTATTGAAATTTATTTCAATAATTGCAAAATCAAGAAATTCATCGACATTTTGTAGATCTTGTTGATCACTAAAATCGCTAGGTTTGAATTTAAAAACGTCCGAACCCATTAAAATAGTTCTAACATTCATACTTTGGGTTGGTTTTTGGCGGGATTTTGGTTGGCTATTTACCCCAGCTAATTCTGGAGATTCTGAACCGTTATTGTAAATTTTACCGTTGTTTTCTTTGATATCGAGTTTGACTGTGTTATAAAATTCGTCATCAATGATTGCTCCTCTAGTGGTTGGCAAAATTGTATTCAAAGGAACGGTTTGTTTTAATTTTGTAAGAGTTATACTTTGTGTATTTAAATGAAAATCAGAATCATTATAATTTGAAAAATCACGGCCATAATGTTTATCTTTGTGAAAATCGTTGGCGATTTGCAAATTATTTGCCACGTGAGCGTTAGTTAAAAAGAATCATTTTAGTGGATAGGACGAATTTTGCGGAATTTGGTAATCTAAAATTCCTAAGGTTCCAAAGGAAAAATTAGTGCGCGTAATTGGATTGTTATTGTCATTTTGGTAGGCATCATCAACAACTAAATTTTCGATTTTTATTGAAACAACATTCGGAATTAATTTCCTATAATCCTCAGAAACAATTTTTCTTGGCAAACCAATTCGATTTGGACCACCATGAATATAGTCAGAATTTTCGCTAGATTTTCATCAAGCCGGCGTTTTAAATCCTGCTTCATAAGTATTGAATTTTATTTTATTTGTGTTTCCATTATCGTCAAAAACTGGTAAGGAAAAAAGGCGAAATTGGGCTTTTTCAAATAAAGGTTGGTTTGATTCTTTTGCTTTTTGATTTAATTTTGCAATAATTTCAGGCTTTTGTTTTGGAAAATTTTCAGGTTTTTTTTCAAGTTCACTTTTAGACCCAAGACCAATACCGCCACCACCGCTAGAATTAGTATTTATACGGTACCAATCTCATTCTTTTTCGGGAAAATCATTTTCGTATTGATCAAGAATTGTCCGCTTGCCATCCTTGGAAAAACGACTAAAATTTTGTCCAGAAGGACGAGAATTATTAGTTAATTCAACGATTTTTTTATCAAGTTCTTCTGATGATTGAGGATTTTGGGAGCCTTGAGGCAGCTGCTGTTCGGTTGACTTTTCCTCTTTAAAAATATCTTTAAGTGCGCCTAAGGTTAGTGTTGCTGTTGATCTTTGAGCTTCAAGATCATATTGAGTTTGCTGTGCAATTTTTTCTAAAGCACTAAAAATATTGTTAATTTGGGTGATTTTTTCCTGTTTTTTACTTAAATCTTTAACATTATTATCAAGAAGTTGAAAAACTGACTTTTGTGATTCGGAAATGAATTTTTTAAACTCATTTTCTGACTTTTGACCAAAAAGTGATTCAAAATTTGAATCAATTTTTTGAAAAACTAAGTCAATTTGGGGTGAATTTGAAATATTTCCTTCAGTTGGAGGTGTTTTTTGACTTTGTTGATTTTGTTCTGAAGGTAGTTTTTGCTGTTGGTTGTTGCCGCAAGCGATTGCAAAAAATGGAACAGATAAAAGTGGAAATAAAAATTTAATTTTCATTTTATACATTTCCTCCTAAAAATCCTTCTTGAACAGTGTTTTGCTCAGCTTTTTTAACTGAAACTTGAACAGATCCAATTCGTGAACCAACCTGTCTTAAAACTGATTCATTTTCAACATAAAGACGATTTACTGATAAATTACGTGAATTTGCTGCTCTAATAAAGGCGTTAATTTCAGATATTGCATCTCCACTAGGTGTCCCAGATAAAAAGATGGCTATCGGGCTTGAATTTTGAGTACCGTGATTGTCGCGAAACTCAATTTGGGCTCCACCTGGTTCGTCAAAAGTTAGCCGTGAATTTAATTGACCGCCGTTAAAATCGTCTCATTTTGCAACAAAATTGTTGCCCTCATCAAGGCCAAAAATTAATTTTTTAAATTTTATCGGACGAAATCCGGTAAAATCTTCGTTAGAATATTTGTCATCTTTTCAATTTTTAACATGATCATTTCAGATTTTATCGAGTTTTTCAAGACTTAAGCCTTTGAGTGATTTGATGTTTTTTGCTCGTGAAAAATCAAGATTAACCGGACGACCACCTTTGCCGCCGTGAGATCCTTGAAAAATTCGCTGATAAACTTTTGAGTCAAAAACAATTGAAAGGCCTTCATCAACAGTTTGGATTGTATCCTGAGCATCTCAGGCTAAAGTACTAAAAACAATTGATCCAGGTATTTTTTCACTAGGATGATTTTTATGAAAAGTTGCGGCATTATTATAATCAAAACTAATGTAGTCAATGTTTTTTAGCGCATTTGGATTAATTGACCAGTTATCTGACAGTGCATCAATATTTGAATAGAGCTCAAGTTCATCAAGTTTAATTTTTTCTAAAGGACGTAAATTAGCCGTTGCATTGTAATTATCAAGGAAAAGTGTTAATTTTTTAATTGAAGGCGGAATTGAACTTAAAATTTTTTCAACATTTTGGTTTGAGTTTTCATCACCAACATTTTTTAGAACAATAGCTTGAATTTTATTATCTTTTTGGAGTACTTTTGTTAAAATTTCCTGAAATTTTTTAAATGCATCATTGTCATTAGCATCAAGAACGATAACTTTGAGCGGTTGACGATTAGCTTTGTCCTCATTTTTATCATTAGGGGTATAATTATAAACTTTTACTGAATTTCCAATTGAATTATCAATTCCATTAAACTCACTTGAGACATCTTGACGGTCTCATCCTTCATAAGTTAAGTCAGAAATTGTTCCTGGAGTTCGTGAATATCAAGAAGGAATATTTATAAGACGGCGATTATTTGCTGCTTTTAGTTGATTTAGCACAGGATTATCAGATTCATTTTCATAACCTCAAACATAAGGCGAGTCAGTTGAAGGCAACATTCCCCGCAAAAGCCTTTTAATTTCGTCTTGATTAAATGATTTTTTGGTTTGTTTTAGCTCTTCAAGTGCTTTTAAGTCACTTTTAACTCTTTCAAGTTGGTATTCAGGAGCATTTGAACCATCAAAAGTTCGTAATTTTTGAATCCGAAAATTTTCTCAACTTAATTTTGAAACCTTATTGGGATTATAAATCGGATCATCAAAATGGTGGTCATAAATACGGTTAATTTCGTCAATTTCTTGTTGAAATCCGGCAATTTTTGCTTTCGCTTCTCTGATTGAATTATCGATTGCTTGACTATATCGCGCTAGCGCAATTACTTTTAATTTTTCAAGATTAGAATTAACATTTGCTTGTGATTGACTAACAACTTTTGTCTCAGTGCGCGGAACTGTTTGAGGTTGGGTCTTAGGTGGATTTATCGGTACTATTATTGCTTTTTCAGGAGTTGTTATGACTGGTTTTGGCTTTGGTGTTTCTACTTTTACTGGCTCAACTGGTTTGGGAATATCTATTTTAGTAACTTCCGGTTTTGGGACTTCAGTTTGTGCTGGTTTTTCTGGTTCTTTTAGAATTTCATTTCTGTCTTGGGGAGAAAAAACTATTTGAGGCCTAGGAATTTGACCTGTATAAGGATTTAATTGTTGGGTGAATCCAATGGTTAAAGTCGCAATTACTGCAGGAGTTGTTGCTAATAAAATTGTTTGTTTTCGTTTTGAAACTCTAGGTAAAATACTCAATCTCATAATCGTTCTGCCCTTCCTAAATGTTTATTAGCTAAATTTTACTATAAAAAATAAGACTATACAAAAAAATGTAAAATTAGATAAACTATAAATTGGTGTTTTGATTTAAACATCTTCGAAAAAGGCTCGAAATGAAACAATTCAATAAGAAATTGTCAAAAAAGTTTGCATAAAAAACTGGAATAATTGTTAGTTTTTTATGCCACTTTAAAACAAAAAACAGTTTGAAAACTTATAATTTAATTCTCAAACTGTTTTTACAAATTTATAATAGTGAACAAATATTTTTTAGATTTTCTCAAGAAGACCTAAGGCATATTTAGCGGCATTTTGAGCACCTTGTTTTATGTTAAAATTAACTTGAGAAATGTCAAGATTTTGACCAATTTTATCGCTCAAATATTTAATGCAATAAAAATTTAAGCTATTTTTGGCGCTTATTTGAGCAAAAGAAAATGCTTCCATATCAAAAAAATCAACAAATTGAAAATCTTTTACTTGATTTTCTTCAAAAATAAAACTATTTGATGAGCCTAAATTAAAATTTTGAGTAGCAATTAAATTATTCTCGTAAAATTTAGGTTCAAATGGTAGTTGGCCTGGTTGATATCAAGGTGTTTTTGCATCAAGTAGATAAAAACGTTTGGGAAATATCAATTGATTTTTCATTTTTGAAAAATCAATTGATGAACTACCACCACAAGCACCATAATTTATTATATTAGTAATTAAAAATTTTACTGCAACTGTTTGGGCAAAAATTGCTGAATTAATTAAGCCAATTTGCGAATGAATATAAAAAAAATAAATATTTTTATATTCATAAACTGGAAAATTTAGGTCTAAAACACTAACATTTTTTATAAATTTTGCACCAAGTAATTCTAAATTTACTTGTTCTTCCTTATCAGCATAAAAAATAGCGGTTTTAATTTTGATGTTTTTCATATAGTTTCATTTGATTGGCTGAGTTTTTCATATTTTCATGCTCAATTTTGGACATTCTTACAAGTTGGGTAAAGGCTTTATTTAAATCTTGTTTTGCTAAGTCGCGTAATTTTTGAATACCTGAAAATCGGCGGCCGCGAGCTAATTTATCCGCGACATAAATTGCTTTGTCAAATAATGACATTTCAAAACAAAGGGTTGTATGACAAGAAATAGCACGAATTATTTGGTCAAAAGGCAGTAAATAAACATTTTTTAATCAAATTGAAGCCGAAAGTTGATGAAGTTCGTAGTCTTGAAGATCATTAGCATCAATTTTTTGGGATTTAAGAAAATCAATATGTTCTTGCCTGCTTCATTTTTTGGTCAAATCATGAAATAAGCCAGCATAATAAGCCTGTTTTGAATCTAGACCATAAATTTTAGCATACTCGTTTGAGAGTTCAGCGGTATTTTTTGAATGGATAAAGCGGTCAGAATTGCCAAGAAAACCTTTAAGAATTGAATTAGCATATAAAAAATTAGCACCAATAAAAGCATTTACTTTTCGATCAAGGCCAAAAAAGTTTCCATTTCTAATTTCTGAAGAACTAAAATTAGGCAACTGGGTTGGCAAAATTAAGGCATTATAACGCTTAACATTTCCTAAATCAGGATAATTTTTACGCCTAAAAACAACAAGTTGGACTTTTTCAAGAATTTGTTTGTAATTTTTCCACATTTTAAAACTGGCAAGATTATCAGAACCTATTATTAAAAAAAGTTGTGCATCAGGATATTTTTGCTTGAAATAATTTACTGTTTCAATTGTATAACTAATTTTTTTGGCTTTAATTTCATAATCACAAACTTGCGTTTTTTCAATTTGGACTAATTTTAGCATTTCAAAACGAAATGCGGGATCAACGTTGTTTTCTTTATTGTTTTTTAAGGGATTTATGTAATTTGGGACAAAAAAAAGCATATCTAAATTTAAAAAATCGATTGCTTTTTTTGCAATTTGTATATGAGCTTTATGAACGGGATTAAATGAACCGCCATAAATTGCAATTTTTTCTAATTTCATTTTTTAATACTCGGTTGCTTCAACTGAAACCGCTGAACGCGCATATTTAACTTTTTTCGATTTTTCAAGTTCTTTTTCAGGATCTTTTAAAAAACGGTTAATATAATAACCAACGCCGCCTTCTTTATTTGTTTTTTTAAGAATAACGGTTGCATGTTTTTTTACTTGCGAAGGCGAATTTGCCATTGCAACAGAAATTGTGGAAATTTCAAACATACCAATATCATTGTAACTATCACCAATTGAAATTATATTTTCTAAATCAATTTTATAATAACGCGAAAGCATTGAAACAGCCTTAGATTTATTAACTCCAATTGCGGTCATATCAAACACGTATGTGTGATTTTCTCCCTTTGATCAAGCTGAAAATTCACCTAGATCACCATAGCGCCTTTCCAAATATGATTTAAAATCGTTGATGTTTGTAGTTCGTTTTGTATCAAGAATTAAACAAGTTGGTTTTAAAGGTATTTTATGGAAATTTAGACCAGGTTTTAGATTTTTAATATGGTCAAATCCAAAAACTTGTTCTAATTGTTTATCGCGTTTTTTGATTTTAGCTCATCCAGGTCCTTCAATTGCAACATTTGAGGTTTCAGCTTTTACCCGTTTGTCACCCATTATATATAAAATATCATTTAAATTGATGTAATTAATTGTTGGAATAAATTCAGAATCTGTTGGGTTATGAATATAAGCACCATTAAAATTAGCAACAATTGTTTTTAGACCTAATTTTTCATATATTGGTTTTGTTGATCTTCAAGGTCTTCCTGTTAGAATGCAAACAACATGTCCTAATTCAACAGCTCGCTTAATTCCTGATTCAGTATCGGGATGAATTTCGGAATTCGCACTATCAGAAAGCACTGTACCATCAAGATCAAGAACAAAAAGATAGCGATTTTTTAAGATTTTCATTTTGTGAAATTATACCATAAATTTACTCGATATTATTATTTTATACCGATACAATTTTTAAAATATCAAAATCATATTTTTGGGAGTATTAAATATTTTGATTACAAAACTAAATTTTGGAGAAATTATGAACCTAGCGAGAAAAATAATCAATTTTGGAAGGATTATTCTAATTTTGGAAAAATTTTGATGAAAAAATCAAGTAGTAGATTTTTCTGGTAATTATAGTGAAAAATGACTTGAAGATAAAAAAATATGCTCTAAACTTTTGATAGAAAAAACTTCGTTAAAAAGAGTTTTGCTCAACTATTATATTAATTTTTAGGGTTATCTATAATTATCAGGATAAGTTCCATCGCGGATTTGCTGCAAAATTTGGTCTTTTAATTTTTCTTGCCTTGTGGAACCGGAAAACCGATTACGGTCAGCATTATAATAAATCATTGTAATCATGTCATTTAGATTTACGTCAGAAGGTGTATAATAAGTATTTGAAAACCAACCTACATGTTTTACAGGATTACCTATTATTTGGTCGATAAAGGTTTTATAATTATTATCAGTAGCTTTACTTTTATCTGATTGTTGACCACTGTGTAACGATGCGCGGATTATTTCAGATGCAGTTGAAGATGAAAAAACACCACCATAAAATGCCCATTTTCGAACTACCTCAGTAAGCTTAGAAATTCTTGATTCATAAGTATAAAAAAGAAGGATTAGCGTTAATCTATAAAGGAGTCTTCCTTTTGATGTTTGTTTGAAATTATTGAATGATATTTTACTAGTTCCTTTGTTCTCAGAGTACCAAATTCTATGAAATAATTTTGAAATTGCTTCAAGTTGAGGATCTTTTTTATTTGATGAAAAAAGATCCTTAAAAGAAATTCCGGTAAAAGGTATGTGATTTAATTCTTTTAAAATTGGCGAAGCCTCGTTTTCCTTTTTCTTATCTCAATTTGGTGAAGCTAAAAATACTAAATCAAAGAAATCAGCAAGTGATTTAGGTGTTATTTTTTGTCCTGTTGGTGTTTTTAATGTTAAATGTTCTTCATCAATTAGACCTTTTTGTTCGCTTGGGGTTTGCCCTGTTGAGTCATTTGTGCTAATTTTTGGTTCAATTTTAACAACTAAATCAAGATTAATTAATTTTGCAAAATCTAATTTACTAAAAATGGCGCTAAAAAAACTAGATGCTTCTTTGCTAGAATCTAAAGCTTTAACTGCATCTAACATTTGATCTAAAATATCAGAAATTAAAGGATTGTCAAAACCTAGACCAATGAATTCTTTTAAAAAAGCTTTAGGAATCTCTCTTGGATTTTGAACATTAAATTTAGTCAAACTTGGGTTGCTGCTGTCTAAATTTAATTTTAAATATGAGGCGATTACATCAACTGCTATATCTAAAAATTTATCATGTTTTACTAAAAAATCAAGCACATGTCACAAATAGGCCTTCAAAAATTGGCTATTAGTTTGGGTTTGTGAACTCTGGGCTTGATGGTTATTTTTATGACTATTATCATTACCTAAAAATTTAGTTAAGATTCCTGAAAATGTTTTTACATCTTTAAATGATTGTTGATTTTTATTTATATGATCTAAAATTCGAAAAATAAAAAGTTTGTTTGCAGAATTTGGTAAAAAATCTAGCAACAAACTTTTAAATGTTGGCTCAATTTTTTCCTTACTTTCTTTTGATAGACCGCTAAAAATTGAAAAACTAGCAATATTTCCTACGCTTAATAGTTCAATTTTTTCTTTGAAAAAATCAGATTTAAAAATCTTTGTCAATATATTTCAAATATTATCTTTTTCTGATTTATCAACTTGATTATAAACTGTTGCAATTTGCTTGACTAGATCAACGATAAACTCTTCATTTCCAATTTCAGATTCTAATAATGAATTCAAATTGGAAGTAGAAAACTGACCGTTAGTTAATTTAGTCAAAATAGTTATAAGCTTTGTTAAAAAAGCATTTTCTTTTGAATAATTTGCCGACTTATTGACTGGATTTTGTTTTTGTGTTTCTGTTGAAGATGAAGTTGGGGATTGTTCTTCAGGACCAGAATCACTAAATGGTCGAGCTATAATTTGAAAATCAGAAATATCTTGACTAACATTTATTTGTTGAGGTCGTTCTGAAAAAATATCTATTGACTCTGGCTCATTAGTGTAATAACTATCAATATTATTTCGAATTATTTTCTTAATTAGCTTGAAAAAAGATCCAAATTCTGCTTCTTCAAATTTAGTGTTAAAAATTTTTTCTGATAATTTTGCAAAATTGCCTGTTAGATTGTTTTCTTTTTCGTCTAATTGAACAATAAATTCACCGATAATTTTATTAAAATGTTGCCTTTCAAATAAAGACTTAATTAATGATAAATTATTTAATGGCTTATTAATTTTTGCTTTTGCAACTATTTTAAAATAAGAATTAAATAAATCTTTAAGTCCTTCAGATTGTAAAAATGAATTAAAAATTGGAACAATATCTTCGCGATATCCTTCTGGAATACTTGATAAACTTGATTGAATTTGCTCTGCAATAGGCTGAGTTTTCATTACCTCAGCAATTAATGAAGAAATTTTATCTGGAGTAATTTTATTTTGGTCTTGGCCTTGTTTGCTTGTTGCATCTGAAGAATAGTAATTATTTGCAATATCAACACTAAAACTATCAAATAAAGTCTCAATAATCGATTTATTAGGGGTTGGATTATTAGAAATTGCATCTAAAATAATGGTAATTATTGATTTTATTATTAATGGCAGTTGAATTTTTGTCTCATCTCGAACACTTAGGATTGAATCTTTTAGTTTTGTCAAAAAATCACGAACAAGTTCTAATATTGTATTAACAGAATCTTCTGATAAATTTAGTTTATATTCATCCAAAATTGCCCGTAAAAATCCAGAAATTGATTCTCAAGTTGTTGTATTTCCTAAAAAAAGTGTAAAAACTTTTTCAATTAATTGAGAGTTTTCTGTAATAAAATTCTCAATTAACGAACTAAAATCAGAGTGTTCTTCAAACTTTTTATCATCAAAAAAGTAATCAATAAGTTTTGAAAGTAATTCTTCAACTTCTGAAGATTCAAAGAAGCTAGATAAAATATTTAAAAGGGGTTTTTGAATTTTTTCCTTGTTAAAAAAACTATTTTGGTTTAGTTTTTCGATTAATTGCTTATGTAAAAATGATTGATCAAAAAGGTTTTTGAAAAATAAAACCAGATCTTGAGTTGAAATTTTGCTTTTAAAATCAAGACTAGCAAGACTTTTTAAAAGTGAATAAATTTGTTCTTGACTAAAAAAGTTATTTAGAAAATAACTAGAAAAATTTTGAAATGAAAGTTGTTGGTCAAGAAGTGCGATTTTTGCTGAATATTCTTGAATTTCTGATTCATTATTTGCTTTTCTTGCTGATTCAAGGTTGTTTTTAAGTGAGTCATACTCGTTAAAATTTGATTTTGTAAAAGTTTCGAAAGTATTTATTGCGCCTTTAACAAATTCAAAAATTAAATTATTAGTCGGACTTGTTTTATCATCTTTTCAAATTTGATATTTTGAGTAAAAATCTTCAAAAATTAGTCTAATAATTTCCGAAAAAGTTTTAACCGATGTAGGTTTTAAACCTTGCTCACTTAGTGAATTGCTAATTAAATCAATTAGACTATTTAAGAAGTTTTCATTTTGAACATTTTTTGCAAGAAAATCGTAAATATTTTCCTCGAGTTTTGGTAAATTATTAGCTAAAAACTGAAAACCAAAACGATTTAAATCATCAATTCGCTTATATTGGCTTTTATTTATCAAAAAATCATTAATTGCTGAATTTACGATATCTGATAAAGGTTTGAATGAATTTGAAACTAAAAAATCCTTGACCGAATCAAAAAGGAAGGAAAAACTAGCATAATTTGGCGAAGAAGTATCAATAAAGTTGCTTAGGTCAAATTTTGTTAGAATTGGGTAAAATTTATTAAGTAATTTTTTAAGTGACTCAATTTGATTATTGCTTAGCTCAAAACTTAAAAGTTCATGAAATAAATCAAGTAAATTTTTGGAATCTTTAAAAAAAGATGTGTAATTTGTATAAATTTGGTCAGCAAAAATTGATGAAATACTCTCAAAATTTTTATAATCAGATTGCTTAATAACTTCTAAAAAGTTTTTAGCAGCAATGTCATTCAATTTGGTCCAGACATTTGTTCGCACAATAACATCAGCAAGCGAAACTAAAAGATCAGCGAGCGAATCTTGATCATCTTTGGGCAAATTCAAATTAAAATTATCGTTAATAATTCCAACTAGAACCTTAACAGACTCATGATGTTTTAGAGTTTCAGAAATAAAATTGCGGATAAAACTAACATTATCAGCGTCATTTTGAGGATTTTCAAGGTAAGTTTGGATTATTTGCTGAAAAGTGGCAGAATTTTTATAGTCTTTAGTGCGAAGCTGGAAATCAGTAATTATTTTTGTAAATAATTTTCTAATTGAGTCAAAAGTAAAAACTACCTTTAAATTATCTTTATATGCAACATCAAGTTTGATAATATTGTTAATAATAAGATCCTGAACTAAACTTTGGCCAAAAATAGAAGCAAAAATTAGTTCTTTAGTTTTTTCAGGATTTTCACTGGCAAATTCAGAAGTTACAACTGTATTTAAAACATCAATTATCTGTTTTTCATCAAAGTCAGCAAAAATTTGATTAACTAAATCAGAAATTGTCGCCTTTTGTCAGTCTTGGGTATCAATAATATTTTGAACATAAGTCTGAAAGCGCGTAATTATTTGACTAAAAAAGCCACTTGAGAAAATTTTTTGCAAAATTTGGGCAAAAGAAGCGCCAGCTTTTTGGTTTTCTTTTCAAAAATCAGTTAAAGTTTTTTGCACGCCTGGATTATTTTGGAGTCCTAACTGGACAAAACGGCTTAAAAAATCACCAAAATTATTATTTAATATAACATTTACAAAATTTTCAAGCGGTGATTTTTCAGTTTTTTGAATGTCTGCAGTCGTTCTTTCTTCAATTTGAGAGGTCTCAGAAATAAACTTATCAGTTGAGCCTTCAAGACTTAAGGCCGCAAGAATTTGTGAATTTGGTGCTATATTTAAAGTACGACGATAATTATTTAAATCTTTTTCGATATAATCCTTATCTCAGCCTAATTTTTTGTGTTCTTCGTTTTTAAATAAAATATCTTGTTCCAAAGCAAGTTTGAACAAGAGGTCTTGGGCCATTTTTTTGTAACCTTTTGTCGAAGGGTGAATATCTAATTCTTTTGTTGCAAATTCAGTTGGATTTTCTTGTCAAATTTTTTCATTATACAAGTCAACATATTGAACTTTTTGAACTTTGGCAACTTGTTTAATTGTTGAATTTAGACGTTTTATTGCTAAATTAGCATAGTTTTCGGGCAACCCTATTTCATTTGTTAGTAATTTTTCAAAAAATTTAACAATATTTGATGTCAAAGAATTATATCCGACTAAAACGATTCGAACATTAGGATTGATTTTGCGCAAATTTTCAACTAATGTTAGCAAATTTCGATAAATTTTTTGGTAGGCTAGTTCAATATTTTGCATAAATTCAAAACTTGCCTCAGCTTTTGTGGCAAGTTTTTGGAGTGGTTTTGCAATTACACGAAAATCAATAGATTCAATTAAATCGTTTGCCCCTAATGAAAGTGTTATTAAATTTGAATCTTGAATTTTTTTGTGGAGTTTTGGAAAACTTGTTGCCGAAAAGTCATCAAAAACTTCACGAATTTGTTGTCCATATGGCGAATTTAATTTTTTGTCTAGATGATAATTGAAACGAAAATGTGTTTTGTCTGAATTTTTGTATTTTTCATTTTCAGGATTAAGTAAATATAGTCAATCTGTGACTGTTGTTCAAGAAAGTGCCAAATTGTCAAACGATTTAAGGGCGTTTGGATTAACTTTCTGAATAAAATTAGCAAAAAAGGCAGGATACGAAAGTCCTTTTACTTGATTTTTTTCATCAAGCATACCTCTAACATCAAAAGAATAATCCCAGTTAAAACCAGCAGAAATTGAATCACCTAATGATAAATAATTAATTTTATCCAAAAGCTCTTCAGTTTCTTGGGCCGAGTGGGTAATTGGTATGTTAATTTGATCGGTTTTATCGCGATTTTTTATGCCAATCAAAGTAATTCCAGAAATAGTTAAAGATAAGGTGCTAAAACTCAAAAATATTTTGAATGCTTTAGAAAAATCAGGTTTTGAGATACTTTTTTTCATTATTTTACCCCGCTTCTTTTTGTTTTTCCAGATTTTTTTAAGAAAAATCGATTAGATTGGTCCAATTAGTTAAGGAGCAAACTAGAAAATAAAATTAAATTATACACTAAATAAGTTTAAAAAAACTCAGATAATTATTTTTTCTGAAAATTAGTAGAAGAAATTCAGACAAATAATTTTTATCTATGATTTTTGATTGTCGCACTTTTGTTAATTTTTTGTACTAATTTACTTGGTTTAGTCTTAAATTTTGTTGGTTAATTATAAAAAAACCTCGTAAAAACGAGGTTTTTTTATAATTAAAATTTGTGATTAGACATATTCAGATCTAAATTTTTCAAAAAGTTTATTATATTCTTCTTCACTTTGAGGTGTTTCAAATAAAACAAAACCTTTAAAGGTGATTCCAGTTTCAGATCTTGAAAGTCGTAGTTTGTCTAATTGTTCGTCGATTTGTTTTTGACGTTCTGATTTAGTGGTTCCAAAAGTAAAACCTTTTTCAAAATTTATTTTTGCACCATTTGGTATTTCACGACTTCAGGTAAATCTCGGTTTTTTAGCATCATCAGATTCACTAGAATAAAACTTAATGTTCATGACTGATTTATTGTTATCTTTTTTTTGAACATCCACACCTAAAATAATAGTAGATTCAGAATTATTAAGAAAATCATGAAAATCATTGTGAGGATTTTTTGGATCAATTCCTATTACAGTTCTCATAGTATTCTTTTCAATTACAACTGTAATTTCACCATTATATGTTGTTTGAAATCCTTCTTTATCAGGTGTTAGAAATCCATCTTTATTCTCACGAAAAATTTTAGCCGGGGGCTTTGGGACAAAGTCAGCGCCGATTTTAAAAACATCGGGCACCTTATATTCCTTTTCAATAACTAAGTTAAAATTATTTTCTGCTTCACCTGTTTTTAGTAAAAAATATTGGAAAAAGTCTATCTGGGGCAATTTATTTGGTTTAAAAGCATAAAGGAAGGAAGTGCCGTCTTTTAAATTTAGATCAGTGTTACTGTTTGAATCTTTCTCCAAAGAAATTCCACCTTCGGCTAGATAAATACCTTGTTCTTGTTCATCAACATGAACTTTTTCTTTTGATTTATCAGAAGGTGCGCCATTTGCCTTAAACCTAAAATTTGGATTATTAACGGCTGAAATTGATTTTACAACTTGCTGTTTTTGACCATCTTCTAAAGATTGTTCTTCTGTTTCAATATTAGTTTTTCAATCTAAAAATAGGTGAGTTTTTACACTATCGGAAAAAGATTTATAAAGTTTATTATCTTTATTTACATCATCAACTTCAACTGTTAAATTTCTTTCAATTCCATTAGGGGTTTTAATCTTAAGACTTATTTCATAGGTCTCATCTTGATGATTTGCAGAAATAGAAACAGAAGTGCCTTCAGGAAGATTAGATTTTTCAAGACTTTCAAGAAGTTTTCTTAGATAATCACCTAAAGATTGATCACTTGGAGAAGTAGTTGTGTCTGGAGATTGGCTTGGAGGAGTATCTGAGCTTGGAGAAGGAGAAGCTGATTCTGAACCTGAAGAAGTTGAATCTGTGTTCGAAGGAGTCGAACTTGATTCTGGTGCATCTTGGAATAAGGTTGCTAAAGCGCCAACATTTGTAGCAACATCTGTAGAAGTATCCGAACCATCAGTGGACTGATTAGCGCTCTGATCAACAGTTGGAGCTATTGGAGTTTGAGTAATTTTGTTACTTTTTGTTGCAAAAAAATTAAGAGCATCGAAAAAAGGGGCTAGTTGGGTTGTTATATCTTTTATATCGTAAGTTCTATTTAAAAAAGGTTTGATTTTATCATCAATTGTTGAAGCAAAAACTGTAATTGGCAAATCTTTCTTGATTTCAAAGTTTAAATTGTCAATATTTTCTGATCCTTGTTGATCAAAAGTCTCAATTGCATTTTTAAAATATGCGCCATAAATTTCTTCATTTGCATCAAATTCTAGTTCAAAATTGAAAGTATAGGTATTATCTTCGCCAAGATTTAGACCTAAAGGAAGTAATGTTCCATCACTAAAATTACCTTCAATATTTAGTCCAACATTGACAATATTAGAATTTTTAGGGTTATTTTTGTTTTCTTTTACTGAAAAAGTGACACTTTTTGGAGCAAAATTAGGGATTAAATCTTTAATTTCTTCTAGAAATTTATTGTTTTCACTTGCATTTTCAGTTGTATTTGAACTTGAATTTGAAGTAAATCAAGAATTAAACTGTTGAAGATTTAAATTTTGAGGATTTTGAGCAAAATATTCTGATACACTAAGATTGTTTTGTGCTAAATGTTTAGAAATTTCTGAGTTAAATTTATAATTTTTCTTAAAGATTTTTAATAATTCAGAAGAATTTTTTTGGTCAGTTTTCTTAGGTACATCAACAAAATTAAGTGTTAATTTGCTACTTTTTTGTGTTTTTTTATCAAATAAACTTAATGCTAAGTCAATTTTATTGTCAACATCGTCAATGTTTGTAAACATTAATTTTTCATCTTGCAAATCAGGTTTTATTTCAAAATTAGAAGGAAAAACAAAAACCGGTTCAGAATTTATACTAAAGGAAATTCCGCCAAATTTAGAAAATGTTGCAAACAGTGCTGAACTTGAATTTTTTGTTTTTTCAAAATTTTCCTTAAATTCATTATAAAACAAAATGGCAATTTCCGTTGCGGTTTTTCCTTCTAAAAAATCTTGATTTAGAAGACTAATTGATGCATTCAAATTTTGTGCTGAAAAATTCAAGGTTTTATCTTGATCTGAAAAATCTAAATCAAAACTTGCGGTATAATTTATACTTTTACTAGAATTTGAAATATTAACGGCAAGATTTTTTATTTTATTTGACTCAATTTTTACTTCAGATTGACTCCTTGGAACAACCAATCTGAAATTGAAATCTGGATATTTTTCACTAATTTGACTAAAGTCAATTGCATTATTTAAGTCAAAATTATATGACTTATCAAAATGCAAATTTAGCGCATCAGAAGCACTTAATTTTTTAGCAAATTTTGACTTAAGTTTTAAATTAGCAACTAAACTATCAAATTCAGTCGTGTTAAATTCTGAATTAACGTTTAGGTTTGTAGCATTAGCTAATTTGTCGTCAAATTCCGATAATTTTGAATTATAATTTTTTGACTGTAAGGAGATTAGATACGGAACACTAGCAGAAATACTAACGACCGCGCTAACTCCAATAATTGCAAAAATTATATGATTTAACTTAATCTTTTTCATGATAATTTCCCTTATAAGTTTATTATTTTAACAATAGAGAGCTTGTGTGCTCGATGATAATAACGCGGATAGGTCGACTTGAGAAATTTTGAGGATTATTTTTATCATAAAGATATAAAAATAAATTATATTGAACTGAGCTAGCCGGGCTAGTAATTTTCTCAATTACACCGCTAGTGTCACCGTCGGTAGTTTGCATTGATGTTGTGTCTGACATCCCTGTTTGACTTGGTTTTGCTTTTTTTATTGCAAAGCCTAAATTTATATCTTTGTGTTCTGAGATTAAATAACTGCTAAAAGGTAGTTTTTCTACTTCTTTATCAACAGGAACTGGTTCGTTTTCCTTTGATTTTGAGATGGCGGCTTTGATTTGAGCTTCAAAATCTTTAAAATCTTGATTGGTTAAGAAAACTATTTGCGAATTTGGTGAAAAAGTTGAGGCAATTTCATCTAATTTATCAACTTCATCACTTAAAAGTTTGTTATCAGGGTTGATTTTTAGTTCAATTTCTGATTTTTTTGTTTGATAAATAATGCTAACTAAATCACCATTTTTATCAACTGGACCAATATTATATCAATATTTTATTTTTAATTTTTCGGCATCTGGTTTTTCTAAAGCATCAACATTTGTTAAATTAGGTTCCAGGCTAAATTGAATTTTGTAATTAAAATCCTTTCCAAAATTACCAGTAAAAAGTTTTTGATCCTTTTGTTTTGAATAAGCTAATGAATAAAAAGCTGCAAGAAAATCAGTAAGATTTTCAATATTATTTTTCCCGGTTTGCTGTGAAAAATCAGGTTTAGTGAATTTATTTGATTGTAATTCAATCTGTTTTATAAAATATTCAGGACTAAAAGATGAATTTGTTTTCATCAAATTAAGCGTATTTTTAAGTTCATCACTGATATAAAAACCATTTTCAAGAGGTTTTTCAGTATTTAAAAAACCATAGTTAAATGAAAAAAGTCAAACTGTTGGCTCAGAATCGTCATCATTAATTTGACCACGCGGTTGTTTTGTAGGCTTAATTTTAATGTCGCTTAATTTTTTAAATAATTCATTACTATTAGAATTTTCTGGCCAGTTTGTTTTATCTTCTATTAATTTAAAATGTTTAAGATAATCAAACCAATATTTTGCGACAAAACTAATGTCTTGTTTTGATAGAAATGACAAAAATTGTGAAATTTTCTCATGACTATTAAAATAATTAGAAAAAATTGATGTTATACCTTTGGAGGCTGCATCATCAACATTTGAATTTTTAATTAAATCTTCAACAGTTGGCAAATTGTAACTATCAACCATTGATTTTAGTTGAGTTTCGTCAAATCTAAAACCATAATAACGAGAATTTTGAAGAACTTTCTTTAATTTATCAAAATTATTTGACTGAATTAGTGCTAATAATTCGTCTTTTGGAATTCCTTTTTGATTTGCTGGTTTTTGGAGTTTTGGTTCAATAGTCAAACTGCTTTTGTCAACTAAAGCTGCAAAATCAGGATCATTTTGAGCTAATATTTCAAAATTTTTAATACTTTGTGAAAATTTTTTTGTAGCAACAATTTTATCGTTTCTTTTATCTTTAATAACAATATCACCATTAATTTGGGCAACAACATTGTTATCTTTAAAATCTAAATTGACTTGCTCAGTGTCTAGTTTTATTTGAACGTCTAAAAATTTTGAAATTTGGTTAAAATTTAAATTTTCTAGCTTATTTTGGAATTTGATCTTTGATATTAGTGGTGTTTTTACAATTTTTTCAATAAGTGAATTAAGAAAATTGGCGCGATTTTCTTTGGTTGCAAAAATTTCATTATTATAGTAATTTAGAAAATCTCACCCTGTAATTAAAGTTGAATTATTTTGACTAAAATTATCTATTGCAAAATAATCACTGTCAGAAAATTCACTTAAAACAATATCATCACTAATTGACTTATCAAGGAAAGAATCACTTAAATTGAGTTGAGTAGTAAGGAAAAATTTGGAATTCTTGTTAATATCAGCAGCAATTTCCTTTGAAAAATCAGAAGAAAACTGGGCAACAAAGGTCAATTTATAAACGCCTGGAGTTGCAGTTTTTACTAAATATCGATCAGTTATAATTTGATCTTTCACCAAATTTATATCATAGCGAGGTTTTTGAGTACCGCTTTCAGATTCAAAGTAAAAGCTTTTATTGCTAAAAATTTGTGAAATTATCTCATCAAGGTTGAAATATTTGTTAATAATTTTTCTAGCTTCAGTGTCATTTTTTGCGCTATTAACTTCTTTTTGGAAATCTTCAACTGAAATTAGCTTTGTTAATTCTTTTTTAAAAGAAAAATTAACCTCACTATTTGTGTAAGGTCTTAATTTCTTGAGCTTGTCTTCTGAGTAAGTTGAAAAATTAGAAAGTGAATAATCTGGAACATAATTATAAGCAACTTTTTGTTTAAATAAGTCAGAAATTGCTGTTTTATTGTCATCTAATTTTTGTGAAACTCGCCAAAAAACCTCAAATGTTTGCTCATTATCGTCAGGTTTGATATCAAAAATTTCTAGTTTGAAAGGTTTTCAATTATGATCGGTAGAAAAATTAACGGGAATGCTAGAGTTATTTGTCTGGTAAAAATCAAAAAAATCTGTTAAATCAATGTCAGTTTTTTTGGTATTATCGTCGTTTAAAAGTTTCTTTTTTAGATCTAAATAGTCTGAATTAGCATTTAAATATTTATCCTTTATACTAATGAAAGAAATTGATTTTGCTTGATTTTGCACATCAATTCGCGGGTTTTTTAGTTTTAAATTTGCAAAAACAACTAGCGGAACGGCAATAATTGCTGCACCAGCAATAGTGCTTAGACCTAAAAGAAAAATATTTTTTTTAGTTAGTAGTTTTTTAGTGATTGTACTCTTCGACACACTTCCTCCTAAGTATTCTATAAAAAATTCTAGCAAAAAAAAAAAAAAAACAAAGAAATATTGTAAAATAGTATGTTTATTTCAGAATATTGAAAAAATGTCTGTCAAAATGAAGCAATACAAATTTAGAGTTAAAGACAAATTTAAATACATCAAAATTGACAGTCTAAAGGTTAAAAATTAAAATTTTGCACTAAATTAAAAAAAGGAAATTAAATCAATAATTTCCTTTTTTGATGTTTTGAAGAAATCAATCCCGAGTTTCCCAGTTTCATAAGGTAATTTTAAAAAAGCATCTGGTTTTAGGCAGTTTTTTAAGTTTTTTGGTAAAAGTTAGTTACAATTTTTTTACCGATTTATTAAGATATCAAAGTAAAAATCATACCTATTTCAAATATTCGGATCACTAGGAACGCCTTCGCGATTTTTAAATATCATTTGCTGATCTAAAGTATTAAACTCAACCCTTTGTCTTAATTTTTGCAACATCGTTGCTAAACCAACTTCAGTTAATTGATTGTTTGTAAATAACTTGTTTCAAATTTCATGATTGAAATTTCCTTAAAATATTTAGGTTTTTTGACAAACAATTTGTTTACTTCAATAAAACCATTTTATTTTGTTTTTTCATAATTTATAATTATACCATAAAATTACTTAAAATATAATTAAATGCCATTAATAAAAATTAAGGTTTTACGTTCAAAAAACACTGATTTACGGGTGTTTTTTCATATTTATATTCACTAAAAAATGAATTTTTGCCTTAAAACTGGGAAACTCGGGAAAATTGACAGTCTAAAGGTTAAAAATTAAAATTTTGCACTAAATTAAAAAAAGGAAATTAAATCAATAATTTCCTTTTTTGATGTTTTGAAGAAATCAATTGAGTTGACTAATTTTGATTTTATCTTTTTAGTTTTGCTTGTGCAGCACGGGCTGCTTCTCAAATTACTTCGCTATAAGTAGGGTGTGGGTGAATTGCTGCTGCAAGTTCATGAATTGTTACCTCAGCATCCATTGAAACGACAATTTCTGAAATCATATCAGTAGCTACTGGACCGATAAAGTGAGCACCAAGAATTTCGCCATATTTTTTATCAACAATTAATTTAGCAAATCCGTGGGCATCTCCGGCAGCAATTGCTTTACCAATGTGAGCAAAACTAGCTTTTCCAACTACAAAATCATAACCTTGTTCTTTTGCTTGTTCTTCAGTTAGACCAACTGAAGCAATTTCAGGGTGAGTATAAACGCAAGCTGGAACGGTTTTATCGTTATATTTTTCACCTTTTCCGGTTATTGTACTTACTGCAACAACGGCATGACGGTAAGCAACATGGGCTAGCATTGCTTTTGCACAAAGGTCACCAATTGCATAAACTCCATCAACATTTGTTCTGCATTGGTCATCAACGATAACACTTTTGCGAGCATCAAGTTCAACTCCAACTTCGCTAAGACCTTCAGAATTTGGCTCACGACCGATGCTTACTAAAATTTTATCAGCGCTAATTTGTTGTCTTTTTCCGTCAAGTTCGTAAATAATACTATCATTTTCATAGCTAATAATATTAGAATTTAGGACAACATTAACACCACGGTCAGTTAAGTTTTTTGTAATAATTTGTGAAATTTCGCCATCAAGGTTTGCTAAAAGTCTTGGAAGATTTTGTAAAATTGTTACCTTAACTCCAGCAGCGACAAAAATTTGGGCAAATTCAACACCAATAACACCACCACCAATTATTACAATTGAATTAATTTTTTCTTCAAGATTAATTGCTTCTTTTGAAGTTAAAATTTTTCCAGATTGGTAACCTTGTTCAAAACCAGGTAAATTCAATTTACGGTCACGTGACCCAGTTGCAAGAATAATATGTTTTCCACGATAAACTTTATCTTCAACTGAAATTTCGTGTGCACCGAGGAATTTGGCCTCACCAAAAATGCTTGTAGCTCTTGCTGATTTTACAATTGCCTTAACTCCACCAACTAATTTGTTAACAACTTCAGTTTTTCGTTGGTGCATTTTCTCTCAGGAAATTTTTACATCAGTTTTTCCTTCAAGACCATAGTCGCTAAAGTGACTTACATAATCAAGAACTTCGGCAGTTTTTAACATTGCTTTTGTTGGAATGCAGCCAACATTTAAACAAACACCACCTCAATATTCTTTTTCAACAATTAAGGTTGATAAACCACTTTTACCTGCCTCGGCAGCTGCAAGATAACCACCAGGACCTGAACCGATAACAATTACATCAAATTCTTGGTCAACTTTACCTTGGTAAACTTTGCCAGTATTTACAGAAGAGGTAGGTTTTTCAGGTGCTTTTTCAGCTTTTGGGGCAGGAGTTTTAGCTGGTTTTGGTGTTGATTTTTTTGGACCAAAATCAAAACTTAAAAGATCATTGCTTACTTTTACTTCACCAACAACACTTGCTCCGCTTGCTTCTTCTTCCTTTTTCTCTTCAGTTTTAACTTCTTTAACTTCGGCAACATCGCTATCACCTGATCCATCATCAATATAATAAATTTCTTGACCAACGTGAATTGTGTCACCTTCAGCCATTAAAACCTTAACAATTTTTCCGGATTTTGGCGAAGGTATGTCAGCGGTAATTTTGTCAGTTTCAACTGAAAACAACGAATCACCTTCATTAACTTGGTCGCCTTCTTTTTTGTAAATTTGGGCAACTACTCCTTCATGGAGCCCTTCTCCAATGTCAGCAAATTTAAATTTATACATTATAAAATTCCTAAAATTTCTGGTTTTTCTAATAATTCTTTAACTCTTGCGGCAAAACGACCAATTGTAGCTCCATCAATTCAACGGTGATCGGCTGCAACTGTTAGATGCATAATTTTGGCTGCAACAATTTGTCCGTCTTTAACTTCGGCTGAATCAATAATTGCACCAACTCCAGCAATTGCTAATTCTGGATAATTAATTACCGGAACACCATAAAGAGAACCAACAGATCCATAATTAGTAATAGTGAATGATCCGCCTTGCATTTCACTTGGTTTGATTTTACGCTCACGAGCTGCTTTGGCTAGTCTAACAATTTCACTGGCAATTTCAACGATTGAAAGAGTTTGGGCATTTTTTATTACTGGAACCATAAGACCGGCTTCAGTATCAACGGCCAAACCTAAGTTTATAGTATCAGGATAGACAATTTCATTTGCAGCTTCGTCGTATTTTGCAGCAATAATTGGGTATTCGCTAAGTGCAATTAAAATTGCTTTTGCAATAAAAGCTAAAAATGTTAGTTTTATCCCAGTTGTTTTTTGCACTGATTCTAAAACAGATTTACGAAGTTTTCAAAGATCTGTTACGTCAATTTGGTTTACTAAATTAACATAAGCCACAGAATTTCATGAATTTGTCATTGCTCTTGCAATCGCTTTACGGATTGGAGCAATTTTTTCGCGTCTTCCATCTAGTTTTGATGTTGGACTTACTGTGGTTGTTGAGGCTGGTTGGGTTTTTGGAGTAGGAGCCTCAACTTTTGGAGCTTCGACTGCAGGAGCAGGCGAAGATTTTAGAGAATTTAGATAATTCTCAACATCGGATGACTCAATTTTTCGTCCTTCAATTTTAAGGTCAACAAGATCGATATTTGCTTGCTTAGCCATCGCTCTTGCTTTTGGGGTTGCTAAAATTTTTGACATATAATTTCCAAACTAATAATTTAAAATATAAAGATTTTCGGGTTGTCTAGATAAAAAAATAAAGATACTTAATTAAAAATACAACAATTAATTATACATTAAAAATCGGCAAAAAAAAGAATTTTTTCAAATTTTCCAGCATAAAAGTTTTTTATTAACAAAAAAGTTTAGTATTTTAAATTTTTAGACTAAAAATTACTTGTTTTGGCTGTTTTAACTTAAAAGGCTAAATTACAAAATATTTAAACTACTTTTTTAGTTAAACTGCCCCGGCAAAAATCAATTTATGGACAAAATAACAAAATCATGAAAAAATACAACTACTATTTAAACTCAATGCAAATAGAAGACTCGTTTTTATTTGCATTGAGCCTAAAAAAATATGTGAAGTTTTGAAAGAGTCATAATTAAAAGCCTTAAATTTGAGATTTCTAAACGGGTAAATTTAAGGCATTGCATTATATTTAAAAATATAATGGAAAATTCGCAATATTTAATTTTTTCAAACAAAAAACATAATTAAATCCTCCCTAATTCAATATCAATTTATTAATTCATTCTTAGTGTTGTTTATTATAACACAATTTTTTCTTAGACCAAACATTTTTTTTTTTTTTTTCAAAGGGTTAATTTTAAAATAATAAAAAACCCCTTTTGTTAAAACTCAAGGGGTAATTAATTTGTTTAATTAATCTGTTTATTTAAGGTTTCTTTTTGTGAATGTTAAATTCTTTGAAGATTTTCCAAAAGCATCGCTATTAAATCAATGGTCTCGGACTTTTTTAAGTCTAAAGGATCAATGATAATATTGCCAAAGTCTAGATTTCAAATTTTTAGACTAAAAATTACTTATTTTTGGTTAGTTTTAACTTTTTTTTAAAGTCCAAGAATCAAGTTGTTTTTTAGTTCCATAGACAAAATGGTTTTGGGTCAGTTTTAATTCTTCAATAACATTAGGAAATTTTTGCTCTTCAAGATAGACATTATTAAATAAAATTGGACTAAATGGAATATGAGCGTTTGAAATTTTCGGGATTGAATTTAATAAATTAATTGTATAAGGATGAGTTGGATTTTGGAAAATTTCATCAGTTTTACCTTTTTCGACAATTTTGCCAGCATGCATAATTAAAACTTCATCAGCAAGATATTCAACAACAGAAAGATCGTGGGCGATAAAGATTAAGGAAAGATTTTTTTCTTTAACTAATTTTTTTAACAAGTTAATAATTTGTGCCTGAATTGAAATGTCAAGTGAAGCAATTGGCTCATCGGCAATTATAACTTTTGGCTCAACAATTAAAGCCCGGGCAATTGCAATCCTCTGACGCTGACCGCCAGAAAACTCGTGCGGATAACGGTAGGCAAATGAGCGTAAAAGTCCAACATTTTCAAGTGCTTCATAAATTAGTTCGCTCAGAATAAATTTCTTAATTGAACGCTTTAGCAGAAAAAATGAAGGCGCTTTTTTGATTCCATAAAAAAGTTGAATGTTTTTATAAACATTCCTAATGTTGATTTTTTCAACATTAAGCGTCTTGATTATGGCGATTTTTTCATTAAAACGGTTGTCAATGTTTCGAATTTGGTTGCTGAATTCGGCGGTTGACTTAATTTTTGCAATAAATTTTTGGTGAATTGCAAGAACTTTTTTCTCTAAGAGCGAAATTTTGCTAAAAAAATCAGTTTGAGCCTGTTTTTGAAAGTTTATTTCTTTGATTTGCTCGCTATATCAGTTGTTGTAGTTTTGAATAAATTCGTTTTTAATTGTATCATATTCGACTTGTTTTTTTGCCAAAATTTCTTCTAATTTTGCAAGTTTTTCAATATTTTCAGTACTAGAATTACCTCTTTCTTTATTAACAGTGTAAATATTTTTAAATTGGAGATATTTTGTTTTAAGGTTGACTTTTTGGGCAAAAATTTGTTTGTTTTTCTTTGCACTTTCAAGGAAGCTATTTAGCTCAATTTTCAAAAGATGTTCAGAAATTTTAGCACGAAAATCTTTTGTACTCATGTAATTTTTTGCATTTGTTTTGTCAAAAATTACGTTTTTATAAGTTTCTGACATCTCTTTTTTGAAATTATTCAAAATTTCAATAATTTGCTCAATTTGGCTGATTTCCAAAAAGGAAAATAAATTTTTTTCTCAGATTTTTCGACTGTGATGGGCTAAAAACTTGCTAATTTGGCGGTTAATTATTGCCTGTTTTTTATAAAAAGAATATTTTTCCAAATCCCTTGAAGTTAGGGCATTATTATTTGCAATTTTGTACTCGTAGAAAAATTCGGCAATATAAGATGAAACAAGGTTGTTTTGATTTGTAAATTTAAAGAGTTCTTGACTAGCCTCTTTTTTTAAATTAATCCCTGATTCATTGAGTGTTTTTTTGAAAAATGATTTTTGGGCTTTAATTAGTGATCTTAGGTCTTCGACATCTTTTAGGGACTGGCGATATTCGGCCTCAACTTTTGCCTGCTCTTTTTTACGGTAAATTTTTTGAATTTTGTAAAAATAGTCGTGTAATTTGGCCACATTTTCATAAGCTAAATTATAAATACTTGCCAAAAGTTTTTGTTTGCGCTCAAAATAAAGTAAATATTGGCCAAAAAATTCGTTATTTAAATTTTGATTGCCACTTTCAGGACTAAATTTTTCAAGTTCATCTTCAATTATTTTAATTTGCTCTTGTCAGTAGGCAAAAAATTGCTCGAGTTCGTGATTTTGGCCTTGAAGCATTAAAAGCTCAATTTCAAGGTATTTTTTTTCAAGAGTTCGTTTAAAGTGAAAAATTAAATCATTTCAGTCAAGAAAAATATCTTTCATTTTGGATTTAATTATGCCGTTAATTACGAGTGTTTCCTTTAAAATTGAGTAGATATTTTTTTGCTTATTAAGCGAAGAAAAAGGATCTTGAAAAATCATTTGCATGTTTTTTCGTAAAAAAAGGTTTTGTTTGCGCGAGAGTTTTTTACCTGAAATAATTTGACCCAAAAGTTGAACTTGACCACCAAAGTTTTCATAAAGCCGAACAAGACAGCGACCAATTGTGGTTTTTCCTGAACCTGACTCGCCAATAATGCCTAAAATCTGGCCTTTTTTTAACAATAAATTAATTCCATCAACAGCTTTGACGGTCGCAAATTTGTTTATAAAATATTTTTCTAATTTTTTTGTCTGTAATGCAATTTCCATTATAATACTTCTTTAAATAATTTTATTCTCATTTTTAATTCAGGATTTAGTTCAACTTTTGGCGCTTGAGGATGTAAAAGTCAAGTGGCCGCATAGTGGCTTTCAGAAATTTTAATAAGTGGCGGTTCTTTTTCAAAATCAAGTTCTAAGGCATAATCGTTTCTTGGAGCAAAAGGGTCACCGGCTGTTAGGTGTCTTAAATCAGGCGGACTCCCGCTAATTGTATAGAGTTCTTCTTTTTTTGAGCCCTCGGGAATTGCCGAAATTAGCGCTCAAGTATAAGGGTGTTTTGGGTTTGTAAAAATATCTTGGCGAGTTCCTTTTTCAACAACCCGGCCAGCATACATTACATAAATATAGTCACAAAATTTCGCAACTATTGAAATATTATGGGAAATAAAAATAATTGAAACTTTATATTGATGGCGAATTTTATCTAAAAGTGCCAAAACAGAAGACTGGACCGTTGGATCAAGGGCGGTTGTTGGCTCATCGGCAATAATAATTGAAGGCTGAGCGGCGACTACCATTGCAATTACTACCCGTTGTTTCATTCCGCCAGATAAGGTATGCGGATAAGAATAAAAGCGATCTTTTGCATTTTCAAGTCCAAAAGACTCAAGTAGCTTAATTAAAAAGTCAATTTTTTCTTGTTTTGATTTAAAACGCTTGTCGTTTTTGAGACTGTCGAGCAATTGTTTGCCAATTGTCCGGGTTGGATTTAGGGCAACCAAAGGGTCTTGAGGAATATAGCCAATTTTGTGACCGCGAATTTGGCGCCACTGATAGTCTTTTTTGAAATTTGCGACATCAAGACCGTCAATTTCCATTTTTGTCGCAGTAGTTTTTGCAAAATTATTGATTCCTAAAAGTGACCTTGAACAGACAGACTTTCCTGAACCTGACTCGCCAACAAAGGCAACAATTTGGCCTGAATAAACACTAAGATCAATGCCTCTGATCACTTCAAGATACTGTTTTTTGCCGGTTTTGAAACTAACACGAAGATTTTTTACGTCTAAAATACGTTTTTTTTCCATTATTTTCTGCCTCCAACTCGAGGATCAAGGGCATCATGAATTCCGTTGGCAATAAATCGACTTGTAACTGCTAAGGCAACCAAAACCATTGAAGGTAAAAGCAAGGCAATTGGATTTTTGTCCGCCAGAGGAACTGAAGAGTTAATAATTAGACCTAAATTTGCTGATGACTCCGGTCCTTCTTGTAAAAATCCAAGGAAAGCAAGTGATGCGATTGTTGAAATTGATGAAAAAATACTTGCAATAAAAGTTGAGAGTAATTTTCCGAGAATATTTGGCAAAATGTGTGAATAAATTTGTCTGAATTTTGAAGCGCCAATTACTTTTGCTGCATAAATATATTCTTCGTCTTTGACAATAACAGTATAAGAACGGGCTTGATAAGTTGGAATTGTCCAGCCTGTAAGAGATAAAAGAATAATAATTGTGATTGTATATGGTCCTCAAATTGCAATAAAAATAATAAAGATAATAATTCAAGGAATTGCGCCAAAAATGTCAATAATTCTAAGAACAATATTGTCAATTCAGCTTCCAATGTGATAACCAAGATAAGTTCCTAGCACAATTCCGATTAAAAATTGAATTAAAGCAATAAGTACTGAAATTCCAAGCGCATTTAGGGTTCCTTGTCAAGTTCTAAGTCAAATATCACGACCAAATTGGTCAGTTCCAACTAGTGAAATGAAATTTTTGCCATTTTCAAGTGCACTCATGACTTGATAAGGATTCACGTTAATTTCTCAACGGTTTGGGAATAATTCTTTTGTTGAACCTTGAATTAGGGTAATATTTTTTTCAACCTCAATTGCACGGATTTTCTCGAGAATATCGGTTGAAATTGTTGTTTTTATTGTCCCTAAAGTGCTTGGCAGCTGTTCGTAGACAAGCGAAGGATCGGCATTTGAAATTGGCTTATTGACACTATACGGGCTAAAAATTATTGTAAAAATTGCAATAATTAGCACACTAAGAAATAAAAGCGTGGAAATAAGTGAGATTTTTGACTTAAAAAATTTTTGGATTGTATCTTTTCAGAGTTCAACAATTTTTCCTGTTACTTGGTAGTTTTTTTCCGAAAAACTAGCTAATTTAAGGAGTTTTATCTGGTTTTCTTTGAGATTATATTTTTGGTTAAATTCTTTAGGATCGAGCATTTTTTTCCTCCGCAGGTCGATAATTACGTGCTTTTCAATTTTTAATTCGCGCTCAGTAACTTACTGGTGAATCCTGACCAAAAGAAATTCGCGGATCCATAAAAACATAACTTAAATCACCAATAATATCAACAACTAATGAAAGCGAAGTAAAGAAAATAATTGAAAACATTGAAATATTAATCTCACCATCAAAGGCAGCACTAACTAAAATGGTTGAAGAACCCGGAATTCGGAAAAATTGCTCGAGGACAATTGAACCCGAAAGGAGAATAATATAAGAAAAAATCAAAGATCTTACAAGCGGAATTGCTGCGTTTTTTAGGACATATTTGAAAAAAATGTCCAATTTTGAAAGCCCTTTTGCTTTTGCGATCAAAATGTATTCAGACGACAGAACACTAATAACTTGGTTTCGAACTAAAAAAACATAGCCAGCAATTGAAGTGATCGTAAAGACAAAAATTGGCGGCAAAAGTGAGGCAAATGAAGTTAGACTCCCGTAGGTTTCGGCATCTTTAAACTCAAAAGGAAGTCCAATTTTAATTGCAATTAAAACAACAAAAGGTGCTAGGACAAACGATGGAATTGCAACAAAAAAAGTTGAAATTCCCGAAATTGCCGCATCTTCAAGTCGATCACGCCGATAAGCGGCAATTGTTCCAAGAACTAGTCCTAAAGTGCTACTTATTAAAAATGAAGGCAAAGAAACTAAAATTGTATAGCGCAAAGGCATGAAAAATAATTCAGGAATTTTGCCATCTTCGCCAGTTTTAAAACGGGCACCAAAGTTTCCTTGAAAAATATCGGCCGTATAATAAGCTAGTCTTGTCAGAGTCGGCTGGTCAAAATAATATTTTGCGTGTAAATCAGCGATTTTTTTGGCCTGGTCAGATCCTTTTGCGCCTTTATCAATAACATCACCAAAAGGATCAGGTGAAAAATTAGCAAGTAAAACAAAAACTAAAATATAAATTGCCACAAAAGTTAAAAGCGCAAGTCCTAACCGTTTCAGAGAATATTTTAATATCATTTTTAATTTGTTCCTTTTTTATTAAGGTTTTGGATTTTTTCTTTGAGTGGCTTAATTGTAATCATGTCCGGCGGAACAAAACCTGAATAGGTATTGTTTGAATATGGAATTGAAATGTTTGGATTTTCTAAAAATGCATATGGCGTTGAAGATGCTACATTCAAAAGATCATTAAGTCCAAATCCTAAAAGTGAGGTTAATTCCGCACTTAATTGAATCAGTTCTTCGTCAGAATTTTCTTCTTGGTAGGACAGGTTAAAAATTGCTGACTGGGCGCTAAAATCAAAAGAAACCTTGTTTTTGTTGTCTTTTTTTTCATTAATTTGGTCAACAAAAGTTTTGTATTTCATAACTTTTTTAGTTGCATCTTTTGGATCAGGACCTTCTTTGACTTCACCAGTGAAAAAATAAGTGAGATCAGGAGCCAAATGCTGATCTGTTGCGCCAAAATCTGGCGCATTTGGTGCATCTTTTCAGTCTTTGAATTCTCTTATGTAACCTTTTTGGGCAAATTTGTCAAAAAAATCTTTAACAGCAAGTGCATAACGATACACGTGCGGATAGGATTTTGCAATTTTTGACTCTGGACCTTGGGCATAAATCGCTGACAGCATTGCATAACCCACACCGTTTCGCTGAATTTTACCGTCTAAAGCTGTCCCAATTCCGTCATAGTCATAATGTCAACCGCCAAAATCAAGCCCGCCTGTTCGTGTTAGTAAATAATTTAAACGGCGAGTTCGGTCTGTCACTGGCCAAATTAGGTTAACTTTTAGCCGCGGATCAAGATCCATTATCGCTTTTGCACCGCTTGTAACTGCGGCAATTTGTTTGTTGGAAGAGTTAACATAAAAACTGTGGTTTGTTCATTCAACTTTTTGGTCAGCAGGAATGTTATTTTTGGCATAAAAATCATCAAGTAATGCTTTCATGCGCGTTTTTAGCGCTTCAAATTGGGGTGCCTGGAATTGTTTAGCAGCATCATTGACATTTTCAAAATTTTTTTTCTTCTCATCTTCGGGAGTTTTGGTATAATGTATTTCCCCTGTTTGATCAACAAGTTTAATTGTATTTGCTTCTTGGTAAAAATCGCGGGGTGTTTTTGAATCTGGCTTTGAGGTAATTTTGTTATCAGGTGAGACAAAATTATATCAAGGCAAGCTTGAGTTTGAAATTGATTGGGCTGTTGTGTATAAATTTCAGGCATTTGCAATTATTTGCCGAAATTCAAGACTTGGACCTGAAATGAGATTTTCAACAACTTTAGCATTTCCTTTTGCAATATCAGCAAGTGAAGCACCAAAATTTAATTTTGCAAAATTATCATTAAATCCATAGTATTTTTCATCAAAAGCAACGCCAACTTCCGGTCTAAATTCTTGTTTTAGCGAACCTGGGACAAGCACAGAGTAATACCATTTGTGCAAATCATCTTTACTTTCTGCTTTATTGAGTTTTCAGCCGTATCTTTCTTGATCACCTGAAACTAAATTTTTAATTGAATCATTTAGCTGATCAAAACTGGTAGCCAATAGTGTCTGTTCGCGATAAGAGTTGAATTTTGCATTTTCAAAAGCTGAAGGACTGCTATATTTAGAATAAAGAGTCGTAATTTTGTTAAAAATATAAGGTAATTGCTCTTTTCAGCCAGTTCGTGGGTAATATTTATTGATTTTTCAAGTCTCGCGATGAGTTTCCTGACTAAGTTGGGTATATGGAGAGACAAAAAGCTGATCTTTGCGGAAATCTTCGCCATACCAGTAGGCTCCATATTTAAGTGCCTCGCCAGTTTCGCCAAAACGACCTGAAGGTTTTCCGGCTTTTATAGTTTGAGTTTCACTGTTTCGTTTGTCGATAAATCCAGAAGGCGCCGGGTAAAACATCGCTCCAAGTATTGACTTTTGGTAAAATCCGTTAAAAAATACCTTATCTTTTGAGGCACCTTTGTAAAAACTTACCGATTTTTGCCCTTGAAAATTAGCGTTTTTGCCTTTGTATTGTTCAATATATTTATTTTCATCGTCCAAATCGGCCAAATCTAGTCCAAAAAGATCTAATAAATACCAATTAATAACAGTATTTGTAAAATATGTTGACTTTGGATCGAAATTAGGAATTTTTTTCTGTGCTTCTTCGTCAATTTTTTTGCTTCCGCCAACACTTGCGCGATATTCTGGATCTGAGAGTCTTTGGGCTTTAAATCCGTAGTAATAATCTTCAGGTTTTAGGGTATATTCGGTCGGATTGCCTTGATAGTCTACTCATTTTACGTCATTTTTTAAGAAAAAATGAATTGATTCAGCCTCGTCAAGCGCCTGAACAAAAAAGTCAGAATTAATTGAATTTTTTTGGTCTGATTTTAATTTAATAACAAGCGAATTGGTTGTCTGCCCAGGTTCAAGATAACCTTTTTCATGAGCATCACTGTCAAAAACTAACTCACTGCCGTCTTTTTTTCGCACTACAATCGCAGCAGCATTAACAAAAGACTCATAACTATATGTCGGCTTTGTGATAGAATAATTGAAACTTTTGTCAAGTTTTTCTTTGGATTCTTCGCTAATTCCATCTTGTTTGATCTCAACGCTATTTTCATAAACAGTTTGGACTAAATAAGAAGCTGTATAATACGAACTAGCGATTGAAGGCGAGGTAAAAGTGTTAGTTCAAGTTTTAAACGCACCAGGAGCCGAAGTGTCAGAATTAACAGTCGTAATTCATTCTTGCCTTTCTCAAGCGGGCTGAATTGAGCATGAAACAAAAACTGCCGTGCTGAAAACACTAAGTACTGAACCGATAAAAAGTTTTTTCATTTCCCTCCTTTTTTAAAAACAAAAACTACTATCGAAAAAGATAGTAGTTTTTGTTTTTTTATCCTATATAACTTAATGTTATGAACAAATTGAGTCAAAAACTACTATTTCAAAGAAAATGGAAAACTTAACATTAAAATTACTAATAATGTTAATGTTGTTTTTTCATGCTTTTCTAATAGAGTTTTTTGATTGCATTATTTTTCCTGCTAGAAATTATACACTTTTTTTAAAAATAAACAAACAAAAAAAATATTTTTTTTGTTGGGCATAAAATCTAGATACATATATAATAAATATAAATTATATATATGAAATTTTTGACTTTATTTGTTTAGCAAATTTGCCTGTAAAAAATTAGTTTAAAAAAATGCTTTAGTCAAAAAACTAACTACCCGGTTTTTAACGACTAACAAAAAAATGATCTAATTTTTCAAAAATTTAAATCCCGTCAATTATTTTCCTAAGTTTCTCAATTTGATGCAAAAATTTACTTTTTATTGAATACAAATATGAAAAAATACCGGTAAATCCATGTTTTTTAGCCTAGAATCTTAATTTTTATTATTTTAAAACTAACCGTTTCAAAAAAAAAAAAAAAATGTTTGATCTAAAATAAAATGTGTTATAATATCTACAACTTAAGAATAATTAATAAATTTGGATATTGAATTAAGGGGGAATTAATTATGTTTTTTGTCTAAAAAAATCAGAAAATGCGAATTATCCATTATATTTTTAAATATGATGGAATTCCTTAAATTTAACTGTTTAGAAATCTATAAATTTAAGGCTTTTGATTATGGCTCTTTCAAAACTTCACATATTTTTTTAGGCTCAATGTAAGTAAAAATGAGTTTTCTATTTACATTGAGTTTAAATAGTAGTTGTATTTTCTTTGATTTTTGTTAGTGTTTTAACTAAAAAAGTAGTTTAAAAATTTCATAATTTTGCTTTTTGGCTAAAATTTTAGCTTTTTTAGTTTGCTTTATTTGATTAATAAGTAGATTTTGCATTCATGAGTGTTAGATTTAAAATTTAGTGTTTTTGCCTTGATAGTTACCTTTTTTGAGTTTGCAGTTTGATGGCGTTCCTAATAATCCAAATATTTGAAATAGGTATGATTTTTACTTTGATATTTTAATGATTAATAAAAAAATGATCTAATATTTCAAAAATTTGAATCACAGTTGATTATTTTGCCAAAAATGATCTAAAAATCATAAAAAAATGTATAATTTATATATAAATTTATAAGGAAAGGGATAAAACATGGCGCTACCACTTTTACAAATTGCTCTTGATAATCAAAGTATTGAAGAGGCGATATTGTCTGCAAAAAAAGCAGAAAAATATATTGATGTTATTGAAGTTGGAACAATTTTACTAGCCGCTGAAGGTAAAAAAGCTATTTCTGAACTTCGAAAAAATTTTCCTGATAAAATAATTGTTGCTGATGGTAAGATTGCTGATGCTGGAAACATTTTTGGAAAAATGTTTTTTGACTCAGGCGCTGATTTTACAACTGTAATTTGTGCAGCAGAAACTCCGACAATCAAAGATTTAGTCAATCTTTCTCATGACTACAGTCAAAAAATGGCTAAAAGTCTTGAAATTCAAGTAGAAATGACAAATAATTTTACTTGAGAACAAGTTCAAGACTGAAAAAATGCAGGTGTTCCCCAAGTTGTTTGACACCGTCCGCGCGATTCGCAAGCTAGCGGAGTTAAATGAGCCCAAAAAGATATTGATATTGTAAAAAAACTCGCGGATTTAGGCTTCAAAGTTACAATTACTGGCGGAGTTGAAGTTGAGGATATTAAATTATTTAAAGATATTCCAATTTACATTTTTATTGCCGGCCGTTCAATTCGTGATGCTGCGAATCCTGAAGAAAAAGCAAAGGAATTTAAGGATGAATTTAAAAAATACTGAAATTAATTTTCCTTTAGGAATTTACGAAAAAGCGATTGATAAACGTTTGACATTTGTCGACAAAATTAAAGTGGCAAAAAAAGCAGGATTTGATTTTATTGAAATGTCTGTTGATGAAAGCGATGAATTTGCTGCTCGTCTTGATTTTTCTAAAAATCAAATTAAAGAAATTCGTGATACTTTATTTGAAAATGATTTTTATATAAATTCTTTGTGTCTGTCATTGCACCGAAAATTTCCTTTTGGCGCAAAAGATGAAAAAATTCGCCAAAAAGCGCTTGAAATTATGGAAAAAGCGCTAATTTTGGCAAAAAATCTCGGAATTAGAATTATTCAACTTGCTGCATATGATATTTATTATGAGCAGCCTCATCCTGATTCTGAGATTTTTTTCATTCAAACAATGAAAAAAATTGTTCAATTAGCAAGAAAATATAGTGTCACAATCGCTTTTGAATCAATGGATACAAAATTTGCCGGAACAATTTCAAGACTACTTTATCTTCAAAAACAAATTGGCTCAGGCGTGCTTTTATACCCGGATTTAGGTAATTTATCCCGTTTTTCGAATGATTTAGAAGCAGAAATCAAACTAGGAAAATCAGAAATTGTTGCCTTTCATTTTAAAGATACTCTCCCTGGAATTTTTAAAAATCTTGAGTTTTCCCAAGGTGATGTCGATTTTGTTTCTGTATTTAGCTATATTTTAAAAGCCCAAATTGCCGTGCCTTTTGTAATTGAAATGTGGCACAAAGAAGAAAATTTTGACCAAAATTTGCCACTTTCTGAAAATATGGCAAAACAAAGCCAAATTATCGCAAAAGCACGTGATTTCTTTATTGAAAATTTAAGGATTGCTTATGAAAATCAAAGATAGGGACGAATTAGTTTTACTGCAAAAACAAGTTTTGGAGGCTAATCTTTTATTATATAAGTCAAAATTAGCGCTTCACACTTGAGGAAATGTTTCGGCCATAAGTTCAGATCGCTCATATTATGTAATTAAACCTAGTGGAATTTCTTATGAAAAAATGAAATATTCAGATATGGTTCCTGTTGATCTTGAAAATAATGTTCTTGAAACTGACTTAAATCCTTCAAGTGACACACCAACTCATTCACTTCTTTATAAAGCAGATCCACGAATTAAGGCAATTGTCCATACTCACTCGCCTTTTTCAGTGGCTTGAGCCCAAGCTGGCAAAGAAATTCCTGCCTTAGGAACAACCCATGCTGACAATTTTTATGGTTCAATTCCTTGCACAAATTCATTAACTGACGAACAAATCAATGGTCAATATGAACACAACACCGGTGTTGTTATAGTCGATCATTTTAATAAAAATAATATTGATTTTATTGCAACTCCGGCCGTTTTAGTAAAAGAACACGGACCATTTTGTTGGTCTAATAAATCTGCAGAAGACGCTGTTAAACTCGCTATGACTCTTGAAGAAGTAGCAAAAATGGCCTTTTATACAAAACAAATAAATCCTGATCAAAGTCAGGCTAATATTGTTTTACAAAAAAAACACTATAACCGAAAACATGGTAAAAACGCATATTATGGACAAAAACAATAATACTATCAAAGAAAAATTAAAAAATATCGAAAATTTTGTTTTCGATCTCGATGGAACTTTATTAAAATCTGATCACCAAATCAGCCCAAAATCTGTTGAAACAATAGAAAAATTAAAAAAAGATGGCAAAAAAATTATTTTTTGCTCGGGTAGACCTTGATATTTTATAAAAAAATATTATTTTGCACTAAAACCAGATTTTCCGATAATAAGTTGCAATGGTTCACTGATTTATGACTATAAAAATGAATCTGTTGTTTTTAGTAAAACTTTTAGTCCAAGTCAAGTTTTAGAAATTTTTAAGAGCCTAGCCAAAAATCAAGTATTTTTCTTGATTTATACAACCAAAAATATGCTAGCTTTTAGCCAAAAACAAACAACATGCCCGTGATTTTCTTTCCTTAAAAATGAAAATGAAAATTTTTCTGAAGCTGAAAAATTGCCTTTAGAATTTTACGACTATGAAAGTTTATCCCAGAGCGAAATTTCTAATCTTGACGTGGTAAAATTTTTACTTATTAAACGAGATAGTAACCCTGAGCTTTTTGAAAAATCAATGGACGAACTTAAAAATGTTCAAGGAATTTATTTTGTTCAGTCCCAATCTTCAGTAATTGATATTATGATTTCTGGTTCAAACAAAGGTCAAGGACTAAATTATTTAGAGCAAAATTATGACCTAAATCTCGATAAGACTTTATCTTTTGGCGATGCAAAAAATGATATTTCAATGTTTGGCCAAACTAAACTAGCTATCGCTATGGGTCAAGCGTCTGAAGAAGTAAAACAACATGCTGATTATATAACAGATTCAAATGATACCGAAGGAATAGCAAACTTTTTTTCAAAATATTATGGCTAATATCCGATTAAGAGAAAAAATTTCAAAATTTATTAAAATAAAAGTTAACCACTTATCAGATGGATATTGACTTGTTCCTAGTTTTACTAAACTTTTCTCACCAAGAATGACGGCTGTTGTTATAAAAAAAGCAAAAACCTTGGAAGAATTAGTCGAATTTAACGACTTTTATAAAAAAGAATTAATCTTTAGTTTTAACGGCGATCATAATTTTTATAATTTTAATATTCTAATGAAATTACGTAAAATTGATTTTCGTCTTGATATAAAAGCTGTTTTAAAAAAACCTGATGATGCTATTTTTATTTTTTTTCCTGTTCCAAATTGCAAAATAGTTTTAGATAAAAAATCATTAAAACTAATTTATAACGGAATTATTCCCTTTTTTTCAAAAGAATATTATTCAAATTTAGCTCTTTATCAACGCGAAAACGCCGCAAAACTACAAAATAATGATGTTTTTAAAGGGTTTTTTTGAAGGCGAAATGGATTTGAAGAAATTTATGCAAAAAATGAAGCATAAATTGAAAAATATGGTATCATTTTACAAAGTGAAAAAACTAAAAGAATATCTTTTTTCTTTTAGTTTTTTATTTAAGGCTTAGAAGTAGGTGTAAAAATGAAATTAAAATTTAAAAAATCTTTGGCTATAATCCCTTTGTCTTTCCCGCTAATTGTTGTTTCATGCATCGAAAATCAAGACCCAGAAAAATATAATTTATTAACCGATATTTTGAATGTACCCCTATCAATTGAAACTCAGGAGATTGCAAATACTGCCTTTGCGAATTTAATTTACAATTTTAGTTCAGAATTAAATTTACAAAATTTTATTCCAAACGAATCTAATGATGTAATTAAAAAGAAACTTGAAAAACTTGCTAAAACTCCTAATTTTGCTGAAATTGTTAAAAAATATTATCAAGGCACATCTTATTTAACACCTTCTGAATTTTTAAAACGATGAAAACAGTCACAAGAAAAATACCTAAAATCCACAGATTTAAAGGCACTTCCAGAATTTTTACCCGAACATTTCGGATCAGGTATTGCTGTAAATAATTTGGAATTAAAAGAAGAATATTTACGCTATAAAGTAATCAAGGAGCTTGCTAAATTAACTATTAAAAGGAAAAGAGAAAATGAGGCTAAATCCCAAAACCAGCAAGCGCAAGAAAATTCAACCCAAGAAAATGAAGTAATTGCAATCGGTCTTGATTTGATTGATTTCATCACTGACGAGATAGAAGCTGCAACCAGACAACCTGTTTCAAATTCCTTTTGATGAAATTATAATTATAAAATCTTGAATAGAGCTAATCAAGTTATCAAAGATATTACCAAAACAAATTTGGATATTCCGATTTTTAATGATAAAAATTACCAAAAAAAAGCAGAACTGGCTGAAAAATTAGAAAAATATTCAATAACAGGCAAAGATGGTCGAAAATATAAAGTTCAACCGCGTGCTTTTTTTCTTAATGACCAAAAAACACATGTAGATGAGTCAACTAATACAATAAAAGATGCAATTTATCGTATTTATTGAATAATTGACCAAAATACTGATACCCCTGAGACTAAAAGTCAGCCTGAAAATCAAAATCAAAGCGAACCTAAATCTACAAGCCAAAAAAACTTGATAAATCAAAAACCAAGCCTTTTTTCACAAAATTCAGTGCAAAAAGCCGTAACTTTCCAACAAAATTTTCCTTTACCAGCCCAAGGTCCTCAAACTAGAGAAGAAGCAGAAGCTGAACAAATTGGGATGATTAATGATTTTGATAAATATAAATTAACTGACAAAATCCAAAAATATCCTTTTATAAATTCTAATAATTTCCATCGAGGCGGACTTTATAGTGCGACTTTGCTTGAGCTTGAAGATGCAATTAAAAAACAAGATCCTAGAAATCCAAAAATATTTTACGTTGAAAGACGAATAAATATTAGTGGTTTTCTTAAAAGCGGTAACCTTTTACCTTTCCAACCTATTGATTTTGAGCAAAATTTAAAAAAACTATCAGAACCAGACAAATATGTCCAATTTCTTGAAGCAGCCCCTATCAGATTTCTGAGAGGAAATCAAATTGTAATAGTTAATGCAAAAAATATTGATAAAGACTAAAAAATATGATAAAAATTTATATCCCTGATGTTAAAAATGGCGTTTTAGACACCCAATTTGGTAATGGCAATTTAGGCAAAAAATACCCTAATTCGGTAAGTTTTCCCATAAAATGAGACAAAGTTAAAGGCGCAAAATCATACGCCCTGACTTTAATTGACTACGAAGCAACTGCTGAATTAGGTTTTGTTTTTATTCACTGAGTTGCGGCCAATATCAAAAAAAACAAGCTAAAATGAGATGACTCCTTTTCGCGCCAAGATAAAATGTATCAATTTGAAAATTCAATGACCCGTCATGCAAATAATTATTTACTTGATTCATTTTATCGACCTCATCCTGATGGAGTCTATTTTGGACCACTGCCGCCAGCTAATGATCATAACTATCGACTCGAGGTTTTTGCCCTTGATGTTGAAAATATAATTCCTGAGGATTTAAAAAATAAGCCTCTGTTTTACGATGATTTTCTTGAATTAATTAAAAATCATGTCCTTGATTTTGGAATTAGCTCATTTTTATACCGTTCTCATGGAAAAATTGAAAACAATTTGCTTGTAAAAAAACAGATTTCCAAAAGTGAGCTAAACGCACCACTGGCCAAAGAAGAGCAAAATTTTTTTCTTGATTTTTTACCGATAAATTTTAGCTCATCAGCACTAATTGCCAGAGAAAATGATTATCATCTTTTAGATATCGAATTTTTAGGCAAACAAGGCACAAGCCCATTTTTTAGCGCCCGTAATTTTGACATTGAAATTTATTCTGAATCTAATAAAATTAAAGAATATGCTATAATTATAACTAGTTTTGCCGAAAATTTTTCGCTCGGAGTTGGACTAAATGTCTGAAATCGGGTTGGAATTATCAAAAAAACTGATGATTATAAAACGACTTTAAGTGCTGGAAAAAATAGTTTTGATCTTTTTGATAGTGATATTCCTGTTTTTAATAGTTTTGGATCATTTTGTGCTGATTCAATTGCTAAAAAAATCAACCTAGATTCCTCAGAAAAATTTGAATTTATTAAAGCAAAATACGGAGTTATTTATCTTCCTGGTCTTACAAACGGCCAAGGAAAATACCAACTTGAAATTTTTGGGCTTAATCAAGTAATTGACTGGAGTCAAATTGCGCGAAATTTAAATAAACCTTTGACATCATTTGAGGTTCTTAGCGCGATAAAAGGAAAAGTTATTGGCTATAATCGTACTTTTTTTAAATTAATTTAATTTTTTTTAGCCTAAATAATCAAGTTTTTCCTCAGTTTGCCAGTTTGATGGCAAAAATTCACTTTTTAGTGAATATAAATATTCAAAAAGACCCGGATTTACGGGTATTTTTTATGCTAAAATCTTAATTTTTATTATTTTAAAATTAACCATTTGCAAAAAAAAAAAAAAAACGCTTTGCCTAAAATAAAGTTATGTTATAATAAGACTCACTTAAGAATAATTAATAAATTTGGTATTGAATTAGGGAGGAATGAGTTATGTTTTTTGTCTAAAAAAAAATCAGACAGCACGGATTATCCATTATATTTTTAAATATGATGGAATGCCTTAAATTTGACCGTTTAGAAATCTACAAATTTATGGCTTTTAATTATTGTTCTTTCAAAACTTCATATGTTTTTTAGGCTCGCTGCAAATAAAAACGAGTTTTCTATTTGCATTGAGTTTAAGTAGCAGTTGTATTTTTTTATGTTTTTGTCAGTGTTTTAACTAAAAAAAGTAGTTTAAATATTTTATAATTTTGCTTTTTTAGTTAAAAAATCCTGAAAAACTGGACACTTTTTAAGATTATCTCAACAAACCGGGAAACTCGTGATTTTTTAACTTAAATAATCAAGTTTTTTGCCATCACGGAAAATAAGTGATATTTCGCCAGCTAAAACAACTTGATCTTGAGAATAAATCACAACTTGTTGGCCAGGCGTTACTGCAGTATAATTTTGATAATAAACATAAAAAGAATTATGGTCAATTATTTTGATATTAACCTCAACAAATTCTTGACGGTAGCGAAATTTGGCTTTTAAATTTTCAAGTGGAAAATTTTCTGTCAAAAAATTAGCATTAGTTGCTAAAAGCTGGTTTGATTCAAGTCAAATTTTTTGACTTGATGGAGCCGCATACAAAATTTTTTCTTGAAGATTGTGACCAACAACAAAATAAGGTTCATTCATTCCGCTTAGGCCAAAACCTTTTCGTTGCCCAATTGTAAAATACATAATTCCAATATGTTTTCCGATAATTTCATTTGTGGTAATATCGACGATTGGACCAGGTTGAGCAGGAATATAATTTTGGAGAAAATCAGTAAATTTTCTTTCACCAATGAAGCAAATTCCAGTTGAGTCTTTTTTTGTTGCATTCATTAGCTCTAAATTTTTGGCAATTTCTCTAACTTCACTTTTTAAATAATCGGCAAGCGGGAAAATTGTTTTTTTTAGCTGATCTTTTGAAAGTTGTCCTAAAAAATAAGTTTGATCTTTATTTTTGTCTTTTGGAGTAAACAAATTTCCGTTTTTTGTTTTTGCATAGTGACCCATTGCAATAAAATCGGCTTGATGAACATTAATTGCATAATCAAGAAAATGTTTGAATTTTATGTTTTTGTTACACAAAATGTCAGGATTTGGAGTTAAACCGGATTTGTACTTTTGAATTAGATCGCTAAAAACTTCATCTCAATATTGTTTTACAAAATCTACACGGAAAATTGGCAAATTTAGTTGCTCTGCCACTTTTTTTGCATCCTGCCAATCTTGCTCTTGCGGACAAATATGATTGTCGCCTAAATTTTTCTGACCTAAAAAATCATTGTTAAGGTCAGAATCTCAATTTCTCATAAAGACACAAATAACTTCATGCCCTTGTTTTTTTAGAAGGTATGCGCTAACCGCAGAATCAACGCCGCCTGAAAGACCAACAACAATTTTAGCCACTTTTTAACAAATTACTCCTAATTTTTTGGTTTGGAAACTCAGAAAAATGCTTTTAAACGTCTAGAAATCGATTTCATTTCTCGAGTCAAACGCCAATTTGTTGCTTTAATTCCAAAAATATTAATATAAAAAAGCGAAATCATATATGGAAGAAAAACAACCGAAGAAGCCATTAACAAGTTTAACAAAATTACGACTGAGTGGCTGTTTCCTGAATAAAAAAATGGATGTAAGAAATTTACAAATGGATAAATAGTTAAACCTGTGTAAAAAAATACCATATTTTTTATTTCTTGAGCTCCAACTTTTTTAATTTCAGGCGCAACTCATTGTCTAAGTGTGAAAAAATACAGAAGCACACAAAAAATATAATAACAAACTGAATAAATAACCCCTAAACCTAAACCTAATTTACTAACTGAAAATTGTTTTCGATACCAAAAGAGTACAAATATTGCAAAAACTGGATGAAAAAAATGGACAGTTGATGTTGTTGCTAAAACTGATCAAGTCAAATTTAAATTTCAAGCCAATATAGATCAAAAAACAATCAAAACAATTGTTAAAATTACTGTAAAAACAAATAAAATTTGAAATTTTCGTTGAGTTGCGTTAAGGACAAACGTAAATAAGGTAATTCCGTAAATTAAGTTTGACTGGTAGGTCAAGTAAAAAAAGGCACTAAAATTTTGAAAATAATTAGTAAAGCTTATAAAATAATATCTGTCAAGAACAAATTCGCTACGGTTTTCAATCATTGAATATCCGATTAGCGAAACTGTAATTGAAATAATAAGTAAAGAAAAAATTAATGAAATCTTTCGTTCTTTTTTTCAATTGGAAAAATGATCAAATTTTGTTGCTAGGTAAGTATCGTTATTTTCTATCATGACTAAATAATATATAAAATTATATTATAATTAGTAAAAAATGGTTAAAAGTTTTTATAATTTTTTAGCATTTTACCAAATTATAAAATTTGTTATTGTTTAGACTATAAATATATAAAATATATAATTTTATTCAGTATTTCCTAAAAGACTGAGCACTAAAACTAAAATGAAACAACCATTTTACAAAAATGGCAAAAAAATAATTTGACTATTAACCGTTTAAAAATAAAAAAATCAATTTTTAGTATATAATATATTTAAAATTATTTTACTTAAATTTGACGGTTTATTATCATGTTTATTTTTTCGTTTTTTTACAGCGCTATTTTCAGACGGAAAATCCAGAAACGTTCAATTTTAGCTTTGATTCTTTGAGCATTATTTTTAGCTATTATTGGTTTTGTGATGGGTTTTGTTCAAGAAAAAGTTTGATATGACGTAGTTTCAATTTTGGGACTTTTATCAATTTCAATTTCAGTTCTTGCAACGGTATTAAGACTTGGTTTATTTAGTAGTTTTTCAATTTCTTATCATAAATGGCGAATTCAATCGCAAAATAGGATGTTAGAAAAACGGGGATTTAAACCTGTTAGTCCAAAAATTGATTATAATTTTGTCAAACAAAAACAAAAAGAGCTATCTATTCTACCAATTTTTCTGGGATTTGTTGTTGGTTTTGTGCTTTTAATTATCGCTTTACCATTTTTAATTATTAACTCTTAAAAATTTAAAATCTTTTTTAATCGTTTTTAACTAAATATCGAATATTCTTGCCTTTAACCTCAAATATAATAATATTTATTTTTTTGACATATTTTTTGCTATAATTTATATATTATAAATTGATTGTCGAATAAGGAGAAGGGCGGTTTAGTTATGAAATTTAAATTTTTCAAATCTTTAGCACCTTTGCTTTTGGTTAATTTTTTTGTAATTTCATGCACTAATTTTATACCTTTCCAAGATAGAAAAAATAAGGATGAAAGTGCTAAAAATCCAGCAATTACTGAAGAAAATCAGCCAAAAAATCAAATTTTACCAGAATTACAAACTCCAAAAAATGATTTGGCACAAATTACTCAAAATTTGAATCCAATTGGAAATATCAAAACAATAAATGATTCGAATAATGATTCACCATTAACCCGTGAAAATAATAACCGTATCGCTGAAAATTCTACTTCTAAAAATAATCATAATTTAACAAATTCATCAATATCAACAATTCAAAATCCGTCTTTAAATAAAAGTCAAATCGACAATTTAAATTTTTCATCATTAGAATCATTAGTCAAATCAAATCAACCTAAACCAAAGCCAAAGCTGGAACCAAAGCCTGAGCCTAAGGTTGAGCTTGATCCAAAACTTGAGCAAATACTTGAGCAAAAACCTGAGCCAAATCTCGAACAAATTCCGCTGGTAAATTCAGAAATAAGCCAAGTTGTTGAAAATTCACCTGTTGAAAAAACACCGATAATAAATGAGAAGTTAGAATTTTCAAAACTAAGCAATTATGACGGTAAACCCGCGCAAAAAATCGGATTTGATGAAACTAATAAAGTTCGAGGTAATAGTTATTTATATGAACCTTTTGCACTAAACCCAAATGTGATAAAACAAGAAAATGATGATCATTATCTTGGCGAAAAAAATGAAAACTTGAATATTTATTGACTTGATAAAATAAATACAGGCAGTCTTTCCAAAAACGAAGATGCAAGGAAAACTTATTTTGGTTACTTTAATCCTCGTTTTCGAAAAAATAATTTTAAACCTGATTATTTTGGTTTTAGATCACTTGACTATTCAGATCAAAGATACAAAGATATTTTTCAAAGAAATATAAGATTTTCAACCGGAACTGCCATATTGCTTGATTCTCACAAAGGCGAAAGCGTTTTTTTAACAAATAAACATGTTTTATATATTAATCAAAGACCATTTTGAGAATTAATGGCTTATCCTTTCATGCGTTTTTATTTTAATGATAATGTTAATACCCTTAGTTCTTTAGCTAATTCTGGAATGTTAAGTTTATTTTGAATAAAAAATGAATATGACAAACAAATTGAGCAATTAAGAAAAAGATATAATAGAATTCCAAGAAATAGTTCAATCTATATCAAACCAGCTAACGTAAGAGAATTAAGTCAATTTAGCACTAATTTGCACAGAAGATATTTCCGAGAAGCAAAAAATTTCAACAATTTTGGCAAGGATGTAGGCATATTTTACTTTAACCATGCGAAATTTAGAAAAGATATTCAAGACATATTTGATTTTTACCAAAAACATAAAGGGTGACTTTTATCTTCCTTTCGTTATTCGAATGGTAAAACTTTTGAAGACGATGTGAATAGATTTACCAGTCAATTTCAAAAATTTTCTAATTTCTGAGATCATGTTCAACAGTTTCCACCGCTAAAAATTAGTGAAAAATCATGAAAAAATGGCGAAATTGACTATACAACTAAAATTGGCGGCTTTTGACCTGGGTTTGCATTTTCAAAAAACATGTTTAAAGGTGTTTATATTAAAAATGGCGCCCCTAGTTTTTTTGTAACAAACGGTCCTGGAGCTTCTGGTTCTGGAGTTTATAACACAAATGGCGAATTAATTTTCATAAATCAGTTAATTACTCTGGCAAAAAATCAAAAAAAACTTTACTACGATCAAAACAATTTAACATCACATATGACTACAGGTATTTTATTTCGAAATGATAAAATCGATTTAGTCACAGAAATTAAAAAATTTTATTATAATAAAAAATAAAATTTTAAAAAATAGGAAGCATATATGTGCTTCCTATTTTTGTCTTAAAAAAATTTTTTTTAAACTTTTAGATTGTGATAAACATTTTGAATATCGTCATCTTCAAGAAAATTATCAATTTGATTTAGTATTTTTTCAGTACCTTCTTGATCAAGTTCAACCCAAGAATTAGGGAAATAACTAATTTCAACAGCGCTAAAATTCACACTAAAATTGTTTTCAATTGCTGATTTTAAGTCCTGAATTGCGCGTGGTTCGCAATATATTAAGTAACTTTCTTCATCTTCTTGAAAATCATCACCACCATTTTCAAGAACAAACATCATAAGATCATCGCCATTTATTTGATCAGTTTTGTCAATTTCAAGATAACCTTTTTGTTCAAATAAATAAGGAATTGAATTCTGTTTTCCAATTTGCCCATTTGCACGCCGAAAAAGTGCTTGAAGTGATGAAACTGATCGATTAACATTATCAGTTAAAATTGTGACAATTAGGCTAATTCCGTTTGATAAAGTTCCAGAATAAATTATTTCTTTAAAAGTTTGACCCTCGCTAGTTGCTCCTTGGCCTTTGGCAATTGCTTTTTCAATGTTTGATTTTGGCATTGATTTTGCTCGTGCTTTAGAAATAATAAGTCTTAAAGACGGATTAGAATTAGGATCAGGTCCGCCTTTTGCTACTGAGACCATAATTTCTTTTGAAAATTTGTTAAAAATCTTTGCTTTTAGGGCATCTTGGGCACCTTTTCGGTGCTTTATATTAGCTCATTTTGAATGACCAGCCATTTAAAAATCTCCTAATTTTTTTGCAGGTCTTGGCAGTGGATTACGTTTGTGGGCGCTTAAATTGTGTAATTTTTCAATTTTTACTCTTACTTGATCACTAACTAAATTTGGATCTGTAAAAAATAAATCTAAATCTTTATAAGTAAAACCTAATTCATCTTCATCTTTTTGGTTATCTCAAAGATTTGCGCTTGGGGATTTTTGAATTATTGAATCTGGAATTCCAATTTGTTCACTGATTTGATAAACTTGCATTTTTGTTAAATTAACAATTGGTAATAAATCCACGCCACCATCACCGTATTTTGTAAAATAGCCAAGATACATTTCAGAAAAATTATCAGTCCCAAGAACTAAATAGTCCAATTCTTGAGCAAAAGCATATAAACTAATCATGCGAAGGCGAGGTTGAATATTGTAATTTGCCAGTTGATTTTTAAGATTAAATAAATCTTTTAAGTTCTGGAAAGTTGAACTTAAGTTAATTTCTTTAGTGGAAATTTTAAATTTTTTAACTAATTGGTCAATATCAGTTTTATCACCGCTCATATCACGAATCGGCATAATAAGACCTAAATGCGAATTAGGGAAAGCTTCTTTTCCTAAAAACGCAACAAGTGCAGAGTCAACTCCACCAGAAATACCAAAAATCACGCCTTTTTTATTTGCTTTTTTTACTTCTTGGCGAATTCATTCTATAATATAATTTATATAATTATTTATTTGTGCATTATTTTTCATAATTAGAATAATTTCTTGTATAATTATATCACAAAAATAATTTTTTAGTATAAAATTTCATATAAAATATACAATTTTTGCAGGAGGATATAAATGACGTATCAATACGATGCCGCTCAATTATTAAAATCAACTAAATCATGAGTAAATAAATTATTAATTGTTCGTATAGTTAAATTTGCTTTAGGTACTATAGCATTTATTGTATTTATTGCCGGAATTATTGGTGCTGTGGGTCAGATTAACACCAACCCAGAAGAGAGTAGAAAAGCTATCATTACAGCACTTCTTGGAGGAACCACGATTGGAATTCTAACGACTGTTTTTTGGAGTATAATATCACTTGTTTACTTAATTTTATTAATTATTTCCCCTTTTAAATTACATGATCTACCAAGACGAATGAACCTAAAAAATGTTCACCTTGTTTCAAAGTTTCAGGGAATTTACGTACTTTCTATTCTCGCAATTTTTGTTGGTTGAATTAATATAATTTATCTTATTATGCTTAGATCATTTATTTCAAAGTCAGAAAAAGAAATTATTGAAGATTGTCTTGATTAAGTTTTTATAATACATAAGAAAAAAGTTTTTTTTAAAAATTAAAATAAAAAGGGTGAAATTTCACCTTTTTATTTTAATTGAATAATATTGGAAATTATTTATGTCTTATTAAATCTAAAGATTCAAAATATTTTACTACTTCACTTTCGGTATCCAGGTTTGAAAGTTTGATGGCAAAAATTGGCTTTTTAGTGAATATAAATACGCAAAAATGCCGGTAAATCCGTGTTTTTTGACGATAAAACCTTAATTTTTATTATTTTAAAATCAAGCTTTTGCAAAAAAAAAAAAAAAAATATTTGGCTTAAAATAAAATTATGTTATAATAACACTCACTAAGAATAAATTAATAAGTTTGATATTGAATTAAGGGGGAATTAAGAATGTTTTTGCCATAAAAAAATCACAAAATGCGAATTATCCATTATATTTTTAAATATGATGGAATGCCTTAAATTTAACCGTTTAGAAATCTCTAAATTTATGGCTTTTAATTATTGTTCTTTCAAAACTTCATATATTTTTTTAGGCTCGCTGCAAATAAAAACGAGTTTTCTTTTTGCATTGAGTTTAAATAGTAGTTGTATTTTTTTATGATTTTTGTTATTTTATCCATAAATTGATTTTTACCGGTGTTTTAAAATAGGTAATTAACTGTTGCCAAAAAAGTTAAAAAGTACCCAAAAACGGACCAGTTTTAAGATTATCTCATCAAACTGTGAAACTCGGGAAAATAAAAAGGTGAAATTTCACCTTTTTATTTTAATTGAATAATATTGGAAATTATTTATGTCTTATTAAATTTAAAGATTCAAGATATTTTACTACTTCACTTTCGGTATCAAATTGCAAGGCTTCATTTGCAATTTTAACCATTTGCTCGTAATTTAGGTCAGAAATTAGTTTCTTTACTTTTAAAACACTACTTGTTGAAACTGAAAATTCATCAAGACCAAGACCTAATAAAAGTGGAACAGCATTGATATCACCGGCCATTTCACCACACATTCCAATTCATTTTCTGTGTTTATGAGCTGCATCAATTGCCATTTTGATTAATTTTAAAAGCCCAGGGTTTAAAGTTTGGTATAAATAGGCAACTTTTTCATTCATTCGATCAGCGGCAAAGGAATATTGGATTAGGTCGTTAGTTCCAATTGAGAAAAAATCAACATATTTTGCAAATTGATCAGCATGAATTGCTGAAATTGGAATTTCAATCATAATACCAATTTTTATATCTTCACGTTTTGCAACTTTCGGATTTTCTTGACTAACTTCTTGATAAACTTGCTCAAAAATAGCTTTTGCGGCAAAAAATTCATCAAGAGTTGCAACCATTGGAAACATAATTGCTAAATTTCCAAATTCAGATGCCCGGACTAATGCCCGAAGTTGAGTTTTAAAAATATCAGTCTTATCAAGTGACAAACGAATTGCACGATATCCTAAAAAAGGATTCATTTCTTTTGCAAAATCAAAGTATTTTAAGGTTTTATCACCACCAATATCAAGCGTTCTGACAACAACTTTTTTAGGGTTTTGACTTTCAAGTACGGCTTTATAGCTAAAAAACTGCTCATCTTCAGTTGGCCAATTTTGGTTATCCATATATAAAAATTCAGAGCGGAAAAGACCAATTTCATCAGCATTTACTTTTTTTGCAGCATATGAATCATCAACTGAACCAATATTTGCAGCAATTACAACTTTTTTCCCGTCAGCGCTTTTTGATTCTTTATTTAAATAGTCTTGAAGTTTTGCTTTTTCATTTTCGTATTCTTGTTTTAAAATTTCAAATTCTTTAATTTCACTTTCACTTGGGTTAAGAATTCCTTGTCCAAGATCACCGTTAATTGCTAAAATATCGCCAGCTTCAGCCTTTTCAAGGATATCGCCAATACCTAAAATTGCAGGAATTTCCAGACTTCGTGCCATTATTGCGGAGTGAGATGTTTTTGAACCAATATTTGTGGCAAAACCTTTAACATATTCATTTAATTGAGCAGTATCAGAAGGTTTTAAATCATCAGCAACAATAATTACATCTTCATCAATCGCACTAAGATCAATTATTTCCAAATTTAGGATGTTTTTTATTATTCTTTGTGAAGCATCTTTAATATCAACCGCTCTACCCATTAAATATTCATCACCAGTTTCAAGTAAAAAATTAGTATGATTTTTTGCTGTTTCTTTTAGGGAATATGCAGCTGAATATCCACTTTTTATCATATTAATTGTATCATCTTCCAAAACCGGATCAGTTGCAATTAAAATATGAGCATCAAGAATTTCAAGTTCGTCTTGATTAAGTTTAGTTGCTAATTTTTTAATTTTTTCAATTTGTTCAACAGATTTTCGCACTCCGTCTTGAAAAATTTTGATTTCTGCATCAATATCAGTTATTTTTGCATCACTAATTTCAATTTTTTGTTCAGTAAGTTTAAAAACTTTTGCTATCGATATTCCGCTAGAAGCACCAATTCCTTTAAATTTATATGAGCGAAATTTTGACATTATAGACCTCCAATTTTAAAAAAATTAATTAAATTATAAAATATTTTGCCTAAAATACAAATAAATAAATCTTATTGACTCAAAAATTTATTTGTTAGGTCTAAAAGTTTATTTTTTTCCCAAATAAATTTAACTAATTTTTCACGATCTGTTTGAGTTAATTTGATATCTTTTGTTTTAACTTGTCCAAAAATATCGATTTTTACAGGCAGAGAAAAAAAATCATCCCTAATATTATAAAAAGACTCAACTCAGCAATTTAAAAGGTGAAAATTTTGTCTTTGATTTAAAATATCAAGCAAAATTTTGGAGATAATTAGTCCTAGAACTCGACTGTGTGGCGTCTTTCTGATTAAATTTTCGTGTATTTCATTATTTGTTTGGGCCACATAATCATCAATTTTGCGGATTTTATCAATGGTAGTCTCATTTTTTTCAATGTTTGAGTCAAGCAAAAATGAATGACCATGGTCACCTAATACTAAAAATTCATTATCTTTTGCAATGTTTAAATTTAAATCATTAACAAACAAATTTGCATGCATGTTTTCTAAATTAGGGCCAATTCCAAATACTTTTTTGCCAATAAGTCCGGTAGCAAAACTAAAAATTTTACATAAAATTGAATTGTTATAACCTAAGACAAAAGCAATTCCGTTAAAATTAGAGTGTCGAACTAAATAACCAATTTTATAAATTTTTTCTGAATTTTCAAGCGCAAGATCAACTAGACTCATTCCAGGAACTAAATTTTGGGCTGGATCAACTATCAAAATATTTGCTTTTTCTAAAGAGTCATAATCTTCCAAAAATACTTTATTTTTGTATCCGCCTTGCTTTATTATTAGATTTAATTCCTTAATAATTTGATTTGTTTTTATAAAATTTTCGTCAATTAGTAAAAAATCAACATCTGTTTTTGCCAAAATTAAGTTATAAATTAAATTTATGCTAGTGTTTGTCACTCCGATAAGTCCTATAATCATATTTTATCCTTTTGTAAAAAATATTTTTTAACAGTTTGTGGTATAATTAGTTAGTATTTAACACAGTCGAGCTTAGACTCTAATTTTAAATTTTCACTATTTTATTATACTATAAATTAGTAGAAAAGTAGAAGAGGTTCGTTTTGCTACAAGTCAGAACAAACATTTTTAGATCAAATCAATATTTTAAATTTTTATTTAAATTAAGTTTTAAAAAGAAAGCAGTATATGTTTTTATTATTCTTTCTTTTTTAACAACAGTAATGTTGTCCTTAATTACAAAATTTTACGCAACTGAGACAAATTTTAGTCTTTTTTCATTTATTACCCTTTTTATAAATCTTTCACTGACAATAATTATATCATCCTATATGTTTTTATCTATTTTTAAAGATTTGGCAACTCAAAGTCTTGATATAATAACTTTCACAAAACCATATTCTCGTCACTATTTTATTGCGACAAAAATCTTGTTTTTAACATTTTTCGGACTTATTTGGTCAGTTTTTATTGATTTTTTATTAATAGGATTTTATTTAATTAATTATTCATTTTTTGACCAAGTCAACACACCTTTATTATTTGGGTTTTTATCACCATTTTTTTCATTTACTATTTTTGGCGGAATTACAGTAATTGTTAGTCACAAATTTAGTTCAAAATCATCACTTGCTATTGCTATTTTTTCATTTGCACCTTTTATTTTAATTGGCTCAACAACAGCTTTTAATTCAACCTCAAGCATTAATAGATTTGCCGAAATTCTTAATTTAGAACATAATGGTTATGATTCAAAAACAATTGCTGATGTCGAAAAATTTTACTTAAATGACAAGCAAGACCGTTTTTTTATAATTCCAAAACAAGTTGATAACCCTAATTTTACCGATCGACAAATAAATTATATTCAACAAGCTTGAAACGATTCTTCAGCTGCAGCCCAAATCTGGCAAGTAGCTTCTTATTTATTAATTCCTTACCAATTAATTAATATTTTTGAACCAAAAGATCGTGATGCAATCGAAAATGCTGCCGGAAATCAGGATAGTTTTCTTAAAAATTACATTTATGCAAACAATTTAGAATCAAAAGAAAAAAATTATCTTCTTTCAACAGTTCCAAGTCTTCAAAAATATAAACTTTCAAATAACCAAGAAGTAATTTTAGTTCCTGGAGCTCTTAAAAATGATTCACATTTTGAAGATCTTGAAAATCGAGAAATAATTTATGCTAATGAAGATGCGTCTAATTTTGATAAAATGCTTCCACAGGACTCCCAAACTTTCGGGCTTACATCTGATCTTGTTGGTAAATTAAAGTGAAATTTAATAAAACAAGTTGTTTCATCTAAGGTTTTTAGCAAATACGCGCGTACATTTTTTGAAGGCTTTACAGAAGAAAATACCCAAAAAGATATTCTTGAAAAAATTTCAGCGGCCATTTCAACTGATAAAGAACTTTTAGATTTAGTTGATGAACAAACTGTTGTTCTTGCAAAAAATCCGGACATAACACAAATTGAAAACCAAGTTCAGAAAAAAATATATTTGGCTACCTCACTCATTTATTGACTTTATTTTAATAAACAAAATAGCTTTGTTCTTAATAATTTATTAAAAAATGACAAAAATAATTTTGATCCAGCGCCATTTTTTGTCAAAATTGACCAACAAAATTATCAAATCGGCGGATTTTCATCATTTAGCGCCGAACAAAGACTAGTTGACAACAAAGTAATAAAAAGATTTAATTTAGCAAAAAGCAACAACTTTTTATTCCAACCAGTTTTACAAATTATGGAAATAAAATCTAATCATCACGTTGTAATTAAAAATTTCTACCCGATAATTTGAGCATTTATTTCAATAGTTTTAGTTTATTTCATCTTTCGAATTTACACTAGAAAGGATTATAAATAATGTCAAATTGAGTTTTGGAGGTTAAAAATTTAACAAAAATCTACACTAAATCCGAAAAAGGGGCAAAAAATGTCACTTTTAAGGTTAAAAAAAACACAATTCATGCCTTTATTGGTGAAAACGGAGCGGGAAAAACAACTGTTATTAAGTGTATTGTCGATGCATATCAGAATTTTTCAGGAACAATTCTTATTAATAATTTTTCAAATAAACTGCCAGAAGCAAAAAAATTTATTGGTTATGTTCCCGAAAATTCAATTTTTCCACCTGAGTTAAATTCATACGAATTTTTGTATGAATTTGGACTAATGTCAAAAATGAACTCTAAGTTAGTAAAGCAAAAAATTGACTATTATTTAAAACTTTTAAAAATTGAAGATTTAGCAAAATTAAAACCATTTAACTTTTCTTCAGGGCAAAAAAGAAAAATTATGCTTGTTCAGTCTTTGATTCATGATCCAGAACTAATAATATTTGACGAACCTTTTTCAAACTTAGACCCTTCAGCGCGAAGTGAATTTTTAGCAATTATTAGAATTTTACACAAACAAGGAAAAACAATTTTCCTTTCAAGTCATAATTTGCAAGAAATTGATTCTTTAATTGATAGTTTAACACTAATAAATAAAGGGCAAATTTACTACTGTGGTCAAAAAACAGAAAATCTGCAAAAAATGTACCAAAAATATATATTAAATACGGGGACTACTAAATAATGTTGAAGAAAAAATTACTGATTTTAGCTACACTGCCAACCTCTTTTTTGTTTATTTCTTGCAGCGGAATTTATAATTTTTACGAATCTCAACCAAAACCCGAGAATAAATCATTGCTTACAAATCTTAAATTTCAGGAATTTGTTAATTCAGTTTTTTCTAATAACGAACTTCAAAAACAAGACTATATTTCAAACCAAATTAATCTAAATTTGCCAAAATTAACTAGCGAATTAAAATATTCTCTTATTTTTTCAAGACCATATTTTACTTTTTTCAAAGATCAATACACCGAAACACGCGAAAATTCGCGATTTACAATTCATTCATATTTATCAAGAAATTGACTTTTTTTACTTGAAAATATTGACAAATTATCTTTTATTTTCAATCCTTACACCGGAAGATTTGTCAAAAATGCTAATGAAGAAAAAATAAATTTGCTAAAAGATAACAAAATCAAAATTACAAATAAAAATTTTGATTTTGTTAAAATTGACAGAGAAGCCGATCAATTTGATAAAAATAGCGTTTATTATTTGATTTTTGACAAAAATAAATTTATTAGATTCACCGCTTTTGAAACTAATAACGAGTTAAAAACAAAACTTGACTATAATATGTTTGTGCTTGAAGATCAAATTGCTGATAATTTTTCTTTTGCAAATGCCATCGAAAATTGAGTAAAAACTGAAGAACAAAAGTATTTCAAAGATAAACTTGAGACCGCACGCGAAAATCTAACCGATGATTTTGAAGAAAAAAAGGCCGAATTACAAGACAAAATCGCTAGATTTAAAAGTCAAAGCACCCAAAACCTTGATTCTGAAGACGAAGAGGACGAGGATGAAAGCAATTTTTGTAGTGCTGAAAATTTAAGCGCATGTACACCTCAACAAAGAGAATTCATAGAAAAAACCAATCGTCGAGCTTTTGGAACCCGACGAAACGTTAGAGCCACAAATTTTCAAGACGTAGATACTAATCCTGATCAAAAAAAATCAGGTCAAGAAGTTTCTGATCCTAATTTAGAGCTTGCTGAACTTGAAGAAAAGTATAAAAATGATCTTGCAAATCTCGAAAACACTGTAAAAAATCAGCTATTTAATGAAAAAAATGATCTAACTAGCTCTAATTTTTTCTCAAATATTACTACTGATATTTCTTTATTTAATTCTCCTTATAAATTTCACAAATACAGTTTATATTCAATAGATTTGGAAAAAGGTAGCGATATTAGTACTAAACCTGAAGAACCGTCAAAGAAAAATTCAGCTTTTATGGACAATTATTCTAAATTTATTGATGAAAAATTGGACATTAAAATAAAAAATGAAACAGCTGAAGAATTCAATAATCGCCGTGTTTTTGACTTTATTTTTCATACTATTTGACCAAATAATGAAAACAAAAAAGTCCAATTTTTTAATGCTTACTATGCAAAAGAAAACATTGAAAAATTAGAGGCTGAATGAAAAAAAATTCAAGAAAAATTAAATAATACTGATGGTCCAGATTTTGAAGCCGCAATTGAAGAATATAAAAACTTTGTTGATACAAACTGACTTTTTATTCTTGAAAGACTTGACAAACTTAGACTTGATTTTTATAAATGATACTCATTTCCTGATCAATTTAACGAAGATGGTAGTATAAAAGTTGCTCACAGTGATGAATTTAAAAAACTTGTTAAAGACCAAGAAGATCTTACCGAGCCTTTTTATTATGCAAATAAATATCTTGAGTCAATTTCTGAAGGTGACACATCAAGATTTGTAAGTAATTATAAAGATCTTTATATATTAAAACAAAACACATTAATAAATTTAAGAGTTGATAATTCAGGCTCAGAGCCAAAAGTAAGTCTAAATCCTTTTGTATATCATTTTCCTAAAACAAAAAATAAAATTTCGGCCAAAGTTCTTACCGAAATTTTCCACCAAGCACTTTATCATGCCTCTCAGGAAGCTTATCATGATTTTGAAAATGATTTTGTAAAAAAATTCCGTTATAATTTGCCTGCGCAAATGTTTTTTAAGGAAAAAGATGAAAAAAAATAAAAAATTACTATTTTCCGTTAACTTATTAACATTTTTATCAGCTGGTTTTTTAGCTAGTTGCACTCAGCCAACTAGTCAACCAACTAATTATCAAGCTAAATACGAAAAATTTGCAAAAAATGATATAGTCCAAGCAGAAAAAGCCCAACCTTTTTTAGAAAACACTATCATCAATCAACTTTTAGATAAAATTTATGAAAATGCTGACTCAAAAGAGCAATTAATAAACCGAATTTTAACGATTGATTCTGATAACTATTTGAATGATCTAGCCTTTAATTTAAGTTTTTATAACTCAATAAACAACTCGCCAAGTGATTCAATAATTGGTGGCTTTGGAAGGGGCAATTCAAATCCTGTTTTGTTTGAAAAAGCTAAATTTAGTGTTAATGAACTATTTGAAAACAATTGACTTTGGCTCTTAAAAAATTTGAATTCTGCTGTTTTTGTCCGCGGGCTTGCAAAAATTGACCAATTTCAGCAGCAAAACGATGAACTAAATATCGGTCTCAGAAATGAAGCTTTAAAAAATAGTTTTTATCAACCTAATTCAAATAAATTTATTGACATTGCAATTGTAAAATCGCCGAGCGAAATTGATCCAGAGACAAATATTGAAACTAAAACTTATCAAGTTTTTCTTTTAAATCAAGATAATTTTATTTTTAATATAACTATTAAAAAAGAGTTCAAAAACCAAAAAATGCTTAATTTAGAAGCAACTTTAAGTCCGTGACTTCAAATTTACCCTAAATTTATCGGCCAAAAAACTGAAAAATTCCCACTACAAGAATATGCAAGAATTACTACAAACTACCGAAGCGGTGTTGAAGGTGTTAGCGTTCCTCTTGTTGAAAAGTTAATTTTTGAAGAAAATCTTGGCGGAAATGTTTTATATTATACTCTAGTCGATTTTCAAAAAAAGTAAGATAGTTTATTAAAAAAATTTTATTTTTTTATTGGTTTTTTTTATTTTCATGTATAATTTTAAATCGATAGATAAAATTAATTTTTAGATTCTTTCAAGAAATATAAAATACCTAATTTTTTAAAAAAAAGGAGTAAAAATGGCATATTTAGACAAAAAAAGGAAAGATGGCTTATTGCAAAGCGACGCATTTTACAATGAGCTCTTTCTTGGTTTGTTTGGGTTTGGTTTTTGGTATTTGGGTAGAATAAGTCTAGCAATTATTAGATTTACCTTTACTCTCGTTGGTCTTTTAATGATTTTCATTTCCCAAATGATGTATTTAGGATCAACAGCCCAAGACGAAATTGCAAGAGATGTCCAAATTTTAACAATCACAGGTGGAGTAATTCTTGGTCTTTCTGTAATTTGAAACATAATCACCTTAATTATGATTTTCACCGCTGATCTTCGAGACGGAAAAAGTGTTAAAATTGTTCATTGAGGAACAGAAGTTGAAGATAACCCTGAATTAGAAAACGAATTTGATAATCCTCCTGTTGAACAACCTGAACCTGTAAGTATTGCACCAATGGAACAGGAACCTGTTTTTGATGAACCATTAGATTTACAAGTTCAAACAACTGAAGAATATGTAGAACCAGAACCTGTTTTTGAACAGCCTGAGCCTGAAATTTATGTTGAGCCAGAACCTGTTTTTGAGCCAACTTACTACGAAGCACCAGCTGAACCAGTTTATGTTGAACCACAAGTAGAAATAGAACCAGAACCTGTTGTTAATTTAGAAGAAAATCTTGATATTGCAAGACAAATTGAAATTATTAACGCTGAACAAGTTCAAGCAAGTCAATTAAACATTGTTCACGAAATGGAAATTCCTGTTGACTTACACAATTTAAAACACATTCATCACACTACATTTACCATTGAAGAAATTGAGAGTGGAATTGTTGATGAGCACTTTGAAATTCGCGGACAACATGATATCAATTGCCATTCATAAAAAAATAATTAAAAATAGTTATCTATTTTAATATGCGATTAAGAAATATTCCCGATGCACTTGAAAGAATTCAAAAACATAATTTACTAGTTGAAAATCCAATATTTGTTGATGATTCTTGAATAATAGAAGTAGGAATGGGTAAAGGGCAAATGATTACAAAACTTGCTTTTGAAAATCCTTCTAAAAAGTTTTTAGGTGTTGAAAAATTTCCCTCTGCTGCTGTTAAATCTTTAAAATATGTTGATACTTATAATTTAATAAATTTTTTCATCCTTATTTGTGATGCAAAAAATTTATTGTCAATGTTGAACGGAAAGGTAAGTCAGCTATGGCTTACCTTTCCTGATCCTTGGCCAAAGAAAAAACACTATAAGCGTAGACTTACTTACAAACTTTTTCTTGATATTTATAAAGAAATACTAACAAAAAATGGTATTCTAAAATTAAAAACCGATAACCAAAAATTTTTCCAGTACTCTTTAGAATCCTTAGAACAAAATGGTTGAAAAATAATCTACCAAACTAATGATTTACTAAATTCTTCCCGTGTTAGTCAAAATGTTATGACTTCTTATGAAGAAAAATGAGTTGGACTTGGTTATAAAATCCAGTATTTAGAAGCCACTTTTAATTAGATTAGTATTTTTCTAATATTTTTTAGATTACTTTTGTATTGAATTAGTGCATTAATTTAAGATAACTTTTTTTTATATTTATTTTTCAAAAAAATATAGTTTTTAGGCTATAATTTCTATAACCAAACTTTTAAGCTATATATAATTAATTTAGTAAGGCTCACATATTTAAAATGAAAAAATTCTCAGAAATTTTTGTCAAATACTCCAATAAATTTGAATCAAATAGGATAACAATCGAACCTGTCTATTTTGACTCGCAAATCCCAATGCTATTAAAAGAAGACCTTGCAATCACTGAATATCTTGGCCAAAATAAAGCATATATTAATTTAGGTTCGCCCACAAAAGAATTTACACCTTCAAGATTTCGCAAAATTGCACAAAAACTAGCTAATTACCCACGAGATATCCAAATTGATTTTGATAAATTTCCAAATAGCTTCCTTCGTTATTTAATTGAAGTTGTTGCCTTTGTTCGTTCTGATATTTTTTCCCTAAGAGCAGAATATGATAAACAGCGAACAAAATACCGTGATATTTTAGTTGTCTCGAGTTATTTAGATGAATTAAAACCAATAATTAATAAATACCAAATAATCAATAATGCTGTAAATTATGCTCGCTATTACCAAAATATCCCACCAAACATTGCCTCTTCAGAGTTTTTAGCAGCTGAAATACAGAAAAAAATTTCCCAAAACCCTAAATTAACTGTAAAAGTTCTTGGCGAGTCAGAAATCCGTAAATTAGGGATGAATTTACTTTTAGCTGTAAATCGTGGCTCAACTTATGATGCCAAACTTGTTGTTATTTCTTATGATGGACTGCCAGGAAGTCAATATAAAACTGCTTTTGTTGGAAAAGGAATAACTTTTGACTCTGGTGGATATAATATAAAAACTGGTACATATATGAATGACATGAAATACGACATGTCAGGGGCAATAATTTGTGCTGCTGCTATTGATGCCCTTTCACAATTTAATCCGCTAGCTAATGTTGTTGCCGTCTTACCACTAACAGACAACCGGCTAAATGGTGATGCAAATACACCTGATTCTGTTTGAAAATCAAAAAATGGTAAAACTGTTGAAATTAACAACACTGATGCCGAAGGTCGCTTGATTTTAGCAGATGCAATAACATATGCAATTCGTGAAGAAAATGCAACCGAAATTATTTCAGTGGCAACTCTAACAGGCGCAATTCGCGTTGCTCTTGGTGAAACTTTTACTGGCGCATTTGCTAATGATGATAAAATTTGAAAAAGTTTCAATGAAGCATCAAAAGAAGCTGGTGAATTAATTTGGAGAATGCCACTACACCTAGATTTTGCCCAAAATATTCGTGATTCCAAAGTAGCAGATCTAAAAAACACTGATTTTTCCGGTAAGGCTGGCTCATCATCTGCTGCAATGTTTATTGCTGAATTTGTCGAAGATAAACCATTTCTTCATTTAGATATTGCCGCGACTGCCTTTGTTCGCAATCTTCCAACTGGTGTAATGGTTAAAACACTGGTTGAATACATTTTAACAAAATAAAAATTCTAAATTAATCTAGTTAAAAAAGATAGCGCTAGCTATTTTTTTATTATTTTTTAACTGTTTTTAGTTAGTCTTAACTATTTAAAAATAGTTTTAATTTAAATTATTCTTGCTAATAAACTGCAAACCAAGGCCAAAAATAGAACTTAACACTATAAAAAACGCTTTAATTTATTTAGTTTTTTCTCTTTTATTAAAGAAAATTTCAAAATAAATCTTGAATATTTGGTCAGTTCTTTTATTAATTAATTTTTCAATTTTATTAAAATCCTCTTTATATTTTTCGAGTTTTTTATGATTCTTATCAGCAGGGGCAATTTCATAATAAAGACCTTTATTGCAAAGACTTTCTAATATATAATTTCCGTTTATATCAGTAACTCCTTGAATCAAAACATCTTGTATATTTTGACAGATTGGTTCAGAAGTTTTATTTTGCTTTCTTGAATTAGTATCTTTATGAAGAAGTATTAAGTTTCCAATTTTTTGTACTATTTTATTATACTTTTCTTGGTAACTTTTGTCGTTATTTATTAAAAAACCTATATTATAATCTTTGCTAGGTTTTTGCGGAAAAAAGTGATCAACTGAAATAGGATCATCTATATTATTGTATAAATTTGTTAATTGACTTGTAAATTCAGTCCCAAAATGTTTATTCTTTTTATATTTTGGATGAATTTCTCCGTTTTTTCTAAGGCTAATTCGTACTCTCAAAATAACATTTTTTTTCAAATTTTTATCATTTTTGTCTTCATTTTCTATGTAGTTTCTAAAATCGTTAGAGTTAACTTTATCAGTTTCGTTTGTTAACGATTCTACTAATTTGTGATAAAGTTCTTTGTCATTTTTTAAAAAACTTGGATTATTTTTTTGTTGCAACAACATAGTATAGATTCCTTTTCTTAATGATTGGCCACGAAAATTACTGTAATAAATAATTTTAGACTTTTCAATTTGAAATAAAACAGAACTAAATAACTCCAAATTTTCTTTTTTGTTGGTCGAGTTTAGACTATCTTCAAAAATCCCAAATTCCTTTATTGCACTTTGGATTATTAATGAATAGGGGTTGTTAGCACCTTTTTTTGAAATCATATTGATTTGTAAATTTATAAAAGCTAGTTCATTTGTATTAATTTTGTCTTTAAATTTTTGGATTAAAAGTTCTAAGCTAGTGTCATTTATATCTGTTTGATTTAATAAAAAATTTATATGTCCGACATATGCATATTCAAAGACTAATATCTTTTTAACAAATTCTTCTAGCGTTTCCTTAGTTAATGCCCTGTTATTTGTTCATTTATTTAATAAATTATCAAGTTGTTGGTATAAGGAAAATAAATTATTCTCTGTATTTTGGGTATTGAATTCATCCTCAATAAAATATTGTTGATTTTGTAAAAATGCCCCTAGTTTCTTTTTATTTTCTTTTTCTCCACCAAAATATTGTTGTATCAGTTTGACATATGGAATTTGTTCTTGTTGGGATTCTTCATTTACCCTAGAGGCGATTAAATCAACCACATCAATTGGTTTTGATTGAACATTTATACTAATAAAAAGTTTTGCAAATTGCTCATCTTTAATTTCCGAAATTCTAATTAATGTTAATAAAACCTTATTCAGAATAAAATTTGTAAAATCATTTATTCAGTCTAGTGAGTTTTTATTAATTTTAATTTCTCATAATTTTTCTAAAATTTTTTGTATATTTCTGGAAAAAATAGTGTTGTCCATTTTTTCATTATTTTTAAAAAAATTCAGCAAAGGGGTATATTGGCTATTGTTTTTAGAAAAGTTTACTAATATTTTGCTTATTGTTTGATAAATGCTAGGCTGTTCTAAAAATATATTTTCGTCAGGATGGCTTGCCATCTTTAGTATACTGATCAAAATTAAGATAATAGAAACAGTTCTTTGCTGCCCATCAACAATTCAAAACCCTTCGCTTGCTTTTTTTTCTGCAAAAATAATCGTGTTTAAAAACAAAAAATCTTCTTTAGTATCAAACTCTTTGAAAATTAGGTCAAAAAAATTAGCTATTAGGCCAGTATCTCAAGTATAATTTCTTTGAAAAAAAGGTAAATAGATTTTGTATTCATGAAATTTTTGTAAATATTCTTGCACTGTTATTGTTTCTGAAGACACATTTTTGCTTTTTTCTCTGACTAAATTAATATTATTATCATTTTTTTTGTAATCTTCTTTTATTTCAGCCTTCATTATTTCATTAATCCAGCTTTTATTTATAGAAGTTTTACTTTTTGTTGGTTCATCATCTTCGTCTTCATGTTCGTCTTCATCTTTCACATCAATAGCTTCAAATTCATCTTTCATATCAAGAACTTTGCTATTATTTTTATTTAGTTTTTCATCTTTTATTACTAAATCTTCTGTGTTAATGAATTTAGACTCATTATTTTTTATTTTATTGTCGACTACTAAATCTTGCGAATTTTCAATTTCATCCTTTTCTAAAATTTCTATTGTTTTTTGTAGATAATTTTCTATTTTGCTTATGAGGGTGTTTCTTTGTTTATCGCCTTTTATATCTTCCGTTATTGGTTTTCAAAAGCTACCGAAACTTTCAATAGCACCTTTTATAACAGCATCATTTTTACCACTGTTTTTTACTAAAATTTCTTTATATTTGCTATTAAGATACAAAGCATCAAAAGATAAAAGTAAATTAAAACAAATTGAATTTAATTTTTTATCAATCGCCTTGTTTGCTTTTTTGAATGAAGATATAAATTTTTCAAATAAATCTAAGGCGATATTTTTAATATGATTATGCCTAAAAGTTGAATTTCCATCTCATTCATCTCGATTCTGTTTATAAAAATTGGCTAAATCCTTCTTAATCTTAAGTCTAATAAGAGGAGGATAATTTTTTTTATTTATAGATACAATTTGAAGACTTTCAAGTATGGCAACACGTTGTCAAAACGTTGACTTGGCTATGTGTTTTTGTCGTTTTCAATCTTTAGTAGTAATTTTTTTGTGTGCAAATTGTGAGCAAGGAACTATTTTGTTAGTATCTTCAACTTTAAAATCTAAATGCTTTTTGTCGATTATTGGGCCTAAATCTTCTATAAAAGGTTTGATATATGCGAATATAGCAGTACCAATTTTTCATGGCTTTAAGTTATTATTTTTTGCACTATTTCCATTTTTATTAACTTTTTTCTTCGCCATAATTCTCCTTGTCGATCTTATAAATTAAATTTATTAGCGCTTCTAAAATTGTTACTATAATAGAATTTCCTGGCTTGGCGATATAATGATTCTTTTGTTAATATATTTTTTGAAATTAAAGGTCTGAGCTTTTCAAAGTCGCTATTTTCAAAACCCATTAACGAAAAAGCTTCACGATTTGAGATAAAACGATAATTAAGTTTTTTTTCTAAATTATTTTCAAATTTAATAATCCCGGTATTTGGATTCCTGTCTTGCTTGGTTGTCAAGGTTCTAATAATAAAATTTTTTGACTCATTAATTTTTTCAACTTTTTCAACCATCTTAATCCGGGACGGAGTCGCATTAATTAAAAACCCAGCATTTTCACTATTTTTTTCATCAAAGTTAAAAATCGATTGAAAAATTTGCTTCCTTTTATCCAAATTGGTCGAAATGTCTTGACCTAAATTTAGGATATATTTTTTAAATTCTATGTCGCTGGCAAAAGGGGTTTTTATTTCTTTTAGAAAACTAACAGCAAAAACTCGATTTCTTTTTTGAATTGAGCCAAAATTAAGCCCATTTAATGTTGCAGTAAAAGTTTTATAACCTTGTTTTTCCAAAGTTTCTTTTCAGATTTTATATTGATTAATAAATTTTTTTGATATTAAATTAGGCACATTTTCCATTAAAAGATACTTTGGCTTAACACTCAATCCCTTAATTAGTGAATAAACATTTCAAATAAGAGAACTTGTTGAATTTTTATCAAAAATGCCATTTGCACGGCCCATGTTAGCAATCGAAAGACCTTGACAAGGGAAAGAATAAGTGACAAAATTAGGAGCTAAGCGATTAATTTCTTCAACATTTAAATTTATAATTGAACCTAAATTATTGCTTTTTATAATTGAAGCCACAAGAATTTTTTTAAAAGTTAAATCTTTTCTTGTTATTTGTGAGGGTCTTTTTGAATCTAGAGACAATTCAAATTTTTTTAAAAAAAAATTTATTTTTTCTGGTGAACTAAGTTGATTTTCTTTTAAAATTTTATCAACATCAGACAAAACATTATGATGGATTTGAGCATATGTAATAATTGATCGAGCATCTCAATCAACTGTGGCAACAATTTCAAAAAATTTTTTCTTGCCTTTTTCAAAATTAGCAATAGCTTTTGCTTGCGCCCCAATTCCAGAAAAGGTTTCTAACACCTTAATCCTAGACATTAGAAATCCTTTTTGCTTGGGTTTTATTAATGTTAACTATATATATATATATATATATATATATATAGTTCCAAAATTAACAATTTTTATCATATTAGTAAATTATACACAGTGTATGAACTTTTTTGGAAAAATAACCTAATATCAAATATTTTTTTATTATGAACTAAAGCTGGGAATGTTTATAATTTTGAAACTACAGATTTAATTTCTTGATAAGTATCTAAATCAATAAGTCTAAAGAACGGGGTTAATTTGCCGTTTTTTAATTTTTTACCTCTATACAAGCCAACAATTTTGTTTTTGTAAAATAGAGGAGAACCTGACGAACCTTGCGTGTAGCTGATATCTTGAACAAAAACATTTTCCTTATCCAATTATGCAATTTTGTCATTTAAATAAAATAATGTTTTTAATGTTTTGGGTTTAAAATCTTCGTTTAAGACCACGAGAAAACCTAGGGCTTATAATACTAAAATATCAGTAAAATAAGGATTTTTTAAGCATTTGATGCTTGTATAATTCTTATATATTTATGGTATAATAAATTATACAATTTTCTATAATGGAGGTAAATAGGGTTATTTAATTAATATTCATAAGCGTATATTAAAAAAAGGCTAAATATCCGTTATTTAATCAATTTAAAAATGAACAAAAAATTTAATTATGATAATTCCATAAAATTTATAATACTTTTTTTATTGTCAATTTTTAAAACAATAATTTTTGTTGTAGGTGTTATTTTAACTGGTATTAGCGGTGTTGATGGCGAACAAACAATTGGATCAGATTCGACAACACCAATTGGAAGATTAAAAACAACAATAAGTGGTATATTTTTATTATTGTTTCTTGCCTCATTGGGTTTGCGTATCTTTTTTGCTTGAAAATTGAGGGATGATGAAGTCTTTAGACAAACTGGGCTAGATGTTAAGCAATATTCGATTGGTTTTGCGCTTATTCCTTTAATTACTTCAATTTTATTAATTACTAAGTCACTTAGAGACAAAATTTCAATTGGCAATGATTGGACTACAAGGCAATTAATACTTAAATGAAAAATCATTAACTTTGTTAAGGATTTAGTTGTTCTTCTTTGGTTTACCTCGATTGTACTTGCTATTGTTTCGTTAATTCTTCGCTCTAGCACAAATAATACAATATTTGAAGAATTTAATGATGTTGTAATTATAATAATCTTTGTTGGGATTTTCTATTTTTTAATTCCATTTTATTTTTTGGCTTCCTATTCTCTTAAAATATACAGATTAATCAACAAGAGAGAAAAAACTTATTGGGAATCAGCTAGTTACGTTTTTTTCATGCCATTTTTTTACTTCAATGCTTGAAAAAATGTTTTGAGACTTTCTAAAAAATTAAAAATTACAGAAAATAAACTAACAAGCCAAAATGAAGTAGAAACACAAGTAATTAATAACAAAATTAGTCGACAATTTTATCAATTTACAATTGTAAAAAATATATTCTATTTAATTTTTCTTATAATTTTTACAGCGACAATGTCGCTAGCTATAACTAAAAATGAAATTTTTCGTAACACTGGTGTTAGTCTAATTTTCTTTAATTTATTTAATATTTCGACTATGACTTACCTTATATACATTGGGCCTCGTTATTTAGCAGATTCTGTTAACATGCATTCCAAACGAGCTTCACTAATTTTATATATTTTAGACATTTTTGTGCCTACAGTTTCAATTTATAACCTAATAAAATATAAGCAAAACAAGACTATTTTAGTTTAATTCTTATCATAATTTTATATCCTACTATTAATTTTTTATTAAGGAATTGTAAAAAAAATACCTTATTTTAAAATACTTTATTACATATACTGGTTTTATAAACTTAGAGTTTAGACAAATTATACTAACTAACCAACTAAAAAATATCAAATTACCTAGCCGGTAAATTTAAAAATAATTGAAATATGACCAATTTAATTAATCTAATAAAAGAAAAAAAATTAAATGACAAAAATTCTAGAAAATTTTGAATTTTGTTTGTTTTGTCAATAATTAAAACAATGTTTTATCTTTCGTTATTTGTTTTATATAGTAGTTCATATGAGCATACTTCTAGATTGAGTTCGCATAGAAAAAATAATGTTGACCTAGACACTTTAATTGGAAGAGTATTGATGGTCATAGTTTTAATAGCTATTTTTTTGTTTTTCATTTCATTATTTTTTCGGATTTCTTTAGCTTGAAATTTAAGGGATGATGAAATTCTTAAACAATCTGGTATAAATCTTAAACAATTTTCAAATGCTTTTTTACTTTTCCCTTTAACTATGTCGTTTTTATTAATTAATAACTCGTTTAGTCCAAAAAATACAATTGCCAATCATTGAACTACCGGACAACAAATAACTAAATGGAAAATTATTAATCGTTTTGTTTTATTGACTCTATTTTTTACCATATTATCGGCTATAATTTTTACATATGGGTTATCCTCTAGTGGTATTAGGCAAATCGATAATAATTTTATTAGAAATTTTGCAGATGTTCTACGGGCAATATTTGCTTTTACATTTTGGTTTGCGTGAATTTTACTTTTTTCATTAGCTTCTCATTTGTTCAAAATATATAAATCAATTGATAAAACTGAAGAGGCAAATCAAACATCTACTATTTTAGCTTTTTTTGCGAGTTTTTTGGGACGCTACGGTCGGTTGTTTTACAGAAACACCAAAACTGTAAGTTTTGATTCGAACATATCGCATATAGAAGAAGAATTAAAGACAAATGAAGAAATAATAACAGAAGAATCCAAAACCAAAACTAATTGAGAATTTTACAAATTCTCAATTATCAAAAATATATTTCATTTTATTTTTATTATCCTTTTTATGATAGCAGCCATAGTTTTACTAGTTGTGCCTACTAATCAACTTATTGACCAAAAAGCCAGTATTGGCATTTTGTTTGGTTTATTTAGTATTGCATTTTCACTTTATTTTTTTTACATAGTACCGCGTTATATTGCAAATTTTTCAAGTCTAACAAAAAATGGTTTTTATATAATTTTGTATATCTTAGACATTTTTGTGCCTATAGTTTCAATTTATAACCTAATAAAATATAAGCAAAATAAGACTATTTTAGTTTAAATTTTAGTTTTTTTGTTTTAATTAATTAGAATAAAATTCAGACAGGCATTGGTGAGCCTGTCTGAATTTCTAATATTTTGAGTTTCCTAGTTTGATGATGTAATCTTAAAAAAGTGTCCTGGTTTATTTCACCCTTTTTATTTTAATTTTAAAAAAATTTTTTGTTTTATGTGTTACAAAAAATTAATCAAGAGAATCTTCAATAATTTCTTTTTCTGACTTTGAAATAAATGATCTAAGCATAATAAGATAAATTATACTAATTAAAGGAATAAAAATTGCAACAATAGAAAGTCCGAAAATTAGCTTAAACTTTGAAATAAAGTGAGCATTTTTTAGGTTCATTCGCATTGGTAGATCATTTAATTTAAAAGGGGAAATAATTAATAAAATTCAGTAAACAAATGATAATACACACCAAAAACCAAGCATTACAAGTACAAACGTAGCTGCTTCTAAAATTGCTGAGAAAGCTTTTTTAGCATCTTCTGGGCCGGTGCTGCCCTGACCTGCACCAACAGCACCTGCAGCAAAAAATACAATAATTGTTATAACACCTAAAGCAAATTTAACTATACGAATAATTAATAATATATTTGCTCATGATTTAGTTGATTTTAATAATTGAGCGGTATTGTTTTGATAAGACATCTATATCCTCCTGGAAAAAAAATTGTATATTATATATGAAATTTATACTAAAAAAATTATTTTTGCACTATAATCATACAAGAAATTATTCTATTTATGAAAAATAATGTACAAATAAATAATTATATAAATTATATTATAAAATGAATTCGGCAAGAGTAAAAAAACAAATAAAAAAGGCGTGATTTTTGGTATTTCTGGTGGAGTTGACTCTGCACTTGTTGCGTTTTTAGGAAAAAAAGCTTTCCCTAATTCACACTTAGGTCTTATTATGTCGATTCGTGATATGAGCGGCGAAAAACTAATATTGACCAATTAGTCAAAAAATTTGAAATTTACACTAAGGAAATTAACTTAAGTTCAACTTTACAAAACTTAAAAGACTTGTTTAGTCTTAAAAACCAACTGGGAAAAATCATAAAAAAAAATACAACTGCTATTTAAAATCAATGCAAAAAGAAAACTCGTTTTTATTTACTTCGAGCCTAAAAAAACATATGAAGTTTTGAAAGAACAATAATCAAAAGCCATAAATTTGTAGATTTCTAAACGGTCAAATTTAAGGCATTCCATCATATTTAAAAATATAATGGATAATTCGCATTTTCTAATTTTTTTATGGTAAAAACATAACTCATTCCCCTTTAATTCAATATCAAAATTTATTAATTTATTCTTAGTGAGTGTAATTATAACATAATTTTTTCTTAGACCAAGCATTTTTTTTTTTTTTTGCAAAAGCTTATTTTAAAATAATAAAAATTAAGACTTTGGCTCAAAAAACCCGGATTTACCGATATTTTTGAATATTTTTCTCACTAAAAAATGGGTTTTTACCATCAAACTGTCAAACCCAGGAGACATTTTTGTGCTACAGTTTCAATTTGTAACCTGATAAAATATAAGCAAAACAAGACTATTTAGTTAAAATTTTAGTATTTTTTGTTTTAATTCGTTAAATAAAATTCAGACAGGCATTAGTTGGCCTGTCTGAATTTCTAATATTAATTTAACTTTAGAGAGTTTTAGGAAACAAATTTTTTTAAGTTTATTTTAAATTTACTTATTTTCTAAAAATTTTAAAACCTTTTCAAATAAATAATCAACACTAAAACCTTTTAATTCATAAACAATGTCTCCTGGGGCTGACTCGCCAAAGCCACTGGCAAAATGTCCAGAAAATTTTTGGACAGTAGCTAATTTAAATCACAAAGGATCATTTGAAGCCTCAAGGGCAAAAATAGGCAACTTTTCTAATTCTAATTTTTTAATCAGTAGTGGATTTTCAACTAAATTTTGTAAAATTGGAACTGAAATCAAATTAGCAAAAATTTGATTTTGGGCTAATTTATCAATTAGTTTTTTGGCTAATTGGATCTCTGAGCCAGAAGCGAGTATATTTATTTTAGCTAGTTCTGTTTTTTGAACATAGTAAGCTGAGTCAATTTTTTCAAGATTTTTGTTGTAAGATTCTAAGGGTTGTCGTGTTGTAATAATTGCAACTGGTTGATTTTTGGAATTTAGGGCATAATTAAAGGCAAAAATTGTTTCAAATTCATCACAAGGCCGTATTACTAAAAAATTTGGAATTGATCTTAGCATTGCCAGTTGCTCAACAGGTTGGTGGGTCGGTCCATCGCCGCCGACTTGATATGAGTCATGCGAAAAAATGTAAATTGGGCACAGACTCATTAAACCTGCAAGACGCAAAGCCGGTTTTGCATAGTCACTAAAAACTAAAAAAGTCGAGCAAATTGTATAAAAATTAGCATAAAGTGAAATTCCGTTGTTAATTGCCGCCATTGCAAACTCACGGATTCCGTAGTTAATTAGTTTCTGACCGCTAAATTTAGTTTTAGTTGCAACCCCAAGATCTGCAGATCCACCTAAAATAAGTAAGTCAGTGTTGTCAATTTTTTGGATAATTTGCTCAACATAATCGCGAATTGCTAAGTTTGCTTTAGCAAAAGTCAGTCCTTCTAGACTAAAAAGTTCTTTGTTTTTAATGAAGTTTTGAAATCTTTGTCCAAGAAGGGGATATTTTTGCTTGTAAAGTGTAAAATTTTTTTCTCAGTCTAAGTATTTTTGATTTTTTGGCACTAATAAATTAGCCCCTATTTCATAGGCTTTTTTGTCGTACTCAAAAGGATCTAAATTTTCTAGTCCCAAATTAGCTTTGAATTCATAGGTTTTTTTAGCACTGAGTGATCCATGGTGTCCTTTTGTTGAATTGGCAAATTCTGTTGCAAAGGCAATAATAGTTGGAACTTGAATATAAACAGGTCTGTCAGATTTTCTTGCCTTTTCAAGGGCAAAATTGATATTTTCAACTTTATTATCTTTTAAAATAATTGCATCAAAGCCAATTGATTTAAAAAAACTGGCAAAATCAAGATTATTAACTAAACTAGCGCTTGTATCAATTTGAATGTTATTAAAATCGTGCATAAGTATTAATTTTGACAGTTTATTTGTGCCGGCAAAAGCTAGGGCTTCTAAGGCAACACCTTCTTGAAAATCGCCGTCGCCACATAAGACATAAGTAAAATGGTCAATAATTTTTAAGTCAGATTGATTAAATTTTTGGGCCAGCCTTTTTTCGGCTAGTGCCATCCCGACAGCCATTGCCACCCCTTGGCCAAGCGGCCCAGTTGAGGCATCGATATATTCTAATTTGTCAACCTCGGGATGCGACGGTGTTTTTGAGTGTAGTTGTTTATGATTTTTAATATCTTCAAGCGAAATTAAGCCCATTAAATGATACAGAGAATAGAGTCCCATTGAACCATGCCCGGCTGATAAAACAAAGCGATCGCGATTGATTCACTTTGGATTTAGCGGACTAAAATTTAAATTTTGACCAACTAGGCTATAAAAAATTTCACTTGCACCAAGAGCCATACCAATGTGACCACCCCCAGCATTATTAATTGAATCAAGGGCGACTGCCCGCATTGTTGCTAAAAAAAGCTTTAAATTAGGCAGTTTTTGCTCGTTTTCCATGGTATTTTTTGATAACTCCGTCGATAATAAAAATCAAGTAAACCAAAATGCTAAAGCCAAGAATTACATATTTTCCAACTTTAGGAATTAGTCCAAGAATTCCGGGAATATAGCCAATAAAATAGTCTGTATCGCCTCAGTTTAGACTAATTAAGGATTGTTTTGTGGCTCCACCGGCGGTAATTAAATCACCAAGTGAGTTAGACTCAAGCGGTGTTCAATTTCCAAGGGCAAAAAATACCGGAATAAATGTGATAATCAGTCCGCCAACAAAAGGTCCGATAATAGCGCCTCAGATTCCACCTTTTACGTTACCAAAAACTCCAGAAGTTGCTCCTAAAAAGAAATGTGGAACTAGTCCTGGAAGAATTACTGCCGGAATAAGTGCTGCATAGCCAAGTCCTAGCGTGATAAAAAGTCCAATTATTCCTGCTAAAAAAGAGGAAATAAAGCCAATAATAATTGAATTTGGCGCGTAAGGAAAAACTACCGGACAGTCAACAGCGACTTTTGCATTTTTAATCAATTTGTCCGAAAAACCTTTAAACATCGGCACTAATTCGCCAACAAATAATCTAACTCCGGCAAGAATAATTTCAACTCCGGCAGTAAAAGTAAAGGCCGAAATTATCATTGTTACAACTCAGTTTCTTGAGGATAAAATCTCAATTACATTAGCATCGGCAACCTTGTCAAAGCGGCCTAATTCATAAAGAATTCCGGCTGGTAAAAAGGCAAAAATGTAAAAAAGAAAGACTGTTAGAGATATTGAAACCAAAGTGTTTCGAAAAAAATAAAGTGACTGGGGAAATTTAATTTCTTCTGTTGAAAGCAGACTTTTTTTGGAAATTTTAGCAATTGACTCGCCGATTAGTCCAGAAAGGGCATAGCCAAATCCGCCGGTGTGGCCGAGGGCAATTTCGTTTGTGCCGGTAATTTGGCGCATATATCTTTGTTGGGCTGCAGGTGAGATTACCATATAAAGGGCTAAAATACTTGCTCCGGCAATTAGTGCCATTGCAAAATCTGCTGAACTATTTTGAAAATCAAAGCCAGAAGTGTACATAACAGCGGCTAGCATTAAAGAAGAATAATAAAGAACATGCCCGGAAAGATAGACATATTTTAGTCTTGAAAAAGTTGCAAGAATAATATTTAAAAGCATCGCAATGACCATAATTAGCGATCCTAAAGTTGCAATACTTGGCAAACTCTGGGCTAGGGCACCTGCAAAAGCATCATTATTTGGAATAACACCGCTTAGATTATAAACTCGTTGAAAAAGTGGTTGGAATGAATTTAGCGAGCTAACTAAAACACCAGCACCACCACCTAAAATAATAAAGCCAACACTAACTTTAAAAGAACTAACAATAATTTGTGAGACTTTTTTGCGCATTGCAACAGCGCCAATTAGTGTAAAAAGTCCAACAAGCAGCGCTGGTGTGCCGACAAAGTCTTTTAGAAAACCTAAAAGTCAAAGACCGAAATTCATCAGTTATCCTTTCATTTAGTTTAGTTTTAAGGCTATTTTTAGTTTGGATTCAAGTTCTTCTTTTGATAAAATGTTAGTTAAAATTACCATTTTTTCTTTGTCAAAATCAAGACTTGGGGCAACATCAGCGCCAATAACTACTAAATCAACCCCGCGGGAATTAAAACTGGAAATATTAGTGTGTTCGACTGAATCATAATTGACATTTAATTTATCAAGCACAAATTTTACATTCATCTCTAATAATAAAGATGAACCTAGTCCTGAACCACAAACGCATTTAATGTTCATTTTTTATACCTCGGTATTTATTTATAATTTGATAAAATTCTTTAATTGTTCTAGAAGCATAAATTTCTTTTTTGAAATCTGAATTACCAAAAAAGAGGCCAAATTCTTGAATTAAGCCAATATGATCATCAGAATTTGGCGCAGACAAAGTAATAATAATTTTTGCTTTTTTATCTTTTTGGTTATTAAAAGTGATCATTTGATCTAAGACTAAAATTGAACTTCCAACTTCTAGACAATAATCGCCAACTGGCGCATGCAAAAGTGCGACACCTTCTTCAAGTACATAATAGGCACCGTATTTTGCGGTTTGTTCCATGATTGCTTTTTCAAGATCGTAAGTTGCTTTTTTATTTTCAACTAAGATCCTTACGCCCTCATGAACTGCTTGTCTTCAGTTTGTTATTTTGCAAAATTTAGTCATTTTTTCATTAAAAAGTTCCATTTTTTCCTCCTGTATTAATAAAAGCAAGTGTCATAAACAATGTAAGTGCAAGTAAAAGAACGCCAATAAAGGCAAAAAAGACGATTCACCCTGCTTTTGTTGATGTTTTTGTTTGAATTTCTTTTGGTTTTGGCATTGACTTGATGTAGAAAAATTTATTTGGATTGTTCCTTAAAATAATTGCTTCATTTTTGGACTTTTGCAGTAATTTTTCCAGTTCAATTTCACTTTTGTTTTCAAGCTCCTTCATTTCAAAGTCATATAGCTCAACAAGTTGTTTTTTTAATTCTTTTTTTCTCATTTATTTCCCCAATGCATTAAATTTGTTGATAAAATTCTGTAATAAAAACGGATAAAACAAAAAATACTTCTTTAAAAATGCAAGTTTTTTGTATTTAAAATATGAATTTGCAACTTTAAATTCGTCCTTTTCTAACTTTGTCAGCAAAATTTGCCTTGATTCTTTATAGGATTGTGAATAAATTTTTCGGTTAAGAAAAAAATCCAAAAATACCACAAAAACAGTCAAAATCAAAAAACACAAACTAACTATTAAATAGCTTAAAAATGCAAATAAAAAACTCAAATGAAAACTTATAAGAAAACTGGAAAAAAGAAACATATCAATTTGCAATGATTTTTTGCTCTTTAGGAGATAAAAATTATAAAAATAAAGCAAATTAACTATGCCATAAATGTTATTTTCTAAATAAAAATTAGGAATTTTAATTATTTTTTGGCTGATTCAAACTGGTTTTAAGAAAAAATCCTTAATTAGTAAAATTATGAATTTTTGCTGATATTTACTAATAAAGTCTTGTTTTATCGTTTCAAGATCGAGTTTGATTGGAATTTTTAGCTTAGAATATTTGATTTTTAGATTAACTCTGTAGATAAAAAAGATAAAAAGTTGAACAAGGAAAAAAATAATTCAAGCAGCTAAAATGTATCAAGACAGATTTTTAAGCATTTTTCTCCTTGTTAAACTTATTAATTGAGCTAAAATAATCAATTATTTTTTTGGGAACATAAATTTTTTGACTGTTTTGTCTTAGTTTTTTTATAATCTCAGCTTGGCTTCAAATTTCAAATCTAGTTTTGTTGTCAATTTGACTAAAATCAATCCGATCATCAACTAAAATGACAATTTTTGAATTAGAAAATTTCTTATCAAGAAATTTAAAAAGTGACTCAAATTGGCTTTTGGAAAAGTAATTTTGCTTTAAAATCTTACCTTTTTTCAAAAAACTAATGTTTTCATCAATTATTATTTTTTCAATACCAACTTGATAATTGATAATATTAGAAACGAAAAAAAGGTTTGATTCATTGACAATAAGACCAGGTAAAACTGAATAATTTAGTTTAGAAAAACGATTTTTTAAGAGCAAATTTGTCATAACTTTTACATCTGCAGAGGCATTTATAATTTCAAGAGCATCAATTGTGAATTTTTCTACCGAAATTAGTTTTTGTTGAGAAATTTTTTCTGGTGTTTTTTCAAATAATCTTTTGAAAATGAAAAAAATCAAAATAAGAAACAACAACCCGACCGTTGAATACAAAACAATATTAATTAAGGGCATTTTTTTGATTTCCTCAAAGTCTAGAGAATTCAGAAAAATTTGCATATGAAAAAATTATGCTACCACCAATTGCCACATCAACTTTTCATTTTTCAAGCTCAGCTCAATTTTCCTTGCGTAATCCACCGTCAGTGTAAATTTTAATTTTTTTATTCATTGAGCGAATTTGCCCTATTTTTGAAAGAAGTTGCAAATTTAAAGGCTCACCAACTCCACCAATTTTATCTATTGTCATTAATAAAATGACGTTTGAACAAGAAATTATTTCACTAAAGTCTTCAATTTTTTGTTTGGCTTGAATCATTAGACCAAAATTTATATTAGAATAAGACTTATTTAATCTTTCTAAATCAGTTTTTGAAACTTGTTCAGCGGGTAAAAAAATTGTTTTAAAACCTGTTTGAACTAATTTTTCAACTTTTTCAAGTGAATTTTTACACATTAAATGTGCGTCAAATTCAATATTAGGGAATAACTTTATTAAATAATTTGCAATTTGGTAATTTAGTCCAAAATTTGGGGCATAAATTTGATCAACAAAATCAATATGAGCGTATTTTAGGCCGTTATTTTGCAATTTTGTTAAAATTTTAATTACTTTAAAAATGTTAAGTGCGCTAATGCTTTGTGAGTATTCCACATTAAACCCCATTCACGATTTTTCTAGTTAATTAAATTCTACTTTTTTTTTTTTTTTGCAAGCATTTTTAAAATTTTTTTCATTCTAGGGGTAAAAAATTAAAAAATCGGTTGTTTTCTACAAAAAACAGGAAATAACGTTTAAATTAGCATATTAATTTTTGGCACTTTCAAAAAAAGTCTGACAAAATGAAACAATGTAAATTTACATTAAAAACTAAGAGCTTGTAATGGAAAAACAGCTGTAAAAATAAGGATTTTTTAAACTTTTCATATTTGTACAATTCTTATATATCTATGCTACAATTATTTATAATTATTTAGATTTTTTGGGGGAAAATTATGAAACAATTTATTTTACTAAAGAAAGTTAGTTCTAGTTTAGTTTTCCTATCATTATCACCAATAGTTATTATCACGGCTTGTAAAAGTGTGGTGGATAAAAAACCTACTACTTCTAAGATTGATGAAACTAAAAATGATCCTAAGATTGATGCTTCTAAGGGTGAAGTTTCTAAGAATGATCCTAAAAATGAAACTAAAAATGACCCTTCTAAGGGTGAAGATCCTAAAAATGGTGCTAAAAATCAACCAGAGAATCAAGAACAAGTTATTCCAAGGCAAGAAAATAATTCAAATATAGAAAACACAGAACAAAATATTAATGTTTCTTCCATTTTTGAGGATAAAACCTTTTTAGAAAACAAGCAAGCTGAAATTGATAATGTTTCTTTTAAAATAAATAGGTCAAAAATTGAATTTAAAAATATAAATTCTGCAAATTTATACCATTTCAACAGTCAAGGCAAATATGTAAAGCTACTTTCAGTTGATAATTTAGATTCTAATTTAACAAACTATAAAATCAAATTAGATTCAGAAGATTTGCAAAAAAATGTCTGATTGAATGTAAAAACTGTTGAAGATGAAGGTAATTATTATAAATTTGTTGGTGAATTTAGCCAAGATTTCATAAATATTTTAAATAATGGTACTGTTAGTTCTACTTTTGATATTTATATTCCTAAAACCAAAAATGAATTAGGTGCAATCACGACTTTTGAACAATTAATTAGTCAAATTCGTGCAAATCCCTCTGGAAATTTTAAGTTAGCAAATGATATTTCTGCAGAAAGTACAGAAATAGGCCACAATTCTACATCATATTTAGAAAATGTTTATTTTTCTGGAAGTCTAGAAAGTATTGAAGGCAAAAATTTTACTATTTATGATTTAGAAAAGCCACTTTTTGACAATTTAAATAATGCCACAATCCAAAATATTAATTTTAAAAATCTCAAAGTTAAGTCAATAAATAATTCCCAATTTGCAGTTGGGGCAATTGCAAATTCTTCATCAAGTTCAACAGTTAATAACGTTCATCTTTTTGGCGATGTTAAAGGTCCAAAAATCGTAGGCGGAATTGTCGGTGTGCTAGATAATAATTCTGTTATTAAAAACTCAAGTTTTCATGGAAATATTTATTCTTCCCAATCTGCAGGCGGTCTTAGCGGAATAATAACAAGAGGAAGTTCAATTGAGAATTCTTATGCAAATATAAACATCACCTCTAAATTAATAAATTCCGATAAACTTGGCGGGATTGTTGGTGAGCTAGGTCAAAATTCGTCATTAAAAAACATTGTAATTGAAGGAAATGTTTTAAATAGTGGTCTTGATGAATTTGCTAATTCTGGTGGATTAATTGGTTTGGTGTCCACAAACGGAACCCCAGATTCTCCTGATACTGGAGGTGTTGAAAATATTTATGCGAAGATAAATTTTTTTAATGCAAAGCCAATTTTTGGTAACTTTTATAAGTCAAGTTTTTTTGACTATGAAAAGTCGTTTAAAAATATAAACTTTGTTAATAATGCTGATAATGAAAGTTTTTCTTGACTCAAAATAATTGATGAAAATACTTTTAATGAGACAGCAAAAAAATGGAAACATTTAGATAATCAAAACATTAAGCTAAAAACTTTAAATTTTTCCTATTTAAAAGGATATCAGCCTGATTTTAGAATTGCTTATGCAAATTTTGCAAAACTTTTACCATTTTATGATCGTTATACAATTATGAATTATGCACATAAAGTGGCTAAAAATTCTAAACTTTACAGCAAAAATTTGCTTGGATTTGAATTTTATGACAATGAAAATTTAGTAAAAAATCTTGCCAGTGAAAAAACAAAAGTAAACAAGCTAAGAATTTACTTTGGAGATGGTCAAAAAGAAGATTACAAAATAGACAGTTTTAAGCAAAATACTAATGGAATCACTGACTTTTCTTTTGAAAATAACGGTGTTAAATTGATGGTTCATCCAAATATTTTAATATCTGATAAGAAAAATCAATTGGTTTCTGGTTTAATAAATCTTTTAAAAAATACTGATTTATCAGATAATTCAATTTTTGATACTCAAAATAATTTTGTTGATAACAGTCCGATAAAAGAACAGCTTTTTATTGATAAATATGAGACTGAAGTTAAAAAAGATTTGGAAAACATAATTAATTCAATCTCAAATAATATTGATATTTTTGACCTAAATGATACTAAATTTACTGAATTTTATAAAAAAGATTTGGAAAAAGAGAAAAATTCTATCTATATTGGCTTAAATTATTTGTACCGTTGATACTCAATTTCGGATATTAAAGATAAATTATTGTATTCTTTAGGAATTTATGGAAAATCAAATGATAGTCTATCTTTGTTAAAAGACATTGGAAAATTGGACTTTATTAATCTAAAAGCTAACAAAACTGCAAATGGTTATCATGATGCTTTTTCAAAATATTTAAAACCAAAATCAGTTGCCGATTTTATTGAATATAACTATAATTTATTTAAGGAAAAAGACCAAAGTCCCGACAAATATTTTGAATCACTCACAAAAGCATATATTACAAAAGTTGAGAGCAAATCAAATACAACAATAAATAAGCCAATGATTGAAAGATTTAAACACGAAGATCAAGCTAATAAACTTTTGCCACTTTTGACTGTAAAAGACGAAAATGCACTTTGATTTATTTTTACAACAAATAGCAATATTTCAGGATTATTTTCCAAATATGGTTATTCAAATGAATTATTAAAGACACAAGTTAATGAGTTTGCCCAGACAGCTCAGGGCTACTATGATGTTTTGTACCGAATTTTAAATGAAAAATCGAAAAAAACTATGGAAAATTACATAGTTGATGTTTATGATAGCTTTGCTTCAAAAAATGACCCTGGCGTTAGAGCTTATTCTTTGCCTCTTGATCATTGATTATCATTAGCAAATAAGGATTATGCTGCTTTTGTTCCTGAATGAAATAAAAAACGTATGTATTTTGATGGCACAAAAATATTAACAAAAAATGCAAAATCGGTATTTTCACATGAAAGTACTCATACTTTTGATAACGATATTTTGCTCGATGGGTATGGCAAAAGATTTGGTCATCGTGCTGAATCTTTTGCCAAAGGAATGTTTCAGGCGCCTTTTAACGGTAATAATGGAGATTTAGCCTTTAATTTTATTGAAAAATACGAAGGGCAATTAGTCCGTAATTCAAGTCCAGAAAGATTTAGTAATTTAGCTGATTTGGAAAAATACTATAAAAATTTGTTTGATTTAATTTATGTTTTAGACTTAGCACAAGCTGAGGCAATAATTGCCAAAAAGCCAAGCACTAGTGATTATAGAAAAATCCAACTTGGAAGTGGCGGTTTTGCAAAAAATGATACTTTATCTAGAGTTGGAAGTTCTGAATTAAATTCGATAAATTCAATTGATGACTTAGTTGACAAAAATATTGTTGGCGCGAATGTTGCAGGAGACTCAAGATCACCATTTGGTCATAATAATTACTATACAGTAAATTTCTTTAGACCATATTTTGGAATACTTGAAAATAAAGAAGGAGTCACTGGTGGACTCAATTTTAGAAGGGTTGCTTTTGAACTTCTTGCCGAAAAAGGTTATTATGGCGGGATGATTCCTTATATTTCTGCCAAATCAAATAAGCAAACTAATGTGCCAGAAGGACTTGTCAAAGGTAGTGATACTCATGTTTTAAAAATGATTTTCGGTGATAAATACAAATCTTTTAGTGATTTTAAAAAAGATATGTACAAACAAAGAAAAGATAAACTCAATAAATTAAAGCCATTTAGTTTTGATTTTAGTAGTAAAAAGTACGAAATAAAATCCTTTGAAGACTTAAAAAAAGTTTTTATTGAAAATTCTGAGTTAATAAATACAATAAGAGTTATTATTCATGTTGAAATGTATAAGCAAACTAATGAGTACCGCAACTCAATATTTGATGAATAATTAGAAGTGTTAAACTAAAAGTGATTTATTTTAAATAAATTAGTGAATAAATGCTTTTTCGGAGTTTCCCAGTTTGATTAGATAATCTTAAAAAGTGTCTGGTTTTAGGCTAAGTTAGTACACCAATTTCAGACTTATTCGAAAAAAGGTGTGACAAAATTTAAGAATAAAAATTTACAGTTAAAACAAATTCAAATACATCAAAATTTCCATATTTGCACAATTCCTATATATCTATGCTACAATTATTTATAATTATTTAGATTTTTTGGGGAAAATTATGAAGCAATTTATTTTACTAAAGAAAGTTAGTTCTAGTTTAGTTTTCCTATCATTATCACCAATAGTAATTATCACGGCTTGTAAAAGCGAAGTGGATAAAAAACCTAATACTTCTAAGATTGACGAAGCTAAAAACGATCCTAAGATTGATGCTTCTAAGGGTGATGAAGCTAAAAAAGATCCTAAAAATGAAACTAAAAAAGATACTTCTAAGAGTGAAGATCCTAAAAATGATCCTAAAAAAGACACGGATAATCAAGAACCAATTATTCCAAGGCAAGAAAATAATTCAAATCTAGAAAACACAGAACAAAATATTAATGTTTCTTCTATTTTTGAGGATAAAACCTTTTTAGAAAACAAGCAAGCTGAAATTGATAGTGTTTCTTTAAAAATAACTGGTTCAAAAATTGAATTTAAAAATATAAATTCTGCAAATTTATATCATTTTAACAGTAAAGGCAAATATGTAAAACTACTTTCAATTGGTGAATTAGACTCTGATTTAAAAAACTATAAAATCAAATTAGATTCAGAAGATTTACAAAAAAATGTCTGATTGAATGTAAAAGCTGTTGAAAATGAAGGCGACTATTATAAATTTATTGGTGAATTTAGCCAAAATTTCATAAATATTTTAAATAATGGCACTGTTAGTTCTACTTTTGATATTTATATTCCTAAAACCAAAAATAATTTAGGTGCAATCACGACTTTTGAGCAATTAATTAGTCAAATTCGCGCAAATCCCTCTGGAAATTTTAAATTAGCAAATGATATTTCTGCAGAAAGTACAGAAATAGGTCGCAATTCTACATCATATTTAGAAAATGTTTATTTTTCTGGAAGGCTAGAAAGTCTTGAAGGTAAAAATTTTACTATTTATGATTTAGAAAAGCCGCTTTTTGACAATTTAAATAATGCAACAATCCAAAATATTAATTTTAAAAATCTCAAAGTTAAGTCAATAAATAATTCCCAATTTGCAGTTGGGGCAATTGCAAATTCTTCATCAAGTTCAACAATTAATAACGTTCATCTTTTTGGCGATGTTAAAGGTCCAAAAATCGTAGGCGGAATTGTCGGTGTGCTAGATAATAATTCTGTTATTAAAAACTCAAGTTTTCATGGAAATATTTATTCTTCCCAATCTGCAGGCGGTCTTAGCGGAATAATAACAAGAGGAAGTTCAATTGAGAATTCTTATGCAAATATAAACATCACCTCTAAATTAATAAATTCCGATAAACTTGGCGGGATTGTTGGTGAGCTAGGTCAAAATTCGTCATTAAAAAACATTGTAATTGAAGGAAATGTTTTAAATAATGGGCCTGATGAATTTGCTAATTCTGGAGGACTAATTGGTTTGGTTTCCACAAACGGAACCCAAGATTCCCCTGATACTGGAAGTGTTGAAAATATTTATGCAAAGATAAATTTTTTTAATGCAAAGCCAATTTTTGGTAACTTTTATAAATCAAGTTTTTTTGACTATGAAAAGTCGTTTAAAAATATAAACTTTGCTAACAATTCTGATAATGAAAGTTTTGATTGACTCAAAATAATTGATCAAAATACTTTTAATGAGATAGCAAAAAAATGGAAAAATTTAAATAATGAAAATATTAAGCTAAAAACTTTAAATTTTTCCTATTTAAAAGGATATCAGTCTGATTTTAGTATTGCTTATGCAAATTTTGCAAAACTTTTGCCATTTTATGATCGTTATACAATTATGAATTATGCACATAAAGTGACTAAAAATTCTAACCTTTACAGCAAAAATTTGCTTGGATTTGAATTTTATGGAAATCAAAATTTAGTAAAAAATCTTGCTCGTGAAAAAGAAAAAGTAAACAAACTAAGTATTTACTTTGGTGATGGCCAAAAAGAAGATTTCAAAATAGACAGTTTTAAGCAAAATGATAACGGAATCATTGACTTTTCTTTTGAAGATAACGGTGTTAAATTTATTGTTCATCCAAATATTTTGATATCTGAGAAGAAAAATCAATTAGTTTCTGGTTTAATAAATCTTTTAAAAAATACTAATTTATCAGATAATTCAATTTTTGATACTCAAAATAATTTTGTTGACAACAGTCCGATAAAAGAACAGCTTTTTATTGACCAACACGAGACTGAAGTTAAAAAAGATCTGGAAAGCATAATTGATTCAATCTCAAATAATATTGATATTTTTGATCTAGATGATACTAAATTTACTGAATTTTATAAAAAAGATTTAGAAAAAGAGAAAAATTCTATCTATATTGGTTTAAATTATTTGTACCGTTGATACTCAATTTCGGATTTTAAAGATAAATTATTGTACTCTTTAGGAATTTATGGAAAATCAAATGATAGTCTATCTTTGTTAAAAGACATTGGAAAATTGGACTTTATTAATCTAAAAGCTAACAAAACTGCAAATGGTTATCATGATGCTTTTTCAAAATATTTAAAACCAAAATCAGTTGCCGATTTTATTGAATATAACTATAATTTATTTAAGCAAAAAGACCAAACTATCGACAAATATTTTGATTCACTGACAAAAGCTTATATTACAAAAGTCGAAAGTAAATCCGATACATCAGTAAATAAGCCAATGATCGAAAGATTCAAACAAGAAGAACAAGCTAATAAACTTTTGCCACTTTTGACTGTAAAAGACCAAAATACTCTTTGATTCATTTTTACAACAAATAGCAATATTTCGGGATTATTTTCCAAATATTTTTCTTCAAGCGAATCATTAAAACCACAAATCAGAGAATTTGCTGAGGCGGCTCAAGGTTACTATGATGTTTTATACCGAATTTTAAATGAAAAATCAAAAAAAACTATGCAAAATCATATAGTTGATGTTTATGATACTTTTGCACCAAAAAATGAACCTGGCGTTAAAGCTTATTCTTTGCCTGTTGGTCATTGATTATCATTAAGAAATAAGGATTATGCTGCTTTTGTTCCGGGTGAAAATAAAAAACTTATGTATTTTGATGGCACAAAAATATTAACAAAATACGCAAAATCGATATTTTCACATGAAAGTACTCATGCTTTTGATAATGATATTTTGCTTGACGGATATGGAAAACGATTTGGTCATCGGGCTGAATCTTTTGCTCGAGGAATGTTTCAGGCACCTTACAGTGACGAACCTGGAGATTTAGCCTTTAATTTTATTGAAAAATACGGAGGTGGTCAGCAATTAGTTCGTAATTCAAGTCCAGAAAGATTTAGCAATTTAGCTGATTTGGAAAAATACTATAAAAATTTGTTTGACTTAATTTATGTTTTAGACTTAGCACAAGCCGAGGCAATAATTGCAAAAAAGCCATCAGACACTAGTGATTATAGAAAAATCCAACTCGGAAGTGGCGGTTTTACAAAAAATGATATTTTATCTTGAGTTGGAAGTTCTGAATTTAATTCGATAAATTCAATTGATGATTTAGTTGACAAAAATATTGTTGGCGCGAATGTTGGAGGAGACTCAGTCAGATCATTTGGGCATAATGATTACTATATAGTAAATTTCTTTAGACCATATTTTGGAATACTTGAAAATACAGAAGGAGTCTCCGGTGGACTCAATTTTAGAAGGGTTGCTTTTGAACTTCTTGCCGAAAAAGGTTATTATGGCGGGATGATTCCGTATATTTCTGCCAAATCAAATAAACAAACTAATGTGCCAGAAGGACTTGTCAAAGGTAGTGATACTCACGTTTTAAAAATGATTTTTGGCGATAAATACAAATCTTTTAGTGATTTTAAAAAAGATATGTATAAGCAAAGAAAGGATAAACTCAATAAATTAAAGCCATTTAGTTTTGATTTTAATAGTAAAAAGTACGAAATAAAATCTTTTGACGACTTAAAAACAGTTTTTATTGATAATTTTGATCGAATAACTACAATAAGAATTGATATTCATGTTGAAATGTATAAGCAAACTGATGAGTATCGTCAATCAATATTTAATGAATAATTAGAAATATTAAAGTAAAACTGATTTATTTTAAATTTGCAATGCAAATTAAAATATTTTTAATAAATTAGTCCCGAGTTTCACAGTTTGATGAGATAATCTTAAACTTAAAAAAGTGTCCGGTTTTTCGGCGTTATTAACTTAAAAACCAAAATTATAAAATATTTAAACTACTTTTTTAGCTAAAACACTGACAAAAATCATAAAAAAACAACTACTATTTAAACTCAATGCAAATAGAAAACTCGTTTTTATTTGCATTGAGCCTAAAAAAATATATGAAGTTTTGAAAGAACAATAACCAAAAGCCCTAAATTTATAGATTTCTAAACGGTTAAATTTAAGGCATTCCATCATATTTAAAAATATAATGGATAATTCACATTTTCTGATTTTTTTATGACAAAAACATAATTAATTCTCCCTTAATTCTAATCTCAAAATTTATTAATTCATTCTTAGTAATGCTTATTATAACATAATTTTGTTTTAAGCCAAACATTTTTTTTTTTTTTTTGCAAAGGATTGAATTTAAAATAATCAAAATTAAAGTTTTTACATCAAAAATACCCGTAAATCAGGGAATAACTTATTTAACGCTGCAAAACGCATCTATATAATGAAAAAGGCAGGTAAGAAATTGAGACATAATTAAAAAACAATTAGAAATTATTTCCCCTAATCGATTAAATAATGTAAAATTAAATTAGATTTCTATTTGAAAAATCCATAATAAATCTAAAACACAAAATTATGAACACTACCTCATTAGGTTATTTTATGGCTAACATTGGACTGTATTCTGTTTGTTGAAAGAATATTGTCGAAAATGCAATGCAAAAATTGTAATTGGAGATATTATATGAATATTTTATATGATAAAAACAAGAAAGAATACAAATTAGAAAATAGAAAATTCACAAAAGACGAATTTGTAGAATATATAAAGAATAATATGATGGAAGCAGGCCTTTCAAACGAAGACATATCTTTAGAAATGGATAAACAAAGCCAAGATAAAGAAAACAAAAAAGATATGGAAGATGTGTTTTTGACTTCATATAATAGTTTAATTCCTAGAAATCGTATTATCTTTGGAGCGCCTGGTACTGGTAAAAGTTATACTCTAAATAATGACTTGCAACAGCTCTTAGGAGAAAATAATGAAGATCAATATGAGAGAGTAACTTTTCATCCAGACTATTCATATGCAAACTTTGTTGGCACATATAAGCCTGTAATGGTTGATGATTCTTTCGAAAATCTTACAGTTACTGATAAATATATTCTTTCTGTATTAATAGACAGAACTAAGTCAGCTCAAGAAAAGTATGACTTATTGTTTGATAAATTTAAGGTTCGCGGACTTAATAGATTACCGGTATTGTTAGGCTTATACATAGACGGGGACTTTACTATCAGAAGATTAAAAGGTACTGCTGCCACTGATAGTAATGTAGGACGAAATATTGGAATAGATATTAGACAATATGTAAACTTATATAAACCAGAATCTAGAAAAAAAGATATTTCATACAAATACGTTCCTGGTCCATTTATGAGAGTTCTTGTTAAAGCCTTAAAAAATGCGATGACCGATAATCCTAGACCTTTTGTATTGTTAATAGAAGAAATTAATCGAGCAAATGTTGCTGCAGTATTTGGTGATATTTTTCAACTATTGGATAGAGATAGTGATGGTGTAAGTGAATATAAAATTGCAACCACTAATGACATGAGAAGATATTTATCAGAACAACTAGGAGTCGAAGAATCAAAGCTTGAGTCTATAAAGATACCAAATAATATGTTTATATGGGCTACTATGAACATTGCTGATCAAGGTGTATTTCCAATGGATACTGCATTTAAGAGAAGATGGGATTTCACATATTTAGGAATTGATGACAATGATCATGCTCTACATGGAAAATATGTTATGCTTTCTGATAATAAGACACAAAAAGTTGAATGGAACAAATTGAGAAAAGCTATTAATAAATTCCTTGCTGATTGTAAAATAAACGAAGATAAACAATTAGGCCCATATTTTCTTTCTAAAGATATTATAATTCCTGAGCAAGGAGATGAAATTAATAGAGAAAAATTTATTAGTGCATTTAAAAATAAAGTGATTATGTACTTATTTGAGGATGCGGCCAAACAAAAACGATCAAAACTATTTGAAGGCTGCTCTAATGATAGCACGAGATATTCTCAAATTTGCAAAGAATTTGAACAAAAAGGTGTTGGAATATTCAACCCTAATATTATATCAGATTGCGATATTGAAGATGTTGAACCTAAAAATGACAACTCAGATAATTAGGGGGGCTTTTTCTATGATCTCTATGATCTCCAGATTTGTAAGGGAACAAATACGTTATACTCAAAAGGAACTTTGTAGCATTTTGAAATGTAATGAAGATGAAGCCGTTATATTGATTAGAAAATTAAAAGAATATGGTGTCTTAAAAACGGTAAAAGCTTCTGATAAACAAAAGAACATGAATGAACTACTAGATGAAGATATCGAGATATCTGGTGTTGAAGTAGGCAAGAATGAATATTTTTATGTATTTACTTTTGTTGGAGTTATTGTTCTAGCAGGTAGAGTGCTTAAGTGTTATCCAAAGTATCTATTAAGCAATAAGAATCCTACTAATGAGTTAAAACAAATAATAAAAGTTCTTGAAAAATACAATTCTTCTGAACAGATTATAAAAATGTTTAATGATAGCAGTCAAACTAGTTCATTTAATCTTTTGGCAGTAATCTTGTTTTTATTAAATGATTATTATGAAAATGGAATTTACAACAGTACAGAAGAAATTGTTGAATTCAATGGGACAGGTGAAATTCTATGGGATAAAACTATACATGAATCATTTGCAATTTTATCAAATGAAAAACCATATTATATGGAATTACACACTCGTAAAAGACTTACCAATGAGTTTGATTATTTTACTCGGCTTCATCAATGCATACTAACAAAGATTTCCGAAGAGTTAAAGAATGCCAATCTTCTTGATTTATTTGAAATCACAGAAGTAGATTTATCTGATGATAAATTAGATGATTTTGGCGATGAAGATTATATTTTATATAGAATTGAAAAAGAACTAGGTCTACAGTATAACACGAGAAAACAATTACTTTTAATGACCATATATTCTTATATAGACAAAAAAGGCAGTCTTTATGATCTTGATTGCTTATCTTTGTTTGGGACTAATAGTTTTAATTTAGTTTGAGAAAAGATTTGTGCAGACATTATGAACAATCAATTAGAAAATAGTTTGGGCGCTTTGAATCTTCCAGTGCTTTTAAAAGATGGTTATGATAAAAAGAAAAAATTAATAGATTTAATTGAAAAGCCTTTATGGAGTATTACAGGCAAAGAGGCGAAAAATACTTTAATACCAGATTTAGTATCCATCTTTCAAAATGATGGTAATTATGAATTTATTATATTTGACGCAAAGTATTATAATGCACATTTGGAATACGGAATTACACCAAGCAGACAGCCAGGAATAGAATCAATTACAAAACAATATTTATATCAATTAGCTTATCAAAAATTTATAAATGATCATGAGTTTTCAGCGGTTAAGAATTGTTTTCTTCTACCTTCAGAAAATGATTCTATCGAAAATAAAGGTGAAGTAAAACTTGAAATGATGGAAAATATTGGATTGCAAAATGTTCAAGTAAGATTTATTCCTGCAGTAATGGCTTATGATCTATATCTGACAGAAAGAAAAATGGATTTTAATCTTCTAGATCTATAAAAATATGTTAGCAAACTGTAAAATAGAGAATCTGTAAAATTTAAGTGATTTATGCAAGCAAAAGTGCTTGCATTTTGCTTGATTGTAAGTTCAAGCGCAACACAAAATAAGGTAAAAATAATTGCGTGACCAGAATTTTTTTGTTTCTATTATTTTTTTAAAATAAAAAAGAAACCCGAGTTTCTCAGATTGATGAGATAATCTTAAAAAGTGCCTGATTTTAGGCACTTTTTAACTTTTTTGATAAAAGTTAATTAACTATTTTTTTACTGATTTATTAAAATATCAAGGTAAAAACCATACCTATTTTAAATATTTGGATCACCAGAACGACATCAAACTGGCAAACCCAGCAAAAATAACTATCAAAGCAAAAACACTAAATTTTAAATCTAACCATAGGAAAGAAAAAAACAACTACTATTTAAACTCAATGCAAAAAGAAAACTCGTTTTTATTTACACTGTGCCTAAAAAAACATATGAAGTTTTGAAAGAACAATAACTAAAAGCCATAAATTTGTAGATTTCTAAACGGTTAAATTTATGACATTCCATCATATTTAAAAATATAATGGAAAAAATTCGCACTGTCTGATTTTTTAGACAAAAAACATAACTAAGTCCCCCTTAATTCAATATTAAAAATTTATTAATTATTCTTAAGTGAAGTTTATTATAACATAATTTTTTCTTAGACCAAGCATTTTTTTTTTTTTTTTGCAAAAGGTTAATTTCAAAACTATAAAAATAAGGATTTTAGCACCAAAAAACCCGGATTTACGGGTATTTTTGTATATTTTATATTCACTAAAAAGTGAATTTTCCATCAAACTGGGAAACTCAGGGGTGTGATTTTTACTTTGATATTTTAGTAAATCAGTAAAAAATTGTAATTAACTTTTGCCAGAAAAATTAAAAAATCCCCTAAAACCCGACCCTTTTTTAAAATTATCTCGTCAAACTGGGAAACTCAGGATTATTTTTTTAAAATAAAAAAAGAAAAAAGCTCCAAATTCGACAGGAACTTCATATTAATTATAGTGTTAAAAAATATAAAAAAACATAGTACAACTATTCTTTAATACAGATTACATACGTAACGTTTTTGTTTATTTTTTAACTTATTGGTTCTGTTATTCTTCGGGTTTTTGTGAATTTTGAAACAAAAGATTTCTGTTTTTTAATTCTTCATCAATGATTGATATATTTTCAATACAAAATCTTTCTTTAATAAATCAAGTAGCTATTTCTTCCTTTGACCAATCATAACCTTCAAATCCTTGTTCAATATAATCTCTAAACTCATCATAAAAACAACTATTATCAATTCATTCAGCTAATGTTTGGTTTTCATAAGCTGATTTGAATTCTAAAAGTTTGTTATCTTCTGTATTATAGAAAAAATAGTTTTGTTGAATTTTAGTTAATTTGTCTGAATTTATGTCATATTCATCAACAATATTTAAACTTGTTCTTCTTCGCCCCCAAGGAAGAGTGAGACTACCTCAGACATCACCATCTGATACTTTATAATCTTTAAATTCTTCGGTGTTAAAAATATTTTTTTTAACTAAATCGATAATTTTAGCGACATTAGTGCCTTTATCTAATAGTTCATTATCATATATATAATGATAAATTGGAGTATAAACTCTATCAACCATTAATTCTTCTTTTGTTATATTTATTCCAGATTTAACTGGATTTAATTCTACTGATGTGTGTTCTTTGCGATGATAATTTACAACAAAAGCATTGGCTTTTCTAATTGTTTCAGAATCTCTATTTTTTGATAATTCTCTTCATCATCCTTTTTCTTGGTCAAAACTAGCTTTGCTTGCATATAGTAACTCTGGTTCAATAATAGGTTTTTGTTTATTATTATATCCTATAATACTTACATTCATTAATGAGATGTGGTCATTTTTAAAGTTTTTCTCTATTTGATTAATAATTTGCATTGCATAATTAAAAGGCAGTTGGTCAATTTCTGGATAATTACTTCTTCCATAAGCGACTTCAAAATCTTTTGCGCGCATTCTAAAAATTTGTGAACAATCAAGTAGACTATCATTAAAAATAAAGAATCAGACTTTGTCGCACTTGCAGGAATAAGAATTTCTGTTGGTAATTTATCCATTAGTATTCCATTTTTAGAAGCTCTTCGTGCTTTGACAAAATAATACATATCGTCGTTATCGCTATATCAAATAACAACGGGGTGTTCGTTAATTGGTTGGCCATAAACATTGAAAAGTATATTATGTTTTGGCATATAAGGTGTGAATTTTGCTCATTTACTATTTTTTATTCAATCTTTAATTGCCATGATTTATTCCTTTAATTCAAATTTATTCTTATTAAAGATATATTATACCAAAAAAGGGAAAAATTTTTCTAAAATTTTAAATTAATAGAAAAAATCATGACAACTAGTTATTTGTCAGTAATTCTGATTGTGGTACTTTTGTTAATTTTTTTAACCAGACTTTCAAGTAAAATGATTTTTCATATTGGGTGTAAATCATTATTTGCTCTTTTAGCAAAAATAAAAAATACTAGGATATTATTACCCTAGTATTTTAAATGCCTAATAATATTAATAGAAATTAATTAAAAACCATTAACAATTTCTTGATAAACCCCTAGTTTTTTAGTATGCAACCACAGTTCCTTGACAATTATTTTCTCAATTAGAACAACAAACTTTTCGATAAAATTAAAGTCAATTTGCTTTTGCGAATTTATTGGTAAATAAAAAGAAATATTACCAATTTTGCTATTAGAAAAGCTTTGATAGCTAAGACCACTAACTACTTTTTGAATTGTTGCTACAAAAAACAAAAATACTTTTGCTGAAAAATTTTCATAGTATTTTGGTTCGAGTAACTTAATATTTTGACTACTAAAAAATTTTTCTTTTTGATAAAAACAGGCAAAATTCACTTGGGAAAAAGTTATTCTATTGCCTAAATTTAAATATTTCTCATTCTCAATTATATACCCCCGCACACCATTATTTTTTGTTTGTCTGCCAATATAAGGGGAAGTCCCTTTAATTTGCTCGTCGTAAATTTTAACTTTATTTGCGTCCAAACCATAAGCATTTTTAATTTCAAAAATGTCTTCAATTCTAAATTCTTTCCAGACTGTATTGAGATATAAATTCTCTATTTCCGCTTGAGAAGCGGCTCTCTCTCTCTCTCTCTCTCTTGTTGTAATTAAAATCATTCTGAGCAAATCCCGATGAGATTAAATAGTCTTCAAGCCCTACTAAGTGAGCTGATTCAAGTTCTTTAATAAATTTTTCTATAAAATCAAAATTAATTTGGTTTTGATCATCAATTGGCAGAAGGAATTTAGTTTCTAAAATACTTTCTTTTGACGAATTTATCCCCCAACTTAATTTTGCAATTGCTTTTTGAATTGCAATTGCGATAAACATTAATGATTTTTCTTTAATTGTATTTTTTCCTTTGTATTTTAAGACTTTAACATTGTTACCGGTGAAATATTTTTGTTTTTGAAAAAAACTAAAAAAAGTATCTTGGGCAAAACTAATCGTGTTTGCAGGATTTAAGAATTTTAAATTTTCCTGAATATACCCTTTAATTCCGTTATTTTTACTTTGTCTTACAACATAAGGATAAGTGTTTGGAATCTGTGTATCATAGATTTTAACTTTATTAGCATGAATGACTTTATTTGAGCTTGAAACTTCAAAAATATCTTTAATTCTAAATTCTCCCCACTGAACTGTTTGTAATTTTTCAATTAGTGGGGGATCTACTTTTTTATTTGGTCTTGTTTTTTAGCTCCAATTTCGGTACCTTTTATAATTTCACTAACTTCCCAAGCTAGAAAATCAGCAATTGAATTTTTAAAATCACTGATTTCCGGTTTTAAATCAGCTTGTCTTGTCTTATTCCAGTCACCACCGTTTAAAGGATCAATCACATCGGTAAAATAACATTTTTTATCAATTAAATTCAATTTATGATTTCCAAGATGTACTAAATCGACGATTTCTTGGTAGCGTGCAATGGCATTATCGCTATCGACTAAATTAACACTCGCTTTCTTTCGATTAGTTCTTTTATAACCATCTTGGCTAAAGTCAATAAATTTAACTAAATGATCTTTATTATGAGTTTTTCCAACTTCAAATACATAAATGTGTGTCTGCACACTTGATTTACCTAAAAATAAATCGATTGGCATTTTAATACTTGCCAGTAGCGTATGGTTTTTTAGAATTTTTTTATTAAAATCTTTTGCTTTACCAGAACCTGCCGAAGATTGAATAATGATAGCAGCATAACCATTTGTCATCATTGAAAGGGCTTTTTCAACAAAATTCATCCCATTTCCAGGTGCAGAATAAGGGGGATTTAAAACAAAAGCATTTGCTGGAAATGCGCCACCGTCATTGTTAAAGTCTTTTAATGAATCTTTATTTAGCAAATTAGAAGAGCCATCGCCCATAATAATCATATTTAATATTGCGAGCATATGAATTTTAGGTAAAATTTCTATTCCTAATAATTGTTGTGTTTTGATTTGTGCAATTTTTCTTTCTAATTCAGAAGGTGATTTTGCTTTTTTAGTTGCATCAGCTATCATTTCATTCATGGCCGCAACCAAAAGCCCTCCTGATCCGGTAGCAAAATCTCAAACATAAGAGTTTTGGTCAACCCGAGCAAGTTTTGCAAGTAATTTTGCGACATATGGTGGTGTTAAAACAACATCATTATTTGCATCCTCGCTATAACCAAGTCAAGAATACATTTCGTTAAAAAGTTTTCCGGCAAAGTCGATTTCTAAACCGTTTTTGAAAAAATATCCAATATCATCAACAACTTTTCCAAAAATTCTTTTGATTCTTGACTCGCCATTTTCTGGAGCATTTAGCCTTTCATCTTTCAGGCTCGGTGATAAAATATTAATTAAAGTTTTCTGTTTTTCGGTTGGTATCTGTTTATGTCTTAGGAAATTAATAATTTTATACAGTATTTTGTCCCCATCTTGACTGTTTTCTTCTTTGGATGATTTAAGTTCGGATTTATTAAGTGGGGCAACTTTATAAGGGATTCCTAAACTTGCAATTATACTAGCTACAATTAAATATAGTTTTGTATCAGGTTCGATATTATTCTCATTTTTGTAAATATCATTATTAAGTTTTTTAAGCGCAGCTATCATTTCGGCTTCTGATCTTTGCCTTAATTTATCTCTTTCCTCCTCGCTTAAAAATGATTTTTTTGCTTCTTTAATAAATTCATTAAAGTGTTTTTTGTCTAAAAAACTAAAATCGCTATATTCGCCTATTAATTGACCTTTACCATAATTATCATTTGAGACTCACCAAACCTGAACTTCGCGTTCAAGTTTGCCATTTGTATTTTTCTCGCCAACAGCACCAATTACAATAATATCGGTATAATAAGTTGCTTGCTTTATTCCTGTAGCATAATGAATAGCTCCATTTACTGCATAATTTTTAATGTTATTTCATTGCGTAAGGTCAGGATATCCATTTGAATCTAGTTTTACCATTTTATTAAGCCCAACTTTATATTCGATCAAAATAGGATAACTATTGCCTAGTTCGTCCTCTAAAAGCATTTTGCAATCAGGACGATTTCCGCCATTTTTTCCATTTTTGGATAAATATTCCTCAAGCGCAGAATTAATATCTTCATTTAACCATTCATTTTCTAGTCTAAAATCAAGACCCATATTATTAAGTTCAGAATTAAAGCTTCCTGCAATTGTGACTTCTGAAATATTAGATTTCATTATTTGTTCTCCTTTTTTGAAGTTTTTTTAAATTAGAAAAATAAAATTAGTTTTGACCCTGAGATTCAACCGGTTCACTCTGACGGGAAGCCGGTAAGTTAGTACACTGATTTAGACTTTTAATTGGGCTAAATTTTTTTAGTTTTAATCAATCATTAATTGCCATGATTCATTCCTTTGATTTAAATTTATTTTTATTAAAGATAAATTATAGTGGAAAAATGGCTAAATTTTCCTAAAATTTTTCTTTTTTTAAAAAAATTTTTAATATAAAATGAAAATTTTTTACCATCTAAGGACAACAATTTTAATTAGTGATTTAAACTTGGCGGTCAAAAACTAGTAAAATTTGTGATCATTTTCTAATATTTGTTACTAGATCATAAAAAAACTTCTAAACACCTTTAGAAGTTTTTTTATGATTAAATATATAAGCAAAACTCTAATGAAAAGAATATAAAAATATTAATATTAATTCAAATTTTATAATCTTTTACTATCTTCTATTAGTTGGATTCTGATAATTAGTAGGATAAGTTCCATCATGGATTTGTTGCAAAACTTGGTCTCTTAATCTAGGTTGGTTTGTATCTCTAGAAAATCGATTACCTTCTAAATTATAATAAATCATTGTTAGCATATCATTTAATTTAACATCGGAAGCTGAATAATAAGACGTTCAAATTTGCCATCAACCAGCTTTAGGTTTTACTGGGTCACCTATTATTTTGTCGATAAAAGTTTTATAATCATTATCGTTAGTTTTGTTTCTATTTGCTTGTTGACCGTTTTGTAACGATGCGCGGATTACTTCAGATGCAGTATAGGAAGCCAAAATACCGCCATAAAATGCTGAAGATCGAGCTCAAAACTGAGAAATTCTAGATTCATATGTATAAAAAAGAAGGATTAAAACTAATCTATAAAGTAGTCTTCCTTTTGATGAGTCTTTAAAGTTAGAGATTGATATTTTATTAGATCTCTCAGAGTACCAAATTTTATGGAATAATTTTGAAATTGCCTCAAGTTGAGGATCTTTTTGACCTGATTTAAAAATTGATTCAAATGAAATTCCGGTGTATTTTATATGATTTAATTCTTTTAAAATTGGCGAAACTTCATTTTCCTTATCCTTATTTCAGTTTGGTGAGGCTAAAAATATTAAATCAAAAAAGTCAGCAATTGATTTAGTTGAAATTTTTTGATTAGTTGGAGTTTTTAATGTTAATTTTTCTTCATCAATTAGATTTTTTCGATCGGTTGAACTTTGGCCAGTTGAGTCATTTCCATCAATTTTTGGCTCAATTTTGACAACTAAATCAAGATTAATTAATTTTGCTAAATCTAATTTGCTAAAAATAGCACCAAAAAAGCTTGCACTTTTTTCATCAGGATTTAAGGTTTTGATTGACTGTACAATTTGATCTAAAATTCCTGAAAGTAACGGATTTTCTAACCCTAGATTTACAAAATCCTTGAGAAATTTAGTAATTATTTCTCTTGGTTTGTCTATTTTAACCTTGGTAAGATTTTGATTATTATCTAAATTTAATTTTAAATATACAGCAATTATATCGGCTGCTAAATCAGCAAATTCATTATCTTTTATTAAAAAGTCAACCACAGATCATAGATATGATTTTAAAAATGCTGAATTTGATTCATTTTGAGAGTTTACCTGGCTATTATTGGGTTGATCACTTAAAAATTTAGTTAAAAGACCGGAAAATGTTTTTACTTCTTTGAATAAAGCAGAATTTTTGTTCATATAATTTAAAAGACGAAAAATTAAAACTTTATTCATTGACTCAGGTAAAAATTTCAGTAGCAACTTTTTAAGTAATGGTTCAATTTTTGCCTTTTTGTCCGCTGATAAACCACTAAAGAGTGAAAAGCTGGACACATCGCCAATGCTTAACAAATTAATTTTGTCTTTGAAAAATGATGAATTAAAAATTTTAACGATGATATTTCAGAGATTGTTTCTTTCATCTTCAGAAATTTTATTATAAACTGATGCAATTTGTTTTATAAGGTCGATAATAAATTCTTCTTTTCCAATTTCAGTCTCTAAAAGTGTTGTAAGGTTTGAAAAAGCAACCTCACCGCTTGTTAATTTGCTCAAAATTGATACAAATTTTGTTAATAAGGCATTTTCTTTAGAGTAATTTGCCTGGATTTGCGGTGAGGTTGTTTCTTGAGAAATTCCAGATGATGAAGAGTTTTGGCCAGTATCACTAAAAGGTTGAGCGCTGACTAATACTTGGGAAAAATCCTCGCTTACATTAACGGTGGAAGCATCGTCTGACAAAATTCCTGTTGGATCCATTTCCTCTTTGTAAAAATTCTCAAGATTATTTTTGATTATTTCTTTTATTAGTTTAAAAAATGGCTCAAATTCAGTCTTGTCAAATTGAGTATTAAGCATTTTTTCAACTAGAGTTGAAAAATTATCGCTCAAAGTGCTGCTTTTTTCATCTAATTTAACAATAAATTCACCAATAATTTTATTAAAATATTGCTTTTCAAATAGTGTCTTAATTAATGAAAGGTTATTTAGTGGTTGTTTAATTTTGGTTTTTGCAACTATTTTAAAGTATGATTTAAACATATCTTTTAGTGCAGGTGATTCTAAAAACCAATTAAAAATTGGCATAACACTGTCAAGATATTCTTTTGGAATATTTTCTAAACCTGCCCGAATCTGTTCAGAAATAGGCTTACTTCTAACAACTTCGGAAATTAAAGTCGCAATATTATCCTGGGAAATTTTGCCTGGAGTATCAGTTTTTGTTTCCTCTGAAGAATAATAAAAATTAGCAATATCAACGCTAAAACTGTCAAATAAAGTCTCAAGAACCGGTTTTTTAGGGGTAGAATTACCTGAAATTGCATCAAGTATAATTGAAATCAGTGCTTTTATTGTTAGTGGTGAATAAGTTTTTGGGTTCTGATCAAAATCTAAAGTTGAGTCTTTTAGTTTTGAAAAAATATCACGAACTAAAGCCAAAATTGTATTAACTGAATCTTCAGGCAAATCTAATTTATATTCAGCCAAAATTATCCTTAAGAATTCAGAAATTGAATCTCAAGTTGAAGAATCTCCTAAGAAAAGGGCAAAAACTTGCTCAATTAGTTGAGTGTTTTGTTTGAGAAAATTTTCAACTAGTGAATTAAAGTTTGGATGTAATTCAAATTGTTTTTCGTCAAAAAAATACTCAATAAGTTTTGAAAGTAGTTGTTCAACTTGCTTTGATTCAAAAAAGTTTGTTAAAATCTTTAAAAGTGATTGTTGAATTTTAGGGTTGCTAAAAAAACTATTTTGGTTTAATTTACCAAGAAGTTGGTTCTGTAAAAATGACTGTCCAAAAAGGTTTTTGAAAAATAAGACCAAGTCGCCATCAGGAATTTTAGTTTTAAAATCAAGACTTGCAAGATTTTTTAAGAGTGTATAAATTGTATCTTGAGTGAAAAAATTATTTAAAAAGTATGAAGAAAAATTTTGGAAGGATAATTGTTGATCAGTTAAAGCAATTTTGTCAGAATATTTTTGAATTTCTAGTGCATCTTGTTTTTTCTTAGCTTCTTCTAAAAGTAATTTTGCTGAATTATGCTCTTCAGAATTTTCTTTATAAAAAGATTCGAAGTTTTGTAGTGCAGCTTTTACAAATCCAAAAATTAAATTATCAGTTGGAGCTTCTCTGTCTTCTTTTCAAGCTAGATATTTAATACGAAAATCTTGGAAAATCAGCTCAATTATTGATGTAAAAGTTTTAATTGAATGTTCAGTTAAGCCTGATGAGCTTAATGAACTTGAAATTAAACTAGTAAGATTAGTTAAAAATTCCTCTTTTTCTACATTTCTGGCGATAAATTCATAAATATTTTCCTCAAGTTTTGGTAAATTATTAGCTAAAAACTGAAAGCCAAAGCGATTTAAGTTGTCAATTTGTTGGTATTTGTTTTTATTTACTAAAAAATCATCAATGGCTTGATTTACAATGTCAGCCAGTGGTTTAAATGAATTTGAAGCCAAAAAATCTTTAGCTGAGTCAAAAAAGAATGAAAAACTAGCAAAATTAGGGGTTGACTCATCAATAAAATTAGTTAGGTCAAATTTTGTTAAAACTGGGTAGAATTTATTAAGTAATTTTTTTAGGGAGTCAATTTGGTTTTGGCTCAAATCAAAACTTAAAAGTTCGTGAAATAAATCAAGTAAATTTTTTGAATCTTTAAAAAAAGATGAGTAATTTGTATAAATTTGCTCTGAAAAAATTGAAGCAATATTTTCAGAAATATCAGTAGTATTGATTTTTTTAATGACATCTAAGAAATTTTTGGCTGCTTGATCATTTAGTTTAGCCCAAACATTAGTACGAACAACAACATCGGCAATTGAAACTAAAAGATTAACAAGCGCGCTCTGGTCTGCCTCATCCAAGTTGAACTCAAAATTATCGTTAATAATCGATACTAATAATTTAACAGATTCATGATGTTTTAGTGTTTCTGAGATAAAATTTCTAATAAAAACAACATTATCGCTGTCATTATCAGGATTTTCTAAATAAGTACGAATTATTTCATGAAAATTCTGTGAATTTTTATATTCGTTTGATCGTTGATGGTAGTCAGTAATTATTTTAGAAAATAATTTTCTTATTGAGTCAAAGGTAAAGACAACTTTTAAGTCTTCCTTATTTTTGAGGTCAATTTTGATAATGTTATTTATTAGCAAATCTTGGATTATTGTTTGACCAAAAATGGATGAAAAAATTAATTCTTTAATTTTTTCAGGGTTTTTATCTGCAAATTCAGAAGTTACAACGGTATTTAAAACGTCAATTATTTGTTTTTCGTCAAAATCAGCAAAAATATAATTAACAAGGCCAGAAATTGTTGCTTTTTCTCAAGTTTTATTATTAGTTACATCTTGAACATAACTCTCAAAACGGTTGATAATTTTGCTAAAAAAGCCACTTGAGTAAATTTTTTGCAAAATTTCAGAAAAAGAAGCCCCTGAATTTTGGTTTTCTTGTCAAAAATCAGTCAAAATTTTTTGCACACTTGAATTATTTTGAACAGCTAACTGGACAAAACGGTTTAAAAACGCACCAAAATTATTATTTAGTATTACGTTTAGAAAATTTTCTATCGGTGATTCTGTTGCTTTTTTAACATTTTGAGTGGTTAGCTCTTCGATTTCAGAGTTTTCTGAAATAAATTTTTCAGGTGAATTCTCAACGGTTAAAGCCTTCAAAATTTCTGAATTTTGACCTAAATTTAGAATTCGACGGTAAGAATTAATGTCTTTTTTGACATAATTTTCGTCTCAGTTTAATTTAGTATTTGCATCTTTTTTGAATTCTAGGTCTTGTTCAAAAGCTAATTTGAACAGCAAATCTTGGGCCATTTTTTTATAGCCCTTAGTTGATGGGTGGATGTCTAGGTCATTTGTGGCAAATTCAGAACTTTTTTCTTGTCAAATTGATTCATTGTATAGATCAACATAGTTTACTTTTTGGCTTTTTGCGGCTTTTTTGATTGTTGAATTCAAACGCTGTATTACTAAATCAGCATAATTTTCTGGAACGCCAATTTCGTTTGTGAGCATTTTTTCAAAGAATTTAATGATTTTTGAAGACAAAGAATTATAGCCAACTAAAACTATTTGTAAATTAGGGTTGATTTTTCGTAAACTTTGAATTAGCAGTTGTAAATTTCTGTAAATTCTTTGAGTTGCAATTTCAATGTTTTGGGCAAATTCAAAATTTGCCTCAGCTTTTGTAGCGAGCTTTTGCATCGGCTTAGCGATTGTGCGAAAATCAATAGCTTCCATTAAATCATTTGCGCCTAATGAAAGTGTTAGCAAATTAGATTTTTGAATTTTTTGATATAGCTTTGGGTAACTATTTGAATTAAAATCACCAAAAATGTCACGAATTTGTTGTCCATAAGGTGAGTCTAATTTTTGGTCTAAATGATAATTGAAATTAAAATGGGTCTTGTCAGAATGTTTATAGACTGGATTTTCGGGATTAAGTAAGTAAAGTCAATCGCTAATTGTTGTTCAAGAAAGAGCCAAATTATCAAAGGATTTAAGTGCATTTGGTTTTATTTTTTGAATAAAACTAGCAAAAAAGGCTGGATATGATAGTCCATTAATTTTGTTATTTGCATCAATGTTTCCGCGGAGGTCAATAGAATAATCTCAATTAAAACCAGCAGAAATTGAATCACCAATTGATAAATAGTTAATTTGGTCTAAAAGTTTTTCAGTTTCCTGGGCTGAATGGGTTATTGGTATGTTAAAATGCTCGGTTTTATCGCGATTTTTTATACCAATCAAAGTAATTCCAGAGACGGCCAGAGATAAAGTGCCAAAACTTAAAAATATTTTGAATGCTTTAGAAAAATCAGGTTTGGAGATATTTTTTTTCATTATTTTACCCCGCTTCTTTTTGTTATTCCAGATTTTTTTAATACAAATGGATTAGATTGGTCCAATTAGATAAGGAGCAAACTAGAAAAATAAAATAAAATAAAAATTAAATTATACTACATTTTTAAATAAAAAAATCTTTTTTAAAAATTTACTAATTTAAAAAAGTTTTTTTAAGGCTAATTCGAGCATGAGTCCTAAAAATTTAAATCGAGATTTTAACTATATATATAATTTAATATTTATATATATGGTCAATTTGTAGAGCTGATTTTTTAATTTTAATTTATTTTTTTGTTTTTATTTTTTATTTTTTAAACTATAATTTTAAGTTTTAAGGTAGGTAGCCTATGAAAAAGATTTTTAAACACATATTTGCAATGTTTTTAAAAACTAAAGTTATTTTTGTTGGGCTAATAACTTTAGTTTTCTTTACCGCCGTAATTTTTACAACTTTATTCACGACAAATCGTGCCTATGAAGACCGGTTAGATGAGTATAAAAATTTTTCTGGTCTTCATGATGTAACGATTAATACTGAATTTAATTATTTTGGAAACGCCCAAAACGAAGGATATGATGAACTCAAACCAGATGTTTATCAGCCACTTGAGTCCGAAAAAAGTAAAAAACAACTAATAATAAAAGATAATTTTATTAGTTTAGGCTCAATTTCACCTAATTTAAGCAAGGATGAATATGTTCTCTCAAGCGAATTTAGTCGCGAATTTTACTTTAATGCAAAATTAAATGATGACAACACATTTTCACTGTCAAAGCAAGCATTTTTGCCAGTTTATACAACAAATGATGGTAAAAATTTTCAAAAAAAAGTAAAATCATATTCTCTGACAACAGCAGATCAAATAACCTTAGACAAAACAACTTACAAAGCCAGTGACATTCTTGTTTATTTCAAACAAGGGGATAAAATTATTATCAATTTTGCTAACTCACTTGTCATTAATGGTGTTACAAAACAAGCTACTTTTGATCCAATTTTAGGCTCAAGTTGACAAAGACAAGGAATTGGCTTTGAATTAAAAGGGCAAGATTTATATTCACTTTTAAATATTAGACAAACAGTTGAAGGTGATTTTGAGATTGGAACTGATAGCTCACCGTTTGTTAATTTTACTCGGAGTGGCGATTCTATTAATGCGCAGTTTAAATCTAGAACTTTTAATTTGAAAAAGGATATAAACTGAAGCTCTAATGAGTTTAAAATTTTAGATCCAGGTCAAAACTACCGACTATTACCAAACTGAGTTCGTGATCTAAGATCTAAAGTTGAGTATATCAATCACAAATATAAACTTAAAGAAATTGATGCAAATAGTCAAAATTTCACTGGTTTTATTAAAGAATATTTGCTTTATTTAAAAAATAATAACCCTAAACAATTTGAAGAATTACAAAATATTAACTACTGGGAAAAACGGATAATAACTACTGATGGTGATCATGAAACTGTTGTCTCTGCTGATCTTTCAATTGCAGATTTAACCGTTAATTTCCAAAAAAAGGATGATCCTTCTTTTGTAAGCACAATTGCCCAAATTGAACAATTAAATAGTAACAATTTAGCACTTGTTACAAATGAAGAATTAAATAACTTATCAAATTCAAATATTAAAAATGCAACCTTTTTGAAACTTTCACAAAATGTTCAAGAATATGCAAATATTTATTTTTATAATTATTTGCAAGATTATTCACAAAAAGTTAATGGAAGAGATGTAAAAGTAGTTGACTCAATTGGAACAAGACAAACTTTTACAATTGATGTTCAACAAAAAGGTCAAAATTCAACAACAAACCAAGTAATTCATTTTATTAATTCCGGAATTAGTCCTGAAGTTTTTAATAAAATCAGTTTTGATAATCAAAATTTAGAACAAAAGCAACAACTTGGAAGACTATTTAACGAAATTCAAGATTATAAATCAAAAAGAGAAACTAAACTATTTCCACAAGTTGGAAAAATTTTAGATAATTCAAATACAAAAATTCCGCCAATTTTTCAGGCTAAAATAATTGCCGCTGCTCATGAGAGTTATGGTATTGATCCAAGTTTAATTGATTTAAAAGTAACTTTTGGTAATGTTGAATTTCAAGATGATCAAAAATTGCTTTACCAAAACATTTTAAATACAAAAATTGTCTTACTTAAAAAAGTTCAAGACGAAAATCCAATTCCAACTACAAGCAATTTTGCCAACCTCGATTTTCACGGAATAATTTTGCTGCCAAATTACCAATTTGGTTATGTTTTTAAAAACCTTGGTGAGACTAAATGGACTCTGCTTCCTGAAAATATTATAAAAACTGACTCTTCAGCTCCTGGAAGTCGCGAGCAGAGAACACAAGCTTTGCTTGCAAATTTCTTGGCAAGTAAAAACTTTGAAATTGATGCAAAAATTTCGCAAAATGGTTGATTTAGACGGGTAGATAATTTTTCAAATACAGCAACAATTCCGTTAATTTACTATTACTTTTCAACTAATGTTCAAAATGAAATTGACACCCAAAAATCAGCCCGTTCATTATTTTTACAAGCTGCTGATGCCTTAAATAATTCTGTTTTAGTCGATAATGGCTTTTTCTTAAAACCTGATGTAGATGCAATTTTTGCCGCTCTTGCTAATGCTGCTGATGAAATTAAATTAGTTGATATTCTTTCTTTTCGAACTAAAAATTATAATTTACTTTCTGAATTACTTGTAAAGGCCGGGCATAATTTAATTAAAAATAACCGCCCAACAATTATTAATGATGTTCTTGCTAATTTTGTTGACCAAATAATTCATAAAACTGAAGAATCTGCCGTTTCAAATTCAGATCGAAGTCTTTATCTTCTTAGACAAATTTTTTCACTAAACTCAGTTTTGTCTACTTTTGGTGTTGATATTTTTGATCAAATTCAACGACTTGGTGGAGTTGAGGCACTAGCTAAGGCAATTAAAAATCCGATTAATTTATTAAATGGATTTAAAAAAATCATTTATTCAATTGACTTTGAAAAAATGCTTACTAATTTAAACAATTGATTCGAAGAAGCTAACAAAAACAAATCAAATTTAATTAGTCTTTTTTCAACTGCTGATTTTGTCAAAGAATTTTTGAAGTCAATTGACCAACAAAGAATAAAATCAGGCCTAATTGATATTGTTAATGAAATTGATTTTAATGCAATGTTTTCAACTGTTGTTGACCAAAAAACCAAAGGCTTTTTTGGATTTTTAACAAAACCAATTGTTGAAAAATTTGCAAAAGACAAACAAGCTCAAATTATCAAAATTCTTGGAAAATTAAACGGAAAAGGTAGCGACAGTCCTTATTCAAACATTAACGAAGGTCTAATTGAATTAATTACTAATTTTGACATTGCAACTTTTGCAAAAAATCTTGATTATTTAACCAAAACCTCTTTTTCAGATGGTTATGATAAATATGTAAATTTGCCTGAAAATTTGAAAAAAGCACAAGAAAACCAAGAATTTTTCAAGCGAAATCAACTACAAGCTAATGATTATTTAATTTCCCTTGTTGGAACCTTCCTTAAAGATGAAAAAACAAGACAAAATACAATAAATTCATTAATTAAAATAATTAATGCCTCATCAAAAGGGCAAGATTCAGGAAGTGGAGAAGTTGGTCTTCGTTATTTCCTTCCTGGAGTTGATGAAGAAAAAATTGACATTTATGACTTACAATTTATTAGTGCTAACTGAAATTCAGCCGTAAATACTGATAATTTGCAAAAAAGTAAGCAAATTGATGTTCTTGCAAGTTCTATTCTGACAAAACTCACTGAGAATCCTGAAATAAAAATTACAAATCTAACACTAAATGAGCGAATTTTTCTAAATAGATATTTAAGAATCGCTAACCTTGATAATATTGAAGATATTAAAAGTAGACTTCAGGAAATCAAAGACATTTTTGAAATCTTTAATTTTAAAAATTATACAAAAACCGGTAATATTATCACAAATATTAAACCGCCAAGTCTTGAAGATACAAATATTTTTGCAAGTTCTGAATCTATTGGTGATATTCTTTACTTTTTAACAAATTCAATCAAAATTCCAGCTCCAGTTGAAGATGGCAATTCTGGTGGAAATCCACTAAAACTAAAGCCAATTTATATTTCAGCCTCAGCCGATCAAATTGATAAATTACAAAGCTCAATTATTAGTAGTCCGAGTTCAATTATTCCACTTGCAATTCGTAATTACCGTTTTTGAATTCGTTTTGTTGCTGAAAACAACCTTCCAAACTTAGAACTCCAGCAAGCATTTAATAAATTATATTCTTTTGCTAGTTCTTCTTCAACAAATGGAATTTTAAATGAAACACAACTTTTTGGTGGAATTAAAAATCTCCAAAACCAAGAAGGACTTTTTGCCGGCCTTCCTGCTGCTTCAAGGTCAATTTTACAACCTTATCTTACAAGTTTGCATTTAAAAAACGATAGTACCTTTAAAAATCTTTTAAATGACCCAGTTTTTGACAAACAATATACTGACCAACATGGTAATAAAAAAACTATTAAAAACTGGCTAATTGAAAATCAAACTGAATTAGTTGAAAATTTAGGATATTTGGCTTATTATTCACAAAATTATCCTTTTGATGCTAACTTTAATAAATCTGTTAAATATATAATGGATAATTATTTGCTACAAAATAAATTTTCTGACTCACCTTTTAAAAAACGCTTTTTATCAACACTTGTTGCTCAATATGCTAATTTAAATCCTCTGCTTGTTGGGTTAAATTTAGACTCTCTTGGACTTGGACAATTTTTTTCAGCACAACTGCCACAAATTCCTTTATGATTCTCAACAAATCCTGATGCCTTAACAGAAACTGAATCAAACAATTTTAACCTTGCCTTTATTTTACAATCAAGAATTCCATCTGTAAGACAAATTCAAGCTGATCCTTCAGCGCAGCAGTCACAACTCATTGAGCTCTTATCATCACAAATAAAAAATAGTGAAGAACTTCCGCCATTTATTTATAGTAATTTGGCAAGCAGTGTTTCGCTTGATTATTATAAATTAAAAGATATTTCTGCTTCAATTTTGGAAAAATCAAAAGATAATCCTGAATTTTTTGGTGTTAATATTTACAAATTTTACGAAAAATTCTTCGAAAAAATCATTGTTACCCGTCTTGCAAGCAACTCAATTAATATTGATGATAATCGTGCATATGTTATCAAAGTCAATAATACCTATTTAGAACAAAATCAAAAAGAAATCTACCAAGGACAAATTCCTGACAATGCTAGTGATATTGAAAAATTAATTGATCAATTAGATGATAAATACATTTTAAATGCTGGCGGTCTTAAATATATAATTGTCGGTTCTGATTTTAGTGTTGATTATTTATACCCAGTTATTGACGAAAAAAATATTAAACTTGACCCGACAAATCAAGCCTTAGCGTATGTAAATAAATTCGGTTTTGATAAAGCTCGCTTTTCATTCCGTTCAAATCCAGTAAAAAATTACTTATTAATTAAATTGAAACCAGAAGGCGATCTAGAAAAATTCAAGCAAGACACTGATGACTTAATTGCCAAAAATTTTGCCCTAAATCGTCTCCAGCGAACATTTAGTGCTAATGAAATTGACTTTTTAAATCCCGAAAGGTCCTTGCGAATTTCAGTTGGAACAAATATAATTTCTACTTTTTCATCAATTAATATTTATATAACATTATTTTTATCAATTCTAGTACTTTTTGCTGTTGCCTTTATTATCAAACGTTATATTTCAACAAACAATAAAGTTCTTGGAATTCTTCGGGCTCAAGGATATACACTCTTTGAAATTGCTTCTTCATTTCTCTCAATTGGTTTACTGATTTCATTTATTGGTGGATTTCTTGGCTATCTAGTTGGATTTTTTGTCAAAATTCCGCTTGTTGGTTTGATTTCACAATTTTGAGAATTTGATGTAAATCTTTATAGTTTTGAGCCAATTTCGTTTGTATTTTCCTTTATAGTTCCATTTTTAGCAATCAGTGGACTAATTTATTTAGTAATTCTTTGAAACTTAAAACAAAAACCAAACCAATTATTATCAGGAATTAGTGAAATTAACACTTCAAAATTTGCCCAGGGAGTGGCAAAACTATTTCGAAAAACCAAAATTGTCAACAAATTTTCAATTTCACTTGTTATTAATTCAACTTGAAAAATTATCTCACTAATAATTGCAATTATTATTGTCCAATTTGCGCTAATTTTTTCACTTTCTTCCCATAATATTTTCCAAAACACAATTACAAAAACTTACTCAAATCGTCATTATACATACAAATTAAATCTCTTTAGTCCAACGCGTGAAGGTGGACCGTTAGTTGTTTATAATCCAAAAAATCTTGAGAAAAACTTATATGTTCCAATCGGATCAGGTTCAGAGATTAACACTAATTCGCCAAATTACTTCCGTCCAGGAAATCCTTCAGTTTTTGGTGATACCAACCAAAATGGTGAGATAAATATTAACTCAAAAAATCCGGTTGTTCTTTCTCGATCAGGACTAAATATTAAAATTAGTGAATCAAATAACCTTTCAATTTTTGATATTGTTCTTTCAAATCTTCCTGAATCATTAAGAAATAATATTTTTTCAATTTCCAACAAGGTTGTCCACCAAATGGAACAATCACAAAACATTGAAGAAAAAATCGCTAACAAACAACCATATTTCAAATACTTAGCCGATCCGGGGAATGTTAATTTAGGTAGATTTTGGTACTTTAAATTTGATCCTGTAAAGAACGACTACCTAGCTCACGAAGTATCAATTTTTGGTCAAGTTCAAAATCGTGATGAATACCGGAAATTTTTAGTCGAGTCATATTTGAACCCAAATGTTGAAAAAGACTTTACCGTTTCCTTTGGCGGAATTTCCCTAAGCCCTAATGCTGAAAATGTTCCCCAAAATCAAGTCTATACTTACATTGACACTTCTTATAATGACGGATCTTCAGTCGAAAATGGTCTTAAAATTTACGGTTATAATACCCAAAGTCAAAATAACCCAATAACTGAAATCAAAGATGAATCAAACCAAGATTTACTCAAAGTCATTAATGATTTCAAAATTGAAAATGATATTTATCCTTTAGTTGTCAACCACGTTTTTGCCAAAAAACACAATTTAGGGCTAAATTCAATAATTGAAATGCCAATTATTAACACTGTTGACCGTTATTTAGCAAAAATTCGTGATATTCCACAAAAAACTGCTAAATTTAAAATAATTGGTATTTCTGATACTTATATAAATTCAGAATTAATTACCTCACAGGACGTTGCAAATAAACTTCTTGGTCTTGATATTTTTGATTCAGCCTTAGAATTTTATAATTTAAAACCATTTAACGGATTAATTCTCGCTTCGCCTGATATTGAACAAATTACTAATTCCTTTACTTTATACTCACCTTCTGGATACTGAGCAGGTAGTACAGAGATTAATGTTGATTCACTAAATCAAGATGATACAATTGGTTTTTTTGCTAACATTTTTGGTTTTAGTGAAAACGAACAAGACCAAAGCAAAGGGGCCTTACAACTTGCTGGTTACACAAAAGAAGAAATTTTAAAAATTATTAACCTCAAAAACCAGCAACAAAATCCAACCTGAATTAACCAAAATTCAAACTTAGATTTTGCATCACTCTCTAACCAAACCTTTGTCAACCAAAACCTTTCCTCAATTAAACAAGCGCTCAAAAATTTCAACGAAATTTATGGTAATACAATTTATCAAATTGCACCCCAAGGTGTTGAGGCTAAAAATATTGAAACAAACTTTATTTCTAACTTTGCTAATCTTTTTGGAGCCGGAATTAATATTGTTGTCATTATTTTCCTAGCGGTTTCCTTAATTATTTTAATAATTATTGCTTCTTCAATCATTAATGAAAACCAAGAAAACATTGCAATTCTAGACGTTCTTGGCTATTCAAATCGAACAAAATTAAGACTTTTCTATAGCATTTATCTCCCAATTTTAATTATAGCAACTCTAATAAGCGTTCCTTTTGCAATGCTAGGAATGGGAATATTTAGCTCGTACATTCTTGCTTCAAACTCAATTTTCCTTGCTTTAGCAATATCAGTTCCTGTCTTCTTTATCGCGCTATTAATAATTAGTGTAATTTTCTTTGGTGTGCTTGGAATTCTCTGACGTTTCTTAACAAACCGTAAATCTGTTTATGTAATTAAAGAACAAAATTAATTTTCATTTGCTTACTGATTTGTTTTAATTAAAACATAAGTCAAAAATAATCTAAAAACTTGGGTAGACCCCAGGTTTTTTATTTACTCTTTTTTAATAGTTAATTTGAAATTTTTTCCGCTAAAAATAACTATCAAAACAAAAACACTAAATTTTAAAGCTAACACTCACGAAAGAAAATTTACTTATTAATCAAATAGGGCAAACTAAAAAAGCTAAAATTTTGACTCAAAAAGCAAAATTGCAAAATTTTTAAACTACTTTTTTAGTTTAAAACACTGACAAAAATCAAAAAAAATACAACTACTATTTAAACTCAATGCAAAAAGAAAACTCGTTTTCATTTTGCATTGAGCCTAAAAAAATATATGAAGTTTTGAAAGAACAATAACCAAAAGCCCTAAATTTAAAGATTTCTAAACGGGTAAATTTAAAGCATTCCATTATATTTAAAAACATAATGGATAATTCGCATTTTCTGATTTTTTTATGGCAAAAACATAATTAATTCCCCCTTAATTCAATATCCAAATTTATTAATTATTCTTAAGTGAAACTTATTATAACATAATTTTTTTTGTACCAAACATTTTTTTTTTTTTTTTTGCAAAAGGTTAATTTTAAAATAATAAAAAACCCCTTTTGGTTAAAACTCAAAGGGGTAATTTATTTGTGTTTAATTTGTGCTTAATTTATTTGTTGAATTAAGTTTATTTAGGATTGTTTTTTTCTGTGAATGTTGAATTCTTTGAAGACATCTCCAAAGGCATTATTAGTAAATCCACGGCCACGGGCTTTTTTAAGATCTAAAGGATCAGAGATAATATTACCAAAATAACGGTCATCAACTACATATTCAGTGTCAATAATTGGTAGTCATTTTAGTTTTTTATCTTCTTGTTTGAATATTCCAGCAAATCTAACATTTGTTGAGAAAAAATGTTCAGGAATTACAGTTTCAAATTGAATTCAACCTTTGTCTTTATAGTGTGGATTTTTTGACCCTTGTTTTAGCATATTAGCTTTGAGCATTGCAATTTGATTATTATCGTTTTGGAAAACAAAACGTCAGTCATCAGTGTCTTTGACATCTTGATAGTAGTCTTGGGTTGGAATTGGTAGATTTGTTGTTAGTGTAAAAGTACGAGTGTCACGATTAAATGCGGTTTTTTGAACTTTGAGTGGATAGCCCCCATCATGAATTTGGGTTCAACCTTGCGGTAAAAGGTTGACTTTTTTGAAAGCTTCTTCGTTATGTTTTGTGCGAATTTCGGCAACTTCTGAATTTTGAAAGTTAGGCCACCAATTAGTAAAATTCGGAGCAATCATTTTTATGTTTTTTTCAAGTTCATCAGGATTAACGAACAATAAGTCATTTAAATTAGCGCTTATTATATTTGATTGTTCTTGAATTAGTTTTCTTGGATACCAAAGGTTAAAATAAGCACTTCCTCAGTCAGCGGCATTAGCTCCTACTTTTTCTTTAACATTATCAGTGTATTTGTCATTAATATCTTCTTGTTTTTGGTCAGGATCATTAAATAAATCAGTAATAAAATCACTTGCATTATAAAAAGTAACTTTTGTTGGCTGATTTGTAATAATATTTAAATAGTTATTAGGTAAACTAAAATTATTATTAGTAAAATTTGCCTGACTTGGGTGTTGGTTAGTTCAACCTTTACGAGTTGATTGTTCTTTTGTTTGGTTTAGTCGATAAGAATAAAGATCAACATTTGTTGCTGATTTAGAATATAATTTTTGGTATAAATAACCATCAGGATCAAAAACTTTAAATGACAAACTAGTTAGACTTTGAACCTGAGGCACAGGAAACATATCAACAAGTGGATCAAAAAGGGGTTGGACTTGGAGGTAAGGGACTTGTACAGGCGGTTGGGATCCGGTATTTAGACTTATTGCTCGCCAACCATAGACAAAAAAGGTTGAATCTTTGACTTTAGATACATCAAAGTTTGTTGGATCATGTAAATTTTTTTTGGCAGCAAAAACTACTTGTGAAGTGCTTCATGGCACGCCAACAGTCCGCTCAACAATAAATTTTGGTTTAATAAAAGTAATTGTTGAAGTTTGTGTATTTGATTGCTCTCTCTGGCTGTGTGTGTGTGTGTGTGTCAGCATCTGAATTTTCTTGACTCAAAATGTTATGAACTCTCATTGATTCAAGATCAAATTTTTTGTCAGATAACTCAGAGGCTATTTCAATTGGCGCGTTAATTAGCCTTTTAATATTTGAACTTTCTAAATCAAACTTGAGGGTATTATTATTAATTAGCTGGAGATTTGCAACTTTAACTTCGGAATTAGTGTTTGTTAGACTATTTAGCGATAATTTAATTGGCGAATGGTTTGAATTTTGAATATGAGCTAAAGATAAAATATGCGTTTTAGTTGTTTCATGTCTTTTATAAGCATCAACTATAGGACTTATGAGCTTAGATACAGACTCAGAAACTTTGCCTCTGAGACCCTTGATGATTTCTGATAACTGTTTTTTTTGGAATGCTTGCGATAAAGCTTCGGGGGTTGGAGTTTCTATTAAACTAGTAGTTTCCAAACGCGAGAGAATGTCATTTGCTATTGCTTCGTCAAGAACATCGGCTTGAGGAGAAATGTTTATTAAGGCTGGATGAATTGTCAAAGGTACAGAAGATAACCACTGACTTGTTGGCCTACCGGTTGCATCAACCTGTATTGGATTTTTAAATTCAAGAGTTATTGTTGTTGAATTTGCCAAGGGTTGGTCTGGATTGTATTGTTTTGCTCAGGAAGTATTTGAAATTTGGGGAGATTTTGCTAATTCAGGAATGTTGTCTTGTTGTTTGTGGACTATTAGACTTAGACTCTTATCTGATTTAACTTTGCTAGTTGTATTTCCGTCCACAACATTTTTTACTAAGGAAAGACTAACGCTGTAGACTTGCGGTGAGATTTCTTTGACTGAATCAATTTCAAAAGTGATATTTGGATCAAGTTTATTAAAATAATCACTAAATTGTTGACCCAAAAGGATTTCAAGTTTTTGTTTTAGTGTTTGTAAGTCTTGATTTGAAGTCTGGCTTGAGTCAGGAGCTGGGCTAGTCTGGGAGTTGTCTTGAAAAGGAGTCGCAAAATAAGGACTCTCGTCTAGGGTAGAGAAGGTTGATACCTCTACAACAACTGGTCTTAGTTTGCCTTTGAAAAATTCATCTTGATTGATCTCAGGTCTTTTAACCTCTGGACGAGGCTGACCTGGAACTTTGTCGTCAATTCAACGAATTCCTAAGTCATTTGGCTTAACTGTTTCTTCTTCTTCTTCTTCTGTTTTTGGTTTTTTCTTGTCATAAATTGAATTAGCAAGAATTTGTAAATGACCAAATTTTTCAGCATCAAGAATTAAGGACTGACTTGAAAGAGGTGCATCTTCAATCATTTGGTCTAAATTATTTTTTTGTTTTACTTCTGCTTCGGACTGCCCTGAAGTGCGGACAAAAATTGTCTGCGGACTTGAGGCAATTACATCATCAACAAATTTACCAGCATTATCATCAAAGCCAACAACATATTTAATTTTTAGACCAATTATATTGCCTTGATCTTTAGAAGCTGCAGTATCGTCTTCAATTTCAAATTTAATTGAAGGACGGGCACCTGAGTCTTGATATTCATTTCAATTATTAGCTAAGGCTGCCTGAGTATAAAAAGCAAAAACTAAATCACTAAGAGTTGAGATTTTACTAAAATTCTGATCTTTAAAAGGAACCTGAGGATTATTATCATTATCTACAGTATTTCAAAAAGCTGGTTGTTTAGCAATTTTAATTGCTTCTTGGTAGTTTTTAAGAATTTTGTATGTTAGTTTTTTATCTTTTTCTTGTTGTTTTTCTTGACCAATAATTTTGTCTCAAATTGCAAAAGGTAAACTTGCTAACTGGTTTTTATCACTAGCAAGTTTATTTGCAATTTCAGCTTTTCAGTCTTGAGTGGCTGGGGTTGAACTTGAACCAGTTGAAGTTGACTGAGCTGGAAAATCTAGACTTGCTGGTAAAAATAAAGCCATTCCTTGATTTGGGCTTGTAATGTCATTAGCAAAATAACCATTAAAATCAAGAAGTTTGAGTCCAAATTTTGTTCCCACAAAATCGTCTTGGTTTTGCTCAGCATCTTGCTGGCTTAGAAAATCTTGGGAGTGCTGGTAGTTATCAAATTTGGTTTTAATTTTTACTTTTGCTAAATCTTCTAAGGTTGGATTTAGCGGTAAGTCTTGGTATCCTTCAAATTCAAGACCCATTTGACTTCCAATATTAACAAGTTTTTTGATTGCCTCTTTAGGATCTAATGATAAAAGATAACGGAAATAAGCAAATAAAGAAGCACGATTTTTAAATACTGAAGTTGAAACTGAATAAATATCAGCATTTTTTAAAGACTGAGCTGAGTCAATTGTTGCATTTAAATTGGCTATTTCCTTGTCAGTCGGAACTTGTATATTTTGGGCTTGCAGAGTTGAGCCTAATTTAAAATCAATATTGTAAGAATTTGGATCACTAAAGAGACTAATTAGTTTTTTATAATCTTTTTGGTCAATTAATTGTTTAATTTCGTATTTTGAAAGTAAATAAGACTTTGGGGCACCTGGTCTAATATCATAAGGATTTTCTTTGGTTGCTCCTAAGGTTTGACTAGCTGACTGAGACGGAAATGGGGAAATAGCAGCTAGTTGTTGGGCGGCCTGTTGGGCGCTTTGGACGTTTTTTAATTGTTTTAGTTGCTCGCTAAGCTCAGGATAAAGGCTGGCTAGGGCATCTTCGATACTTTGATCACGGAAATTATCAAGTTTAAAACTTACAGTTTTTTCTAAAATAGTTTTAATATTTTGGCCTTGATCACCAAAAATTGAAGATTTTAGCTTAATTTTGATTGGCAGTTCAATAAATAATTTTTGTGAGACTGAGTTTTGACGGATTTTAGCATTTGAAACTAAAAAGTCATAATCAAGATGCTCGCGTAAGTTATCAAAAAGTAAATCGTATTTACCAAAAGAAAAACTCAAGCCACGTGTTAAGCTAGCATCAATTATATCTTTAATTGCAGCAGGTTTGCTTACAAGTTCTTGAAGTTGTTTATAAAAATTAATTGCATCATAACGAAACAAAGAAAATTTATCAACAGGCTTATTAGAAGGTTGTCTTAATAAATCGCGGTCAAACAAACTAAGTTGAGAAGGAAGTAAAACTCCAGTTGTCGGGTCAACCTGAGGCTTATCTGGATCAATATAATAATCAGAAGCATCAAGTAAATTAACATCAAGTTGATCGCTTAGATCTTTTGTATTAGCAAATAAAGTAGACTTATCGTTTGCGACTAAATCAATTGAAGTTAAAAATGACTCATCTTTATGTTTATAGTCAGCTAAAGTCGCTTTTGCCTGAGGTCCGAATTCAGTTTTTAAATATAAACGAACCGCAGGGACTTTTTGGTTTAGACTTATTGCTCACTCATTTGGACTTTGTGGATTTTTAACAAAACTAAATACAAAAGGCTCTTCTAAGTCACCTTTGGCAAAACCAAAGCCTTGGGCTTCAAGACGAATTTTTGCTTTAATTGCTTGAATGTCAAAAAATTTACTTAAATGAGACTCAAATTCCTCTAATGTTTCAAATTGATTTAATGTTTTTGCAAAATCATCAGCACGAGTTAGGGCTAAAGGTTTAACAGATGTTGATGAAAAATGAGAAAGTGGTCTAGGAACTAAATTAGCAAAATTTGAATCAACAATATCACTAAATTGGGTCAGTGCTGCCTTAGGAGCATCAACTACTGAAAGGTAAATTGATTTTGTTGCCGAGCGGGCAACATTTTTGTCTTCAAGAGTTTCCTCAAGATGAAAGGAAAGGAAAAAACGTTGTTGTTCATCTTGGGCTTCAAATTTTTCAATAACAACTTTGTATTTGTTTGGAATTGCTAAAACACTACGGCCATTATTAGTTAAAAAATTGAATTTTGATGCAAAATCGCTAAATTCACTATTGCTGGCATTAAAAGTTTTATCTCCTAAAAGTGCTTGTTTAACAGTTTTATAGTCACTTGTAAAGTGAGCAACGCTTGGTTTAAAACTTACTGAATCAATTAGCCCGAGTTGACTAACAACACCTTGGGTAGGATTAACTCCGCGATATTTAGTTTTAGCAGCAAGTCCGGCGACAGTTCCAAATACTGTCGACATTAGTACAATTGCAGCTGCACTACCAATTAATATTTTTGCGTTTTTCTTTTGCATAAAATGCTCCTGGTTTTCCCTTTTTTATCATTTTTATTATTTTAACAAAAAGAATTATACTAAATTTAAAACTTATTTTTACGTAATTTTAAAATTTTTTTTAATTAATTAAAAATACAATTAATAAAAATTTATGATATTTTCCCGAATTTCCCAGTTTGATGAGATAATCCTAAAAAAGTATCCGGTTTTGGCACTTTTTTGACTTTTTTGACAAGCCCAGGGGAAAAATAACTATCAAAGCAAAAACGCTGAATTTTAAATCTAGCACTCATGAATGCAAAATCTACTTAACAGTTAAATAAAGCAAACTAAAAAAGCTAAAATTTTGACTTAAAAAGCAAAATTATGAAATTTTTAAACTACTTTTTAGTTCAAAATACTGACAAAAACATAAAAAATACAACTACTATTTAAACTCAATGCAAATAGAAAACTCATTTTTATTTATATTGAGCCTAAAAAAATATATGAAGTTTTGAAAGAACCATAATCAAAAGCCTTAAATTTGAAGATTTCTAAACGGTTAAATTTATGGCATTCCATCATATTTAAAAACATAATGGATAATTCGCACTATCTGACTTATCAGACAAAAAACATAACTAATCCCTCCTTAATTCAATATCAAAATTTAGTAATTCATTCTTAGTGACTCTATTATAACATAATTTTTTCTACTAATTTATTGCCAAACAACCAGCTTTTTGAAATACACTAGATACTCATAATAATCCTCAAGTTCCTTTTAAAGATCAGAATTTTAGTAAAATCTCAACTCTTAGCGATTTAGTTTTTGCCTTTTATACCCAGGCAGCCTTAGCTAATAATTGAAATGAATATCAAGACTCAGGAGCTCGTCCTTCAATTAAATTTGAAATTGAAGACGGTGGAGATGCTTCTAAAGATCAAGGTAATACAATTGGTCTAAAAATTAAATATGTTGTTGGCTTTGATGATAATGCTGGCAAATTTGTTGATGATGTAATTGCCTCAAGTCCGCAGACAATTTTTGTCCGCACATCAGGGCAGTCCGAAGCTGAGGTAAAACAAAAGAATAATTTAGACCAAATGATTGAAGATGCTCCCCTTTCAAGTCAGTCACTTATTCTTGATGCTGAAAAATTTGGTCATTTACAAATTCTTGCTAATTCAATTTATGACAAGAAAAAACCAAAAACAGAACCAGAGACTTCAAGACAAGACTCAGGTATCCGTTGAATTGACGACAAAGTTCCAGGTGAGCCACGTCCAGAGGTAAAAAGACCTGAGATCAATCAAGATGAATTTTTCAAAGGCAAATTAAAACCAGTTGCCGTTGAGGTATCGACTTTCTCTTCTCTAGACGAGAGTCCTTATTTTGCGACTCCTTTCCAAGACAGTCCTCCGGCTAGTCCAGCTCCTGATTCAACATCTGAGAGCACAAATGAAGACTTACAAAGTCTAAAACAAAAACTCGAAATTCTTTTGGGTCAACAATTTAGTGATTATTTTAATAAACTTGATCCAAACATTAGTTTTGAAATTGATTCAGTCAAAGAAATCTCACCGAATGTCTACAGTGTTAGTCTTTCCTTAGTAAAAAATGTTGTGGACGGAAATACAACAACCAGAGTAAAATCAGACAAGAGCCTAAGTCTGATAGTCCACAAACAACAAGACAACATTCCTGAACTAGCAAAGACTCCTGAGGTTTCAAATACTTCCTGAGCTAAACAGTATAGTCCAGACCAGCCACTAGCTAATTCAACAACAATAACTCTAGAATTTAAAAACCCAATACAGACTGATGCCACCGGTAAGCCAACAAGTCAGTGGTTGTCTTCGGTGCCGGTGACAATTCATCCAGCTGAATTAGCTTTAAGTCCGCTGCAGCCGGTGATTGCGCCAACGGTAAAAAATACCGGATTGGCGAAACTCTCTGGACCATATGTATACTTTAATGCAAATAATCAAACTGATATAGACAAGAAAAAAGAAGCAGCAGCAAAAGCTACTAGAGAAGCAGAATCTAAAATTGAATTTGCGGAAACAAAATTAATTGAGTCTTCACCAGTTTCGATCCCAAATCCACAGCATCAATTAGTTCAACTAACATTGAATCCGTTACTCAACCAAAGTGTTGTTGATTTTAAAATAAGCGATCTAAAGGTAGAATCACCAACAAAGTTATCATTCAACCTTGAAAGTAGTGACATAAAACGTTTAATTAATGCCCCTATTGAAATAGCAAAAGCGTCGGATTCTTCTACTGGTCCCTCAGTAACTCAAGATACAAAAGCTACTACAAATATTGTAAAAATTAAACCTAAACTAGTCTTACAAGGAGCAATTGGTGTTCCTTGAAGCACAATAAAAAAACCCGCTAAGTCCTTGAAGCTCCTCAAAACAGATATTGAAAAAGTATTCTTTAGCCGAGTGCCAAGTTGAGCAAAAACTCAATTTGATACCAAAAAAAGCATGTTTTCCAACTTAGCGAATAATCAAAACGTTAACCCGCAACAAGCCGGAAGTAACTGGCATGGTTTTTATCTAAATGACAACGATCCCCTTTCCCGACTATTAGAAAAAGACCCTGCTCAAGATCTTTCTGCTCTATCACTTAAAGTCTTTGACCCTTCAGGTTATTTAAATCAAAGATTAGCTAAAGAAGGAGAGCAAGGCAAAACCCCAACTACTAGTCTTAATTTATATTCATACCAACTAAATAAAACAAAAGTAGAAAATGTTAAAAAAGGATGAACAAATGTTCACCCAAACCAATTTGTTAGCCCAGGTGAAAACTTCAGACTTACTAATGATTATTTAAATATTATTTTAAATCAACCAACAAAAGTTACTTATTATAGCGCAAGCGATTTTGTAAATAATCTATTTAATGATCCTGACAAAAAAGATACTGATGTCCAAGACAAATATACAAAAACTGTCAAAGAAAAAGTAGGGGCTAATGCTGTTGATTGAGGAACTGCTTATTTGAATTTCTGATATCCAAAAGAATTAATTCAGCAACAATCAAATATTATTAGTGCTAATTTAACTGATCTCTTATTCGTTGATCCTGACGAATTGGAAAAAAACGAAAAAATGATTGCTCCGAATTTAGTTAATTGGTGGCCTAATTTCCGAAATTCAGAAACTCCATTTATTAGAACAACTGAAAATACAGATGCAAAAAACAAAGTTCTTCAAAATCCACTTGGTTGAACACAAGTTCAAGATGGCGGATTTGGCCTTCGGGTAAGAAAAACTTTATTTAACCGTGATACTCGTACATTTACACTAACAACTAACATTCCAGTTCCTACCCAAGATTATTCAGCTGTTAAAGATACAGATGACTGACGTTTTGTTTTCCAAAACGATAGTGGACAAATTGCTATGTTAAAAGCAATTCGTTCTACTACAAGTAATAACCCAGATTTCAAAGACAATGGTGCAGTTCAGTTTCAAACAGTTATTCCCGATCATTTCTTCTCTTCAAATGTAAGATTTGTGGGAATATTCAAGCAAGAAGATCAAAAACTACAATGACTACCAATTGCCGATACTGAATATATTATCGATGACCGTTATTTTGATAATATTACCACTGATCAACTTGACTTTAAAAAGGCAAATGCCCGTGGTCTTACTAACAATGCTTTTGGTGAAATCTTTAAAGAATTTAACATCCACAAACCAAGAAAATAACTAAATTTTAATTAAATAAAATAATTTCCCCTTTGAGTTTCAACCAAAGGGGATTTTTATTATTTTAAAATTTAACTTTTGCAAAAAAATGCCTGGTCTAAGAAAAAATTTAATTATAATTAAACTTCTTCCCGAGTTTCCCAGTTTTAAGGCAAAAATTCGCTTTTTAGTGAATCTAAATATGAAAAAACACCGGTAAATCCGTGTTTTTTGATTTTAAAACCTTAATTTTTATTACTAGCATTTACTATCATTTTAAATAATTTTATGGTATAATTATAAATTATGAAAAAACAAAATAAAGATGGTTTTATTTAATGTTTGAGGATCTTCAAAAGATAAACCATACAAATATGTTGGCTGAACACAAGGTTATGGCAAAGGTGCAAAACGTTGATTTAGTTTAGGAAATGAGCGGAATTTGGAAAAAATTAATCCAAATGCTATTCAAATTATCAGAGAAAAATTGAAATTATTTTCAAATTTAGATGACAAGGATAAAGTCAAGACTATTTTACTTGATTCTATTAAAAAATCAAGCATAATCGAAAGTTCGGTTTTTGTTGGTGGTGAATTAATTGAAAAACTTATTGAAAAGCACAATATTTTTGAATCACTTCCTAAAAGTAGACATAAAAATATGAAAGAAATTTTTAACTACTTAATTTCAAAGCGAATTACTGACCCTGGCAGCATTATTAATGCTTTTGATAAAAAGGATGACTACTCAAATTAAATAAATGCTTCCAAAAATAGCTTTTATAGACTCTTAGATCTTGTCTTTGAGTCACAAAATCAGCTTTTAAATAGTGTCAACAAAATGGTTATAAGCGAACTTGGAAAAAGGGACAGTGAATTTTATTTTGATTCATCAACAATCTATTTTGAGACATTTGAAAGAAATGGATTAAGAATTCCTGGCTATTCTAAAGATGCTAAATTCAAAGAAGATCAAATTGTCATTGGCTTGGCGTGTGATAAAAATGGTATTCCTTTTCATATTAAAGTTTTTAAAGGAAATACCGGCGATTCTAGTACATTAATCCCCTTTGTTTTAGATGTTGAATCCAAATATAATATCAAAAATATGACAATAATCGCTGATCGCGGCATGTCCACTGCCGCAAATATTCGATTTCTTGAATCTAGAAACTATAATTTCATTATTTCTTATCGCTCAAAGGTAGGAACTCAAAAATTCAAAAATTATTTACTAGATCCAAGCGATTATGTTAATGTAAGTGCGGATTTTAAGTATAAAAAAGAAGAATTTTATTCATCATATAAAAATAAAAGATTCACCGAAAATATTAGAAGAAGAATTATTACTTATAGCACAAAAAGAGCAATAAAAGACAGAAAAGCTCGTGAAGAGCAAATCCAAAGTTTTATTAAAAAACAAAATAAAGACGGTTTTATCGAGGTAAACAAATTGTTTGGTAAAAACCTAAATATTTTAAGGAAATTTCAAACATGAAATTTCAATTGGATCAAAGCAAAATTGACAAAGACAAACAATTTGATGGCTACTATGTTTATGAAACAAATATACTAAATTCGAATGTCTTAGACATAGTTGAAAAATACCAAAAACAGAAAAATATTGAAGCTAATTTTAGAAGTCTAAAAGGTTTATTGAATATTCGGCCTGTATTTTTAAGAATTGACGAGCATATCCTAGCTCACATTCTTTTGTGTTTTATCTCACTAGTTATTTTAAAAACTATAATATTTAAAATTAACAAACATATTAGTGATAACAAATTATTTGAAAACAATCAATTAACTGAAGTTGGTCTAGTAACGATGTTGCAAAAATTAAGACAAAGGGTTGAATTTAACACTTTAGATCAGCAAATAACATTTAAAAATCGCGAAGGCGTTCCTGGTGATCCGAATATTTGAAATAGGTATGATTTTTACTTTGATATCTTAATAAATCGGTAAAAAAAATTGTAACTAACTTTTACCAAAAAACTTAAAAAACTGCCTAAAACCAGATGCTTTTTTAAAATTACCTTATGAAACTGGGAAACTTGGGTTAAAATTACCTTATGAAACTGGGGAACTCGGGATTTTTTCTTAGACCAGGCATTTTTTTGCAAAAGTTAATTTAAAATAATAAATTACCCCTTTGAGTTTCAACCAAAGGGGTAATTAATTTGTTTAATTAAAATTTAGTTATTTTTTTGGTTTGTGAATGTTAAATTCTTTGAAGATTTCTCCAAAAGCATTGTTAGTAAGACCACGGGCATTTGCGTTTGCTAAGTTAAGCTTATCAGTGGTAATGTTGCCAAAATAACGGTCATCGATAATATATTCAGTATCGGCAATTGGTAGTCATTGTAGTTTTTGATCTTCTTGTTTGAATATTCCCACAAATCTTACATTTGAAGTAAAGAAATGATCAGGAATAACTGTCTGAAACTGAACTGCGCCATTATCTTTATAATCAGGATTGTTTTCTTTAGTTAATCGAGTTGCTTTAAGCATTGCAATTTGACCACTATCGTTTTGGAAAACAAAACGTCAGTCATCAGTATCTTTAACAGCTGAATAATCTTGGGTAGGAACTGGAATATTAGTTGTTAGTGTAAATGTACGAGTATCACGATTAAATAAAGTTTTTCTTACCCGAAGGCCAAATCCGCCATCCTGAACTTGGGTTCAACCAAGTGGATTTTGAAGAACTTTCTCTTTTGCCTCTTTATTTTCAGTTGTTTTAATAAATGGAGTTTCTGAATTTCGGAAATTAGGCCACCAATTAACTAAATTAGGAGCAATCATCTTTTCGTTGTTTGTTAGTTCATCAGGATTAACAAATAATAAATCAGTTAAATTAGCACTAATAATGTTTGATTGTTGCTGAATTAATTCTTTTGGATACCAAAAGTTCAAATAAGCAGTTCCTCAGTCAACAGCATTAGCTCCTACTTTTTCTTTAACAGTTTTTGTGTATTTGTCTTGAGGATCAGTATCTTTTTTGTCAGGATCATTAAATAGATTATTAACAAAATCACTTGCACTATAGTAAGTAACTTTTGTTGGTTGGTTTAAAATAATATTTAAATAATCATTAGTAAGTCTGAAGTTTTCACCTGGACTAACAAATTGATTTGGGTGAACATTTGTTCATCCTTTTCTAACTTTATCTTCTTTTGTTTTATTAAGTTGGTATGAATATAAATTAAGGTTAGTGGTTGGAGTTTTGCTTTCTCCTATAGCTAATCTTTGGTTTAAGTAACCTGAAGGGTCAAAGACTTTTACGGAGAGAGCGGAAAGATCTTGAGCAGGGTCTTTTACGAGTAGCTGGTAAAGTGGGTCATTAATATTGGCTCAACTACGGAATGTATTACCATGGATTGTGGCGGCTCTACCATTTTTACCGAACTCAGGGAAAACTTGGGCTTTTAGCGTATGTGCATCTTTTTTTGATCATTGCGGGATTAGATCTTCAAATCATTTATCATTTAGGTTAAGGTGCTTTGAGAACTTAGCGGGTTTTTTTATTGTGCTTCAAGGAACACCAACTGCTCCTTGTAAGACTAGTTTAGGTTTAATTTTTACAATGTTAGATATTGGTTGCTGGTTAGTCTCAGGTTGAGATTTTTCTTCCTCTGTAGAAGAAGCAGAGGAAACGTTTGCTATTTCAATAGGGGCATTAATTAAACGTTTTATATCGCTACTTTCAAGACTAAATGATAACTTTGTCGGAGATTCTACCTTTAGATCGCTTATTTTAAAATCAACAACACTTTGGTTAAGTAATGGATTTAAGGTTAGTTGAACTAATTGATGCTGTGGATTTGGGATCGAAAGTGGCGAAGAAGTAATTAATTCTGGATTTTTAACTTCAATTTTAGATGCTTCTCTAGTTACTTTTTGGGCATCAGTAAGTTTTGTGTTGATGCTATTATTACCTTTTGCAGCAAGAAAGAAAGTATATCTTTTTGGAAGGACCGCCAATTTTGAATTTTTCAACTCAGGAGCTATCACCGGCTGCAGCGGACTCAAAGCTAATTCAGCTGGATGAATTGTCACCGGCACTGAAGACAACCACTGACTTGTTGGTTGACCATTTTCAAGCGGTATTGGGTTTTTAAATTCTAGAGTTATTGTTGTTGAATTAGCTAGTGGCTGGTCTGGACTATACTGTTTAGCTCAGGAAGTATTTGAAACCTCAGGAGTCTTTGCTAGTTCAGGAATGTTGTCTTGTTGTTTGTGGACTATCAGACTTAGGCTCTTGTCTGATTTTACTCTGGTTGTTGTATTTCCGTCCACAACATTTTTTACTAAGGAAAGACTAACACTGTAGACATTCGGTGAGATTTCTTTGACTGAATCAATTTCAAAACTAATGTTTGGATCAAGTTTATTAAAATAATCACTAAATTGTTGACCCAAAAGAATTTCGAGTTTTTGTTTTAGACTTTGTAAGTCTTCATTTGTGCTCTCAGATGTTGAGTCAGGAGCTGGACTAGCCGGAGGACTGTCCTGGAAAGGAGTCGCAAAATAAGGACTCTCGTCTAGAGAAGAGAAAGTTGAAACTTGTACGGCAACTGGTTTTAATTTGCCTTTGAAAAATTCATCTTGATTGATTTCAGGTCTTTTTACCTCTGGACGCGGCTGACCAGGAACTTTGTCATCAATTCAACGGATACCTGAATCATTTGGCTTAACTGTTTCTTCTTCTGTTTTTGGTTTTTTCTTGTCATAAATTGAATTAGCAAGAATTTGTAAATGACCAAATTTTTCAGCATCAAGAATTAAGGACTGACTTGAAAGGGGAGCATCTTCGACCATTTGGTCTAAATTATTTTTTTGTTTTACTTCAGCTTCTGACTGCCCTGAGGTGCGAACAAAAATTGTCTGCGGACTTGAGGCAATTACATCATCAACAAATTTGCCAGCATTATCATCAAAGCCAACAACATATTTGATTTTTAGACCAATTATATTACCTTGATCTTTAGAGGTTGCAGTATCTTCTTCAATTTCAAATTTAATTGAAGGACGTGCTCCTGAGTCTTGATATTCATTTCAATTATTAGCTAAGGCTGCCTGAGTATAAAAGGCAAAAACTAAATCACTAAGAGTTGAGATTTTACTAAAATTCTGATCTTTAAAAGGAACTTGAGGATTATTATCAGTATCTAGTGTATTTCAAAAAGCTGGTTGTTTGGCAATTTTAATTGCTTCTTGGTAGTTTTTAAGAATTTTGTATGTTAGTTTTTTATCTTTTTCTTGTTGTTTTTCTTGACCAATAATTCTGTCTCAAATTGCAAAAGGTAGACTTGCTAACTGGTTTTTATCACTAACAAGTTTTTTAGTAATTTCAGCTTTTCAGTCTTGAGTTTGGGTTGTAGTTGAACCTGAACCAGCTGAAGTTGACTGAGTTTGATTAGGATCTAGACTTGCTGGTAAAAATAAAGCCATTCCTTGATTTGGGCTTGTAATGTCATTAGCAAAATAACCATTAAAATCAAGAAGCTTGAGTCCGAATTTTGTTCCCGCAAAATCGTCTTGGTTTTGGTCGGCATCTTGCTCACTTAGAAAATCTTGGGAGTGCTCATAGTCATCAAATTTGGTTTTAATTTTTACTTTTGCTAAGTCTTCTAAGGTTGGATTTAGCGGTAAGTCTTGGTAGCCTTCAAATTCAAGACCCATTTGGGTTCCAATATTAACAAGTTTTTTGATTGCCTCTTTAGGTTCTAATGATAAAAGGTAACGGAAATAAGCAAATAAAGAAGCACGATTTTTAAATGCAGAAGTCGAAACTGAATAAATATCAGCATTTTTTAAAGCCTGAGCTGAGTCGATTGTTGCATTTAAATTAGATATTTCTTTGTCACTAGGAACTTGTATGTTTTGACTTTGCAGAGTTGAACCTAATTTAAAATCAATATTGTAAGAATTTGGATCACTAAAGAGACTAATTAGTTTTTTATAATCTCCTTGGTCAATTAATTGCTTAATTTCGTATTTTGAAAGTAAATAAGACTTTGGAGCACCTGGTCTAATATCATAAGGATTTTGTTTGGTTGCACCTTGGGTTTGACTAGCTCATTGTGACTGAATTGGCGAAGTAGCGGCTAGTTGTTGGGCGACTTCTTGGGTGCTTTGGGCGTCTTTTAATTGTTTTAGTTGCTCGCTAAGCTCAGGATAAAGACTAGCTAGGGCATCTTCGATTTTTTGATCACGGAAATTATCAAGTTTAAAACTTACAGTTTTTTCCAAAATAGTTTTAATATTTTCGCCAGTGTCGCCAAAAATTGATGATTTTAGCTTAATTTTAATTGGCAGTTCAATAAATAATTTGCCTGAAAGTGAATTTTGACGAATTTTAGCATTTGAAACTAAAAAGTCATAATCAAGATGCTCGCGTAAATTATCAAAAAGTAAATCATATTTACCAAAAGAAAAAGTCAGACCACGTGTTAAGCTTGCATCAATTATATCTTTAATTGCACTAGGCTTGCTTACAAGTTCTTGGAGTTGTTTATAAAAATTAATTGCATCATAACGAAACAAAGAAAATTTATCAACTGAATTATCAGAAGCTCTTCTTAATACATCACGTTGAAACAAACTAAGTGAAGAAGGAAGTAAAACTCCGGTTGTCGGGTCAACTTGAGGCTTATCTGGATCAATATAATAATCAGAAGCATCAAGTAAATTAACATCGAGTTGATCGCTTAGATCTTTTGTATTAGCAAATAAAGTAGACTTATCACTTGCCATTAAATCAATTGAAGTTAAAAATGACTCATCTTTATGTTTATAGTTTGCTAGTGTTGCTTTTGCCTGAGGCCCAAATTCAGTTTTTAAATATAAACGAACCGCAGGGACTTGTTGATTTAGACTTGTTGCTCACTCATTTGGACTTTGCGGATTTTTAACAAAACTAAATACAAAAGGTTCTTCTAAGTCACCTTTGGCAAAACCAAAACCTTGGGCTTCAAGACGAATTTTTGCCTTAATTGCTTGGATGTCGAAAAATTTGCTTAAATGAGATTCAAATTCCTCTAATGTCTCAAATTGATTTAATGTTTTTGCAAAATCATCAGCACGAGTTAGACTCAAAGGTTTAACTGAACTTGAGGAAAAATGACTAAGTGGACTAGGAGTCAAATTAGCAAAATTTGAGTCAACAATATCGCTAAATTGAGCTAGTGCTGCCTTTGGGGCATCAACTACTGAAAGGTAAATTGATTTTGTTGCCGAGCGGGCAACATTTTTGTCTTCAAGAGTTTCTTCCAAATGAAAGGAAAGGAAAAACCGTTGTTGTTCATCTTGGGCTTCAAATTTTTCAATAACAACTTTGTATTTGTTTGGAATTGCCAGAACACTACGGCCATTATTAGTTAAAAAATTGAATTTTGATGCAAAGTCACTAAATTCAGTGCTGCTAGCATTAAAAGTTTTGTCCCCTAAAAGTGCTTGTTTAACAGTTTTATAATCGCTCGTAAAGTGAGCAACGCTTGGTTTAAAACTTACCGAATCAATTAGCCCGAGCTGACTAACAACACCTTGGGTAGGATTAACTCCGCGATATCTAGTTTTAGCAGCAAGTCCGGCGACAGTTCCAAAGACCGTCAACATTAGTACAATTGCAGCGGCACTACCAATTAATATTTTTGCCTTATTCTTTTGCATAAAACCCCTCCAGGTTTTTTTAGTATACTTTTTTAATTTAAGTTAGCTATTTAATAACTAAAGACTTAATTTAAATTTATTAATATTTATTATTAACAAATTAACAATGTTAATTAATTATTGATTATTTAAAATATTGATCAATAAAGGCTTTACGGATCTCAAGACGAGCTTTGTCATCTTTGGCCATTTTTTCACCTTTAAAGACCGCAAGAGCTTTAAATGTTATTCCTTCACGATCTTTGCCTGAAGAATCAAGCCCACTAATTATTCGATCACCAATTTGGGAATAATCAATTCCACGACCAAACATTACACCAATTGGGGTATCAGGATTAATATTCTGTTTAGCGTCTTTATAAATTGACTGTAGTTGACTTGTTCAAACATATGGCTCTTGATTTGGTTCTCTTTGGGCAATTAGACTAAATGTAACGGATGATTTATCAATACGAACTTCTAAAATTCAAGTTTTATTTAAGAATGACTCAAGTGAAACATTATCACTTGGTCTTGTGTGATTAAATCAAATACCATCTTGATAAATTTGACCTTGACCTTGGGTAGAAGAATCAGCGGCAGTACCACTCTGAGGTATGAATTTTTTAAAGATTTCATTTACATCTTCAAGTTTAACGGTTGGGGGAGTTTGGGCACCTGCACTACTTGAACCACCTGTACCAGTTCCAGACAATTTTGCAGACTCGGTGATTTCAAAAGTATCAACAAGATCATCACCTTGTTTTTTATAATCATAAAGTTTAGATGGATCTTGTGTACTTGCTGGATCAGCATCACGTAAAACAACTAATGATTTTGTTTGGTAATTGTGTTCTGTTGTTGCTATTTGATTTTTATCAATTGCTAATGAACGGGCTTTTTCAATTCTTCAACCAAGATTTAGGACTGGTGAAATTCTTTTGTCATTTGCATCAATAGTTCTGAATAGTTCAAGATAACTTGCTCCAAAAGAACCACTTTGGGCTTCTGGGGCAGTTGATAATAATTTATATGACTGATCTTCTAATTTATTTGTTTTTACAAGATTGTCTTCAGGTTTGAAAACAAAATACATTACACCTTCTTGCAGAGTTGATTTTTCAACCTGGCGTCCACGTGTTTTAATGAAGTTTTTGGTGTTACCATCAAATTCATAAACAGAACCTTGGTTGTCAAAATCATAAACAAGCGGTTGCTTAATTGTTATACCTTTGCCATCAAGGGCTCTTTGGTTGTAAAAACCATTGTCTTGAAGTAATTTATCAAGTGCGCTATTGTCAGTAAAATTATTTACTTTATATTGGAAGGATGTTTTTGTTGAATTAATATTAGTTAAAATTGAATTTGTCTGACCTTCATGGGCATGAAAATCAAGACCAGAACTTCCGTCAATAAAGACATCTGGGCTATAAGCAAGTGATGTTTTAAGAGCAGTATTATTTTTATTAACACCAACAAGTCCAAATGTTGATGAAGCGATTGTGTCATTGTCACTGTCGAGAACTTCAAAAACAAAGTTATATGAACGATTTTTGGCATCATATTGACTTGATATTGCTAATTTTTGCCCTGATTCTAATTTAAATCCTGCAAACTTATCAAGATAATTAATTAAATAATCACCAAAAGCAAATGTTTGTTCTTTTTCTTGAGCTGGAGTTGCTGGATCTTGGAAAGCTGTTGCTGTATTTGCTACTGAAGATGAAGAAGTTGTTACAGTACTTGAACTTGAGCTTGAGGATGAAGCTGAACTTGAAGATGAGCTTGAACTTGAGCTTGAGCTAGAAGATGCATCTGAACCAGTTGAACCAGAAGCACCTGAAGTTGCACCAGAAGTTGAACCTGCTGCTGGAGCTGTAGATGCACCTGGTGCTGGAGTTGCAGCTGTATCTGTACCTGGGTTTGCTGGTGCCGGTGCTGGTGGATTAGCTGGAGCTGCTGGAGCTGGGGTAGCTTCAACTTTAGGTTTTTGCAAACTCATTTCATTAGTAATTGGATTTAGTGTTGATTTTAAATAAGCCTTGGCATTATTTTTTTCAGTATCTGAAATACTAAATCATGAGTCAAGTTTTGCAGTTTTGAAAATAGAATCAAGATCACTTTGGAACAATAGATAAGGAAGTGAATTATTTAAAGTTCCTTGGTGGTTGTTACCAACTAATTTTTCAAGTTCATTTTGAACTTTTGAACCTTCTGTGTTAATTGTAATTGGGAATGTTCAACCAGTAAATCTAAATGAAGAATGATCTTTTTCTGGAGCACTAGGAGTTACTTCAATAGCAACATTTACCGCTTTAGACTCATTACTTTGAGCTTCAGATTCTTTAACAATATCTTTAGAAACATCTAAAAATGGAACATTTTTAGGACTTACTTCTAATTTGAAATTAGAATCAGCTTCAAAATTAACATTAAGTTTTAGAGTTTTATCTGTGCTTTTCTCATCTTGATTTTGATCTAAAGAAAAATCAAAATTATAATTATCAACTTTAAGGTTATCTTTAGTTTCAAATCAAAAATCTAATTGATCTGGGGTAACTAAAGCAGATATACCTTCAGACTCAGTAGTTGGTAATTGATAATTATAAATTTCAAAATAAGGGGCATAAAATTCTTTATCTTTTTTAGCTATTTCTTCAGCAGTTTCTACAGCAGGTTGTTGTGGCTGTTGAACTTGAGATTCTTGTTGCTGCTGTTGTTGTTGTTGTTGTTGTTGTTGTTGTTGAACTTGCTGTTGTTGTTGAACTTGCTGTTGTTGTTCTTGTTGAGCCTGAGGTTGGCTAGTTGAACTAAGTGCTGCAACTGAAGTTTGAACAGCGGTAGGTTGTTGGGTTGAAGCTGGTTCTGTCGGAAGATCAATATTATATTCATCTTTTAGATAAGTTTTGAATGCTTCAGTTACTTTTGAATCTTTTTTGCTAAGTTCTACTAATTGTTTTTGTAATTCGCTTTGAGTTTCTCCTTGACCTTGAGCCCCAGGTTGTGCTGATGTTCCTGACCCTTGTTCAACAGGCTTAGTTTCTGTAGGTGAAAACTCACCCTTGATTGCTTTTTTAACTAAATCAGGGTTTTCTAGATATTTTTTAAGAACTTCGGCTACCTTTGAATCTGGTGCTGAACTTTTTGTGTTATATTGAGAAATTAATTTAGCAATACTTTGATTAGGATTTTTTCTAAAATATTCCGCAACTTGTGGTTTTAGACTAATATATTTATTTTGATTTTTATTTATTTTTGCAAATATTTTATCTTTAATTGACTCAACTGAACTAAGACCGGTAATTTCTAGTCCAATTAATTTTTCTTTGTTAGATTTATCCAATAATTTTAGTCAAATTTTTGCAGTACCTTTTGCATCGTCAATATCAATTTTAACTAGTGATTTTTCAGAAGTAACTGGTAATAAAGTATACTCATTTGGAATTAAACTCTGTAATCCAGAAGCGGCAATTAATTCAAGTCCACCAAATGATTCAAGAGTTTGTTTAAGTGCAAGTTCAAGATTAGGATTTGTTGGTTTTAATTTAGAAACTAAAGGAACTTCAGGGGCTTTTGGGGTTGCATCAACTTTGGGGGTTTCAGGAGAAGAACCGTTTGGTTGTCCAGATGCACCATTTTGGGCTCCAGTACCTGTTCCAGCTGAACCATTATCACCAGTTGCTCCGTCTGTTCCTGTTCCTCCATTTGTTCCTGCGCCATTTCCGCCAGTTCCTGCACCTGTTCCACCACTTGCGCTTTCTTGAAACTGAGTTGCTACTCCAGCAGCAACGCCATCTGGAGTTTTAGTTATAGCGTCAAAAATTTCAGGAGAAATCTTACGAAGATTGGTTAGTAATTGATCTTGAAATTTAAGGGCAAAAGCTGAAGGAAAAATTGAATCTGAAGCAAACTTTTTAGTTAGTTGAGACTTATCAAGATTGTATTTTGAAGACTCAGCAATGAAATTTTCAAGAAAATCTTCTTTGGCAATTGCACTAAATCCAGAAAGATTTGCAGTAAAAGCACGACTTGCTACTTCTTTTTTGGTTTTTTTATCAAAAACAAAAACGGTTAAGTTCTTAATTGAATTTGACTCAACCTTTGTTTCTTCAGTTACTTGAATATCGAAAAATAAATTAGAAAATTTGTTATCAACTTTTGAAAAATCAACTGCTTGACTTAATTTAAAGGCATATAATTTATCGTTGTGTAATTTAAATGCCTGTGAAGCTGAAATTTTGCTTCACTCGGGTTTTAGACTAAAATTGCTGATGGCGGCAACCAAATCAGCATCGTTTATTGGCGGGTTTAATTTCGTTTCGGACTTGTCATTATCAAATTGTGAAAGGTAAGACGAGCTAAGAGCTGATCGTTGCAGACCAATACCAACTCCGGCTGTAATTCCGATGAAACTAAGTCCCGCTAAAACTATTAATACTTTGTTGCGAATTTCTTTTTTCATAATGTAAAAAATTATACCAAAAAAAATTAATTTTTTTTATTTTTGAAATACTTAATTATCCTTTTTTTTTTTTTTGCAGGTTGTTTGAATTTCCAAATATATTATAAATTATTTTTTTGACTAACGAATGATTTTCTCCTATTTTTTTAAATTATAATTTTCATAAATAGTAAAATTATACCAAAAAGAAAATTATTTTTTCCTTTTTATTCAAAAATATGCTAAAATTAAGGCATTTTCTGCGTCCGTAGTAAGACTAGTATCAAAACTACCCAAGCCAAAAACCGCCCTAATAAATAAAATAAAAATAAATTATATATTATATTAAAAAATGTGGTATAATTTTTAGCGGTTAAAAGAAAAGAATGAGTTAATAAATTAAGGGGGAAACTATTCTAATGAAAAAGGTTATCAATTTTTTTAAAACTTCTTCAGAACTACGGCTTGCATACCGTCTTTTAAAGCAGATAAACCAAAAGCGCGGTTATTATGGTTCAATGACCGATCAAGATCTTGCAAATCAGACAAATGTTCTCAAAAAGCGGCTCGCAAATGGTGAAAAACTCAAAGATATTCGGGTTGATGCCTTTGCCGTGGCTCGCGAGGCAACAAAAAGAATCCTTGGAAAAACGCCATATGACGTCCAGATTCTTGGTGGACTAATTCTTGACATGGGTTCTGTTGCTGAGATGAAAACTGGTGAAGGTAAGACAATTGCCTCAATTGCGCCAGTTTATCTTAATGCACTTTCAGGCCAAGGAGTTATTGTCTCAACTGTAAATGAATATCTATCTGAGCGGGACGCTGAAGATAATGGTAAAGTTTATAATTTTTTAGGTCTTTCTGTTGGAATTAATAAAGCCCAAATGGATCCTGAAACTAAAAGAATGATGTACGCTGCAGACATTACCTACTCAATTCATTCAGAATTAGGATTTGACTATTTGCGTGATAACATGGTCTATAGTGCTGCTGAAAAAGTTCAAAGAGGACTAAATTTTTGCCTTATTGATGAAATTGATTCAATTTTAATTGACGAGGCTAAAACTCCTTTGATTATTAGTGGTGGAAAATCCAACCTTCCAGCTCAGTATTTATCTGCCAACCAATTTGTAAATACACTTGTAAATGAAGATTTTTATATCGACCAAGAAACAAAAGGTATTAAATTGAATGACAAAGGTATTGACAAAGCTAATGCTTTTTTTGGTTTGCGCAACCTTTATGAAATTGAAAACTCTGAACTTGTACACCGAATTCAAAATGCCCTTCGCGCCAATAAGGTAATGAAAAAAGACGTTGAATATATTGTCCAAGACGGTAAAATCGAGCTTGTTGACCAATTTACCGGGCGAATTATGGCCGGAAGATCTTATTCTGAAGGTCTCCAGCAAGCCCTTCAGGCAAAAGAAGGAATTGAAATTGAACCGGAGACAAAAACATTGGCAACAATTACTTACCAAAACTTTTTTCGTCTTTTTAAAAAACTCTCAGGAATGACCGGAACTGCAAAGACCGAAGAGCAAGAATTTATCGATGTTTACAATATGCGCGTCAATGTTATTCCAACCAATAAACCACTAGCGCGCCGCGATGAAAAAGATGAAATTTTTGCCACAATTGAGCAAAAAAATAAGGCAATTATCGCCGAAGTCCAACGAGTTCATAAAACTGGCCAGCCAATACTAATTGGAACCTCCCAGGTTGTTGACTCTGAGACTCTATCAGAAATGCTTAACCAAAAAGGGCTGTTTCACACAGTTTTAAATGCAAAACAAAACCAACTCGAGGCAGAAATTATCGCAAAAGCAGGCCGTAAAAATGCAATAACAATCGCAACTAATATGGCCGGTCGGGGAACAGATATTATTCTTGAACCTGGAGTTATTGATCTTGGCGGACTTTATATTTTAGGGACAGACAAGGCTGAATCAAGAAGAATTGACAACCAACTTCGTGGTCGGGCTGGTCGCCAAGGTGATATTGGTATCTCAAGATTTTTTATTTCCCTTCAAGACCAGTTATTGCGCCGTTTTTCCAATTTTGAACAAATTTTTGACACCTACGGGCTAACTGCTGGGGCAATTAAAGGAAAATATATTCACTCAGTTTTACTAGCAGCCCAGAAAAAAATTGAAGGCTTTAACTTTGATATGCGAAAAACCGTGTTGAGTTATGATGATGTTATTCGCCAGCAGCGTGATTTAATTTATACTCAACGCGATATTTTGCTCCAGATTGACAATTTTGATCACTATATTAAAAAGATGATCATTAGAACTGTTGAAGTTATTTTAGGTTATGACTTTATTTTGCTGCCAAACCAAGAAATTCACTATAAAAATTTAGTTGATTTTTTAAATGACAACCTTTCAAGAATAACTCGCTATGATTTTGGCCAAAGCGGACTGGAAAAATACCCTTTTGAAGAACTTAGCAACTTTTTAGTCCAGGAACTAAATAAAATTTATTTTGAAACTCTCCAGCCAACACTAAAAGAAAATATTGGCCAAAACTATTTTGACTCCGAGCGGCACATAATTTTATCTGTCCTTGATAATCAATGGCAAAATCATATTGACACAATTGACAAACTTCGCTCTTCGGCAAATTTAGTCCAGTATTCCCAAAAAAATCCTTACCAAATTTTTACCGAATCGGCTACTTCAAAATTTAACATTTTAATTTCCGAGTCAGCTTATCAGGCAATTGTTGGTCTTTTTAATAATTCTAATGCCGAAAAAATCGAATATGTCCAGGCAATTCTTTCTGATGGTAGCGCAATTTCTTATCCGTCTGACACCCCAGATCACATCGTTGCCCAGCTAATTGCAACTAATGAAGACCGAATTGCTTATGCAAAACAAATTGAAAAAGAATCCCAGCCTGAATTTATTTACGAACAACTCAAAAATAATAACATTCAAAGACTCGATGCTAGCGGCGGATTTGAACTCTGACAAATTGCCAACAATAAACTTGTTAATCTCAAAGAAGATATGCCCCTTGATGAAAAACGCAATATTTTGCTAAGAATGAATCAAGAACAACTTGAACTTTTGGGCCAAAAAGAGCTCAAAATTGACTCTGAAATGCCAGCAACTGAGCCAGGCCAAAACGCTGAGAACTTTTTTGAGACAGATCAGCAAAACCAAACCAAGCAAAATAATCAAGATGACTTTTTACCTTCAAACTTCTTTTTTGATGTAAAAGACGATCCGGATGCGATCATGAAAATGTTAGAACTTGACAGGCAAAAAGAAATGGCCAGTGCTGAACAGAGCACCCAACAAGAGCCAGAAAATCTGGAAAATACAGAAAAAACCGGGCTTGATCAGAATTCTGACTTGCAAAATTCAAGCGACCAGCAATAGTCAGAGAGTCAGAAAATCTGGAAAACACAGAAAAACCCAAGCTAGATCAGACCTCTGACTTGCAAAATTCAAGCGACTAAAGGACCCCCCTAAAATTAAAGAAAAACTTTAAAGTCCAAAGGAAATAAGAAAACTTGCTTGTTTTTACTTTTTTCTTGGTTTTTTACTAAAAGATGCTAAAATTGGCAGAGAGGATAAGTCAAAGGATGCTAAAAAATACTAATGTTTTGCTTTTATTGGCGAAAATTAGCTATTTTTTGTCTCTTTTAGGTTTTGTCCTTTCTGTTGTAGAAAATTTTTTCTACTTTTGGTTCTTTCAAAACTTCACCTTTGCGATTTTTGTAGGCCTTAGTGGTCTTGCTAGTTTTTTTGTTTTTTTGTTGCTTTTTTTGCTGTTTTTGCCAAAAATTAATCCAATTTATTGAAAAAATAGTTTATTTAATGACAAAAGATTCCAGAAAGATTTGTGCAATTTTTCGCAGAAAAAAGGTAAACCCTTTTTAATTGCAGTTTCTTTAGCTTTTTCATTTTTAATTATTTTCAATTTGGTTAATTTATTGTTGTACGGGATTATTTATTATAGTTTTTCATTAGTTTTTGGTTCTTGCTTTAGTCTGTTTTGGATTAAGTTTCGAATTTGCGCAAAATGTTATGCCGTTTAGAAATCTTTTTAACATTTGCAAAAATTTAGTGTCCAAAATGCTTTTTTATATTATAGTTTTTCATTAGTTTTTGGTTCTTGCTTTAGTCTGTTTTGGATTAAGTTTCGAATTTGCGCAAAATGTTATGCCGTTTAGAAATCATTTTTAACATTTGCAAAAATTTAATAGCCAAAATGCTTTTTTATATTATAATATGCCTAAGAGGAGAATCATGACACCACATATTGAAGCTAAGAAACATGAAATTGTGCCAGTTGTATTAATGCCCGGAGATCCACTTCGTGCAGAATTTATTGCTAAAAATTTCTTAACCGACGCCAAACTTGTTTCAAAAGTCCGTAATAACCTAATTTTTACCGGCAAATATAAAGACAAAGAAGTAACTATCGCTGCCTCAGGGATGGGTTCTGGTTCTATTGGTATTTATGCCTATGAACTGTTTAAGTTTTATGATGTTGAGAAAATAATTCGGATTGGATCAGCTGGTTCTTATGATAAGGATCTTGAAATTTTTGACCTTGTTATTGCAAAATCAGCTTGATCAGATTCTTGTTCATTTCCAGCACTTTTAGGTCAGGGTCAATCTCATTTAACTTATCCTGATTTGGAACTTGTCGCTAATTTATTTCATAGTGCTGAAAAATTAGGTTTGAGTCCGGTTTATACAAATATTCACTCAACTGATGTTTTTTACTCTACCCGCGATTTATCAAAAACAATCGAACTTTCAAGAGCACAAGCAGTAGAAATGGAATCTTTTGCTCTTTTTACAATAGCTAATCACTTGCAAAAAAAGGCAGCTTCAATTCTTACAATTTCTGATAGTTTAATTACCAAAACTTCACTTGATCCTTTAGCAAGACAAGAAAAATTTGAAGAAATGATTGAAATTGCCCTTGGAGCACTTTAAAATATGAATTTATTTGAAATTATTGAAAAAAAAGTCAAAAAAGAACATTTAACCGAAGAAGAAATTCATTTCATGATCAATGGATTTCTGTCTGGTCTAATTGCCGACTACCAATTTTCTTCATTTTTAATGGCAATTTTAATTAATGGCCTTGATGATGATGAACTTTATTTCTTTACTCGCGAAATTATTGCATCCGGTAAAACAATAAATCTCAGAAAAATTAACGGAGTTAAAATTGACAAGCACTCAACAGGCGGTGTTGGTGATAAAATATCACTAATAATAGGGCCAATTTTTGCCGCCCTTGGCTACAAAGTGGCCAAAATGTCTGGAAGAGGTCTTGGATTTACTGGTGGTACAATCGACAAACTTGAGTCAATTCCCGGATTTCAAACTCAACTAACCGAAGCTAGTTTTTTAGACCAAGTTCAAAAAATTGGAATAGCAATTACCGCACAGTCAAATGCAATTGTTCCTGCTGATAAAAAAATTTACGCGCTTCGTGATGTTAGTGGAACAGTTTCATCAATTCCGTTAATTGCAAGTTCGATAATGTCAAAAAAAATTGCTACTGACACAGATGTTATTTTAATTGATGTAAAATGTGGAAGTGGCGCTTTTATGACTGATCTTGGGCAAGCAAAAAAATTAGCAAGTAAAATTAAAATGCTCGGGAAAAGATTTGGGAAAAAAACTATTGTTAAAATTACCAACATGGATGCCCCGCTTGGACGAATGATTGGGAATAAAAATGAAATTATTGAATCACTAGCGATTCTTCAAGGTCAACAGTCACAGCTTGCTGATTTTGCAAAAGAATTAGTGGCCCAAACACTTTCTGAAATTGAAAAGCTAAAAATTGAAAAAGCCCGTGAAAAAGTTACTAAAATTATTGAGTCTGAACTTCCAAATGAAATTTTCTTAAAAATGGTAGTAGCCCAAGGCGGAAATCCGGCAACAATTCAGTCTTCAAACTTTTGAATTCCAGCATATAAGGAACAAATTTTTGCACCTCAAAGCGGATATATAAAATGGGAAAATGCAATAAATTTTGGAAAAATTGTTGCATTTTTAGGCGGAGGTCGTACTAAATTAAACCAAAAAATCGACTATGAAGCCGGAATTTGTCTAGAAGTTGAATCTGGAACATATGTTCAAGACGATCAGTTAATTTTTAGCCTTTATTCTTCTAATCCGATTGACTTGAGCAAAATTCAGGATTTAATTGCAAAAACTTTTTCAATTAAGCCTGAGCCAGAAGTTGAAAATATGTTTTTAAATTAGCCTAATTTAAAAACATATTTTTTATTTTAAAAGGAGATTTATGAATTTCAATAAATTAATTGATCACACAATTTTAAAAGCCCAGACAACTTCTCAAGATATCAAAAACCTGATCGCTGAAGCAAAAAAATACAATTTTGGAGCTATTTGCATCGCACCTGTCTGAGTTAAGTTAGCAAAAAAAGAACTAAAAGACACCGATATTAAAATTGTCACTGTAATTGGCTTCCCGCTTGGAAATCAAGTTAGCGCTGTAAAGCAAAAAGAAGCCAGTCTTGCAATAATGCACGGGGCTGATGAAATTGATATGGTAATGAATATTGGCAAATTTAAGGAAAAAGAATTTGACTTTGTTATCAATGAAATTAACCTAATAAAAAAAGAAATTGGAACAAAAATTCTGAAAGTTATAGTCGAAACCGCACTTTTATCAGCAAATGAAATTGCCGAGGCTACTAAAATTGTAAGCAAATCAAATGCAGATTTTATTAAAACCTCAACAGGATTTTCTTATCGCGGCGCAACTGTTCAAGACATTGAAATAATGAGCGCTAATAAAAGTAAAAACTTACAAATAAAAGCAGCAGGCGGAATTTCGTCAATTGAAGATATTAAAACATATTATAAATTAGGCACTACTCGTTTTGGGACTTCTAAGTCTGTAAGTATTGTTGAAAATTTGGACGATAAAAAATCTGAATATTAGTCTTTGAATTTTTTAAATTATGTTATAATTTAAAAAATTCAAATTTCAAAGTTAATTTTAATTTTAAATTTAAAGGAAAAATTATGCAAGTGAATGTTAGTCATCCTATAATTGCTAGCGAAATTGCTAAAATAAGGCAAAATGTTTCTTTAGTTGATTTCCGGGCTGCAATTGAGAAAATTTCCTATTTACTTGCCTTCCCTGTTTTAGCCAAACTTAATTCAAAAGATTTTAGCGGCACATCTGTTTTACAAGAACCTTTTTCAGGAACAAAAATTAGCGACTCTGTTGTTTTTGTGCCAATTTTACGCGCTGGATTTGCAATGTTAGATCCTTTTTTGAATCTAGTTCCTGATGCGAAAGTTGCACCTGTGGGAATGAAACGGAATTTAGATCTTTCCAATACAACTTACTATCTAAATTTGCCAAAAGCTAGTCCAAATTCAGTTGCAATTATTTTAGACCCTATTTTAGCAACAGGGAACTCGATAATTAGCACGATTGATTACCTTATTGAAAAAGGGTTTGACAAGATAATTATTGCCACAATTTTAACTGTTCAAGAAGGTCTTGATAAAATTGCCAAAAAATACCCGCAAGTAAGTATCTTTTTTGGTCAGAAAGATGAAAAACTTAATGAAAAAGGTTACATTATTCCTGGAATTGGTGATGCCGGTGATCGTTTCTTTGGGGACTAAAGTTGAAAACTTCAATTTCGTGAAATTCTAACTATAATTTCAAAATAGCAATTACTGGAATTTTATTTAGTCTTTCGCTGCTTTTTTTTATTTTTTCACACAATTATTTTTCATGACCGTTTTTTCAAACTCTTGGACTAAAATTTGACTTATCCACCCTTTTTTTAGTGCCAATATTCTTGCTGGGTAGTGTTTGGTTGGGTTTTTTATGCCTTTTGGTTAGGTTTGCAATCGGTCCTTGACTTATTTTTAACCATTTTGGCGGAATTGACATTATCTATTTTGGCCATTTTGTACTATTTTTAGCTTCAGTTATATACATTTTTTCATTTTTTGGTTTTCGTTATCTTTTTATCAAAATTTTTAAAAATTTCGCTAAAATAAAAAGGTTCATTATTTTATCACTAATTGTCTCAACACTTACAACCAGTTTGATGATGACTTTTTTAAACGGAGTTTTGATTCTTCCAGTTTATTTAAAACTTTTTAAAGCAATAAGTTCAGTATCTCTTGACTTAGTTTATAAGGGGTGGGATAATATTCAAAAAGAGCTTTTAAAAACCGAAAATTTTTCGTATTGGTCTTTTATTTTTAGTGTTTTTATTCCTTTTAATCTTGCAAATTTTGCTTTCCAATCAGTTTTAGCTTCTCCCATTTACATGATTATTGAACATTTTCACAAAAATAAGAGGCTAAACTAAGCAATTTATAAGCAGAACTTCGTTATAATAAAAAATTTATTTGTAATTTTGCTAATTTTTTTGACTTGTTAAAATTTTTTTAGTTTTTGTGATATAATTATTTAGAAAAAATTGAAATAAACAATCAAAGGACATTTGAGGAGTTTTTACTATGCCAGTTCATTCATACCGATTTTTAGTTGCATCAGAGGATATTTATTTCCCAAACACCGCTCAGCAAACTATTAGTTTTAGTGACCCTGAATCAATTAAGATTCTCAGGGAAATTTACCATTCAACTTCACGGACAACTTTAACAAACAAAGAGTTGTTAATTGTTTACCGTAAAGAAAATGAAGAAGTAGATTTATTTGAAGAAGAAATTATCGATGAACAACTCGACAAAAAAGCCGCTGAACAAAACAAGTCAGGGGCTGCTGGTGCTGCTAAGTCTAAAACTTCAGAAAACGAAAAGCTAACTGTAGATCCCAAAATCGAAAATGACTTTTCGCCAAAAATTGTTGACATTGATGAACTTTCTAAATATGCTTCTCTAATTAGAGTTCAAAGTTATCGAGCAAAAACTAGACCTGATAAAAGCGATTGGCAAACCGTAATTTTAGATTTTACTGTTCTTGAAAAAGTTCAAGTTGTAGATTTAATAACTGACCCAAATAGTACAAAAGCTGACCAAATAACTATTAAATCAACTCGCGAAATTATAAAAAATCGTGAAATTCACGTAACTTTAATTAATGATTTACTTGAATTTGGGCGAAAAACAAAAAACTTTAAGATGCCAGGCGAACTTCTTTTGGTTGTTGACAAATTTCAAAATAGTAACACCGAAGTTGAAAAAAATGAATTCATCAAAGGTGTAACAAACACATTATCTTCATCAGTTAGTCTTAGCTATCAACAAAAATACCATTTATTTTCACTAAATTCTTATGCCTCAAAAATTAAAAAACTATACGAACACGTTCATACCTTTAATGAACAAATTCGTCTTGAAGATGAAATTAATGTTATTCTAAAATCTAACCTTGACAAACAACAAACAGAATTTATCCTCAAAGAAAAAATTAAGGCAATCCGTAAAAAATTAGGCGAAGATTCCCGCTATGAAGATGAAATTGAAGAGCTTTTACACTCAGAAATTGGAAAATTAATTTTCCCAAAAGAAGTTGCAAAAACAATAAAACGTGAAGCTAACCGTCTGAAATCAATGATGGCGACTTCACCTGAATCTAATATCACCAAAAATTACCTTGATTTACTAGTTGCCCTACCTTGAAGACGTGTAAGAAAAGACATTTTAGATATTCAAAATGTTCGCCAAAAACTTGAAGAAGCACATTATGGACTTGATGAAATTAAAAAACGAATAATTGAATATCTTGCTGCCCTAATTCACCGGCGTTCACAGTCAAATCAAGAGCCAACCCTTGAGAAAATTGATGGTGACTACTGCGATTCAAATTTATTTGTCAGCTCTAAAGTGCAAAAAGGAAGAACTAACTCAATTCCAATTTTAACACTTGTCGGGCCTCCAGGAACTGGAAAAACTTCAATTGCAATGGCAATTGCTGAATCAATTGGCAAAGAATTTGTGAAAATTTCTCTTGGAGGTGTCCGGGACGAGGCTGAAATAAGAGGTCACCGTCGGACATATGTCGGAGCTCTCCCTGGAAAAATTATTCAAGCTCTAAAAAAAGCTGGCGTTTCAAACCCCTTAATTTTACTTGATGAAATTGACAAAATGGGTTCAGATTTTAAAGGTGATCCAGCCGCTGCAATGCTTGAGGTTTTAGATCCTGAACAAAACCGTTTTTTCCAAGATCACTATTTAGAACTTGAATATGACCTGTCCCAAATTCTCTTTGTTGCCACCGCTAATGAAATTCATGACATTCCTGAGCCTTTACTTGACCGGGTTGAAATAATTGAGCTCTCATCTTACACTTTTTTAGAAAAACTGCAAATTGCAAAATCACATTTAATTCCTGCAGTTCTCAAAGAAAATTCTTTAGACCCAAAATATTTCCCAATTGATGATGAGACAATCGACTACCTCATTCGCTACTATACTCGCGAGGCAGGTGTTCGGGGACTCAAACGGGTTTTTGACAAAATTGCAAGAAAAATTATTGTCAGACTGCTTGAAAACACGCTGGCCGAGAACTTTAAAATTGATGTCAAATTTGCCCGTGAACTTTTAGGAATTGAAAAATTTGACCCCGATCCTGTTGATGCTAGTCCGCAAATTGGAACTGTAAATGGACTAGGATACTCTCCACTTGGTGGTTCAACTTTGCAAATTGAAGTTAGCACAATTCCGGGGCGAGGTGATATTAAACTAACTGGTTCGCTCAAAGATGTAATGCAAGAATCAGCAAGAATTGCCCTGTCATATGTTCAGTCTAAAGCTAAAGATTTTGGAATTGACTTTGATTTTGAAAATACACTAATTCACATTCACGTTCCAGAAGGTGCTGTTCCAAAAGATGGGCCGTCAGCCGGAATAACTTTTACAACCGCAATAATTTCAGCCCTCAGCCAAAAACCAGTTTCACATGATATTGCAATGACAGGCGAAATCACACTGCGGGGAAAAGTGCTTGGAATTGGCGGCCTAAAGGAAAAATCACTTGGGGCCTATAAAAGCGGAATTAAAACAATTTTTATCCCGCAGTCAAACGAGAAAAATCTTGTTGATCTACCTGATGAGGTTAAAAACTCAATCAAATTTATTCCGGTTGAGACTTACCAGCAAATTTATGACTTTATTTTCAAATAATTTTGCTTTTGTGATATAATTATTCCTTGTCCTTCGGGTTATTATTTGTCAAAAAGGATACTTTCAACAAATTTAGACTTTATTTCAAATAGTTGGACTTTTGTGATATAATTATGCTTTGTCTTTCAGGTTATTATTTGTTAAAAAAGGTATAAAATGAAAAACATAAAAAATTCTCAAAATAATTTTCGATTTTTTTGGTATAATTAACCTTGAAAATTAAATTGAGAATTTTTGAAAATTTCTAGCACTTAAAACTAACTAAATAGGATAGGAAATAGTTGCAAGGCTATTCAGTGGTGGTTTTTAGTTTGTTTTAAAGCAAGTAAAAGAAAGGAAAAATATGGCAGTTGTTAAAACTGGTGCAAAAAAAGATTTTGACCGTTCAAAAGAGCATATCAATATTGGGACAATTGGTCATGTTGACCACGGAAAAACCACTCTAACAGCGGCAATTTCAACTGTATTATCAAAAAAAGGTCTAGCTGAAGCAAAAGATTATGCTTCTATTGACGCAGCCCCTGAAGAAAAAGCGCGTGGAATTACAATCAATACAGCCCACATCGAATATAGCACAGATAAGCGTCACTATGCCCATGTTGATTGCCCTGGTCACGCCGATTATATTAAAAATATGATCACAGGAGCAGCGCAAATGGATGGTGCCATTCTTGTTGTTGCCGCAACAGATGGTCCAATGCCCCAAACTCGTGAGCACATTCTTCTTTCAAAACAAGTTGGTGTGCCAAAAATGGTTGTTTTCCTAAACAAAATCGACTTACTTGAAGGTGAAGAAGAAATGGTTGACCTTGTTGAGGTTGAAATTCGTGAACTTCTTTCTTCATATGATTTTGACGGAGACAACACTCCAATAATCCGTGGTTCAGCTCGTGGTGCTCTTGAAGGAAAACCTGAATGAGAAGCTAAAGTTCTTGAACTAATGGATGCAGTTGACTCATACATTGACTCGCCAGTTCGTGAAATGGACAAACCATTCTTAATGGCAGTTGAAGACGTCTTTACCATTACAGGTCGTGGAACTGTTGCTACTGGTAAAGTTGAAAGAGGGCAAGTTAAACTAAATGAAGAGGTTGAAATTGTCGGTTACCGTCCAGAACCTAAAAAAACAGTTGTAACCGGAATTGAAATGTTTAACAAAAACCTTCAATCTGCAATGGCTGGAGATAATGCCGGAGTTCTTCTTCGTGGTGTTGACCGTAAAGATATTGAACGTGGTCAGGTTATTGCCAAACCAAAAACAATTATTCCCCACACTAAATTTAAAGCAGCAATTTATGCGCTCAAAAAAGAAGAAGGTGGAAGACATACTCCATTTTTCAAAAATTACAAACCTCAATTTTATTTCCGTACAACTGATGTTACCGGTGGAATTGAATTTGAAGCTGGCCGTGAAATGGTAATTCCTGGGGATAATGTTGACCTTACTGTTGAACTTATTGCCCCTATCGCCGTTGAGCAAGGAACAAAATTCTCAATTCGCGAAGGTGGAAGAACTGTTGGAGCCGGAACAGTAACTGAAATTATAAAATAAAAAATCTTTTATCTAACACAAACTTTAGGGCCTGCCCTAAAGTTTTTTTTTTTTTTTATTTTGCAGCCAAAATTAGTCAGTATTGAGGTCCCGAGTTTGCCAGTATAATGGCAAAAATTCAACTTTTTAGTGAATATAAATACGCAAAAATACCGACAAACCCGTGTTTTTTGCCCTAAAATCTTAATTTTTATCATTTTAAAATTAAACCTTTTCAAAAAAAAAAAAAAAAGCTTGGTCAAAAATAAAATTCTGTTATAATAGAGTCACTAAGAATAGATTAATAAATTTTGAGATTGAATTAAGGGGGAATTGGTTATGTTTTTTATCTAAAAAAATTGGAAAATGCGAATTATCCATTATGTTTTTAAATATAATGGTATGCCTTAAATTTAACCGTTTAGAAATCTATAAATTTAAGGCTTTTGATTATTGTTCTTTCAAAACTTCATATGTTTTTTTAGGCTCGCTGCAAATAAAAACGAGTTTTCTTTTTGCATTGAGTTTAAATAGTAGTTGTATTTTTTATGGTTTTTGTCAGTGTTTTAAACTAAAAAAGTAGTTTAAAAATTTCATAATTTTGCTTTTTAAGGTAAAATTTTAGCTTTTTTAGTTTGTTTGATAAGTAGATTTTTCTTTGAGATGGCTAGATTTAAAATTTAGTGTTTTTGCCTTGATAGTTGTTTTTCCTGCGTTTGCCAAAAAAAGTTAAAAAAGCACCAAAACTAAACTAGGACACTTTTTTAATAGTATTTAATCAAACTGGAAGACTCGGGAAAATAATTTGGACTTTAGTTTTTTTAGTGTATAATTTTTAAATTTAAAAACGATTTCAGAGGTGGCTAATATGATTTTTTGCTCTTAAAAACATAAATTTACTGCTAAAGTTAGACATAGTTGGTAAAATTTATTATAAGTATTATTAAATTTAAACATTTATAATAAATAAGAAAATTTGGAGGCAAATATGAAACTATATTTTTCCCGTCGTAGAAAAGTTGTAATTTTAGCAATGGCAACAACATTGTTATCTTTAAGTTTGTACTCAGTTAATCAAGCATTAGTTAATTTTGATTTTTTGTCCAATGAAGTTAGTTATTCAACTCAAGCGCCTTCAATAATTTTAAAAAATCAGCCAAATGATACTGGATTTAATTCACCAGTAGCAAATACTGTTTTTGTTGCGACAAAAATAGAAACGCCTAAAGAGAAAATTGAAAATCCGGTTAAACCACAAATAGTAACACCAAAAATAGAAAAAATAGAGCCCTTACCTGAAAAAGTAACCCCTAAACCGATAAGAAAAATTCAAGCTGTTGAATCAACTATCCCTATTCGAACAACACCTGCGCGCCAAAGTCCAACTAGGACTATATCTTCGCGACCAACAATTTCAACTTCAAGACCAATAAGTCAACCTCAAACTCAAACTAGAAATAATTCGCGTTCTGTTAATGTTGGTGATGCAGCTTATCAACGCGCCCTTGGTTTGTGAAGACAACAGCAAGACCGAAAAATCGCTGAAGTTACACGTGAAAGAGATAAATATCAAGCTGAAGTTGCTGAAGCAGACCGTGTTATTTCAATTATTGAGGAGCACTGAAAAAAATACGCGCCAACTGATAAAGATGGCAAGCCAAAAGTTAGTCTAGAATCCTATCTTGAGGGGTATAAATACACTCGCTGAGTTGCAAATAATTACTTTGAGCGCGAGCAAAATTACTTAAAAGTAATAGAGCAACGAAGACAACTTGACCAACCTTTTACAGAACAAGAATTACAATTGATAAAAGATGGTTATACCCCTGATCCTTCAACCGATGGATGAGAACCAAAGGTCAATATTGTCGTAAATGGAATTAGGTCAAATAATAAAAAAAGATTAAATGCTGTTGACTCAAAATGAACAAGATATGATGGAACTAAAATTGGTTCACTAAAATATGAAGGATGAAATGACACTGATGTTAGTTCAGAAATTAGTGATCTCACCAATGGTAAAGGATTTTCTAACGGCAGCATTTCACTTATAAAATACACTCGTGCGCCTGGAAATACCGCTGGTAGTCTTTCAGAATTTAAAACTTTGGTTCTAAATGCCGATGATGATGTTGCTTTTAAAGCTTTTGCAGAGATTATGAAAAATGCTGCTAATGGTGACAATTCAATCAAGGCAATTGTTCTAAAAAATGTCGGGGCAAAGCACAAAACCCAAAATATAAAGCAAATTTTAGAACTATTGCCACCACAAATGCAAAAAGTTTCACTCTTTTTAGATGACCACCAAGCAATTAATGGTCTTCGTGGACTTGAAAAATTCACCAAACTAAGCGAACTAGAACTCTATAGTAATTCACGAACCAACGAGAGCAATTGAGCAATTAATCCTAATGCCCTTAAAAATGTCGACTTTATTTCTTTTGATTATATAAATAAAGGTGATATTCAGCTCCAACCTTGAGAAAAAGTTGCTGGATCAATTATTTTTGATACTCTCCGTTGAGATGAGGGCGATGATGTTTCCAAAGTTAACGAGGGACTTGAAATTGCTTTTAGTTCAAAAATTAATCAGCGTGTTTTCCAAGGAACTTTTGGTGGTCGAGGAGGATATCCGTTACATCTTGACTTTTCTTCATCTAAAAAAATTAAGACGCTAAAAGGTATTGACTTTGCTAAAACAGAGAAACTTTTTAACGAAAAACTCCAAAGTTGAGAAGTTGAAGCTGAATCACAAAAAAATCCTGGCCATGTTACTTTGCTTTTCCAATATTTATATTTTGGGGCCTCAAAAATAAGCGATTCTGGCTCAACAGGGTCAAATTATGTCTATAAAGTCGACACAAACGACTTTCAAAATTCCCAATTTACTTCAAGACTTGTTAATGGTCCTATCCAACAACCGGGAATTTATATAAAAGATGAAAATGGAAAAACCCTTTCAAATATTCCACTTTATATAACTGGTAGTTCATTTTCTGGTGATGCTTTGAGCCAATTATCCAAATTTGTTGACGTTGCAAAGAAAAGTGCCACTTTTAACAAAATTTATGTCGAAAATTCATCACTTCAAAGTCAACTTTCAAGTTTAGGTCTACCTGTTGAAACAAAAACAATTACAACAATAGACTAGGCTAATAAAAAGTAAAAAAAATAATTATTTTTTACTTTTTATGCCCAAAATTTCTTTTTTACTTAATTTTATTGAAAAAAGCATAATTAAAAATTTTAATAAAAGGGTAAAATGGATCCAATTAGTCATTGAGTTGATAAAATTCAAGAAAATCTGTTAAGATACCAAAAGGTTGTTGAACAATATCGAACAATAGCAATTTGGTGCAATCAAATTGAAAAAGTTTTTGCAATTAAGCCAAATTTACTTGATTTTCCACACGGAATTGGCCTTAAAAAAATACCATTTTTAAAAGACTGGCCAACAAGAAAGATAATAAGTCTTATTAACAACGGAAAATTAATAAAAAAATTCACTAATTTTCAAAAATGAAATATTCATACAAATCGAAGCTTATTTAATCAAATCAAAGCCAAATTGTTAGTTTGAGACTATTATTTATCATTTCTTGAAGGAAATTATTGTGAAACTTGAATTATCGAAGAAGTTTTATACACTAAAAATTTATATTTTTTTCGTGGCTTACTTTGAAAAAACGAAAATTACACAATGATAGTTGGTCTTAATAAATTTCAGGGAACTAAAAAATTTGCCAATGACTATTGCTCTTTTTATACCGCGCTTTTGACCTCAAAAGAAATTAGTGAAATTACAAAAAAAATTGATAAAATTTCAAAAATTGACCGAATTTGGTACAATTATCAAAACAAGGATATAGATCAATATTCCAAACTTTAGTTAAATATGTCATCTTTTTTATAATATTATTCTAAATTATTTTATAATTATATTATACTAATTTATATTGGAGGGTGTATGGTTTGAGAAAATCCATTTGGAAAACATAAAATTCCATCAGTCGATGAGTTGTGAAAAAATGAAAAAAAGCAATACCGAGTTTGAATTTTTTCTTTTCCGGTGTTACTCCTTTTGCTAAGTGTTTTTTTAAGTGTTCAACTTTTTTTAGACTTAGATATTAGAAATATTGGTCGAGTTTTTTCAATTTTATCAATTTTATTTACTGTTACAGCTTTATTTTTTTATGTCTATTCTGTTTTTACATCATATAAAGCAAAAGATTTTGCACCTATTGGCGATCGTTCCTTTTTTTTCACGTTCGTCTCATTTTCTAGCGCTGCTCTTTCAATTATAAATTCAACAATAGTAATGATTGGAAATTTAAGCCTTAATAATCAAAATTTTGCCGCAATATTGACTATTCAAATAATTCTTATTGGCCTAATTTTTGTCTTAATTCCGTTTTTCTATACAAAAGTGCTTAAAATTAAGTCAATATTCAAACTTTCTCGAACATTAGTCATTATTGAAAAACGTATTGATGAGATGAAAAAAGATCCTAAAGCATATTCTGAATTTATGAATATTTTTAACTTAGGTCACCAAAATCCAATGAATTCACAGCAAGCAAATAACCCTGAAAACACACAAACTCAAGAAGCTCAAAACAAACCTAAAACAAAAGAAGAAAGAATAAAAATTGCACTTGAAAAATTAAATTTAACACAATTACACGAAATTGCCCAAAAATTAGAAATTTCTGGTTTTGAACAGTTAAAAAAACAAGAATTAATTAAGCTCTTAACTCAAATTCTTGCACAACAAGACTCTGGAAAATAGTTTGATATTTTAAGCCTAAGAATTTTTCAGAAAAACAAAAAAATCAAAAATTTCTTTGTTTTAAACTAAAATATGTTATAATTATATTTAATGGTTTTTAGGCAATGGCACCATAGCCAAATGGTAAGGCATAGGTCTGCAACACCTTGATGTACCGGTTCGAGTCCGGTTGGTGCCTCCAGAATGTAATGCGCCCGTAGCTCAATTGGACAGAGTGTTTGGTTACGGCCCAAGAGGTTGAGGGTTCGACTCCTTCCGGGCGCGCCATATATAATATAATTAGACCAAGGAAAATTAACTAAATTATTTTAGTTAATTTTTTTATTTTTTCAGTTTTTTATGGTATAATTTCAAACTAGTTTTAAATTAAATAAAACATCCTTGGTTATTTTTATAACCCACAAGCCCATAAGGAGAATTAATATGCCAAAATATGAAATTATGACAATTTTAGACCCAAAAGCAGAAGCAACAATATTAGAAAATTTGCTTTCTGCAATTTTTAGTCAAAATTCGTCATACAAACTTGTTAAGCTTGAAAATTCAAGTCTTGCTTACCCTATTAAAAAATCAAAAACAGCACAATATTTTTTAATTAATCTTGACTCACCAGCTAATTTAATTGAGGAATTTGTTCGCCGTGCTAATATTACCAAATCAATTTGACGTTACTTGATAATTAATCTTGATTCTGAAAAAGGTTTTAACCAAAAACCAAAAAATGCCGATCGCCATAAAAGAACAAATGTAAGACGTGATCATTCAGATCGACCTAATTTCAAATCAGCACCGCGACCTCGTCAAGACCAAAACTCACCTAACCAGACAGAAAAAACTGATAAACCTTTTCAACGTCGAAATTTTAGAGCTAATACCCAAGGCGCTGGAAAACAAGGTTCTGGCCAACAGTCATCAGATAAGTCTAACTCATCTCAACGTGGAAAAACTTCATCTTCTTCAGCAAATCAGCAAGAAATTGATAATGCTAAAAAAATACAGGAATCCCAATAGTTTTTACCTATTTTAGTCAATAAATAAAAATAGGTAAAAACTATAAAAAATTATGAATCGAATTATTTTAGTTGGACGCGTTTCTTCTAAACCTGTACTTATGACATCAAAGTCAAATGTTAATTTTATTCGATTTAATTTAGCAATTGATAGACGAAAATATAGTCAAAATTCGCCTACAATTACTGATTTTATTCCCGTAGTTGCTTGACGACAAAATGCAACATTGCTCGACAAACTAATTACCGTAGGAAGTTTAGTAGCAATCGAAGGTTCTTTACAATCTTATCGTGTTATGTCAAATACAACAAATTATCTTACTAATTATGAAGTAAATGTTGATTACTTTCGTTTATTAGAAACTAAAGAACAATTAGAAATGCGCCGTCAAAAATTAGCTCAAAAAGTTGGTGAACCAACTTTTGAACCTTTATTTGATGATTTTCAACTTCCCCAGAATAATACAAAATCATTTCAAGAGGATAATATTTTTCAGACAGAGCCATCAGTAAACTTTGATGAAACTAATGTTGAAATTACTGGTGAAGATAACGATCCTTTTGCTGACTGAGAAATTGATGATCTTGATCCTAACAAATAAAATTAAAAAGGAATGCAAAAATGAACAAAAAATACGCTAAAAAATTCAAGAAAAAAGTGTGCCAATTTTGTGAAGCTAAACTTTTTTACATTGACTATAAGTCAACTGAAGTGCTTCAACGTTATATTAACTCTTTTGGAAAAATTCAACCTTCAAGAATTACAGGAAACTGTGCAAAACACCAACGTAAACTATCACTAGCAATTAAAAGAGCACGTTTTGTCGCTTTACTTCCGTTTGTTGGTGACAGAATCCGTGGAAGCTACGATAAAACTCGAGTTTAGTCATAAAAATATAATATGAATCTAAAAGCAGGTCTTATTGGACTTCCTAATGTCGGAAAATCGTCGCTTTTTTCAGCATTGACAAAAATGAATGTTGAAATTGCTAATTATCCCTTTGCAACAATAGACTCAAACATTGCAACTGTTGAAATCCGTGATCCAAGACTAATTAATTTAGCTGATATTGTTAAGCCAAATAAAATTGTATTTTCGACTTACTCTTTTGTCGACATTGCCGGTTTAATAAAAGGAGCTTCACTGGGCGAAGGACTCGGTAATAAATTTCTTGAAAATATTCGAAATGTTGACTGTCTAGTTCATGTTGTGCGCTGTTTTGATGATTCAAAAATAATTCACGTTAATAATCAAGTAAATCCTATTTTTGACATCCAAACGATAAATTTAGAGCTAATTCTTGCCGATTTAAGTTCAATTGAGTCAATTATTGCCCGACTTAGTAAAAAAATCAACAATACAAACGACAAACAAGCAAAAGTTGAATTTGAACTTGCTAAAAAAGCAAAATACCATTTGCAAAAGGATAAGTCATTACGCGACTTATCTTTAGATAATGAAGAGCGTCAAATAATCAAAAATTGGCAACTTTTAAGTATAAAACCAATTTTGTATGTTGCTAACATTGACCAAAAATCTGTCAGCGATCCCTTAAAAAATCCATATTTTTCTGAGCTTAAGGCTTATCTTGAAAAGGAAAATGCAATTTTAATCCCAATTTGCGTTGCCTTAGAACACGAAATTTCCCAACTTGATCAGGAAGAAAAACAACTCTTTTTACAAGAATTTGGACTAGAAAAATCATCTCTTGATTTTCTTGTTCTTAATAGTTTTAAACTTCTTGGCTTAGGAACTTTTTTTACTGTTGGAAAAAAAGAAGTTCGCTCATGAATATTTAGGAAAAATACAACTGCAGTTGATTGTAGTGGAATTATTCACTCTGATTTTGTTAAAAAATTCATAAGAGTTGAAATTATCGCATATGAAGATTTCATTGAGTTCAAAAGCGAAAAAGCACTTAAAGAAAAAGGTAAAATTCGTCTTGAGGGAAAAGAATACTTGATAAAAGACGCAGAAATATGCCATTTCCGCATAAGTAATTAGTTCAAATAAAATTTTAAAAAAACCAAAAAATTATACATCAAAAAATTTATTTATAAATATTGATTGGTATAATTTTTTGGTTTTTTAAATTATCAGTTATTTCTAAAATAACAGCATTAAATTGGCAATCATTATCCGAAGTTTGAAATTTTGTGCTTTTATTATAGCGAATTCTATTATAAACACCAAGAAATTTTACACCAATTGCATCATTTGCAGGACCAGTCATTCCAACATCAGTTATAAAAAGTGTTCCAAGCGACAATTCTCTAGCATCAGAAGTCTGAACATGGGTATGAGTTCCTAAAAGTGCATTAATTTTACCATTTAGATAAATTCCAAGCACATTTTTTTCACTTGTTGTCTCAGCATGAAAATCAACTATATGAAAATCAGCATCATCTTCGGCAATAACTTTGTCAATTGCATCAAAAAAATTATCAGCAAATTGGTGATTTCAAGGTTTGACTAACTTATTAAATGCCACACCTAAAAGTGAAGTTATTCTGAATGTTTTTCCATTTTTTAAAATTGTAGTAGTACCTTTGCCACTATATTCTTTGTCGATATTTAGCGGTCTAACAATATCTGGATTATCAATAATTAAAGCAATTTCAGGATTGGATCAAACATGATTGCCAATAGTAAAAATATCAACACCAAGCTCTTTTAAATATAAATAATCCCTTTTATTTAGTCCTTTTCTACCGGTAATATTTTCAGCCTGAACTATTATTAAGTCAAAATTATAGTTTTTTCTCAAAATATTAAGTTGATTTTTAAACATTTCTATACCAGGCGCACCAAAAATATCACCAACAAATAAGACAGTAGCAGATTTCATTCAATTCCTTTAAATTTTTCAAATATTTTATTTGAAAAAAAATTAAAAAAGATGCTTTATTTTAGCATCATTGGTCAAAAAGATATGGTGCCAACAACAGGAATCGAACCTGCGACCCCATCCTTACCATGGATGTGCTCTACCGACTGAGCTATGATGGCGCTTAATGCTTTAAAATTATAGCACTTTTTAATATTTTTAATCAAAAAAATATTAAAAAGTCAAGCAAATTTAAAGACAAAAACAAAAAAATACTTTCAAATGCAAGCAAATATTAAGTTTTGAAAGAGCCAAATTATTAATTCTTATTTGTTTTAATATTATACCACAAAAATTTTAAAAACCAAGTTTTTTCGTATTTCTAAAAAACTTGATGTATAATTTAGTTTGTAAAATAACGAAAAAAAATATTTTATAAACTATCTGTTTTAAATTGTGAATTGCTCTTTTAAAAATTAATTAGCAAATTAATGATGATAGGCTTATTTGAAAACTTGTTATAAAATCAGAGGCTGAATACAGAAAAAAACAAGGCTAAAATAAGCTAAATTAAGGTGTTTTTTGATGAAAAAAACAAAAGAAAAAAAATTTACAAGTTCATTAATTTTTTCAAAATATTTAAAAACTAATCTTCGGAAGAATTGATTTTTATCATTTTTTCTTATAGTTTTTTCAATTTTTTCAATTTTACTTATTTTGTTTTTATGAGAAGCTGATAAAAATTTTGATTTACCCATTTATAATTCACAAAATCAACGAATAACTATTGTCAGAAAAAATGGCAAAGAGTTTGGAAATAACGAAATTTCAGAGATAAAAAACTTAAAATCTGTTAAATATATTTCAAATGGTGAATCAGAATTAGATTTTGGTGATTTTATGAATGAAGACTCATCTACCGCTCCACCTTTTATACCAACTAAAATTTTGCCAGTTGAAATCAATAATTTTTTTAAAAATGATATGAAAAACTATACTAATTTTCATGGTAAATTTTTAGAAAATGATGATGAAATAATAGTTTCGCGAGATTATGCTGATTTAAAAAAAGTTAAAATTGGCGATTATATTGATTATAAATATCAAATATTAAACCGCGCAACTAATACAAATGAATTAATTTATACTAAAAAATTTAAGGTTGTAGGAATAGTAGGATTTGATAATGATCATCAAGATTATCTTGTTGTAATGTCTAATAATGCGTATAAAAATTTACTTGAAAATATTTTTGATAAGTCAAAAATATTTCTCAATCAAAACCAAGGTCAAAATTGGTTTTTTGAATCTTTAGTTAAAAAGTTAGCATACAATAGTGTAAAAACTTCAAATACAGAAAATGCTGTTGATTCTAAAGTTTCTACATTTTCTGATTTATATCCTAATGAAAATTTTAATCTTGATAAAAAAGATAAAAAGCTTAAAACAGGTCGTTTTACTGAAAATAAAAACGAAATTCTTGTTAGTCAAGGTCTAATTAATCATTTAAGTAAAAATTCCAATTTAAATTTAAATGTAGGTGATGAAATAACTTTTAAAATAGAAAATATTAATTTCTTATTTTTCAGAGATCATCCCTTTACTTTTAAAATTAGTGGAATCATTGAATCTGATGAAACGAATAGAATAGAATTTAACCAAAATATAGCTCAGCTTTTTTCTGATTCAATAAGTGAAAATAAACCTTTAAGACTAAGTGTTTTTTATGATCAAAGCGAGCAAAATTTATTGTCAAAACTCAAAGAAAAAGGGTTTGAATTGGCACCAAAAATTGATTATGTAGCTCATAGAGGTGTCGCTGATATTTGACCAATAATTGCATCAAGTGCAGTAATTATAATTTTACTTTTAACTACTGTTATTGTTTTTGTTTTTGCTTTAAGAAATTTCAAAATTAACAATGGAACTATTCAAAGTTTTGACGTTGATATAAGTAAAAAAGTAAATTTATATTGAATTTTAATATCATTATTTATTCTTATTGTTAGCTTTATACTGTTTTTTATTTCAATTAAATTGCCATTTTTTAGCGATTTTGTTGCCGATAAATCAGCAGGTTACATAATTGGTCGCATTAGTTTAGATCTTATTTGAATCTCATTATTCTATATTGTATTTTCGACTATTATTTTTAGGGTCACTGCTCATTTTTTAAAAATAAGAAAAGAAAAAAAATATAAACCAATTGAAAATAAATTAGTAAATTAATTTACTTGAAAAATTTCAGCTTTTTTTAACTGCCTAGTAGCCAAATAAAATTTGTGATTTTTCCTCAACATTAACATTGTACCATAATAAACAAAGTTAGCGTTTTTATGCTAACTTTGTTTAATTTCTAGTCATTTTTTAACTTTTTGGGACGTTTTTCAAAATATAAATCGATTAAGTGATATAATTATTAATTTTTATGATTAATAAAAACAATTAAGTTAGTGAGAATAAAATGAGTAAAAATGAAGCAGTTGATCAACTTATAAAATTTATCCAAACAAAACAAGCTAGACTAAAAAGAAACCAAAAAATTGCTTATTATGGCGCTAATGCTGTTAAATGGATAACTTTTTTTTCAAATATTATAGTAATTTCGCTGGCAATTTGGGTAATAATAACAGAAATTAATCGTTATAATTTAATTAAATCTGAAAATAAATCAGTTTTTAATGACCTTGGACTAACTATTGTTTTGGCTAGTTTTATTTGTCTTACTTTTTTTATTAACTTATTTCTTGCAGTTTTTCGTGAAGTTATGAAGTTTAAAGAATATAAAAAAGCCCAAAGAGAGCTAAGTTATTTGTATTTTCAAATTCAAAATGATCCAAATTATAGTTTTGAAAAATTTGAACAGGACTATCAATCGATCTCTGATTTTTATTTTCAAAAAAAGGATGTTTCAAAAATAAAAATTCTTAAAAAAATAGTTTTTGGTGGTAAAAAATGGTTATAAAAAATGTCCGACTTGATTCAGATTCTTATGAATTTGCAAAATTTTTATACAGAAAAACGCTTGTAAAAGCAAGGATTTTTCAAATTTTATTTTGAACGGTTTCCATTTTTAGTATTTTTTTTGGATTTTTTTCAACCTTAATGGGTATTTTTAAATTAGCTTCACCAAAATTAAGCGAATTTGAACCTTTTGCCAATTTTTTTATTTCAACTGACGAAAATGGAGCAAAAGTTGACCAATGACCAATTTTTGTCTTATGAATTAACCTGTCAATCTCAATTATTAACAGTCTTTTTGCGCTTTTTCTAATAAAACCACGTTGAATTCGCAACCAAGAAATTAATGACTTTTTAAAAATTGAAATTATTTTGTTTGAAACCAAAACAGGAAAATATGCAAATTCACAAAATTTACAAATTGAACTTTTTAATTCAATTTGTAAATTTTTAGGAATTCTCAAAGCTCTTGAAAATAAACAAAAAGAGCAAAAAACTAACATTGATAAAAAGGAACAAACTAATGAATAAAGAAAAATTGCTTTCAAAAATTGAACTTGATGTTATAAAATTAACGGCAAAAGCACGTGTTTCTAAGGGTATTTTTTTATTTGCTAGTATTGCCTTAATTTTAATGTCAGCTTTTAATGGCATTTTATCAGCTTATGCAATTACTAAAAATCCTAATCCAACCGCGGTTAAGTTATTTGTTGCAATTGCTTTTATTAATGCAATTATTAGTTTTGTTAGTTCACTTTCTTCTTTTTTTGTTTTTGAAAATGTTTATAAAAAGGCGACAGAAAAAATTAATTTTTATGAAGAGAAGAAAAATGAGCTTTTATCTCAAGATGCAAACATTGATGAGATAGCAAAACAGTTAGGGAACATAAAAATTGAAAATTAGTTTGTATTATTTTTAAAAAATGTTAAAATTGTATCTATAATTTAACTTAAATTTTATTTTAATAATTTTTTTTATAACACTGATACCGTTGTTATAACCCGAAAAAAACATTCATTTAAAGGAAAAAATGCCAACAATTTCTCAATTAGCAAAAGGATGTCGAGTTAAGAAAACTTGAAAGTCAAAAGTTCCTGCATTGAATATGTTATATAATTCATTGCACAAAAAAGAACTAAAAATTAGCTCGCCCTTTAAACGTGGAGTTTGCACAAGAGTTGCAACTATGACTCCTAAAAAACCTAACTCAGCATTGCGTAAATTTGCAAGGGTAAAACTTTCAAATGGAATTGAAGTTAATGCTTATATTCCCGGTGAAGGCCACAATTTACAAGAACACTCAATTGTTTTAATTCGTGGTGGAAAAGTTAAAGACTTACCAGGGATTCGTTATCACATTGTCCGTGGAACTCAAGATACAACTGGTGTTGCAAAAAGAGCCCAAGGTCGTTCCAAATACGGAGCAAAAAAACCTAAAACTTCAAAGTAAAAATCTGAAAAAAGCTATAAAATACGACATTTTTTAAAAGGAGACAATCATGTCACGAAAAAAACAAGCCCCAGTGCGCGACGTGCTTGCTGATCCAGTTTTTAACTCAAAACTGATCACAAAAGCAATAAATAGCGTTATGTTAGACGGGAAAAAAACTACTGCCCAAAACATTCTTTATTCATCATTTAAATTAGTTGAAGAAAAAACTCAAAAAAATGCTCTTGAAGTTTTTGAACAAGCTGTAAAAAATGTAACTCCCCTAACCGAAGTTCGTTCACGTCGTATCGGGGGAACAAACTATCAAGTTCCAATGGAAGTTCGTCTAAAACGTCAACAGACTCTTGCATTGCGTTGATTAATTCTTTTTGCCAGAAAACGTAACGAAAAAACAATGGTTGTTCGTCTTGCAAATGAAATAATTGATGCTTATAATAAAACAGGTGGGGCCTTCAAGAAAAAAGAAGATACTCACAAAATGGCTGAAGCAAACCGCGCTTTTGCACACTTTAAATGGTAGGAATTTAGAAATATGTCACGAAAATTTGAACTAAAAGATTACCGTAATATCGGAATTATGGCCCATATTGATGCCGGAAAAACAACAACAACCGAAAGAATTTTATTCCACACTGGTAAAATTCACAAAATTGGTGAAACTCATGACGGAGTTAGCCAAATGGACTGAATGGAACAAGAAAAAGAGCGTGGAATTACAATAACTTCTGCGGCAACAACTGCTTTTTGAAAAGGTAAAAGAATTAACATAATTGACACCCCAGGACACGTTGATTTTACCGTTGAGGTTGAACGTTCACTCCGGGTTCTTGATGGAGCAGTTGCTGTTCTTGATGCCCAATCAGGTGTTGAGCCTCAGACTGAAACTGTTTGAAGACAAGCAACAACTTATGGCGTTCCCCGTGTTGTTTATGTTAATAAAATGGATAAAGCTGGTGCTAATTTTGAGGCTTCAATTGAATCTGTGCGCACTAAATTAAATGGTAATGCCGTGGCAATTCAGTTAAATATTGGTGCTGAGTCTGATTTTAGCGGAATTATTGACCTTGTTGAAATGAAAGCTTACAACTACGATGGTCAAAAAGAAGAAGTTGAATATGAAATTCCAATTCCAAGTGAATTACAAGACAAAGCTGCCCTAATGCGCCTTGCACTAGCCGAAGCAGTTGCTGACTATGATGAAAATTTATTTAATGATCTTCTTGAAGAGAAAGAAATTTCAGTTGATCAACTAAAAGCAGCAATTCGTAAAGCAACAATTAGCGGTAATTTTTTCCCGGTTGTTTGTGGTTCATCTTTTAAAAACAAAGGTGTAAAGAAAATGATCGATGCTGTTATTGATTATTTACCTTCGCCACTTGATGTTCCGCCAGTTAGAGCTTTCCGCGATGATCAAGAAATTACAATTCAAGCTGATGACGGTGAAGAATTTTCTGCCTTAGCTTTCAAAATTATGAACGACCCTTTTGTTGGTTCACTAACTTTCTTCCGTGTTTATTCAGGAAGTCTGACAAAAGGAACTTACATAATTAACTCAACTAAAGGTAAAAAAGAACGTGTTGGCCGTATTTTAGCAATGCATGCTAATTCACGTGAAGAAATCAACGAAGTTCGTACCGGTGATATTGGTGCTTTTGTTGGGCTCAAAGACACAACAACAGGTGATACACTAATTTCTGAAAAGTCCAAAACTTTCGTGCTTGAAAAAATGAGTTTTCCTGAACCTGTTATTTCCCAGTCACTTGAACCATTTTCAAAAGCTGAAGTTGAAAAACTAGCTAATGCCCTCCAAAAACTTGCAAACGAAGATCCAACTTTCAAAACTTGAACTGACACTGAAACTGGACAGACAATTATTGCCGGAATGGGAGAATTACACCTTGATATTATTGTTGACCGGCTAAAACGTGAATTTAACGTGCAAGCGCGCGTTGGAAAACCACAAGTTTCTTACCGTGAAACAATTACAAAATCCGCTGAAGTTGAAGGAAAATACATCAAACAATCCGGTGGACGTGGGCAATATGGTCATGTTTGAATTAAATTTGAACCTAATCCAGAAGAAGGATTTGACTTTATTGATAAAATTGTCGGTGGAAAAATTCCAAAAGAATATATCAAATCAATTCAAAAAGGTCTTGAAGAAAAAATGCAAGCCGGAATTTTGGCCGGATATCCTTTAATTAATGTAAGGGCAACTTTATTTGACGGTTCTTTCCACGAAGTTGACTCTTCAGAAATGGCCTTTAAAATTGCGGCTTCAAAAGCGCTTTCACGTGCTCGTGATGCTGTTGGAACTGTTTTACTTGAGCCAATTATGGACGTTTCTGTTTTTGCCCCTGCTGAATATGCCGGAGACGTTATGGGTGACTTATCGCGTCGTCGGGGACTTGTTCGTGAACAAGAAACTAGATCTGATGGAGCAAATGTTATTCGTGGACATGTTCCTTTAGCGGAAATGTTTGGATATTCAACCCAATTACGTTCAATGACATCAGGACGAGGAACTTACCAAATGCAATTTGATCATTATGAAGTTGTTCCAAAAAATATTTCTGATGTAATTGTTAAACAACGGGCAATCAAATCTGACGACTAAAAGTTATTCCCGAGTTTGACAGTTTAATAAGATAATCTTAAAAAGTGTCCTGTTTTTTGGGCACTTTTTATTTTTTTGGTAAACTCAGGAATAATAACTATCAAAGCAAAGGTGCTAAATTTTAAATCTAACACTCATGAAAGAAAAATACAACTACTATTTAAACTCAATGCAAATAGAAAACTCGTTTTTATTTGCAGCGAGCCTAAAAAAACATATGAAGTTTTGAAAGAACAATAACCAAAGCCCTAAATTTATAGATTTCTAAACGGTTAAATTTAAGGCATTCCATCATATTTAAAAATATAATGGATAATTCGCACTATCTTATTTTATTATGACAAAAAACATAACTCATTCCTCCTTAATTCAATATCAAAAATTTATTAATTTATTCTTAAGTGATGCTAATTATAACATAACTTTATTTTAGACCAAGCATTTTTTTTTTTTTTTTTGCAAGGGGTCAATTTTAAAATAATAAAAATTAAGATTTTAACGACTAAAAAACCCGAATTTACGGGTATTTTTGCATATTTGTATTCACTAAAAAGTGAATTTTTGCATCAAACTAGGAAACTCAGGTAAAGTTAATCTCGAGTTTCCCTGTTTTGTAAGATAATCTTAAAAAGTGTCTGTTTTTGGGAACTTTTTTAATTTTTTTGGCAAAAGTTAATTACAATTTTTATTAGTGATTTATTAAGATATCAAAGTAAAAATCATACCTATTTCAAATATCTGGATCACTAGGAACGCCTTCACGATTTTTAAATATCATTTGCTGATCTAAAGTGTTAAATTCAACCCTTTGTCTTAATTTTTGCAACATCGTTACTAAACCAACCTCAGTTAATTGATTGTTTTCAAATAACTTGTTATCACTAATATGTTTGTTGATTTTAAAAATTATAGTTTTTAAAATAACTAGCGAGATAAAACACAAAAGAGTGTGAGCTAGGATATGCTCATCCATTTTTAAAAATACAGGCCGAATATTCAATAAACCTTTTAGACTTCTAAAATTAGCTTCAATATTTTTCTGTTTTTGGTATTTTTCAACTATGTCTAAGACATTCAAATTTAGCATATCTGTTTCATAAACGTAGTAACCATCAAATTGTTTGTCTTTATCAATTTTGCTTTGATCTAATTCAAATTTCATGTTTGAAATTTCCTTAAAATATTTAGGTTTTTTACCAAACAATTTGTTTACTTCAATAAAGCCATCTTTATTTTGTTTTTTAATAAAACTTTGGATTTGCTCTTCACGAGCTTTTCTGTCTTTTATTGCTCTTTTTGTGCTATAAGTAATAATTCTTCTTCTAATATTTTCGGTGAATCTTTTATTTTTATATGATGAATAAAATTCTTCTTTTTTATACTTAAAATCCGCACTTACATTAACATAATCGCTTGGATCTAGTAAATAATTTTTAAATTTTTGAGTCCCTACCTTTGCGCGATAAGAAATAATGAAATTATAGTTTCTAGATTCAAGAAATCGAATATTTGCAGCAGTTGACATGCCGCGATCAGCGATTATTGTCATATTTTTGATATTATATTTGGATTCAACATCTAAAACAAAGGGGATTAATGTACTAGAATCAGCGGTATTTCCTTTAAAAACTTTAATATGAAAAGGAATACCATTTTTATCACACGCTAAGCCAATGACAATTTGGTCTTCTTTGAATTTAGCATCTTTAGAATAACCAGGAATTCTTAATCCATTTCTTTCAAATGTCTCAAAATAGACTGTTGATGAGTCAAAATAAAATTCACTGTCCCTTTTTCCAAGTTCACTTGTTACCATTTTGTTGACACTATTTAAAAGTTGATTTTGTGACTCAAAGACAAGATCTAAGAGTCTATAAAAGCTATTTTTGGAAGCATTTATTTGATTTGAGTAGTCATCCTTTTTATCAAAAGCATTAATAATGCTGCCAGGATCAGTGATCCGTTTTGAAATTAAGTAGTTAAAAATTTCTTTCATATTTTTATGTCTACTTTTAGGAAGTGACTCAAAAATATTGTGCTTTTCAATAAGTTTTTCAATTAATTCCCCACCAACAAAAACCGAACCTTCGATTATTGCGGAATTTTTAATAGAATCAAGTAAAACAGCCTTAACTTTATCTTTGTCATCTAAATTTGAAAACAATTTCAATTTTTCTTTGATAATTTGAACAGCATTTGGATTAATTTTTTCCAAATTCCGCTCATTTCCTAAACTAAATCAACGTTTTGCACCTTTGCCATAACCTTGTGTTCAGCCAACATATTTATATGGTTTATCTTTTGAAGATCCTCAAACATTAAATAAAAACAAATTTTGCTTTTTCATAGTGTATAATTATATTATAAAATTTATTTAAAATGCAATTGATGTAGTTAATAAATTAGGGTTTTACGACAAAAAAACCTGGATTTATGGGTATTTTCCCTTATTTATATTCACTAAAAAGTGAATTTTTCCATCAAACTGAGAAACTCGGGAAAAGTTATTAAAAACTTTTCAACAAAAAAAACTACCGACTGGTAGTTTTTTTTGTTGAATTTAAAATTTAATTGAATAAATAATTTTTAAATTAGATTTTAATAAAAGGAGTAACATTTAAAAAATTAAATAAACTTGGTCTTGATCCTAGATTCATCACTGCTTGAGAAGCTGTTGCAACAGTAGCGGTAGTACCAGCACCTGTTCGCGCAGTTTGTATATTTTTTAATGCTTTTGAAAGTTCTTCAACAGATTGTAGCGCTTTTTGCAATTTTTCTGGCGCATCTTTTAATGCATCAATTTGTGTTTTAAGCGAATCTAGATCTAAATTTGCAAGTTTATCAAAACCTTCTTGAAATTTTTTAATTTGCTCAGAGTCCAATTTTGAAAAAGTTTTTTGAAATTCTTCAAATGACGCCTTGATTTTATCAATTTCAAAACTTTCAATTTGCTTTTTAAATAAAAAGTATAAAGTAGCAATTATTATTGCAAATAAGAGAATATTCCCAACAATAACAGCCAAAACTGTCGATACAAATCTTCCGATTTTACTCACTTAGGCCTCCATAAATTTGTAAATTAAATTTTAATTTTTGGTCTTTTTTTACGATTCACCATCCTTATTTTCATTTACTTCTTCATTAGTTTCATTTTGTTTCTCTGTTGTTTCAGTTTTTTCTTCTTCTATTTTTTCTTCAGTTTTTACTTCTGCTTTTTCTTCAGTTTTTTCGCTATTATATTCAATTAACTTGTCAACAACTTTTTTGTTTGTTATGTTAATTTGAATTTCGCTGTGAGGAATTGTTTCGTTCAATTCTTCGACAGATTTACCTGTGAATTTTGACAACAAGGCAATTTGCTCGTCATAATCTTGTTGGGTTGGAACTAATCCCTCAAGTTTTGCAATTTCGGCAAAAATAAAGGAATTTTTAAGTAATTTTCTTGCTTCGGCGTCTAGTTGATTATGAATATCTTGCTCAGTGAATTTTGTAATTCGGCAATATTCTTCAAGAGTAAATCCTTGTTGTTTTAAAGTTGAATTAAAAGTTTCATTTAAACGACTAACTTCTGCGTTAACTAATTTAGTTGCAAGTGGAATTTCAACTTGGTCAACAATTTCGACAAGTGCATTTTTTTGAAACTCAATTCGCGCTTTTTCAATATTTTCACGTTTTGTAAGATCTTCAAGATAAACTTCCAATTGGCTAATTGTTTCAACATTTGGAATTTTTAATGAAGCAACAAAATCATTAGTCAATTTAGCGGGTTGACTTTCTTTGATTCTGTTGATTTTTACATGAAATCTTGCCTTTTTACTTGCATAAGCTGGAACGTGGTAATCTTCAGGGAAAACCACATGAATATCGGCTTCTTTTTCAATTTCTAACCCAACTAGTTGTTCTTCAAAACCAGAAATAAAGCTATTTGAACCAATTCGAAGCTCAAAGTCTTGTGCTTCTCCACCTTCAAAAGGTTCATCATCAATAAAGCCTTTAAAATCAAAATTAATAATATCTCCCATTTTTACAGGACGATTTACATTAACAAATTTTCCTTTTGATTCTAAAAGTTTTTGTTTTTGGATTTCAATATCATCTTTTGTCACTTGTTTTACAGCGTATTTTGTCTTAAGATTTTGGTATTCAGGAAGCTTAATTTCAGGATAAACAGGGTAAAGAAACTCAATTTCTAAGGTGTTTTTGTCCATTTGAACAATATTAAAGACTGGCGATTCAATAACATTGTCACTATCCATTACATTAGAAAAAGCTTGTTTTTCAAGTTCGGGTAAGTACATTCTAAGTGCTAATTCAAAAACTGCTTGTGGATTTAAATATGGGCGAGCTTTTTCTAATGGCACTTTCCCTTTTCTAAAACCGCGTAATGACACTTTTGCAACTTGTCTTTTTTCAGCTTTATCGTAATATTCAACTCATTTTTGCGGATCAGCTACTAACTTAATTTTAAGTTCGGCACTATTAGGTAAAAATTCACGTGTTATCATTAATAATAATCCTTAAATTGTTATATAAAAATAAAATAAAACTAATTATAATTTAAATTATATAAATTTGTTTAAAATTTAAAAAAATAATAAAAAACTTAGCTTTTTCTCCTAGTATTTTAGACAAATGTATTTATTTAAAAACTAGGGCTAATAATTTATTATTATCTAGGTTTTCATTTTTACTTAAATTATAATTTATTATTGCAAAATTTAAAAAATTTTTATGTTGTTTTTTGAAATTTCTTTTATTTTTTCAATGGCAAAATCCAAACTTGCTTGTATAATTTCAGATCTGCTTCCGGTAAAATTCAGCTCTCAGACTTCATCATTAATCGCAATAAATACTTGTCCGAGCTCGCCGTCTTGAACTGTAGGACCAGCATTTCCGGTTAAGGCAATTGCATATTTGGTTTGAAAAAAATCAAGACCGTATTTAGCCATTTTTAAGGCTGTTTTGGCATTAGTTACACCGTTTTTTGTGTCAATACCAATTTTTTCCTTAATTTCATTTTGATAACAAACAAGTCCGCCAGCAAAAAACTTACTTGCGCCGGGCTTTTTTACAATTTCAGCAGCAAGCGCGCCTCCAGTTAAAGATTCAACCGTAGCAATACTAAATGGTTTATTGGCCATTAATCAGTCCTTTTTATTAAATTTTTGGCTAATTGAGCAAAAATTGCATTTAAATTCAATTTTTTTATATTTTTCAATTAAAAAATCAACATCTTCTTGAATTAAAAGTTTCAAATGTTCTTCAAAATTTGCTTTTTTACAGTTACAAATATAATCCCAATTTTGGAAGTCAACCTGATTAAAACTTGAATAAAAGCTCATGAAATCCGTCATTTTTTCATTTTCTAGTCAGCGTTCTACCTCTTGTATTTCTTCTTCAGAATGATTAGGCAAAAGCTGAATAATTAAGGATTGTGCTTTTGTTATTTTTGCATTTTCATCAAGTTGTATTAAATTTTTTACTACTGAATTAATTTGCTGAGATTGGTGAAAATAATACGCTAAATCACTTATAAAATCACCTTTTTGAAGTTTAACTTGTCCTGAATAATTAGTTTTTTTTGCAAATTGGTTAATTTTTAAAAAACCAGAAGTTCCAATATATGAACTTACAAGTAGGTTTGTGCTGTAATTTTTGAAAACATGAGCCGGAATTTCAAAATTATTTCCTGAAAAACTAGCACGAATTTGGCCTTTCTTATTTGTTTCAAGAACTAATGACTCAACAGTTTCAGAATTAATTTTAACAGAAAATCCAGTTGTTTTTTCCTTAATCAAAGTTGGGAGTGGTCCAAAAACATTAATAAAACTTGCTAAAATAAGCGAACTAATATTGCTTAACTTGTGAATATTAATCGCTTTATTAACAATTTCAGTCATTTCTGAGACAACTATCAGAATATTTTTGTGCAAATAAATCTTAGAATATGATGACATGATTATATTTTTTTATTTTGTTTAGATATTGAATTTGTTCATTTTTCTCAAAGTTGTTTTCACTCTTGTTCATTTTCGCAGCTTAAATACTCAAGAATTTGAGCATCAACTATAGGGTCAAAACTTGGCGAAATACCTAACTTTGTATAAAAATTATACCATTTTTTAATTTTTTCTATATCATCCATAACTTGAGATTCATTAACATCAAAAGTATAAGATTTTATATGTCTTTTTTTTATAGGAAATTCTTTGGGATTTTCGTAGTCATCTTCTTCTAAAAATGTTGCTACAATTGCATATTTTTCAGCATTTTTTAAAAATGCATATAATTGGGCTTGTTTTATGTATTTTTGCGGTAAATTTTCCCCTTTTTTACCTCACCTTTCAAAATTTTTCAGACCGGTTGTTTTAATTTCGATTATTATATTAGTTTTTTTGATAAAACCATCAGGAATTCCGCCAATAATTGGATCATCTCTAAAATAATCATAATTATATTTTTCAGGAGGAAAAGTTTCAATTTCTAGACCTAATTTTTCAGAAATAGCTTTAATGACAAGAGGTTCGATTGCAACTCCCGCGTCAATATATTTAGTGTCTAAAATTGGCATATCCAATTTTGAAATTTTGACAAAAGCTCGAAAAGGGGAGCTAAAACTATCAAGTCCGAGCACTTCTCCAATTAAAGTTCCACCAATTTTTTTAAAACCGGTGTTAAAACCAAACTTTTTGTTAAGTAATTTTTCATGAAAAGCAGGATTAAGAATTAAAACCCGCTTTTCATGGTCAATAAAATATTCTTTTTTATTATAAAATTTACGATTTGTATACATATTTGTCCTAAAGTCAAGGTTGTAAACTAATAAGTGAAAGTGAAACTCCGATAATAATTAACAGAAAAACATTTACCTTCCGTAAATACAAAATAAAAACTGTTATAGATCAAAAAATTGCAAATAAAATAAAAACTCAAAGTCTTCAACCGCTTATAAAATCACTTACTTCTTTTGTGACAAAATATCCATTATTAGAATTAAAAGCATAATTTACAAGTACTAAATTGATAAAAAGTTGAAAAGCAAGCGCTAAAATAATTCCAATAATTGCTGGTCGAAAAATTTGTGCTTTTTTTACAAAATTTGAGCCATTTTTTTGCGAAACTCTTTTTAAAGCCTTTAATCAAATTACAACTAAAAAAATTGCCGGCAATATAAATACCATTAAAAAAATAAATGAAAGAAATCAACCTAAAACTCCAAAATCTGCAATTAAAAATCCAGTAACTGCGGCCAATTTAATTGAAAAAACACCTGGTGTTGAATTTGCGACAGTGAAAATTTGATTAATTTTTTCTTGATCAATTTCAAGACCTAACTCTCCAAGTTGTAATCAAAACCAATTAAAAACAGGCATAAAAACTTGCCCGCCACCAAAGACAATTAAACTAATAACCGCTAGCCCCAAAATTGTTAAACTAATTAGTAAAATCACGTTTTTTCTTTCATTTTTTAAACAAAAATAAAACTGAATATATAAAGATAATTACTAAAATTGGGACAATCGCTAAATTATACGGGCTTGGAACAAACAAAGAATATGCAAAACTTAATAATAAAACGGTGTAATAAACTAATTTATTCATTGAATTTTTGTCTTTTTTTCAATAAATATAACAAAATCCAAGCAAAATTCCGATAATTGTTGAAAAAATTGCTAGGTTAAAAGTGACTAAATATCTTGAAGGTAAATTTTTTACTAAAATAAATAAAGTAAAAAATAATAAAACATGCGGGAAAATTCCCAAAACTGTTGCTATAACACCCCAAAAAGCGCCTAATTTTTTAATGCAAACTAATGCCATCATTTGAAGCGATGAAGGTCCGGGGAGCAAATTGGTCAAAATTAAACCTTGATCAAAATCACTTTTTGAAATTCATCCTTTTTTGACAACTGCCTGACTAAAAATAATAGGCATTAAAGAATTTCCTCCGCCAAAAGAAATTAAAGAAATTTTTACCACAAACCATAAAAGTGTTAAAAAATCTCTCATTTTCATATTTTTAATATTTTTTGTATTCATACTTAATAAAATAATATATTATTTTTTAAAAATGTGGTATAATTAAATCGGCTTAGAGGTGTAGTTCAATGGTAGAACAACGGGCTTCAACCCCGTATGTTGCGGGTTCGACTCCTGTCACCTCTGCCATTTTTTTTATTTTTTAAATTAAAAAATAAAAAAAATGGCAATAAATTCTAAGTTTTTGGCAAAAGTTAATTACCTATTTTAAAACACTGGCAAAAATCAATTTATGGATAAAATAACAAAAACCATAAAAAATAGAACTACTATTTAAACTCAATGCAAATAGAAAACTCTTTTTATTTAAATTGAGCCTAAAAAAACATATGAAGTTTTGAAAGAACAATAATTAAAAGCCTTAAATTTATAGATTTCTAAACGGTTAAATTTAAGGCATTCCATCATATTTAAAAATATAATGGATAATTCGCATTTTCTGATTTTTTTATGACAAAAACATAATTAATTCCCCTTAATTCTAATATCGATTTATTAATTATTCTTAAGTGAGTTTAATTATAACATAACTTTATTTTTGACCAAGCATTTTTTTTTTTTTTTTGCAAAAGGCTAAATTTAAAATAATAAAAATTAAGGTTTTGCGTCAAAAAACACGGATTTACCGGTATTTTTGCATATTTATATTCGATAAAAAGTGAATTTTTTCCATCAAAATGGCAAACTCGGGAAAAATAAAAAAAAAGCAAAAAATTCTAAACTTTTGATAAAAGATTTAGAATTTTTTAAAAGATATAATAAAAAAATTAGTCAAGATAATTTTTACCTTTTTGAACCTCAAAGCAAGACAGTCCGCTAAAATCAAGCTGGCGATAAATTTCGTATGCAACGATAACAACAGAATTTGCTAAATTAAGCGATCTAGCATGAGGTGACATTGGAATTCGCAAGCATTTTTCCTTGTTTGATTTTAGAATTTCAATTGGAATTCCAGTTGATTCTCTGCCAAAAATGAGGAAAATCTCGCTATTTTTGTTAAATTCGGTTTTAAAATCTATTTGCGAATAAACTTTTTGGCCATAACGGGTTATAAAATAAAGATTTTTTGTGCTATATTTTTTTTCAAAATTTTGCCAATCACTGTGAATTTCATGTTGAATTTCTGACAAAAGAATTCCAGCCGCTGGCCGTTTTAAGTGTTTTGGATCTAAATCAAATGCAATTGGCTTTATTATATGCAGTTTCATATTTAAAACAAAGCAAGAACGGATAATATTGCCTGTATTTGGACCTATTTCGGGCTGAAATAGCACAATGTTAATCATTTATAAACTCCAGAGTGGTAAGATATGTTGAAATTTTTGAATCTTCTGAGCCGTTATTTTTGAGAAAAAGGTCATATTCAATGTTAATAAATTCTGAATTTATTTCTAATTTTGTTAAAAGAGTATTGACTATAAGTTCCATTCCATTAGTAATAAACATATTTTCAACATAGTTATTTAATTCAAAAAATAAAGTGTTTTCGCCAGAAAATACTGTTAAATTTTTGTCAAAAATTTCAAATCTTATCATCATGTTATTTTCAGGATTTTGCGTTTCATAAACATCAGTTTCGGTGTTATTAATGATTTGCTTTGAAATGTAAATTGCGTTAATAAATTCGACCATTTTTTTGTCTTGGTCGTCAATAATAGTTCTAAGAGAAAATCTTACTTTCATTTTTTAAGCCTTTTTTGAATTATTTGCGGACCTAAAAGTCAAATTGCCCTTGCTAATTCAGGACCTGATTCAGCTCATGTTGTTGCCAGTCGTAAAGGCAACAATAAATTTTTACCTTTTATATTTAAGGTTTGGCCAATTTCCTTAATTAAATTTTCAATTTTTGAAAATTGCCAGTCATCATAGTCAATTTTTTGTGCAAAAAGTTGAATTGGTTGCTGATTTGATTGGTCCAGTAAATCGATTATTTTTTGGCTCATTGAGTCCTGAGGCTTTGTGAAAAAATCTAGATTTTCAAAAAAGTCGCTGTATTTTACAGCACTTTTTTGAAATGTTTCAACAAAAAAGCGATTTCATTCAGAGTTTGTTTCCAGATTTAGATGCGGTAAAATTTGGTCTGTTTCCATTTTTGAAATGTAAGATTTTGAAAACCAGTTTAATTTTTCAGTATCAAAATATGAAGGCGCTTTTGAAAGTCTCTTAAAATCAAATGCTTTGATTAATTCTTCGTGTTCAAAAAATTCACGAGAATCAGCGCTAGTTCAACCTAAAAGTGCTAAAAAATTAAAAACAGCATGACTATGATAACCTTGATTTTTATAGTCCTCAATAAATTGGAAAAGTGATGAGTCTCTTTTTGACAGTTTTTTGCCATTTTTATCGGTAATTATTGTAAGGTGACCAAATTCTGGCTTTTCAAATGAAAAGGCCTCATAAAGCGCAATTTGTTTTGGAGTGTTTGAAATATGCTCTTCTCCACGGAAAATATGAGTGATTTTCATATCATAATCATCGACAACAACAGCAAAATTATATGTTGGAAATCCGTCAGATTTTATAATAACTCAATCACTAATGGCAGAACCTTCAAAGCAAATTTTTCCTCGAACTAAATCATTTCAGCAATAATTTTTGTTTTTGTCAACGGCAAATCTGATAACAAACTCGTTATTTTCTAGACGTTTTTGCTTTTCTTGTTCAGAAATTTTAAGTCAGTTTTTGTCATAGCGAAAACTAAAAATACCTTGTTTTTCTTGCTCTTTTTTTTGCTCTTCAAGTTCGCTAGCATTGTCAAAAGCATAATATGCAAAGCCTTTTTGAACTAGTTCTTGGGCTAATTTTTGATAGCGGTCAATTTTTTCTGACTGACGGTATGGACCATATTCTGAAATTGTGCCTGGTTTTTCGTCTGGAAAAATTCCAAGCCATTCTAAATTTTCAACTTGGGAGCGCTCACCGTCTTTGATATTTCTTTGGGTGTCTGTGTCTTCGATTCGTAAAATAAAATCACCACCGTGATGTTTTGCAAAAAGGTAATTAATAAGCGCAGTCCGAGCTCCACCAATGTGCAAAAATCCAGTTGGCGAAGGGGCATAGCGTGTTCTAATTTTCATTTTTTCCTTTCAATTTTTAGATTGCAAAACTCAAATTATCCTATAAATTTATAGGATAATTTGAGTTTTTTTGCCAATAAGCAAATCTTGGTTTTTGATTTATATCATTTTCAATTTTGAATTCAGGGAAATTTTTTTTGAAAAAATCGACACTATCTTTGTCAATTTCAAAAAAAATTCAACCTTTATCATTAAGAAAATTATCGATTTTTTCCATTATTTTTTGATAAAATGAAAAAGGCTCGGGTTCAGAAAATAATGCACTCTGAGGTTCAAAATTAATAACTGACTCATCAAGTTTTTGCCTTTTAAGATAGGGAGGATTTGAGACAATAATATCAAATTTTTGGCCAATAATATTGCTAAAAAGATCAGATTTTACAGCACTTACATCTAAATTGTTGTATTTTGCGTTTAATTTTGTTTGCAAAATTGCCTCATCACTAATGTCAACCAAAGTAATTTTTGCGCCGCTAAATTTGGCAAGAGCAAGGCCAATAAATCCTGAACCACAACACAAATCAAGAACAAAACTGTCTTTTTTTATGACTTTTTTTACTTTTTGCAGTAATTCTTGTGTTTCATAACGGGGAATAAAAACTTTTTGATCCAAAAAAATTCGAACATCTTCCATTTCGATAAATCCGATGATTTTTTGGACTGGATAGTTCATTTCTAACTTTAAAAGTTCAAGTTTGGAGACTTCTAAGGGCAAATTATAGCGTTGTTTTTCCTTTAAAAGTTCCAATTTTCTACTATTTATCTCCATAGCTTTGCAAGATTAACTCAGCTCTTTCTTGAGATAATAAGGCTTCAATTATTGGATTTAGACTTCCTTGGATGACCGGTTTTAATGAACAAGAAAATCCTATTCGGTGGTCGGTGAGTCTATCTTGAGGGTAGTTATAAGTTCTAATTTTTTCAGAACGAGCCCCTGATCCGGCAAGTTTACGAAAATTAGCTTGTGTTTCAAGTCTTTTTTGCACTTCCAAGTTATAAATTTTTGACCTCAGAATTCCCATTGCTATTTCTTTGTTACCAATTTGGGATCTTTCATCTTGAGAGGTTACAACAATTCCGGTGGGAATATGGGTAATTCTAACCGCCGAATCGGTGGTATTTACAGACTGACCGCCAGCCCCTGAGGATCGATAAGTATCAATTTTAAGATCTGAAGGGTTAATTTCGACTTCAATTTTACTATCAATTTTTGGCATCACGGTAACTGTAGCAGTTGAGGTGTGAATTCTGCCCATTGTTTCAGTTTCAGGAACTCGTTGAACACGGTGGACGCCTGATTCAAATTTAAGTTTTGAGTATATATTTTGACCAGAAATTTGGAAAAAAATCTGTGAAAAACCGCCGGCAAGTGCAAGTGATGAGCTAAGAATTTTAACTTTTGCCCTTTGGGAATCAGCTCATTTTTGGTACATTCGAAAAAGATCGCCAACAAAAATATTAGCCTCGTCTCCCCCGGCAGCTCCGCGGATTTCAACAATTACGTCTTTATCGTCATTTTCGTCTTTTGGAAGCATTAAAATTAGGAGTTTTTCCTCAAGTGCTTCAATATTTTTATTGACAGTTGCAATTTCTGATTTTGCTAATTGTTGTAATTCTGGGTCTTTTTCTTGACTAAGAAGTATTTTTGCATCTTCAAGTGTTTGCTGGTTTTTTAAAAGTAAATCAAATGTCAAAGAAATTTCTTCAATTGAAGAAATTTCTTTTGCGATTTCTAAATATTTTTTTTGATTATTTATTACCTCATCAGTTAGTAAAAGCTGACTTAAGTCTTGATATTTTTTGTGAATTTTTTCTAAAGAGTCTAAAAATTTTTTTTCCATTGTTAGTCCACCTACGTTTTTATTTTTAAAATTTTAAATTTTTTTCTAAATTTTAAAAATAAAAGTTAAACATCGGCGGTTGCTTGAGGATTTTGATTGCTAGAAAATTTAAGCCAACGCGCTGAGTGAGCTAGTCTTTCAATTTGGGCTGGATCCTCAAGGGAAAAAACTTTTTCTGAAGTTTTGTCCAAATCAGTTTGAATGTCTTTTGTTTGAGCCAGTCATTTGGCTAAAACTGTTGGATTATTGTCAATTTTTACACCAATTGGGTCAAATTGGCCAATTCCTTTAACAAGTTGACTTCTCCCTGGAGTGGTCTGCGGGAAATATCCTCCCCAAAAAATACCGATAACTTGGTTATATTCATTTACAACGAGCGAACCAGACATTCCACGACCACCACGAAGTCCAGGAAGAGAAATTGAAGTCGCCCCTTGGAAAGATTTAGGTGAATTATCTTGTTTAAACTGATTTTCTTTTTTTAGCTCATCGACTGTAACAAATGAATTTTTATTGTCAGTAATTCAGGTAAATCCACCTAAAAAACCACCTAAATAAGCATGCAGTGGCAGTGCTGATTCAATTTTTGAGGTTTTAAGTTGGATTGCTTTTGTAAAAGTAGGAACAAATTTATTTGTTACTAAAACATCAAGTGGCGCTTCGTTGTAATGTCGAACAGCATCGGGAATATTTTTTATGTATGAATCTTCACCATCACCTAAAAAATCTAAAAAGGGAATACCAATATTAAATGGATTTTTTATCTGTTCATCATCAGGAAAAGTTACTTCAATTATTGCAATATCGCGAAATTCTCCCTTTACGGGCGTATCTAGACCAATTGGATTAATTTTTAAATTGTTTCAGAATTTTTTTGATTCAGAGTTTATATACTGAAATCCTTCAGGAGGTAAAAAATCTCTGTTTGCTTCAGTTTTTGAAATTCGATCAAAACGACGGAATAAATTAGTATCATCAAAACTAATCTCATTTAATTTTTGCAAATTTCCATCGAGTAAATAAGAAAATGAATAAATTTGATCCGGTTTGTTAATTAAATCTGAAACAACATGCAAATTTGTGGCAAGATAATAAGTGTTAGTAGGTAAAAATTTTCCTGGATTTTGAGGGTCAGGTTTTAATTTTCGATCAAAAACCCAAGCTGTTCCTGAGGTAATTCGGGTTGTATTTGAATTAGTTCTTGGGTCAAAAGCATTTGAACGTAACTGAATTACCATTGATCTTGAACGTAATGAGTCATTAATTATATTTTTTTCAAGAACTTTTGCACCAAAATCTTCAATAATATTTTTACTTTCATTAGTGTTGGTAAATTTTACGTTAATTTTGTAATAGTCTTGAACTGAATTACCAAAGTGAAATGAAACTCCTGACTCATCAATTTTAAAATCAGCTAATGAAGCAAAACTATAATTTAATTTTTCAAAATTACTTAATTCCCCAGTACTTTTAAAAAGCGTCGGTTCTGATAGTGTTTTTTTGATTGCTTGACCAAAAAGTGGCCATAAAAGTGCATCACTTGAGGAATTTAAACTTTGTGAAATATTTTTTAATTTTTCTGAAATATTTGTTGTAGTAGGTAATTTATATCAAGAATCAATAAAGTTAAAATTTATTTGACTTGTAAATTCGCTTGAGGCAAATATCTTATTATATGAGTTAAACCCTTCAACTTTAATAATTTGACCAGGGCTTGTTGGGCCTGAAGTTAAATCATTTTCTTTTGGAGTTAAAATTAGGTAAAAATCACCATTTTGATCATTTGAAAGTGAGGGAACCTTTTTGATGTGATACATTGAGTGATTTAAATTACCAAAATCGATATATTTAGATAATGTATCGCCTGAATTTTCAGAGGAATTTATTAAAAAAGATGGCAAAAAGTTAGAATACTCATCTTTAAGTTTGAAACTTTTAATTTCAGTTAATTTTTTTAGATTTTGATTTGGCTTAAGTTTTAGTTTTACAATTTTTGAAACAAAATTATGGTATGTATCATGATAAATCGACAAGACAACATCGACAGTTCCAGTTTGGGAATCGTATGAGTCTTTTAAAATTGTTGCTTTTAAATAATAGAAATTTTTAACCTTTAAACGATAAGGATTTTTGGCAATATTTTGAATGCTTGGGACTGCCTGTTGTTCACTTGGAACATCAAATTGATCTGAATTTCTAAGCGTAGTTATGTCAGTTTTTTCAAAATTTGACGGTAAATTGATATGTTCCCAAATATCTGAGTCAGATTTTAGTGAGTCAATATCAAAAGTGTTTTGATTTTTTAATTCTAAAGTTTCTATTTTTTCAAAAGCAGTTTGAATTCTTTCTTTATAAGCATAAATTCCGGTTTGATCGGTTTGAAAGCCGTTAACAACAAACTCTTTTGATTGAACCAAAGTTTTTGAGTCTTTATTATAAGAGTCAACCTTAACTTTAATTGAACCGTAAAAATCATTAGCAGAATTTGTAACTGGGGTAATTTTTAATTCAAATTTTGCATTTAAGTCAAAATTATCAACGCCTGGGATAAAAGTTCAAAGAATTGCTGAATCTAAAAATGAACTTCCTCTATTGAACATGCGGTGAGTTATTCCATTCAAATTATCATCTAAATCTAAGGTTGAATACTGTTTTAAAAAATCAGACGCCTTAAGGTTGTTACCTAAAGCAACTTTACCTGAAATTATTGAATCTAAAGGGTTCTTTAGATTTAGTTCTTGATCTCAAGGGTTTGATTGGCCAATTTCGAGTGTTCGCTTGAGAATTCCATTGACCGCACCAAGCGGTGTGCAAGAAGCGATAAAAAATGTAGTTGAAATTCCAACTAGCGGGAGAATTTTAATTAGTATTTTTTTCAAAGATTTATTTTGTTTTTTTGCCATGATTGATATAATTATATTATAATTATCTTTAAAACAATAAATTTTAAAAACTTTTTACGGCTCATTGGTGGAATGGTAGACACGGCAGACTCAAAACCTGCTGCAGCAATGCGTATCGGTTCGAGTCCGATATGAGCCACCAAATATAGTATACCTCATCATATTATAAAAATTTAATTATAAATAATTTAAAGAAAAGCACTCTGATTTGGAGTGCTTTTCTTTAAATTTGAACTGTTAAATTCAACCCTTTGTCTTAATTTTTGCCATTAAACTGCAAAACTCAGGAAAAATAACTATCAAAACAAAAACACTAAATTTTAAATCTAACACTCATGAAAGAAAAATCTACTTATTAATCAAATAAAGCAAACTAAAAAAGTTAAAATTTTAACTTAAAAAGCAAAATTATGAAATTTTTAAACACTACTTTTTTAGTTTAAAACACTGGCGAAAATCATAAAAAAACAACTACTATTTAGACTCAATGTAAAAAGAAAACTCGTTTTTATTTGCATCGAGCCTAAAAAAATATATGAAGTTTTGAAAGAACAATAACCAAAAGCCCTAAATTTATAGATTTCTAAACGGTTAAATTTAAGGCATTCCATCATATTTAAAAACATAATGGAAAAGTCGCACTATCTTATTTTTTTATGACAAAAAACATAATAATTCCCCCTTAATTCAATATCAAAATTTATTAATTCATTCTTAGTGATGGTTATTATAACATAATTTTTTCTTAGGCCAAGCATTTTTTTTTTTTTTTTTGTAAAAGCTTAAATTTAAAATAATAAAAATTAAGATTTTACCGTAAAAAACCGGATTTACCGGTATTTTTGCCATCAAACTGGCAAAACCCAGTATTTTAAAGAATTTAAAGAAAAGCACTCCGATTTGGAGTGCTTTTCTTTAAATTTTAAGTGTGTGACTTTGAAAACTAAAGATTTTTCATAGCGTCTTTGTAAATGGTATCGACAATTTCGACTGATTTTGCGAATTTTTCTTTTTCTTTATCATTGAGTGTAATTTCAATGATTTTTTCAATACCATTTGCACCAAGGACCGCTGGAACTCCAATATTTACGCCATCAAAGCCGTACTGACCACGTAAATTCGCACCGACAATTAGAATATTCTTTGTGTCGTTGATAATGTTGCTTACAATTCGCGCTAATGCAGCACCAATTCCGTAAAATGTTGCTCTTTTTCTGTTAATTATTTCATAAGCACGACGTGAAACTGGATATTCAAGCTCTTTTTCGTAATTTGAGCCGTTAATTCCGGTTAGTTCTGAAAAATGACAGAAGCATTCACCTGCAATTTTAATATTTGAATATGCAACAAAAGATGAATCACCATGCTCACCCATTACGTAAGCCTGAACTGAATTTGGGGCAATTTTTAATCTTTTGGCAATTTCAAACTGAAGTCTTGCAGTATCAAGAATTGTTCCTGATCCAATAACTTTTTGGTCAGAAAATCCTGAAGCATCACGGTAAGCGCGAGTAATAACATCAACAGGGTTTGAGGCAATAACAGTAATTCCGCTAAAGCCACTTTCTTTAACTTTAAAAGCAATATCACGGATAATTCGAATATTATCTGCAACTAATTCAAGACGAGTTTCACCTGGTTTTTGAGGTCTTCCTGCTGTAATTAAAATAAAATCTGCATCTTTTAGGTCGCTATACTCATAACGGCGAACTGAAAAAGGACGCAAAAGTGAAGCGGAGGCATCCTCAAAATCAAATGCATTTCCTTCTGCAAAATCAGGGTTTATATCGATAATTCCGTATTCAGATGCAAGACCTTGATTCATTGCTGCATAAAGAAATGAATTTCCAACATTTCCTGCGCCGATTAGAGCGATTTTGATTGGCTTCATATTGTATCTCCTAGTTTTTTAATAATGGTTATAACAAAAATATTAAATATCTATGTTACGTTTAAAATTTTAATACATTTTTGAATAAAAAACAAGCAAAAATATACTTTTGCTTGTTTTTTACAAATTAATTTAAAAAAATGAAATTTTTTTCAGTATTAAATACGTTCAATATCTGAGAGTTTACGGATTTTTAAGAGTTTCTTATAGTTTGGATGAGGTTCTTTTATAAAGGCAAGCCCAATTGCAGAAGCAACTGAAAATCCAATAATTACAATATAAGCGCCTAAGGCATATCCATCAACATTTTCGGCACTAACTGCTGTTTTTAGATCTACCCCTGGAGGCGTATTAATTAATGAAGTTATTATTGTTGCTAATGTAAAGGCAGTATACCCTAGTCCTCAAATAAGACCAAATTGGAATCCGACTCTTTTAGGATTTGAGCCTGGATATTCGTGAGGTAAATTAAGAATTACTCCTTGAATACCTCAGAGACAAATTCCCATAAAAAGACCAAAAATTAAAAATAATCAGGTTCAACCATCTTTGTAAGTTTGTGCACTGAGAGGGTCTTTTCCTACTTTTGTAACAAAAACAACGGTAGCAAGAACATAAAAAAGAACACCAAGGGAAATAACTGTTGTTATATATTTACGTCTTTGAAGTTTGTATTTTGAAAACAGTCCAACTGTAAATGGACCGACAAACATTCCTGATAAGAAAACAATTAGGAAAACTGAGATTTTTTGGCTAAAAGTATTGGCACTATCACCAATTAGACGAGCAAAAATTGGCTTAGAAAATGTAAAGGGGAAAACAACCGCAATAAGTCATGATCCATAAACAATTGTTCAATATCAAGTATCTTTTTGTTTAAAGAAGCTTGATAGAGTTAGTTTTTCTTGTTTAGCTTGATTTGCTAAAGCAGAAGGATACAGGTCAAATTTTGCTCCTAAAATTATGTAACCAATTAAAGGAATAAGTGTTAAAAGTCCAATTACTAGGAAAATTGTTTGTCAATGTGAACGAACAGAATCTTGAATTACATCATTCAATATAAAAGGAATAAGTGTAATTATTGTTCCAATTGGGTAAAAAAACGGTGAAAACTGTGAAATTACCGCTTTTTGACGTGGATTTAAATAATTTGAAACAACTGGTTGAATTAAAACAATTTGCATTGTTCCACCAATTGCAAAAATAGTTCTTAAAATTATAAACCCTGCATAAGTTGGTGAATAAGGCGCTGCTATTCCAAAAAGCATCAAAATAAGCGACAATACAACAGTATATTTATGTGAAATTTTTACAATAAATCAACCTACTAGAATCGATCCAATTCCACGACCGATTGTAATTCCTCAGTTAACTGCTTGATTAACTACAGTTCCAGGCGCAGCACTAGCATCTGGAAAAAAATGTCCTAAATATCCACTTACACCAGCTTTTCCGTTGAGTCCAGCTGATGCAAATCCTCAATTTATGACAAAAATCATATAAGCAAAAACAATTAACGCTCACAGAATTAGGCCGGTACTGAAAGTTAATTTTTTTTCTTTTATGTTTTTTGAAGCAAATTTTAAAATAAAATTATCATTCATATAATTTAGTTCCTAAATTTTAAAAATGTGATACAGAGTTAATAACTCTGCTTAAAATTATATATTAAAAATTTAAAAAAATATCAAACTGGAACATTTTGTTTAAAAATTTAAAAAAATTTCAGTTTTTTCTGTGTTTGCCTGTTTGATGAGATAATCTTAAAAAAGTATCCTTTTTTTGGGACTTTTTTAGCACCCATGAAGGAAAAATCTACTTATCAATCAAATAAAGCAAACTAAAAAAGCTAAAATTTTAACTTGAAAAGCGAAATTATAAAATTTTTAATTACCTTTTTTAGTTTAAAACATAGGCAAAAATCAATTTATTTTAAAATAACAAAAATCATAAAAAATACAACTGCTATTTAAACTCAATGCAAAAAGAAAACTCCTTTTTACTTACATTGAGCCTAAAAAAATATGTGAAGTTTTGAAAGAACAATAATTAAAAGCCATAAATTTGAAGATTTTTAAACGGTTAAATTTAAGGCATTCCATTATATTTAAAAACATAATGGATAATTCGCACTATCAGTGCACATTAGACAAAAAACATAACTAATTCCTCCCTAATTCAATATCAAAATTTATTAATTCATTCTTAGTGAATGTAATTATAACACAATTTTATTTTAGACCAAACATTTTTTTTTTTTTTTTTGCAAAAGGTTAATTTCAAAACTATAAAAATTAAGGTTTTAGCGTCAAAAAACACAGATTTACCGGTATTTTTGCATATTTGCATTTACTAAAAAGTCAATTTTTGCTATCAAACTGTCAAACTCAGAAAAAATTTCATTTTTTAATTTAAGACTAAAAAACAGCAAAGATTTTTTAACAGTCTTAATTATGACTATCAAAAAATCTTTGCTGAATTTAAAACAGTAGTAAAAATACTCAACTAAAAAAACAAAAATTAATTAAAAAGTGAAAATTTAATTAATTTTTGTTGCATCAAAACGGTCTGTTGTTTGTAAGATTTTAGTTGCTGAATACCAAAAATTAACGTTTGCTTTTGCAATTTCTTCTAAAATTGCGTTTTTTTCAATTATGTAAATAATTGTCTCAACTCTTCATTGTTTTTGGCCGGTGTATCCAGAAACACCTTCTCAAATATTATATGAGTGCCAATATTTTATTGATTTAAGATGTTCAACAATTTTTTCTGGGTGATTAGTGTAAATTTGTAAAAGAATTTTTCCGTATTTTGGATAAATTCGGCTAACAATTGACGAACTTACAATTAAATAAATAAAAACAGCTGCTAATTTTCGACCCAAAAGTTGACCATCAACTTGTGAAGGTTCAAGAAAATAAAGGATAATAATTGAAAAAAGTCCAAAAAATATCGAAATACTAAACATCACTTTGCCAATAGGCTTGCGATATTTTAGCGCGATATAATAAGTTATATAATCAGTTCCACCAGAAGAACCACCGAATTTTCAAGCCATTCCGATAGATCAACCAGACAAAATGGCGCCAATAATTGTATAATAGAAAATAGTCCAAGAACCTTGTTGGCCTTGAATTAAAATATTGTTAATTAAAAATGTCCTTATTGGGGTATCAAGAGAAAAAACCTGGTTTCAGACGATTTGAAAAAAAAGTCAAATGAAAGTAAGATAGCTAAAACTTTTGTTCGAGACTTTAACTAAAATAAAAATTATTAAAGGAATATTAATAACAAAGTAAATTATTGCAAAACTTCAGCCAATACTTACCTCATATTGAGAATTAATTATTATTATAGTAAGTGCTGGAATTGCCGCGACACCTGTTGGGACAGTTTTTGCAACTCCTAAGAAAAAAATAACCCCTAATGTAAAAAATAATGCTGAAATAGCCATCATTGTGATTGAAAGGGTACGCTTTTTCCAGAAATTTTTCAGGTTTATTTTGCTTTGATTATGATTAAAAATTTCACGTTCTGCACGTAAAACAAGTTGATTTTTTAAGCATTTAGCTAAATTATGGTTATTCTGATTAGAACAAGAACAATGCGCATTGCTTGATTTATTAGATTGTCGAGAAGACATAGTGTTTTTGTTTTTTTACCTTTTCAAAGATTAAAAAGACCACTAAACACAATACTTCTCGATATGGCTGCTATATTTCTATCCTGACCAGGTTACAAGGTTATTATTTTAGTGGCACTAACATTATATCACTTTTTATTTTTTTTGAAATAAAAAAATCAAAAAAAGTTTTTTATTTTATAATTATTTTTAAATATACAAAAAATTATTTTAAATACATATTTTAATACACAGAAAATCATAAAGGAGATCAGAAAATGTCTAATTCAATTTGACCTTACCCTTTTATTATTAATCAAAGTCCGCACAATAAAATTAATATTGTTTTTTGCCACGGTTTTAACTCAAGCCATAAAATTTTTGGTGGCGTAATTGAGTCAATTAGCAAAGAAATTGGGGTAAATTTTTATGCCTACACTCTTCCAGGAAATAATTTAACACCCGCAAAAGACAATCAACTTTATGTTGATTATTATGCAGATTTGACAGTTGAATTTATTAAAAAATTAAATATTAAAAACGTTGTTTTAGTTGGTCACTCAATGGGAGGCGGATATGGAGCTTTAGTTTATAAAAGAATTCCCGAATTAATTTCAAAAATGGTTTTCATTGGCCCAATGAATAAAGCTAATTTGCCATTAAAAGATTTATTTTACGAAAAATTCTTCCCAAAAACACCTGAAGAAATGCTAGAATTTTTGCCAATTTATGAGTATGATAAAGAAAAATATAAAGATCCTAAATATTTAGAATGAGCAAAAGCCACCTTTAATTACGAATATTTTAATAATTACTATATTGTAACTCTCAGTAAAAATTTACTAAAAAATAATATGATGGATCAAATTGAGGACGGTATTAAATCAATAAAATGTCCAACACTTCTTGTTTTAGGTGAAAAAGATGGAATTGTTCTACAACAAGAAACTAAGTCATATTTTGAAAGTCTAATTCCACACGTCCAAACCGAAATCATACCAAAAACTGGTCACTTGATTTATACAGAAAATCCTGAATATTTCAACAGAATTTTTATTGATTTTCTAAAAAAATAGTTAATTTTTGGTTTTTCAGTTCAAATTCTTAAATAAAAAAAGGTGATTTTCACCTTTTTTTATTTAACTGTTTTTAAATTATTCCAAACTTTTTTCCACTAAAAGTTGTAATTTTGCATTTAATTTTTTAGCGGCTTTAGAAGTTTTAAGTCTTCGTGCTTCTCGCCTTTTTTGCATTTGAAGTTTTCTAATTTTACGCATTTTATACCTTTTCTAAATTAATTTTGATTAATTTTGTTAATTTTTTGAGCTAATTCGTTTGTTCTTTCAACTGAGGTCGAAACTACTTCGGTTATATCGTGAGCTTGAATTTTTCCGTCTAAATAACCAATTGCAAGCCCTGATTTACCTTCATCAATTAACTCAATTGCTTTCATTGCCATCTTAGTTGCTAATATTCGGTCAAATGCCGAAGGTCTTCCCCCTCTTTGAATATGTCCAACTTCAAAAGCTCTTGTTGTTATATTAGTTAATTTTTCAATTTGAGCAGCAAATTCTTTTAAATTTGGTAAAACATACTCTAAAACTGTGATAATAACGCTCGGTTTACCTTTTTTAAATTGCTCAAGAACAATTTTTGATGCTTCTTCTGCGCTTAGACGATTTGTGTTAGTAATAACAAGTTCACTTCCGGTTGCAATTGTTGAATACAAAGCTAAATCTGGACAATGGCATCCCATTACTTCGACAACAAAACAACGTCGATGGGAATTAGCAGTATCTCTTAATTTGTCAACACTTTCTACAATTGTATTTAAAGCTGAATCAAATCCAATTGTATAATCAGTAAATTGAATATCATTATCAATTGTTCCTGGTAGAGCGATTACTTTAATTCCTTGCAAATGAAGTTTATAACCACCTTTGTAAGTTCCATCTCCACCAATAACAATTAAAGAAGAAATACCCATATCTGTTAAGATTTTAGCAGCTTTTTTTTGAATTTCTTCGTCTTTAAATTCCGGAAAACGGGTAGAACCAATTGCTGTGCCACCAAAACTAGAGATACCGTTATACGGAAATTCAGAGGCTAATATAATATTTTTATTTAAAATTCCAAGGTAGCCTTCTAAAATTAAATATGGTTCAAATCCTGAATTAAGTGCAGATTTAACAAGAGCACTTATAGCAGAATTCATTCCTGGTGAGTCACCACCAGAAGTTAAAATTGCTATTTTTTTTGACATTTTAAGCCTTTTTTGATTAAAAATTATAAAAAACGATGGACAAATAAATTTGAAATGGTACGCCCTAGAGGATTTGAACCTCTGACCCAATGATTAAAAGTCATTTGCTCTACCTGCTGAGCTAAGGGCGCTTTTGGTGCTCGAAACTGGACTCGAACCAGCACGGGATTACTCCCAAGGGATTTTAAGTCCCTTGTGTCTACCATTCCACCACTCGAGCACTAATGGTTTGTTCAGTTAAAAGCATATAACATTATATCACAAAAAAAAGAAAAAAAGTTTTTTTTTAATATTTTTTTAATTTGCTTAACCAACAACCAAATTAAAATTAGTTATATTTAGATTTTTTCCCAAAAAAAGTAAAAAAATCGCTTTTTTCACTGTTTTAAAAAAAATAGATAAAAACAACGAATATAAATTATAATGCATAAACTCAGAAAAAATATTAAAATTTTATTTTTTTTCAAATTAACCTGGATTTTGCCTGTTTTTTTATTTACAAGTTGCTTTAAAATTAATATAAACTCGATCCATTCACAAAACAAGGGAAAAATAAAAAGTAGCACAGACAAAGTAAAACCGTTTGTTTTTGAAACAATTATGAAAGGATTGCCAAAAAATCAAGAAAAACCAAGCACAAAATTTAGCGGAATTTTAAGTCAAAGCAAAATTGAACAGCTAAAAATTGGGCAAATTGATGAAAAAGATTATTTTGGGCTTGAAGAAATTCTAGTTCAATTTTTTAATACATATTATAGTAACATTGATTTTGGCCAAAAAAAGGTTCTTTTTCTTAGTTTAAAAGAAAAAATTAAAAATATTGACCTAAGTTTAAATCTTGGCGCAAATGATGATGGCCAATATTTTGATGAAAATTTTGGAACTATTAATATAACAGACTTAAATATTAATAATTTAGATGATCAAAAATTTTATGAAGAACAAATAAACATATATAAATCAAAAAGTTTAGATGAATTTTTAAAAAATAAGGAAAAATACCTTTTTATCGAAGAAAAACTAATTGCACAAAAAAGGCAATGAAACCCGGTAATCAAATTAATTTTGCACATAAATATTGCTAGATTTTACTTGCATTTTCTTAATTTAAGTCAAGAACTTACAAGAAATATTATTATTTCAATCATTGATTTTTCTGTAAAATCAAATGACTCAAAAAAGGAAGAAAATAAAATAAGTCAGCAAATTAAAGAACTTTTTGAACAAAAAGAAAAATTAAAAACTAAATTTGAAAAAGAAGAAAAAACTAAACCTGCAAAAAGTGATTTTTCCACCTTAGAGCAAAAAATTGACCAAGAAATTCAAGCACTTAAGGAAAAACTAAAAACTGTTAAAGAAAATAATTTTTTAACTTTAAAATCACTTGCCAACGAAATTAATCAATTTTTGAAAGAGTTTTTTGACCCTAAAATTCACTATTCGATGAATTCTGACTATGTTTTTCTAAATGAACCCAAAATTTATATAAATAACCAGTTAGCTTATGCCAAATTTTTCCAATTTTTTACAGAAAATTTAAAAGATAAATATGATGAATTTGGGATAGATTCACCTTTTTCAATTATGGGAGAAGACAAGACAAATTTAGTGAAAAAATATTTTTTACCGTTGATTAAAGAGTAAAAAAGCTTTAAATTTATAGAACTTTTTGAAAAATATGATATAATATCATCCAACTTCAAGAAGGGAAAAATATGGCAACAGGAACGCTTGGAAAGAACAAGTCTCAGAAAATCACCTTTTTCGGCGCTCTTTTAATCGTCCTTGGCGCAAGTATAGGTGCAGGAATCTTTTTTAAATCCAAGGCCGTTATCGAAAATTCAGGTTATAATCTTGGACTTGCAATTGGAAGTTGAGTTTTTGCTTGTTTTGCAATTGTTGCCATGGCAATTGCATTAATTGAAATTTCATCTGCGACAAAAAAATCAAATTTATCTGTCATTATTTGAAATAAACTCTTTAATTCTGAGAGTTTTTTTCAAATTTCAAAAAATTTCATAATTTATTTATATTTACCCTTTACTTATTTTGTTTTGCCTGTTTATTTTATGCAAATTTTGCAAGATGCAATTGCAGCTTTTGGCCTTGAATCATCTAGTGATTGAAATATAAAATTTGACTGAGTTATTGTTTTGGTTGTTTCAATTGCTATTGTTATTTACTTTTTTATAATTAGTCTAAACACAAAAGTTGCTGAATTTCACAATAAAATTATTTTAATTGCAAAATTTATCCCTATTTTTGTGACAGTTATTGTTGGATTTATTTTATATTTTCAAGGCGGTTCAAACAAACTTCTTTCACAACCTGAATTTGCAAGTGTTGAAAAAATAAAAACTGAAGGAGTTTCAATTTCCTCAAGTTTGCCTGGCGTTGGTGTTTTAATTTCAATGGCTGGAATATTTTTTTCATATGAAGGATTTTTTACCGCCGCTGGTTTGCAATCAGAAATGAAAGAACCTAAAAAAACGCCAATTGCTATTCTTTTAGGAATTGGAATCACCACAATAATATATCTTTTTATTGCAATTGCAACTTCAATTGTTGGCGATGGTTCAATTTCGTCATTTATTAATATTGCAAAAAATGAATTAAAATGGCATCCACTTACAATTAAATTAATTTTAGGGACAACTTTTTTACTAATTGGAATTAGTCTTCTTGGAATTATTAATGTTTTTACATTGTGAGGCCCACGCGCACTTGAAGAATTAATTTACAAAAACGAGTTTTTTTTGCTCAAAAGGTGAAAAAAATATGTAAATTTAAATAAACCTGTTGTTTCAACTTATTTTTTAATTATTTTTTCAGTTTTGGCGCTAATTATTTTTACACTAATTGGTGTTTTTGGCTTTGATGATCAAGAATATGGAACTTATGGCCAAAAATTAAATAATTTATATTCATTTGCTGATATTACTGGAAATTGATCGGCTTTGATTAGTTTTTTACTGATTGCTGCTGCTATTTATGGATGTATTAAAAATCGAAAAACAAAAAAAATTGCTGTCGAAAAACAAAAATACTTCCTGTTTTTTGGTTATATTTCCGTAATTTGCATTTCATTAATTTTATTATTCGCAGTTGTTGTACCAATTGTCGATCTTTTTACAATTTTGATTTATCAACCTGAGATTGAAAATTTTAACTTAATTCTAAAAACTAGAGTTACAAAAGTTATTGTTCTTATTTTATTTATAATTGTCCCTGTTTTTCCGGTATTTTGAACCTATTTAACAAAAAAAATAAAAAAAACTGTTAAAAAAAGCAAATTATAAATATAATATAAGAAAGTTATGAAAATTAACTTAGAAAATTATATTCGCACAGTTGATAATTTCCCAAAAAAAGGGATTAGCTTTAAAGATATTTCGCCATTACTTGCCAATGGTAAAGCTTTAAATTATGCAATTGTTGAAATGGCATCGCTTGCTAAAGATGTTGATATTATTGTTGGACCAGATGCTCGAGGGTTTTTATTCGGAACACCAACAGCCGCTTTTCTTTCAAAACCATTCATAATGGTTAGAAAAGCCGGAAAATTGCCAGGTGATGTCGAAGAATTTGCCTATGATTTAGAATATGGATCTGCAATTTTAGAAGTTCAAACCGGAATGATCAAACCAGGCCAAAAAGTGGCTATTATTGATGATGTGCTCGCAACTGGAGGAACTGTAAATGCCATCACAAAAATGATCGAAAATGCCGGAGCTATTGTTTCAAAAATTATCTTTTTAATTGAGCTTGAACAATTAGAAGGTCGAAAAAAATTAGAAAATTATGAGGTTACTTCACTCATTAAAATAAAGTAATTTTTAGCCTTAAAAAATAAATAACAATATTTTTAAATTTTGTTATAATATTAATATAAGCTCAAATTAAAAAAAATTTCTTGTTTTTTTTGAGTTTATAATTTAAAATATTAAAAAAATATAAAAAAGGAGATTCATGGAAAAATTTCGTTACGTCAAACCTGACCAAATCATGGACAAAGACCATGAAATGATTAGGTATCTCGATATTGATGGAAATCTCTTAACTTCGACTGTTTTTGGCGAACTTGATGAGAAAAAAGATATTAGATTATCTGCTGATCAAATCAAAAAAGCCTATGAATTTATGGTTTTATCACGTCAACAAGACGTTTATATGACCCAACTTCAACGTCAAGGTCGAATGTTAACTTTTGCCCCTAACTTTGGTGAAGAAGCTCTCCAAGTTGCTTCAGGAATGGCACTTACAAAAGAAGACTGATTCGTTCCTGCTTTCCGTTCAAATGCAACAATGTTATATCTTGGTGTTCCAATGATAAATCAAATGCAATACTGAAACGGGAGTGAAAAAGGAAACGTAATTCCTGAAGGTGTTAATGTTTTACCAATTAACATTCCAATCGGAACTCAATTTTCACACGCTGCCGGAATTGCTTATGCTGCTAAATTAACCGGTAAAAAAATTGTTTCAATGAGTTTTATTGGTAATGGTGGAACTGCTGAAGGTGAATTTTACGAAGCTCTAAATATTGCAAGTATTTGAAAATGACCTGTTGTATTTTGTGTAAATAATAACCAATGAGCTATTTCAACACCTAATAAATACGAAAATGCCGCTTCAACAATTGCTGCAAAAGCAAAAGCTGCCGGAATGCCTGGAGTTCGTGTTGACGGAAATGACCTTTTAGCTTCCTACGAAGTAATTCAAGAAGCAGTGGACTATGCTCGTGCCGGAAATGGTCCTGTTCTTGTTGAATTTGTTACTTGACGTCAAGGTGTTCACACTTCTTCTGACAACCCAAGAATTTATCGAACTGAAGAAGAAGAAAAAGAACACGAAAAATGAGAGCCAATGCACCGTATTGAAAAATACATGTTTGATCGTGGCATGTTAACTGAAGAAGAAAAACAAAAAATTTGAGATGATTCTTTAGCTGTTGTTAAAGAAACTTACGAAAAATCTCTAATTGGTTTAGATTCAACAATCGAAGAAATTTTCGATTACACCTATGAGACCTTACCTCCAGAACTTGAAGAACAAAAACAAGAAGCAATCGAATTTTTTAAAGGAGCTAAATAATGGCAAATTCAGATAAAATCGCTCTAAATAATATCGGTGCAGTTACAAATGCTATTGATTTAATGATGGAAAAAGATCCTCGCGTTGTTCTTTGAGGAGAAGATGCTGGATTTGAAGGTGGAGTTTTCCGTGCAACTGAAGGATTACAAAAAAAATACGGAATTGATCGTGTTTGAGACGCCCCAATAGCCGAAGCATCTATTTGTGGTGTTGCAGTTGGAGCAGCCATTGCCGGGCTACGTCCAATTGCAGAAATGCAATTCCAAGGTTTCTCATTCCCTGCCTTTCAACAGCTTTTTGCTCACGCAGTCCGTTATCGTAACCGTTCTCGTGGTCGGTTTACTGTGCCAATGGTTTTAAGAATGCCAATGGCAGGTGGGGTTCGTGCTCTAGAGCACCACTCAGAAGCAATTGAAGCAATGTTTGCCCACATTCCTGGAGTAAAAGTTGTTATGCCTTCAACTCCATATGACACAAAAGGTCTTTTAATTGCCGCAATTAATGACCCAGATCCGGTTGTATTTCTTGAGCCAAAAAAAATATACCGTGCATTTAAACAAGAAGTTCCTGCTGGAATTTATGAAGTTCCAATCGGAAAAGCTAATGTAATTAAAGAAGGAAGTGACTTAACACTCGTAACTTACGGTGCACAAGTTCACGAATCAATCGCCGCTATTCAAGCTCTTAGTTCAACTCCTGGACTTGAAGATGTTGATGTTGAATTAATTGACCTAAGAACAATTAAGCCAGTTGATACTGAAACTATTATCGAATCAGTTAAGAAAACTGGACGTATTTTAGTTGTTCATGAAGCTGTTAAATCTTTTTCAGTTTCAGCCGAAATTATAACTCGTGTTAACGAAAAAGCATTTGAATATTTAGAAGCAGCTCCTGCTCGTCTTACTGGATATGACATTACAGTTCCGTTAGCAAAAGGTGAAAATTTCCACACAATTACAAAAGAAAAAATAATCGATAAAATTCGTCAAATTATGAACTCTTAATAATTTGCATGTTTAAAAATTTTTCCTAATTATTAAGCAAACCCTCAAAATCAAAGGACTTTATGATTTTGAGGGTTTTTTATTATAACAGAAAAAATCCCGAGTTTCACAGTTTGATGGCTAATCTTAAAAAGGTGTTTGGTTTTGGGTACTTTTTTTAACTTTTTTGGTAAAAGTTAATTACCTATTTTAAAACACAGCAAAATCAAGTCATCGATAAAACAACAAAAACCATAAAAATACAACTACTATTTAAACTCAATGCAAATAGAAACTCGTTTTTATTTGCAGCGAGCCTAAAAAAACATATGAAGTTTTGAAAGAACAATAACCAAAACCCTAAATTTATAGATTTCTAAACGGTTAAATTTAAGGCATTCCATCATATTTAAAAATATAATGGATAATTCGCATTTTCTGATTTTTTTAGACAAAAAACATAACTAATTCCCCCTTAATTCTAATCTCTATTCTTAGTGTGAATTATTATAACACAACATTATTTTTGACCAAGCTTTTTTTTTTTTTTTTGCAAAATCTTAATTTTAAAATAATAAAAATTAAGATTTTAGGAAAAAAACCCATATTTACCGGTGTTTTTGCATATTTATATTCACTAAAAAGTGAATTTTTGCCATCAATCCGGGAAACTCAGGCAAAAATTGTAAAAATATAAAAAACTAGACCGTTTAGAGTCTAGTTTTGTTCTTGGTCTACTAAAGAAATGGGGCGGATGACGGGGATCGAACCCGCGTATGTCGGAACCACAACCCGATGCGTTAGCCACTTCGCCACATCCACCAAATTAATTAAATATTATAACATATTTTTAATTAATTTTTTTATTTTTTTGCTAATTTTAATTGCAAAAAAATAAGGTTTTTATGATTCTTCTTCTCGAGAAAGTGTTTTAAATCCTTTTTTAGTTACAAGAACAACATCCTCGATTCGAGCACCACCAAGTCCGGGGATATATATTCCAGGTTCAACAGTTATAACCATTCCTGGTTCTAAAATTGTATCACTATTAGTGCTAACAACAGGCAATTCGTGAATATCAATTCCAACTCCGTGACCAGTTGAGTGAACAAAATATTGTCCATAACCTTTTTGGTCGATATAATCACGGCAAGCTTTATCAATTTCTGATGCTTTAACACCAGGGGCAACTTTTTTACGACCTAATTCTGCTGCTTTTTTGACTATTTCAAGAATTTCCTCTTTTTTTGCCTCAAGTTTTCCAAGATATGAAGTTCGAGTAATATCAGCACAATAACCATTATAAAGAGCACCAAAATCAATTTTTAGAAGATCATTATCAAGAATTTTTGCCGAACTAGCTCTTCAATGAGGCATTGCTGAATTTGGACCGGTTGCAATTATTGAATCAAAAGATTCTTTTTCGGCACCAAGTAATTTCATTTGATAATTTAGTTCAATATCAACTGATTTTTCAGTTAAACCTGGTTGAATTTTTGGCAAAATTTTGGTGTAGGCTTCAAGTGAAATATTAACTGCTTTTTGGATGTTTTGAATTTCTTCTTCAGTTTTAATAATTCGAAAAAGTTGAGCTGATAAATTAATAATTTCAGAATTAGGGAATCACTGTTTGATTTTATTAAGTTGTTCAACCGTTAAATATTCAGCCTCAACTCCAATTCGGTGATATTTCTTTTGGGCTAAAAAGTTTTCAAGATTTTGCTTGGTAATTAGTAAAACTTGACAATTTTTAGCATTTTTTTGGGCTGCTTCAATATAACGACCATCAACAAACAAATAAGAATCGCCCTTTTGAATAAATAAAAGTCCATCAGTAGCTGAAACTTTTGTCAATCAAAGGCGAGTTTGGTAAGAAAATGAAATTATAACATCTAAATTATTTTCTTCAAAAGCTTTATTTAAATATTTAGGATTCATATTATTTTTTCTCACGGTGTAAAGTGTGTTTGTTGCATTTGTGGCAATGTTTTTTTACTTCAATTTTTTCAGGTTTTGTTTTTTTATTTTTTTTAGTGATGTAATTTTCCATTTTGCAATCAATGCATCTTAATGTTAGACCTTCTCTTGGCATTTTGGCTCCTTTTAAAAAAATATAAATCTTAGTAAATATGTAATTATAACATAATTTTGCATTTTATTATAACAAATTGCAAAATTATTGAAGTTCATCTTTTAAAATTTCTTTTGCTTTGGAAAGTTCAACAGAAAAAATTGAACTAACTCCTCGTTTTTGCATTGTAATTCCTAAAAGTTGATCAACGCGCGACATTGTTCCATGACGGTGAGTGATAATTAAAAATTGTGTTTTTTGTTTTAGTTGCTTTAAAAATTCAACATAACGAATTACATTTGACTCATCAAGGGCAGCCTCGACTTCGTCAAGAATACAAAGTGGAATTGGCCGGGCTTTTATAATTGAAAATAATAGTGAAATTGCGATTATTGCTTTTTCACCACCTGAAAAAAGACGGATATTTTTGATAGTTTTGCCTGGTGGTTGAGCACTTATTTCAATTCCAGAATTCAAAATATCATTTTTGTCACTAAAGTAAATTTTAGCACTTCCACCACCAAACATATTTTGAAAAACTAAGTTAAATTCTGAATTTACAAGGTCAACAATTTCCTGAGTTTTTGCAATTATAATTTTGTCAAGATCAGAAATTACTTCTAAAATTTTTGATCTAGCCACTTCAAGTTCATGATGACTAGTTTTTAATTTTTCAAGTCGATTTGATGTGGTCTCAAAATCTTCAATTGCATCAAGATTTATATTACCTAGCGCTTTTATTTCCGAATTTAAACTATTAACAAGATCGTGGGCATCTTGAGTTTCAATTTCTAATTGGTGTGTTTCAAGCGCTGATTCAAAGGTTAAATTATATTTTTGCGACAAAGTGGTTTTTAGATTTGATAAAAGAAACTCATATTTGTCTTTGTTTGTTTGATTTTGATTCAATTCGGCATTAACATTTCGTTGACTTTGATAGAGTTGCTGAACTAAAACTGTTAATTTAGAAATTTGGGAGTCATATTCTTGTTTTTCACGATTTAAAATTTTTAGTTCAGATTCAAGGGCTGCAATTGAATTTTCAAGTTCGATTTTTTGTTTTAAAGTTTCGTTGACTTTTGAATTAATTTCATCACTTTGAGATACAGCTTCAATTCCTTGATTTTCAATTCTAATTTTGTCAAGCTCATTTTTTGCAGCATTATATTTATTTTCTAATTCATCAAGAGAAATTTGTGTTTGCTGCAAAAAGTAAGATTCTTTATTAATGCTTTGTTCAAGATTATTAGATTCTACCTTAAATTCTTGAATTTTTTTCTCAAAAAAATTCACTTTATTTTTAAGGTCATCAATTCTTAACTCCAAAGAATGAACTGAATCATTTTTTTGTTTAAAACCACCGGAAATTATTCCACTTGTGCGGACAATATCACCATCTAAAGTGACAACAACAAATTTATGATCAACAAATTTAGAAATTTTATTAACATTGTCGATTGTATCATTAACAATAACGCCACCAAGTAAAAAATCAGCTAGAATTTGGTATTTTTTCTCATAATTTACCAAATTAGAACCAATTCCGATAAAACTCTCTTGAGTTTGAAGGTGAGTTAAATACAAATCAGGAATAAATCGTGGTTTTAATGTTGAAAGTGGAATAAATGTTGCACTTCCGGCGTGATTTTTTTTCAAGAAATTAATCGCCTCAACGGCATTTTCTGGTTTTTCAACAACAATTTGTTTCAAACTTGAGCCAAGAGCAGTCTCAATTGCATCTGTATATTTTTGTGGAATTTTAATTAAATCAGAAACAAGACCGCAATAACCTGAAAAAAGATGACTATTTTCAACGATTACTTTTGTGCCTTTGGGCAAAAATGACCTAGATTCAAGTGTTTTTTGCAGTTCAAAAATTTGTGTTTGACTTATTATTTTTTCAGAATTTAAACTGTTTAATTTTGAGTCAATTTCTGATTTTTTGGCACTTAAATCAGCAATTTTTTGAGCAACTTCTGATTTTGTTTGTTTGTTTTGACTAATTAGGTTCAAAAAATTGTCTTTTTCAACTAGAATTTGATCATACTTTTGCTTTAAAGCGGCTATTTTTTGCTCAAAATTAACATTAATTTGCTGGGATAATATCATCTCCTGAAGTTGTGTCATTTTAGCATAAGTTAGGTTTATATTGTTAATTTCGCTTTTAAGATTACTTATTTGATTGCTTTTTTCAGTAATTTCTAGATCAGTTTGTGTTCTTTTTTGGACATTGTCATTTATTATTCTTTCATTAGATTCAATTTCACTTACAAATTTAGGCTCTTCAAATTTAAGGCGTGATAATTGCTCATCAATTTTTTCTAATTCAGCTTGATACTTTTTGATATCACTAACAATTAATCCAACTTCAACTGATTCTAATTGTTTTGATTTTTCTAAATATATTTTGGCATTTTTTGCTTGTTTTTCAAGTTGTTTTGCTTGAGTTTCAAGCTCTTTTACACGAATTTCAATCTTTTCAATACCCATAAGGGTCTGATCAAGTTTTACAATAGCTTCTTGTTTGTCATTTTTGTACTTGGAAGTTCCGGCAACTTCTTCAATTACAAGCTTTCTTTGCTCAGGAGTTGACTCGGCAATTTCAGAAATTGTACCTTGAGAAATAATTGCAAGTGATGACTTTGAAATTCCAGCCTCGATTGCTAAATTACGGATATCTTTATACCTAACTGGTTGATCATTATAAAAATATTCATTAGTGCCCTGACCTCTTTTAATAAGTCGTGAAATTGTAAAAATTTGGGCAGAATCTTCGCGGCTTTCATCACTAAATGTTAATTTTACCATTGCTTTTTCAACAGGAGCGACTGTTTTTGAACCAGCAAAAATAACATCGTCCATATTGTATCCACGTAGCTGTTTTGCTGATTTTTCACCTAAAACCCATTTAATCGCATCATTTATGTTTGATTTCCCAGAACCATTTGGTCCAATTATTCCAACAATAGAACCGTCAAATTTGATGCTGACGGGTTCGGCAAAGGATTTAAAACCTTCAATTTCAATTTTAATTAATTTCATAATTTGGTATTTCTTGATAAATTAAATTTTTAAAATAAGTAAATTATATTAAACTTATGCTAAAAAACGCTAAAAAAAGCATTTTTTTGCATTTGTGACTCATAAAATGATTCATTGCTTCTTTAAATTTTAAATTTTTGCTTGTTAAAAAATAATTAGGACTTAGAAACTTTAAAAATAAAACAGTATAAATACTAATTCAAGAATAAAACTCTAATTTTTTCCCCGAGTTTCCCTGTTTGATGAGATAATCTTAAAAAAGTCTCGATTTTGGGTACTTTTTTAACTTTTTTGACAAACTCAGGAATAATAACTATCAAAGCAAAGACACTAAATTTTAAATCTAACACTCATGAAAGAAAAATACAACTACTATTTAAACTCAATGCAAATAGAAAACTCGTTTTTATTTAAATTGAGCCTAAAAAAACATATGAAGTTTTGAAAGAACAATAATTAAAAGCCATAAATTTATAGATTTCTAAACGGTTAAATTTAAGGCATTCCATCATATTTAAAAATATAATGGATAATTCGCAATATCTAATTTTAATATGCAAAAAACATAACTAATTCCTCCCTAATTCAATATCAAATTTATTAATTATTCTTAAGTGAGATTAATTATAACAGAATTTTTTCTTAGACCAAGCATTTTTTTTTTTTTTTTGCAAAATCTTAATTTTAAAATAATAGAAATTAAGATTTTAGCCTTAAAAAACACGGATTTACCGGTGTTTTTGCCTATTTATATTAAATAAGAGGTGAATTTTAGCCATCAAACTGCCAAACTCAGGAGTTTTTATATTATTTTCAAAAAGCTAAAGAATAATTTTTAATCTAAAAAGCATAAAAAAACCTATGAATTCATAGGTTAAAATTAAAATAATTTTGGAAACAAGTAAGTTTGAAAAATACAAAAATAAAAATTTTAAATAGCTTTTTCGAGAAACTTCTGATGTCTTTTTTTGAAAATAATTGTGTTGACGATAAGGAAAATTGATGAAAACAACATTAAAGACATTGAAAAAACTGGATTTATAAAACCTAGAAATGCCAAAGGTATGAAAAGCGAATTAAATAAAATTGCTCACAAAAAATTTAATTTAACTAATTTATTAGTTTTTTTGATAATTTCAATTGACTTATAAACCATAACAAGATCTGTTTCAAATAAGGAAATATCAGCAATTGAATTACTAAGGTTAGAACCACTTTCAAAAGCAATTGAAAGATCGGCGGATTTTAAAGCTAAAATATCATTTAGGCCATCGCCGACAAAAATAATTGGGGTATCTTTTTTTAACTTTTGCACTAATTCGAACTTGTCATTAGGCTTTAAGTTTGCATAAAATTGCTTTATTCCCAATATTTTTGCTACATTTTCAACATTTTTTGGATTATCTCCTGAGGCAATAATGCAATTTATCCCTTGAGATTGAAATTTTTTAACAACTTTTTTTGCACTTTCTTTAACTTGATCAATTATTAAAAAAACAGCAATAACTCTATCATTTTTAGCAAAAACTGTGTAATTTCCTATCTTCTCAAAGTTGAAACTATTATCAATCAAAAAATTATTATTTTTTGCAAACTCATGAGAAATAAGGCTATATTTATTTGAATCTGAATCAATATGTTCCAAACCTTGACCGGGAGTTTCGCTAACCTTAAAATTGTCAAATTTTTCTTGATGTTCTGGTAAAAAATTATGAATTGAAAGTGAAATTGGGTGTTTAGAATTTTGGGATATTTCTTTAATTAAAGGTCAAAAACTTGAATCACCTTGAAATTCAACAACTTTTGGCTTTCCTTCAGTTAGAGTTCCGGTTTTGTCAAAAATTACTGTTTTTGTGGTAATAATTTTTTCATAAATCTCTGAATTTGCGAATAAAATTCGATTTTTTGAGGCCAAAATCGAAGAAGAATAAATGGCCATTGGCGCTGCTATTCCAAAAGCACAAGGACAAGAAATTACCAAAACAGCAACTCCGATATGAGCGCCAACATAAAGTGGATGAGAATTTCGTGGAGGTGTAAAACCTGTATAAATTTTTTCAAAATCTCCAAGTGAATAACCGATTATGACTCAGATTGCAAAAGCCAAAAATGACAAAATTAAAACAGTTGGAGTAAAAAGTGAAACTATTTTAGTTGAAACTCTTTCAATTTTGGAAGGAGTTTCAAAAATGGATTCTAATCTGTTAATTGTTTGCATTAAAAATGAGTCTTGGGCTTTTTTTGTTGAGGTTAGATAAATCGGTTCGCCAATATTGATACTTCCAGACAAAATTTCTTGATTTTTAACAAATTCAATCGGCAAAGACTCACCGTTAATTGACGAGTAATCAATAGTTGCAAAATCAGAATTTAGAGTTGAATCAGTTGGAATAACTTCACCTTTTGGAACAAAAACAATATTGCCAGGAGTAATTTTACTAGTTAAAATTTGTTCTTTTTTGCCATCAACTATTATATGTGAATAGCGATTTTTTAATTTTAGTATGCCTTGAAAATCTGAACTTGATTTTTTCTGTAGTTTTTCCTCAAGATATTTACCGGCATTAAAAAATAAGAACAGAATAATTGAAACTTCAAAAAATTCCATACTGATTTTTTCACCGGTGCTTATTTTATACAAAAATGAAATTGCAGAATAAATAAATGAAACATGGCTTGCAATCGCTATTAGCAGTTCCATTGTAAAAATTTTTCGTAAAAGGTTTTTGTATGCTAAAAAATATTTTTTTTCTAAAAAGATAACTAAAAATGCAAAGAAAAACAAAATTGACGCTAAAATTAGATGAATTTTGTGATCGTGACTAAAATTTAGAACTTTGTAATTATTTAAAGTATCAAAAATAAAAGAAAAAAAGGCAAAAATAAAAATTAATAACTCAATAAATATTTTTATTTTTGCCTTTTGTTTAGAGTCAGCGAAAAATTTTCTATTATTCGTCGATTTTTTCACTTGTATAACCAACAGAAGCTAATTTTTCACTAATAAATTCGTCAGGATATTTTTCTTCGTCAGCAGTAATTTTCAAAACTTTTGCACTGATATTTGCAGTCCATTGAAAATCTTCCAAATTTGCAAATAGTTTTTCAAAAACTACTTTGCAGCTTGCACATTTAATGTCAATACTAAAATATCTTGTTGTTTTCATTTTAATTCCTTTATTTAAAATTATTGATTAGGATATAATTTTACAATAAAAAACATTATAAATGTATTAAATTTTTTATATTTTTTTAAATGCTATAAAAATTTTTTTGTCAAGATTATTAGCGAATTCTACTACCTGATAATCGCAATTTTTGCAATTTTTGAGTTCTTCAAAAATTTTTGGGCCTTTAATAAATGCAAATATTGTATTTTTAACCTTGATTTTATTAACAATTTTATCAAGTTTTTCTAGATTTGCAACTGCTCGGGCTGTCACAAGGTCAAAATTCTCGTTTTCAATTTCTTGAACTGATTTACAAACTAAATTAAATTTAATCCCCAGAGTTTCAGATACTTTTTTTAAAAATTGGCACCTTTTTTGCATAGACTCACAAATGGTCAAGTCAATTTTTGGATCAAAAATTAAATACGGAATTGAAGGAAAACCTACACCAGCTCCAATATCTAAAATTTTTGGTTTTTCTGAAATGTTTTCTTTTTTCAATAAATTTCTTATAAAATTCATTGTAACAATGGACTCAAGGATGCCTTCTTTTCAAAGAATATCGCCTGAAAAACCGGTTAAATTAAATTTTTGATTATAAAATTCGATTAATTTTACGTATTGTTCAAGTTTTTCAAATACATCTAAATCAACAAGTAACTTTACTTTTTCTTTATACATAAAAACATTGAAAATATTTTAATTTTTGTTTGCTGAAATTAATTTTTCCTTGATTTCCTTATAAATACTTGTAATTGATGTTGAATGGATGCATGCTAGTATACTTTTTGACAAAAATTCAGCTAAAGATGTAACTAGTAATTTATCATATTTTGCTACAAGTTCTCTATTATCGATTGAATCAGTAATTATTACTTTGTCAATATTTTCATTTTCTTGAAATTTGTCAAATCCGTGGCTAAAAACACCGTGTGTTGCTGCTAAAATGACGGATTTTGCACCTTTTTGTTTAACAACATTTGCAGCATTTATTATAGTTCCACCTGTATCAATAATGTCATCAATTATGATGCAATCTTTATTTTCAACGTTTCCAATTAGTCCTAGAACTTCAGTTTGATTTGTGCCGGTTCTTCGCTTGTCAATAACGGCAAAATTTGTTTGTTTTCCTAGAATTTCTGCTAAAATTCTAGCTCTAACAGCGCCACCATGATCCGGAGTTACAACAACATAATCCTTGTTTTTGCCGACAAGTTCGTTTGCAAGAATATATTGGCCATGAAGTTCATCAACTGAAATGTCAAGAAATCCTTGAATACTTGGATTGTGAATATCAACTAAAATTAGTTTAGTTACACCTGCTTTTTCAAGTAAATTAGCTACTAATTTTGCAGTAATTGGTTCTCTTCCAGATGATTTTCGGTCTTGTCTAGCATAACCATAATATGAAAGAACAACAACAATTTCTTGGGCATAAGCTCGCTTTAAAGAGTCAATGAAAATTAAAAGTTCCATTATATTTTCATTAACTGGTCTTGATGTATTTGCAATAACAAAAACGGTTGAATTTCTAACAGTTTCATTAGATTTTAGCAAAACCTCACCATCAGCATAAACTATTCGTTCAATCCCTGAGAGCGGAATTCCGGTTAGAGTTGAAATTTTTGTTGCTAAATCTAGTGAATTTCTCATTCCAAAAAGAATTACATTTTTCTTTGTATCTATGTTCATTTTTTCGCCTTGTTTATTTTTATATTTAAAATATTATTATATAATAAAATATAATTAATTTTAATAATATTTTGAAAAGTTACAATGTATTTAAAAATCGAACAATTTTCACCGCGACATTTAAATTTGCTTCTAAATGCGATTAAAAAATTTAATTTAGAAGTAAATTTAAAAACTAAAAATGGTAAAACTAATGTTGCCAATCTGGATTATTTCCAAAATTTTGAAAGTAATCATGAATTTACTGTTATTGATTTTGACAAAAATTTAGACTTTAGTTTAGCACATTTTATTATTTCGAAAAAAGAACAGACTTTTTATTTAAGTTTGGTTTTTTTTAGTGAACTTTTGGATTCTAACTGAATTAATATAATTGGAGAATTTATACTTGATTTTATCAAAAAACACTATAAATTACGTGATTTTTACCTTAAACTTGACCAAAAAAGTATCGTTTTTAAAGATTTTTTTGAACCGGCGTTTCAGGGAACAAATTCTTCTTTTTTAACATTCCAAATTAAGGAGATTGAAAAATATAACTTTACCGATGTACACTGCCATCCTTTTTTAGAATATTTTCAAAATCCAAAACAAGAAATTAGCAAATGATTTGATGATAATATTGGACTTTTGTTTGTTGTTGGAACCTCTTGAGAGGATCTTGAAGAAATTAGTCAAGTTAGTTTATATTCTGATAAAATATATAAAATTATTGGAATACATCCAAATTTAATAAAAACAACAGATAATTATAATAACCTTTCGAAATACATTGACAAAAATGTAGTGGCAATTGGCGAAGTTGGGCTTGATTTTTATTATGAAAATAACTCTGGTCAACAAGAACAAATAAATGCACTTTTGGCCCAAATTGAAATCGCAAAAAACAATAATATCGCTGTAATGTTGCATATTCGCGACAAACTTGACGAATTTAAAGCGATTAATGAAATACTTTTAATAATTGACAAATTTCCTGAAATTAACTTTATTTTTCATAATTTTTCAACAAATTATGAAAAATTCATAGAAATAATCAGCAGAAAAAATTGCTACTTTTCATTTTCAGGAGTAATAACCTTTAAAAAAAGCGTCGAACTAAGAAAAATAGTATCTCAAACTCCGATTTCAAGAATTTTATGTGAAACTGACACACCATATTTAAGTCCTGAACCTAATCGTCAAGTTTGGCCAAATACATCTCCGCAAATTGAAAATACCTATCAAACAATAGCTAATTTGAAAAATTTAACAAAAAGAGAGCTTTCTAAAATAGTTTATGAAAATGCACTAAAAATTTTTAAGGTAAAAAATGCTGAAAATATCACCTAAAAAACATCTAGGTCAAAATTTTTTAAAAGATGAAAAAATTGCACAAAAAATTGTTGATAGTATTGACTTAGCAGACAAAAATCTTGTTGAAATAGGACCTGGAACCGGTTTTTTGACTAAATATTTAGTCCAAAAAGCTAAATTTTTGACTTGTTATGAAATTGACAAAAATTTAATTCCACTGCTGGAAAATAAATTTAAAAACAAGAATATAAAAATAATTAATGAGGATTTTTTACTTTCAGATCTAAATTTTTCTGAAAAACAAACAGTTATTGGCAATCTTCCTTATTATATTACATCGAAAATTCTGTTTAAAATATTTGATAATTTTGAAAAATTTGATGAAATCTTAATAATGGTCCAAAATGAGGTTGCTGATAGAATTATTGCAACGCCAGGAACACCATCTTACTCAAAATTGTCACTAGCCTGCCAATATGTTGCTGATGTAAAAAAGTTTTTCGTTGTCCCACCAGATTCTTTTTTCCCGGTTCCAAAGGTAGATTCTGCTATTGTTTATTTTTCAATAAGAAGAAATTTAAACCCTGAAAAAGTAGCACAATTTTTTAAATTTACAAAATTGTGCTTTCAGTTCAAGCGAAAAACATTATATAATAATCTCAAAAATTCTTTGTCGCAAGACGAAATTGAAAAAATTTTTAATTTTTTCAATTTTGACCAAAAAATACGCCCACAAGAAATAAATGTTGAAACTTACGCTAGAATTTCAAATTTTTATTTTGACAACATTAAAAATAAATAATTTTTATTTTTTTAGTTTTGAATTTCAAAAAATAGTGTATAATCTTAAAAATCTCCCTCCCTTAGTCGTTACATTATTTTTATATAAAATCTTTTTAAAAATTTATAGAAAGGTAGACATGAGACAAACTACATTTATAAAACCACATGAAGTTGAAAAAAAATGGTTTGTTATTGATGCAGAGTCACAAATTTTAGGGCGTTTAGCCGCGTTTGTTGCTAGCCGTTTGCGCGGAAAACACTCTCCGCTTTTTACTCCTAACGTTGATATGGGAGATAAAATAATTATAATTAACGCTGAAAAAATTTTACTAACAGCAAAAAAAGAAGACCAAAAACTATATTATAGACACTCTGGTTATCCTGGTGGTTTAAAAGTTAGAACTGCTAGAGAACTTCGAGCAAAAAAACCAATTGCTTTAATTGAAAAAGCGGTTTATGGTATGCTACCTCACACAAAACTAGGGGACAAACAAAGAAAAAATCTTTATGTTTATGCCGGAACTGAACACCCACACCAAGGTCAAAACCCTGAAAAATTAGAGGTCAAATATTAAAATGAATCAAGAATTAACTTATTATGGAACAGGAAGAAGAAAATCTTCAGTTGCCCGTGTTATTTTAAAACGTGGAAATGGTCATTTTAAAATTAATAACCGAATAGCAAAAGAGTACCTAAAATCTGATATTTTAATTAAAGACGCTCTACAACCACTCGCTATTACAAATACAATTTCTGAATTTGATATTCGCGTTAATGCTCATGGTGGTGGAATTTCTGGGCAAGCCGGTGCGATTAGATTAGGAATTGCAAAAGCTTTATTAGAGATTTCTGCTGATTATCGTCCAAGTCTTAAAATGTCTGGAATGTTGACACGTGATGCTAGAGCTAAAGAACGTAAAAAATTCGGATTGAGAAAAGCCAGAAGAGCGCGTCAATTTTCAAAACGGTAATTTTTTCTTCCTTTTTAAAAAAATATGATATAATTATAACAATGTAATTATATCACCTTCGGGAGCGTAGCTCAGACGGTTAGAGCACACGACTGATAATCGTGAGGTCGATGGTTCGATCCCATTCGTTCCCACCATATCTAATTGACTTTAAAAAAAACCTTTATTTCCAAAGGTTTTTTTTATATTTTTAAAAATAAATTTTAGGTTCGAACTCAAGTTTTTAGATCAATATCATAAATTTTTGAGGGGCAACCTGAACCATGGCCAAAATCATAAAATTTTGTGATTTGTCAAAATAATTGGCGGGCTTCTTTAAAATTAAGTGGTTTTTGCCCAGAAATATTGGCACTAGTAACAAAAGCAGGTCCATTTTTTACAAATAATTCTTGCGACTTTTTTAGTCCAGGAATTCTAAATGATTTTTTTTCAATTATAAAAGTAACTGCGCCAGGTCAATGTTTTTTGCTTTTTTGTTTAAGAATTTTGTAATTACTTGGACTAATTAATGGCTTTATTTGCGATATTTTGCCAACCAAAGTTACGATTTTTTTGCTAACATCACGGTTTTTTATTTTATAAATTGCCTCTAGATCCAAATCATGATAAAATGAACCAAGTCCAACAACAGTATCTGTAGAACAAATAAATAGTTTAGAATTTTTATGAATTTGTTCCTTAAAAACGGCATAGTTTTGGCTAAATGAATCACTAAATTCATTATCATCTTCAATAAAAATGACAAGACTGTTCATCTGGTATTTTCAAAACAAAATGTGGAAATTATTCAACAATTTTAGAACAAATATTTTGTTTTTAGAAAAATTAAGTCCATTAAATAAATTTTTTTCTGAAATTAAATTTTTACTTGCAAGTCAAAATAAAAAATTATCAAAATAAGAACTTTTTAAATTAAAGCAAAAATCAAATCTGATAGTTTTAGACTCTAAATCTGAAAAAAATGCTGTAAAAACAGATGTTTTTACTTTCGTTAGCATTTGTTTTTGACTATCATAAAAACATAGCGATGAGAGCGATTTATTATAAAATAATTCCAATTTCATTTTAACACTTTATTTTTAAAATTGATCTGATTTTTGTTTAATTTCAGCAATTAGATCACGAATTTGAATAGCTTCTTCAAAACGGTTGGCATTAGAGGCGTTTCTCATTTCTTTTTCCAAAATTTGTATCTGTTTTTCAATCTCTTTTTTATTCATTTTTTTCTCATGAAGAACTTTGCTTAATTTTAGAGCATTTGGATTTATACTTTCAGGAATTGGTTTTTTTATCGTTTTTGGAATTATTTTATTTTCCTCATTGTGTTCGATTTGAATTTTTCGTTTAGCCAAATTGTCATCAATAACTTCTTGAATTATTTTTGTAATTCCGTCGGTAAAAAGGACTACTTTTCCTGATTGATTTCGAGCAGCACGTCCAATTATTTGAATTAATGATGTTTTTGATCTTAAAAAAGAAGTAAGACCTGCATCTAGTACAAGAATCAATGAAACTTCCGGAATATCAACACCTTCACGAAGCAAATTTATCCCAACAATTGCATCAAAAATTCCTTTTCGTAATTTAATAATAATTTCATCACGTTCAAAAGTTGTCATTTCTGAGTGCAAATAATAAACGTTGTGTAATTTTTTTTCTTGCAAATATTTGCTAATTTCCTCAGCGTTTCGTTTTGTTGTTGTTAAAATTAAAGTTCGTTCCTTTTTTTGTTTTTGTAAATCTAAATATTTAGAAATTTTTGCCATTTGATTATCAGTATTTTCAATTATAATTTCAGGATCAAGCAATCCAGTTGGTCTTATAATTTGACTAACAACTTCGCCATCAGTTTTTTCAAGTTCATATTGAGCTGGCGTGGCTGAAACAAAAATTTTAGGCTGTCTAAATTGTTCAAACTCATATAATTTTAAAGGACGATTATCAAGCGCAGAAGGAAGACGGTAACCATAGTCAACAAGAGTTTGCTTGCGACTTCGGTCACCTTTGTACATTCCATCAATTTGCTTGACCATCTCGTGAGACTCGTCAATAAAAATTAGGGCATCTTGGGGTAAATAGTCAAGCAAAGAAAATGGCTGTTCATCTTGTTGACGACCGTCAATATGACGGGCATAATTTTCAATTCCAGAACAAATTCCAAATTCACTCAAAGAGTCAATATCATTATTAACTCGGTCTTTTAGCCTTTGTTTTTCGACAAGTCTATTATTTTGCTCAAAAAAAAGTAAGCGCTCTTCAAGCTCAATTTTAATAGACTCAATTGCTCTATCAATTATAGATTTTTTAACGCTATATGCAGTGGCAGGATAAATTGTATAGACTGAATAGGTTTTTATTAGCTTTTTTGAGACTGGCTGAATTGTGCTAATTTTTTCGATTGTATTGCCAAAAAATTCAACCCTGATATTAAAAGTTTCATCTCAAGCTGGAAAAATTTCAATTACATCGCCTTTTAGTGAAAAAAGTCCGGGTTTTTGCTCAACAGAGTTATTAAGATACTTAATTCGCGTTAGTTTTAGGGCTAATTCTTTTGGTTTTATTTCCTGACCCACATTTAAAAGCAAAAAATTATCATGATATTCATTCGGATTTAGAGTTCCATAAATTGCCGAAACTGAAGCAACAACGATAGTATCATTTCGTTCAATTAACGAATTAAGGGCTGACATTCGCATTGCTTCAAGATCAGCATTTGTTTTACTTGTTTTTTCAATATAAACATCTTTTGAAGGAAGGTATGATTCAGGGCGATAAAAATCAAAGTATGATACATAAAATTCAACCCGGTTTTCGGGGAAAAATTCCTTAAATTCTGTATATAATTGAGCAGCAAGCGTTTTATTGTGTGACAAAACTAACACTGGCTTGTTAAAGTGCGCAATTACATTTGCCATTGTAAAAGTTTTTCCAGAACCAGTTACACCCATCAAAATTTGCGATTCTTTGCCAGTTTCAATGTTTTGAATTATGCTTTTTATTGCTTTGGGTTGGTCGCCACTAGGTTTATAATTTGCTCTAAGGTTGAATTTATTAAATTTTTTTTCACTTATCATTTGAAATCAGACCGTTTTTTTGGAGAATAAGAGAAATTTTAGCACAAATTTCCCCTATTCGATTATATTTATTTTTGTGGACCTTTGTCTGATTAATTTTTTTGGCTTTTAGACAAAAAAAGGGAAAAAATTAAATTTTAAATACTTATTAAAAGCAATAATTTCAGCAGTTTGTGGTATAATTTTTTATTTAGGAATGAGGAAAATGGAAAAAATAAAAAATTTTAAAAGAAAAATAAAATTTTTAACACTTCAGACAGGTTTATTTGCATCAGTGCCTGTTATTTTTGTTGCATGCACTGATAGCGAAATTCCTGAAATTTCAATTCAGAATATACAGTCAAAATCTGTCGAACTTTTGCTAAATAATATTGCACTAACTCCACAAGACAATATAGCTAAAACATTCAAAGTTGAATTGAGAAAAGAAAACACCGAAAACTATGAGCAGGTTAAATTTTCAGCTTTTCGCGCACTTCATGACAATAAGCCCAAAATTTTGCTAAAAATTAACAATTTAGACGCAAAAACCAAATATGTTGTCAGAATTACTCGCATTAACGGCCAAGAAGAAGAGCAATTATTTGTTCGCGGAAATGTTTTTCAAACTAATCCAAATCCAACAATAATTCCTGGTTCATTCCAAAAACTAGATGCAGCTGACCCTTCAAGCCAATATGATTTTAAGGTTTCACTTTCTGATACAACTTTGAGCTCACAGCCAATCGATGTTCAATATAGAAAAGCAAACGCGCTTCGATCTAATCCTGAAACACAAACTTTTACACATAACTTAAGATCTGATCAGTCATTATATGTAAACCTCAAAAATCTTGAGCGGGACACAACTTACATAATTTCGGGACTTTATGATCAAAAAGGTAACTTGCTAAGTTTTGATGAGAATTTATTCCCATTAACTTTTAGAACAGATGGTGATATCGTTGGTGTCGAGGTTTCTAATAGTAAATTTCCAGGCCAAATTCATAGTGATCTTCAAAATATTGACGTTGATTTTAAAGTTAAATTTAGTCCTGGAATAGTTAAAATTAACACTGTAAATAATTATAGTCTTGTTTTTAAACGTGAAAATACAGCGGTTCAAACTGGGTTTGATCAAATTAACAATAAAGATATTGAATATTTAGCAAATTATTTAAGACCTGTAGAAAATGAAGATAATACTTTTATTTTTAGAGTAAAATTACCTTGAAGATCACAAAATAATTTTTATAAAATTGTTGGCGGATATAACAAACTTTTTACTGACAGTCATATTTTTGATCAAAATCTTATTGATTCACCAAATATTTTGAAAATTAACCCAGCAATTTTAGACCAAAAATTTCAAATAGATACTTAATTATCAAGGGTTTTGTATTTAAATGGAAAGAATTAATTTTTCTCGTTACTTTAAATTGCATACTCAACAAAAATATTTTATTTGAAACAATCCAGATGCACAAAATTCAGACGAAATTGAAACAGATGATAATGATGATTTTGGTCAAGAACTTTGAGATTTTGACTCTTTTCATGAAAATGAAATAAAATTTCCCGAATTACATGAAAATATTTTTAAAAGTTTTAACAAAACATTTTACTTTTATATAAAAGAAAAGTTTGCTGACAAAAAAGTTTGCCTTGTTTCTAAATTTTCAATTGATGAAAAAATTGAGCAAACCATTGATTTTTACAAAAATCAAAAATGCGATATAATTTTCAATCCTGCCTTTGAATATAAAAATGCATCGGCTAATCCGTCAGTTTTTTTTGTTTCTAACAAAAAATTAAGTATTTTGAAACTTTCTACCTCAACTAAAGTCAAAGATTATTTAAGAGCAAATTGAGATTTTTGAATATCAAATTATATGCTTCGAGAAATTAGCGGTGATTTAAACCCGATTCATGAAGTATCTTATTTTTTAATTAACACAGTTGAACACCCAATAAAAAATAAAATTGAATTTCATGAAACATTCTGAATTTCAAGGTATAAATCAGCAAAAACTGTATCCAAAGCTGATTCTGAAAGTGGTAATATTTTCCTTGCAAAAAAAATTGCAAAGCAAAATGGGCTTAGTTTAGATGAGTTTTGGGATAATACATTTTTAGAAAACAATAAAATAATAAAAAACTTATTCAGAAATCAAATTGAAAAAATTTCTAAGGTTAAAGATAAAAAAGTTGTTCACATGATCCCTGTCAATATTGCTATTGATGAGATAATCGATGCTAAAAATGTAACAAAATTTACTAAACCTAGCGAAATCGATAACAGCGCCTTTGAAAAAAGTGCTAACTTTGCTTTTCTTGTTGAACAGTTTTATCCTCAACTGACTGGTATTAGCGGAACACTTTTAAATTCTAGAAAAATTTTATCACTTGTTAATGATGAATCTAGGCTCATTTCTTTTGAAACAAATTCATATTGATATAATTTTTTCAAAAAAAGTAATTCAATAATTATTAATGAACTTGAAAATTTAGAAGCCTTCATTAATAAAATGAATGGAAAAAAAATCGTTTGGTATGATTTTGAAGCTCTTTCCTTGCCTTTTCCAGCTATTGATTATGCCCAACCTTTTCAACAAATTGTTACCCAAGTTTCAATTGTTGTTACTGATAATGGCGAAATTTTGCCTCAGGATTTTAACGAAACTAATGTTGTTTTTGATCCTAAAAGTTATAGTTGGGATAATTTTTGCAAAATAATTGATAAAATTTATCTCGAAAGCGCTGATTTTTACGTTGTTTTTAACAAATCATACGAACTTACAAGACTTAAAGAAATGGTTAACATAATTTTTATGCATTACCAAGAAAATAATCTATATCATGAGGCAATTGAAAAAATTCAAACATATCGAAAAAAAGTTGATGAAATAATTGCTAAAACTATTGATTTAAAAGACCCATTTTCAAAATATTGAATTGTAATTTCTGATCTTAAAGGTTTTTATTCGATTAAAAAAATTGAAAATTTTATTAATAAATATAATTACAATTTAGATCACTTAATAACACCTTATAAAAAATTAACCGTAAAAAATGGTCTTGAGGCAATGATTAAAGCCGTTGATCGTTATTTCAATTACATTGGAGACATTGAGTGAATAGAAGTTAGAAAAAATTTACAAATTTATTGCCAAAATGATGTCATAGCAATGATAATGGTTTGAGATTTCTTGAAATTTGTTTATGAAAATAGGGATAAATTAGCACATATTGAAACAAAAACACCTAAAAAGGTTGCGCTTTTTTAGGTACCCCGAGTTTCCCAGAAAAATAACTATCAAAGCAAAAACACATAATTTTAAACACAAGCCTCATGAAAGAAAAATCTACTTATTAATCAAATAAAGCAAACTAAAAAATCTAAAATTTTAACTTAAAAAGCAAAATCATAAGAAAATACAACTACTATTTAAACACAATGCAAATAGAAAACTCGTTTTTATTTGCATCGAGCCTAAAAAAACATATGAAGTTTTGAAAGAACAATAATCAAAAGCCTTAAATTTGAAGATTTCTAAACGGGTAAATTTAAGACATTCCATCATATTTAAAAACATAATGGAAAATTCGCATTTTCTAATTTTTTTACGGCAAAAACATAACTAATTCCCCCTTAATTCAATATCAAAATTTATTAATTATTCTTAAGTGAGACTTATTATAACACAATTTTATTTTAGACCGAACATTTTTTTTTTTTTTTTTTTTGCAAAGGGTTAATTTTAAAATAATAAAAATTAAGATTTTACGTCAAAAAACCCGGATTTACGGGTATTTTTACATATTTAGATTCAATAAAAAGTGAATTTTTGCCATCAAGCTACCAAACTCAGGAAAATAGGGCTAAATTAGCACATATTAAAACAAAAACACCTAAAAAGGTTACACTTTTTTAGGTGTTTTTTTCATCTTTAATAGTTAAATCAGTTAAATATTGCTTACCTTTTGGAGTTATTCGGCGACCTCTAGGAGTTTTTTCAATTAATTCTTTTTCAATCAGTGGCGGCTCAATTATGTTAATAATTGTTTGTCGATGTTCCTTTAATACATTAGCAAGAACGTCGAGTGCGACAGGTTTTCCTTTAAAAATTTTGAATAAGGTGTTCAAATATTCAATGTTTATTTGAGAAAGACCTTGGTTATAAATGCCAATGCTGTCAAAAGTTTTGTTGACAATTTCACGGTCAATTTTCTTTTTATTCAAAACAAGTGCAAAATCACGAATTCTTTTTAATAAATTATTTGCAATCCGCGGAGTGTTATTTGAAAAACTAGCAATGTATTTAATAATTTCCTTGTTGACTTCCAGTTTCAAAATTGCTGCCGAATTTGAAATAATTTGAACCATTTCATCAGTTGTATAGTTGACAATTTTAGCAATATAGCCAAATCGATTTTGCAAAGGTGTTGAAATTTGCGCTAGTTTTGTTGATGCAGCAATTAGTGTAAAATGTGGCAATTTCATTCGCATAATTTTTTGCTCACCATCAACGCCAATTTGTAAATCAATAACAAATTCTTCCATTGCTGAATATAAAAGCTCTTCAATATTCTTATTAATTCCGTGAATTTCGTCAATAAAAAGAATTGTGTCTTGAGAAATATTTGCTAAAACAGCAAGAACATCGGCCTTTTTTTCAAGCAATGGTCCTTGTACATACTTAATTTTGGATTCAAGAACATTTGCTACAATGTTTGCTAAGGTGGTTTTCCCCGTTCCAGGAGGTCCATAAAATAAAATATGATCTAAGGCTTGTTTGCGTTTTTGAGAAGATGAAATTAAAATTTTCAGTGTTTCAACCAATTTTTGTTGGCCAATAAAATTATCAAAATTTATTGGCCTAACTTCTAAATTCTCTGGCATTTGAAATAATCTTGATAGCTTGTTCTATTAAGTTTTCGAAATTTTCATTAGGCTCAACTTTTGTCAGTGCATAATTAATTTGGTTAGGTTTAAAGCCAAGCATTTTTAGTGTTTCTTCAAGTTCTGATGATGTTTTTTCTTCGACTGAATTATTTTGGAGAATTTCATCATTCAAATCGTCAGTTTTCTCAACTTCTTTAGAATCAGTTTCAAGAATATTTTCCTGATTTTGTTTTTTGTCATTCTCAAGAAATTTTTTGTATTTTCCGTGAAATTCAAAAACAATTTGTTTAGCATTTTTTTCAGAAAGATATGGAATTTTTGCAAGACCTTTTCAATCATTTGCAGCTATTAAATTAATTGCGTTTTGCAAGCCACCGTTAAGGACAGAAATAGCCGTTTTTGGACCAACCCCTTGAATTGAAATTAGATCTTCAAATAAAATTCTTTCACGGAAGCTTGCAAATCCGTAAGTTATTTTTGAATAATCATTTTCATATTCGTAAAGATAAATTTTTCTATTTTCATCGGTATTAAAACGGTCAATCCGCGGAACATACAGTAAATATCCGCTTCCTTGATTTTCAATAATTAAATAATTTTTATTTTTTGAGACAATTTTTCCATATTGATAAATTTGCATTTTTGCTCCCTTATAGTAATTTGTTGCAACCTAAATTAATTTTTTAACCGTTTTTGGCCAAAAAAAGGAAAAAATTAGGAAAAAGAAGCAAATTTTACTATTTTTTACCAATAATAGAGCGGAAAATTCTTATTCCCAAAGTTAAATTTTGTTATATCTTGCTTTTTAAAAACAACTTTTACTTTTTCGCGACGAGCATATTCGCCAAGTGATGAAACAACTATGTCATTTCCATCGCTAAAATCGGTAAAATCATTAAGATTCTTAATGAATAAAAAAGGCGGTTTATTAATTGCTAGATAATAAAAAAGCTTAGAATCAACTATTTTTTGATAACAAATATTAGGAATATGACTAATATTTGTTTCAGGTATATTAATTTCTGTTTCAATTAAAAATGTTAATTTTCCAAAATCAATTGGAAAATTACGCAGTTTTTGTGCGATTATATAGTTAATTTTGTAAATATTTTGCGAATGATCATATGACGGGTTTTGGGTTAAAAATTTTAATATTTCATCGATTTTTTGGTTACTATGAAAGTCTAAATCAAAGACGCTATAAACAGGGTTTTTATTATCAAATTGGTAAATATGGGCAAGAAAATGGCTTTGTATATTAAATGTTTGCTGAACTTGACTTTTATTGTCAATAATTGACTTAAACTGCCCGCTACTTGAATTTACCTCAAGAAATGAGGCTTTTTTTGCTGTTATTAAGTTAAAAAATTTTTTTATTTCTATTTTTCAGTCATAATTTATTTGACTGTCTAAATTTATAATCACTCAAGACAAAAAGTTACCTAAATTATGGGCTTTTGCAAAATTTTTGTATGAATTTCTAATTTTTTCCAGCATTTTTGGTGATTTTGCAGATATTTGCATAATCAAAATATTTTCAAAATAAAAAATGGAAAAATTAGAAATTTTAACAAAAAACGGCAAGATTTTGTTGTACGAAATATAAAAATTTTTAGCAAAATCAGCACTTATTTCAAAAGGAAAACTAAAGCTTACCAGAAAACTTGGACTTGCAAAGTCAAGAATTAGTTTGTCAACTAGTCGATTTTTAAAGGTTTTTTTGTATTTTGCAATGTCAAAAATTGATTTTTGGATTTGGATTAGAACAAAACCGTTTTTTGAGCTATCCTGAAAAAAAACTTGAAAATTATTGTTAAAAAGAAGCCTTTTTTGAAATTTGATAGTAATTGAACCTTTTCTTCAATGGTCAATCCGTGAAAGAAATAATTTTTGGTATGGCTCTTCAAGAAGTGAAATAAAATCAGATTGACTCACCCAAAGTCCTGTTAGTAAATTGTTGTTTTCAACAATATATTTCAAACTAGGAAGTGAAAAAACATCGCTAACACGGATTCTTTTTAAATCAGCATCATAAGTAAAAGGAATTAAAGGGAGAATTTTTGTTTTTTTATTATTGGCAAAAAGTAAAACTATGATCAAAAAGCAAACAAAAAAAATACTAATTAGCAAAATTAGCGCAACTATTAAATAAGTTTGAATTTGTGCAGACATTTTTACGAAATTTTTTCAATGGACTTATGAGTTTTAACAAGTGTTTTTATCCCTTTATCACCAGGAATATCGAAAAATTTGACCAAAATTGAGTCAGCGCGCACTTCCAAAATGATTCCTTTACCAAATTTTAGATGGGATATGTGATTTCCAGGGACAAATTCAACATTTTCTGAATCAGTTTTTTGGTAATTAAGCTTTCCAGTTGCATCAAGTTTGCGAAATTGATAAAACTGTTCAGCCTTAATTTTCATCTCTTTAATAAACGGTGAAATTGAATTTTGATTAGATTTTCAACGGCGACCATAATCATTATGAAAGCTACCACGAAATCCGTTTGTTATGTATAAAACTTTTTTTGCCCGGGTTACTGCGACAAATGCTAGCCTTCTTTCTTCTTCGTATTCGCTCTCAAGATTTTGGTCAAGAACTTTTTGCGAAGGGAAGACTCCTTGATTCATCCCAACTAAAAAAACATACTCAAATTCAAGTCCTTTTGAAGAATGAACAGTTAATAAGTTGATTCGATTTGGGCTTTCAGTTTGTTCAAAATGCGAAATAACTGCATAATCAAGGTAATCAGCTAATTTTTTGTTAGGATTTTGGATTTGTCAATTATCAAGTGATTCATAATATTTTCCTAAAAGTTCTTTTGTGTCTTCTTCTTGTTTAGGGTCTTTTATTGAGCTAAAGTAGTTAATTTTTTTCAAAAAAGAGTCAAGAACTTGTGAAAAAAGTTTAAAAACTGTCGGGTTTTTTTCTTCAATTTCAATCTTGAAACGTCTTGCAGCGGTTATTCGTTCAAAAAGATTTTTAATTTTGGCTTGATTTTCAATAGTTAGCGGAATTTTACCGTGAGTATCTAATAAATTGATTTTTCCTGAATAGTATTTAAATAAAAAATCGTACAAATTAAGTTCAAATTTAGCCGCTAAATCATTTAGTTTGTTAATTGTTATGGCACCGATTTTTTTTGCAGGTACATTAATAATTTGCTCAAAAGCATAAGGATCAGAATTTTCGATGACTTTTAAAAAATAAATAGCTTCACGAACTTCTTTTTTTGCAGCAAGAGGCGAATTTCCGTGTTTTATATAAGGGATATTGTAGGCATCAAATTTGTTAATTATTTGTGCAAAATAAAAATTTGAGCGTGCTAAAATTGCAATATCGCGATAATTTACTTTGTTTTTTGTAATTAAATTTTGGATAGTCTCATAAATTCAATCAACTTCAGCGCCTCTTTCATTGCCAAGATCTTCAAAATGAATATCAATTTTTTCGGTTGAATGAGCTACTAAATTCTTTTTTATTCGGTTTTTATTATTTGCTATTAAATGGTTGGCCGCATCAAGAATATTTTGTGTTGAACGGTAATTTTTGTCAAGAATTACTGTTTGTAAATCAGGATAGTCATTTTCTAAATTAAGAATAAGCGATGGATCAGCTCCTCTTCAGGAATAAATAGTCTGATCAGGATCGCCAACAACAAATAATTTTGTATTATCTTTGATAAAATATTTTAAAATAGAATACTGAATTAACGAGGTGTCTTGAAATTCATCAACAAGTACAAAGTCAAATTTTTTCTGTCAACGACGGGCAATTTGTGGACTTTTTTCAAATGCTATTTTAGTATAAAGCAATAAATCGTCAAAGTCAATTATGTTATTTTCCCTTGTTTTTTCAATGTAATTTTTATAAACATTGGCCTTAATTAATTCAGCTTCAGTATTTGCTAGCTTGAGTGCCTGAGCTGGAGATTGTTCTAAATTTTTGGCTCTTGAAATAAATTCAATCGCTTGAAATGCAGTAATTTTTTTATCGTCTTTGTCTTCAGTTGTTTTAAGATTTGCACCTAAAAGTTTTTCAATAATTTTACGCTGATCTTGCTCGTCAATTATATTAAAACGGTAATCATCTATTTGAATTTCATCAATTTCAACAATATTTTTTGCTTCAGTTCGCAAAATTAAATTACAAAGCGAGTGAAAAGTTAAAATTTGGATGTCTTTTGCCTTTTCATGAACAAGTTTTTCGACACGAGTTCGCATTTCTTCGGCTGCTTTATTTGTAAAAGTTAAAGCCAAAATCCGATTGGGATATGCCAGTGATTCATTAATAATATAGGCAATTTTTTTTGTTAAGACGGTTGTTTTTCCAGTTCCGGCACCTGCGACAATTCTTAGATGCGAACTATTGCTAATAACAGCGATTTTTTGTTTGTCATTTAGTTGTGAAAGAATATTTTGTGATGACATGATTAATTAACCTCCCAATGAATTGAACTAAAATTTGCATGAATTGAACTTAAATAATCCGCTTTTATAAGCGTTTTTTTCAAGCAAATAGTTGTTTTAGAAAAAGAATCAATAATTGTTAATTTTTTTGAACCTAAAATTGAGAGGTTATTTACAATTAAGAAGAAAAAGTTAACTTTTGAAAATAAAGCGGGAAAACTTAAGCTAATTTGTTGAAAAAAAGTTAAATTTTGACTTGAACTTTTAAAAGTTTGAAAAAAGTTAAGATCAATTCCAAAACTAAGATCTAAAATAATTGAGGAAAATAAAAGCGAAAATATTCAATTAAGACTTAAAAATGCTTCCCTTTTTAGTAAAATTAAGAATTTTTTGTAAAAATTAGGGTTTTCATCAAAAAAAACAAGTTTAGTTTTTGTTAAAAACAGTCCAATTGTTTGCTTTAAAAAAATAATTAGAAAAATGCGGTAAAAAATTACAAGTAAAAAAGCAGTTAGAATTCAAAGATAAAATTTTATTTTTGATCATTCAGTTAATACCAAAAATAGGTAGAAAAATACTAAAAAAGTAAGAAAAAGAAATACAAAATCAATTAATCCTGCAAAGGAACGTCTTCAAAAACCTGCTTTTACAAAATCAATTTTCAATTTAATTTTATCCTCTTACATTAAAATATTTTTATTTGTTCTTGGGAAAGGAATTACATCACGAATATTATCAATTCCGGTGACAAACATTAGCAATCTTTCAAAACCAAGACCAAAACCACTTGAGCCAGGGTTACCAAATTTACGCAAATCAAGGTATCATTGGAAATCTTCAACTTTCATGTTCAATTCGTTCATTCGTTCAAGTAGTTTTTCATAACGAACTTCACGTTGAGATCCACCGATTAGCTCACCAATCCCTGGAACTAAAAGATCAAAAGCTGCTACAGTTTTTTCATCATCGTTTTGGTGCATGTAAAATGCTTTTAGCGATTTTGGATAATTAATTACAACAACAGGGGCGCGGAAAATTTGTTCAGATAAAAACCGTTCATGCTCAGTTTTTAAATCAGCACCAAAAAACAGGTTCTTTTCCTCAAATTTATCAATGTGTTCAGAAAGTAATTTAATTGCTTGTTCGTAAGTTACCTGGGCTACTTGAGAATCACAAAATTGAATTAAACGGCGGCGCAGGTTTTTATCACCAACTTTTTCTAGAAATGCAAATTCATCTTTGTTACGAATTATTACAGCTTTTATTACTTTTTGAAGTAATTTTGTTGCTAATTCAATAATTTCATCAAGATCAAAAAATGCCACTTCAGGTTCAATCATCCAAAATTCAGCGGCATGTTTTCTAGTATTTGATCTCTCAGCACGAAAAGTAGGGGCAAAAGTGTAGACTTTTTTAAAACCAAGAGCATAGGCTTCGGCATGAAGTTGTCCTGTAACACCTAAAGTTGTTTTTTTGTTAAAAAAGTCTTTTTCCTCATCGTCGACAATAAAAGTTTCACCAGCACCTTCACCATCATTTGAGGTTAAAATTGGTGCTGAAAAATTAATAAATCCTTGACGACGAAAAAACTTATGAATTTCATAAAAAAGTGAAGATCTTAGTCTCATTATCACACGAAAAAGTCGAGTTCTGTGACGAAAATGTGGAATTTGCCTTAAAACTTCTAAGGAAATTTCTTGATTTTGAATTGGAAAATTATTGTTATAATTACGGCCTTTAACCTCTAAATCCTCAACTAAAACCTCTCCATTTTGCTGGCGCTCAGGAGTGCTTGTAAAAACGCCGCTAATTTCAATAGCTTCGCCAATTGCTAAATTTTCTACTTTTGTAAAGTCAATATTATCACTTTTAAGAACACATTGTAAATTTTTAAACGACGAACCATCGTTCAGTTCGACAAACATTATTTTTAAATTACCACGAATATTTGTGATTCAACCTTGAACTGCAATTTTCTTCTGATCATACAACTCAGGATGTATAAAAACTTCATTAATTGATACCGACATTTTATTTACCCCATTTTTTCAAATATTAAATATTATACCAGAAAATACTGGTATTTTATTTATTTTTTTTAACTTCTGTAAAAATTAGATTAAAATCCCAAGTTTTCCAGTTTGATGAGATAATCTTAAAAAAGTTCCGGTTTTGGGAACTTTTTAACTTTTTTGGCAAACTCGAGAAAAATAACTATCAAGGCAAAAACACTAAATTTTAAATCAAACACTAACGAAAGAAAAATCTACTTATTAATCAAATAAAGCAAACTAAAAAAGCTAAAATTTTAGCTTAAAAAGCAAAATTATGAAATTTTTAAACTACTTTTTTAGTTTAAAACACTAACAAAAATCATAAAAAATACAACTACTATTTAAACTCAATGTAAAAAGAAAACTCATTTTTATTTACATTGAGCCTAAAAAAACATATGAAGTTTTGAAAGAACAATAAAAAAAGCCTTAAATTTATAGATTTCTAAACGGTTAAATTTAAGGCATTCCATCATATTAAAAATATAATGGATAATTCGCGCTGTCTGATTTTTTTAGACAAAAGACATAATCAAGTCCCCCTTAATTCAATATCAAAATTTATTAATTCATTCTTAGTGAAACTTATTATAACATAATTTTATTTTTGACCAAGCATTTTTTTTTTTTTTTTTAAAAGGTTAAATTTAAAATTATAAATATTAAGATTTTAGATCAAAAAACACGGATTTACCGGTATTTTTGCATATTTATATTCGCTAAAAAGTGAATTTTTGCCATCAAACTGGCAAACTCAGTCATTTTCCGCATTTTTCAAATATTAGAAAAAATACCAGAAATTACTGGTATTTTATTTAATTTTTTAACTTCTTTAAAAATCAGACTAAAATATAGACCCTAAAAAAATTATTGCTTTCCGTCTTCAGCAGTTACAAAATTAACTTTAATATTTTCAACATCAAAAGCAAACTGGAAAGAATTTCCTGATCCGGCCCTAATTCGGTTGATAGTCCAGAAAGTATCGACCTCCATAATTGGAATAATTGGCGCAAATTCACGGATTATTTTTTCAAAAACTAGCACAAATTCAAAAACTCTGTTCTGAGTTCAGCCTTCTTGTTTTTCTTGGTGTGTAAAAATTGCGTTAAAAAATGAGTCAATTCTGTTGTTATATTCATCTAAGGGCTCGGCAAATTCTGGAACTAAAATTGGCTTATTATTATAATCAGTTGCAGGAATTTTTTGTTCCTTGTCAAGGTAGACTTGTTTGAAAATAGGCTTACCTTGCCCGTCAAGTTTCAATTTTCGGGTAATTAGTTCTTCAAATTTCTTTAAAAAAATGTCAGAAATCTCGAGTCTTTTAGCAATTTCAGCTCTTTGCTGAGGTGAAATTTGATTTCACATTTTCCAATAAGTCATTGAAGAAGCTGGGTTAGACTCAAGTCCAGAGAATTTATTATCACTTGGCGAAATTTCATCTGTATTGAAAAACGCTTTTATATATGAATGAGGTTGAGAATTACCGATGTTGAAAAAGTCAAAGTTTTTCATTGTCAAATCAAAGTCACCAGTTGAAAGTCTTTGTTGGTAAATTCCATCAGGAAGTCTAACAGGGTCAATTTCGATAAAATTATTCGTATTTCGGGCTAAAATGTCCTGTAGACCAATAGCAACTTTTTCTTCGGCATCGTCTTTATATATAAAAGTTAGCTTAACTTTTTCAACAGTAGGATTATTCTTTTTAAATCTTTCAAGGAAAAATTTTGAAGTCTGCGGATTATAAGATGAATCTACTCTTGGGACAGATTCAAATCAGACCCCTTTTGCTAAATGTGAGCCATAATTTTGGGCTAAAACTGGAAATTCAACTTGTTTTCCGTTTGCGTCTAGAAATTCTGAACGGTAGTTTCTGTTTTCCAAAAAGGTCTCCAAAGGATAACCGCGAGAAGTTAGTATACTGTCAAAATTAGTTCAAGTTGTCTGTGGAAAAGAGTGGTCAAGACCGTATAAATTGAGTAAATCGATACGATTTATGCCATAAAGAATCGCTTTTCGCAGATCTGAATCTTGAAGGTAAGATTTTCCTTTTTTGACATTATCTAAATTAACTTGGATCCCAATTGTACCATATCCGGTCTGTTTTTCCATGTATCTTCTTGTTCTTTCTTCAGATCAGAATTTAGACTGAAAAGTTGAAGGAATTTTGGTTTTTGCAATGTAACCATCCAAAAAAAGTGACGATAAAAGTTCGGGTTGTTCAGCAAAAAAGACTTTAATTTTATTAGGAACGGTTTTATCTGATGAATAATAACCTTGTCTTTTTGTTAAGATCATTGAACCTTGAGAACCTAAATTAAGTTCAGAAATATCAAAAGGACCGTTAATTAAAAATTTTGACAAATCGGTACCAAAATTATTAATTCCGCCAGCTTCAATCTCGACAAATTCCCGATTTATCGGGAAAATTATATCAGGATGAATAACCTGTCTAAATAAGTTAATGAATTTTTTTGCCGCTGAGTCTTCAAATTGGATTCGGAGTCCATATTCGTCTCCAGGTAAAAAATCGTATCTTGGAATCAAATTAGGACCGTCAAATACTTGTGAAGGATCTAAAAATGGATTTTTTGTTAGTTTTATTACTGATCTTTGGTTGTTTTGCACAACGTTAATTTCAGTTGAATTAGCACTAAAATTTGGGTTTAGTGACAAATTAGCCTGAACTAGATCAACAACTTCCTTGTTTGTCATTTGTTCAAAAATTTGACCTGTATACATTCCAAAATTTCTTGCATTTTCTTTAAATTGGGCAACATATTCTTCATCACCGGAGTTTTGTGATTCAAAAACTTTTTGGTCAAAGTCAAGACTAACTTTGCCAGTTTTTTGATCTTTTACATATCTTTTTTGACCAAAAGGATTTAGATAAGGATTTCCAAATTTTGAGACATAATCTTGTTGGAGCGAGATCATTTTTTGGGCATTTTTAATATTCAGTGAAAGAACCTTAACTAAATTTGGTGAGGCAACATTAATATTTAGTACATACAAAATGTAGTCAATAAAATTTTGGGCAATAACAGGTTGATTATTTGCTCATTTTGAGGCACCTTTATTGAGAAAAATTGAAGTTGAAACAATTGACTGGGAAGAATTTTGGATTCCAACAAAAGATTTTGCCCCGCCACTTGAGGGTGCTACTGAACCAAGAGCCATTCCAAAATCGCTAATTGTAAAAGAAGAACCATCCGGAGTAATACCTGCTGGATTTTGCAATATTTCATCACCTGCAGTGCTTTGAAGATTTGTGTTATAAAGTTCAAAGGTAATTGCCGGTAAATTTAATTTTGCCCCATATGAATTTGAAGCAGATGGACCTGGTTTTACAAAAGATTCAACTAAAGAATTAAGAATTTGGTGGGAAGAATTATTTTTTACGTAATTTAAAGTGTTAATTGTTGTTGTTGAAACTCCAAAGTCAAATTCTTGACGATTTCTTTCAAGAGCAGAAGCACATGAGAACAAGAAAAAAGTCGGTATTACAACAAAAGAGTTTAAAATTAGTAACTTTTTAATTTTTTTCATATTAAGTCCTATTTAAATTGAGGTCGAATTACAAGGAATGATTGATTTGCTTTTTGTTCAATGTATGTTGGGGCTAAGTTGAAATTTTTACCATTTTCAGCAAGATATTTTGATTTACCTAATGTAAATAATCCTTCAATTTCTTGTCTGTTTTGGTCTGAAAAGTAAATTCTGAATTTTTTTAGACCTTCGGCACCTGGTCTTAAAAGTGCATTTTTAAACTCACCAATAATTGACCAAGATGAAATTCAAGAACTATAACCTTCATCTTTTAGTGTCCATTTTGTTGATAAGTCAGCCTGTTTTTTTAAGTAAAAAATGTTATTTGTGTCATTACTTGCTAATTTAATGTAGAATTTTTGGGCTGTTTGTTCATCTTCAAGAGTTAAATATTTGGCTTTAGCGGCATCTTCATTTTTTAAAAAGCCTCAAAAAGCAACCCTGTCTTGTTTTGAATCACGTCAAATTCCTGAAAGAGATCTTTGGCCAACACCTTGAGTTTTAAGAGAATAATACCAAAAAGCCTCAGGTCTGTTTGTGACTTTTTCACCTTTTAAGTTAGTTATTCTTATTGTATTATCCTCAACAGGTTCAAGATTGTCATCATACAATTCTCAGTTTAAAACTTTTCTTTGGAAGCGATCTTTAAAAAACCCGTTATTTGTAGAGACATTTTGATTAATATAACCATTTCTTCAACGGAAATTACCAACAACAGGTTGAATATTTCCATCACTGTATTTTTTTGAATCAGCAAGCTCGCCTTTGTAAGCTGAAAGCACGCGAGATAATTCAACTGAAATTTGGGCAAAAATTTCATCTTTTTCGGTTTTATATTTGTTTTTAATTTTCTGAATTTTTTCTTGATTTTCAATATTAGCTAAAGTTTGATCAATGAATTTTTGAGGTTTAGGTTGACTTTCTATTTCATCAATTTCTTTCTGTTCTTGTTGGCTAATTACAAAAGATTGGTTATAAAGTTCCTGATCCTGAGCTTTTTTGAAAGTTTCAGTTAAATTTTTGTATAAAGAATTTAAATTTTCTGAATTTTTTGAAGCTACATTATTAGTTAGGAAAAAATTAGTAAAAGGACTAATTAAAGTTTGTGAATATCCTTGGGCAATATCAAAAGCCGGAATGAAATTTTTAATCCATTTTCTTGTATAAATTGCATCAACAAAATACTCATTACCGGTGTTAGATTCAGAAATATTTTTAAAACCAGGCATAATATTATCAAGCGTTTTATCACTTGGAGAATAATGAATTTGGACAAAATCTCTTGTTAAAGATTCAGGGAAATTATAGACATAATTACTGAAAAAATCGTCTGGTTTTGTTTCAAATCTTGCTGAATTTTTTGCGCGGAACCATGAAAGTTCAAGGTCTGAGTTCATTCGCTGAAATTGCTGAATTCGACTGTCTCTACTAAGTGAATAGTCAACAAAGGTTTTTGTCCCTACTAAGTATTGCAATTTGAACAAATCCAAGTCTTTTGCCTCTATTTTTGCTTGACTTAAAAAGTCCTTGAGTCATCTAAAAACTTCTGATTTTTCTGGATCATTTAAATCTGAATTAACAAATGATTCATCATCTAAAACTAATGAATTTGTTTGGTCATACCCTGCAAAAGTCAATCATGCAATTTTAATTTTATCATTAATATCTGTAAGTTTACCAAATTTGGTTGCTGGTAAATTTTGCTGTGTTTTTCGAGCAAAATTTTTAAACCCCATAAATCCAACAGATGATAAAAATAGGTGGTCAATATTTTTGTTATCAATTTTTACATTTTTGATCAACAAGTTTAGAGTTGATTGTTCAAAGGCTTCCATCAACGTATTTGCAAAATTTTGTAAATTTTGTTGCAATTCTTCTTGAGAAATATCAAAAATTGACAATAATTTTTCAAATTTTGAGTCAAATTTTTCGCCTTTAACTCATTTAAGCGAAGAATTTTCTGTTTGATTTTCTTTTAATTTGAACTTTTCAGACAATTTATCAAAACCATATTTGTAAAGGTCAAACTTAGAATTAACATAGTCAAAATTTCAATCTCTAACAAATTCACCTTCACCTTTTTTTGAAATTTTAAGTGCAAATGGATCAATTGAAATAAACTCTAAAAAATCTGAAATTGATGAAAATTCTGTTTCATTTTTCTCGTTTTGATATGCAAAATAATTATTTTGATAATCAAAACCAAAAAGAGTTTTGTCTCAAGCATCGAGGTAAATTTTCGATTTATCAATGTTTGTGCCTGTAACATTAAATTTAAAATCTTGTGCAATCCCAAAAAATGGTTTTTCAGCAGTAACATTTGAAAATTTTAAAAGTTTTCCAAGAGGTGAAGTTCAACGTTCTGATAAATCTTTTTGCTCATCAAATTCACTCTGATCAAGAACATTGTCAAGTTGAGTTTGGGCTTGAGTTTGAATTCTAACATTAAAGTCATATTTTGGATTTTGATAATATTGATTTCCGTTTGCTGAAATTATTTTTCCATAATATAAACTAGAAAAAATTGGACCGTTAGTTAATTGTGCAATATCTGGATTATTTCTTGGTGATAAAATGTTAAATTCATCTAATGATAACAATAAGTGACTAGGAGCAATGCTTTTGCCATCTTTGTCAGTGAATTTTATAATTTTATGTAAATTTTTATATAGTTCAGAATTAAGGTTGAAAGCAAAGAATCTAGTCAAAATTCCTGCTGCCTGATCAGAACTTGCATTTTTAGTTGACAAGGATTGAACTAAAGCTTGGAAATAAATAGTGTATATTCTTTCAAGAAATGAGACTACTTGGGGTATTTTTGAAAAAAGTGAGTCTTTAAAAGTTGAAATGTTGTTTAAATTTGTGAATAAATCTGAATTTGTATGATCAGAAACACTAAGCATTGAGTTAAGAAGTGGTAGAATTTTGTTTTCTAAATCAAGTGATTTTTTGAATTGTTCAAAAGCTTGGGAAATTTGATTATTAGAAGAATCAGGTTGAACTCCCTTGAATAATTTGAAAAAATCAAGGAATTTAAAGCCGGCAGTTTTTTCTTTTTCTAATAATTCCTTTGCTAAATCCGCGACACTTTGGGGAACGCTAAGTGAAAGTTGAATTTCTATCAAAAATTGTGACAAGTCAAAAATTGAATCAGGAATTTCAACACTAGCTTTTAAATTTTTCGGGTTTTGACCAATAATTGTTCCGAAAAATGCTTGATTTTCAACAGGATTATTCAAAATTGATTTAAGTGATTTTTCAAACAATGGAGATGATGGCGAAAATCTAGTAAAAGACTGAGGGCTTGAGTCTCATCCATTATCACGAAAGTTTTTGACTATTTTATTCTCAAATTCGTCCTGAATTTGCTTAATTTTTTGCTGTAATTCAGGAAGACTATTAGGATTATTAAATGTTAAAGGATCAATTACTGGTTTCCCGTTTTCATAAAATAGGTGAACTTTTAAATTGCTAAAAGTTCTTCGGTCTGGGCTTGGTTCAAAATCAGCGACATGGATTTTTCCTTGATCGTCAAATTGGATTTTATTTCCGGCTCCATCAGTTAATGAATTAGAAAAAATGCCTTGAATATCGTTGGAATTTATAAATCCTTTTTGTTTTTTAGTGTCTTGATCTGATTCATCTTCAGTATTTTCTTGCGAGGTCGAATTTCTATTTCGGAAAAATTTAGAAACTCCAGAAGTTCCCGGATTTATTGTTCCTGAATCTGGGTCAATTGAATTTAGAAGAAAAAGATCATATAATTTTAGTTTTCGAATGTCCGCAGCATTTTTAAGACCCTCAATAGTTTGCAAAAATCTACGAGATTTTTTAGAAATTAACTCGTCAATATTTTGATTTTCATTTGAACCAAAAATTTGTGACTCACTCTCAAAATTATTTCCATTATCAAAGCTAAAGTTTGGATAAATTCCTTTATCTTCAGGGTTTAAACTAGGGGATGCTTTTCGCAAACTTAGTCCTGAAGATCTTGCATTAAGGTATAACTGAAGAACATCAAAATTATAAAAAGACTGTAAACCTAGTCCTGCATTTGTCGAAATCGCGTTTAAAACTACATTTGAATCAGGGTCAGAATTATCTTGGGCATAATTTAAAGTTTGGTGATGTCCGTACTCATGAGCACCAACATATTTTAAATAGTTAATTCCAGTTGTTTTAAAAAATGGAGAAGAAGCTTTTAAAAGCGCAATATACGGAATTCTTGATGAGTGTGAATAGCCGACAAATTCGCCATGTTTTGTGGTATATTTTTTCAAACCAGTTTCTGGATCAATCTCAAAATCAACATAAGTTCCAACAAGGTCTTCACCATTTGTCAATTTATCTCTTAAAACTTTATCAATTAGGCCGTCAAAAATTTCGCCATAAAGTTGATAAACTGTTGTGGTTTTTCCGTCTTTAAGAGTTTCAATTTCTTGAATAACCTTTGGAATTGCGCGATTTTTTCAATCAACAGCAATTTTAAAGCTATTAAATTCTTCAACATTTTTGGCATAATCTGAGTTTTCTGGATCCAGGTTAAATTTTATTGTTTTTGTTGAACCTTCAGGATCGTTTGGATCTATTAATTCAACTTCTAATTCAGTTTTTGACAGTTTTTTGAGTGATTTAATTTGATATGCTGACCATAAATTAGCATCAAATTCAGATAGATATTCGTTTTGTGCTTCAATTGAAGGACTTTCAGAACGAGTACCAAGTGGAAAAAATAACCTATTATTAGAATCTTTTTGATAAATACCGATTGTTTTTCCAACTGGGTGATTTATATTATAAAGATCATAAAATCCGTTTTTTACAATTTCATCAACTTTTTGGGAAATTTTTGTTGCTAATTCAGCGGCAATAAGCGTTATAATATCAGGATTTACATTCTGAGTAATAAAAAAATCTGTTGTTTCTGCACGATTAGCAGGAGTTTTTTTGTCTTCAGGGGTTGGATCAGAATCAGGATCTTCAAGTTCTAAAGAAAGAATTCCACGCGGGGTATTATTTTCATCATTTTTCAAATTAGACCTGATTGTGTCATAAATATCACGTATTTTATAGGTTTTTCCAAAATCTTGTGGGAAATTTAGACTGTAATTTTTAGGCAATTGGATGTCATTTTCATGGGCAAACATGAGAACTGCCAATTCAAATTTTTTCTTAACATCTTCAATTGTCTGGCCTTCATTTTCAAAGACAAAAAAATTCTCTGGCTGCTTAAATTTGTCTAATTTAGCAAGAATTTCTGAATCATTATCAAATGAATTTTTTAAAATTTTAACTATATCATAAATGTAAATTTTTTCATTTTTAACAAGATCAGCGGCAGGAATTCCGGCAACAACTTTGGATTTGTCATAATTTGCTAAAACTTGTTGTTGTGGAATTTTTTTAAAATATTCATCAAGAGCTTCTTTTGAAATTGCATCTTTAAAAATTTTGTAAGTTAAATTATCCGGTGCATTACCTCTTCCGGCTAATTCTGAATAAATTGGGAATGAACCAAAAAATGAATCTGGATAAAATTCTATTTTTGCTTCTTCTTTTCTAACAGCTGAATGCTGACCTAATAATAAATTATTACCTGATCGAGTTACACCCTTTTTTAGTGCAAAATGTTCTAAAGTTAAGGCATCTGGACCTCAGGCAACATTTTTAGTAAATCATTTTGCATATTCAAGAAATTCTGAAGGAGAAATAGCATCCCAATATTCGTTGACAAATTTCATAACCCCTAATTTTAGTTCAAAAATTGGAGTTTGACGGTTATAATTTATGGCAAATCAGTCTGCAAACTCTGATTCAGTAAAAACTCGTTTTTCTGATTTGATGTTTGGATTTAAAAAAATGCCGTATTTGCCGTCTTTATCGTCTTCTAATGGTTTAAATTCGGCAACATTTTCGCCTTGAGCATTATAAAAATTAGCATAAACTAACTCGCCTTGCTTAGTTTCATCAATGGTGTCTGAGGCAACATCAAGATTGTAAACTCCAAGTTCGTTATTATTTGCATAAAGTTTAATTCCGCCCATAATTCCGCCAACTGCTGCCGTCAGGCCGCCGCCAGCAAGCAAATAACTAACTAAAATACTAGTTTTTTTCATAATTATAGTCTCCTAATCTCCAACGTTTTACTTCAGAAAAAGTGGCTAAAATGTAGTGATTATTTCCTAAATCAATCCACTCAGGTTGGTTTGTTTCAGAATATTGGTGCATTTTTGGATCATAAATATATCCTGCAAGTGATTCGCCTTTTGATTCAATTGTTGGAATTGATTCAATTAGTGATTTTGTATAAGGGTGTAAAAATTTTTGGGTTATTTCTTTTGTTGGGCCAATTTCTAAAATTCGACCACGATAAACAACGGCAATTCGGTCTGAAATATATTCAACCATTCGAAGATCATGCGAAATGAAAAATATTGTCAAATTATATTTTTCCTTTAAATCTTTAAAAATGTTGATAATTTGGGCTTGAATTGAAACATCAAGCGCCGAAATTGGCTCATCGGCAACAAGAATTTTTGGTCTAAGCAATAAAGCCCGACAAATTCCGATTCTTTGCTGTTGTCCTCCTGAAAATTCTAAAGGAAATCTTGACAAAACTGAGCTATCAAGTCCAACTGATGCAAGCATGTCAGTAACGTATTTATAAGTAACATCTTTTGTCGGTTTTTGTAAAATATTGTTTAAAAACAGTGATTTTTTTTCAATAAAATCAGTGATTTTGGGGTGAATGGCACTGATTTTTTTAAGGTGATTGATTAAATTAGTAAATAATTCAGGAACTGAAGCCTGGGCTGTGTTTTTGTAAAATAAATCACTAATTTGGTTTATTAAATTTAGGGGCACTTTTTGGTTTTTAAGAATTTTCACTAACATTTCAAAGGTATTTTGATAATAATGCTGTGAAAATAGTAGTTTTATTGAGCCTTTTTTTCGCTGTTCAAGATTGACTATTCCTTCGGTGACTACATCGTAAATATTTTTATAAGGGTTAAGTGAAGAAAGTGGATCTTGGAAAATCATTTGCACATTTGAAACTAGCTCATCAAGAATTTTAGCCCGTATTTTACGAGTATTTTTTGGGAGTTCTAAATTATTAATAGTAATTTTCCCAAAACTTCGCGGAATTAAACCTGCTAGGGCAGACCCGGTTGTTGACTTTCCTGAACCAGACTCGCCAACAAAAGAAAGAACCTCACCTTCATAAATATTGAAACTTATGTCATGAATAACTTTGTTTTTTCGATTTCCGCTTCCATAAGTAATATCGACATTTTCAAAGCTAACAATTGGTTTTTTACCGCTAGATTCAAGCATTTTTTTAACACCAGGAGTCAACTGACGCCAAGTTTGGCGGACGATCTTACCAAAAAAATAAGTGTTTTTTTCAAGATAAAATTTAGAATTATTGCTCATTATTTTGCCTCATTTTTTGAAATTGGAGTCATTTTTGGTAAATAATTTTTGGCGGCATAACCTTTGGTGCTTTTGGATCAAGAAGTGCTGATTTTATACGGTGAGTTGGACTTATTTTATAAAATTTTGGCTCAACAAAAAAATCTTGTTCTAAGGCATAATCATTTCTAACCGCAAATGCATCACCGACAATTGAATTTAATGAAGATGGAACTACCCCACGAATTGAGGCCAGACGATCACCTTTATTTATGTCAGGCATTGAAGTTATTAGCCCTCAAGTATAAGGATGTCTTGGATTTAAAAGAATTTCGTCTCTTGTTCCTTCTTCAACAACTTGACCAGCATACATAATTGTGATGTAATTTGCAAGTGAAGCAACCACTCCTAAGTCATGAGTTATAAAAATGATCGTAATTTTCAGTCTTTTTTGCAAATCACGGATAATATCAAGAACCAAAGCCTGAACTGTTGTATCAAGGGCGGTAGTTGGCTCGTCCATAACAATAATTTTAGGCTCAAGTGAAAGAATTGCGGAAATAACAATTCTCTGAATCATTCCACCTGAGAGTTCATGAGGATATAATTTCATAACCATTTCAGGATTGACAATTTTTGTCATTTTTAAATATAAAAGTGCTTTTTCATAGGCTTCTTTTTTATTTTTGACAATTTTATTTAACAGCATTCCTTCCATTATTTGGGCACCGATTTTTTTGGTTGGATTCAAAGTTGACATCGGGTTTTGGAAAACAGCAGAAATTATTTTTCCCCGATAATTTGAAAGTTCTCAAGCCCGAAAATCAAAATTATGAACTGGATTGTTAAATAATCTTATTTCTCCTGATTCAACAACAGCATTTTCGCCCGCAAGTCCATAAAGACAAGAAGTAATTACCGATTTCCCTGAACCTGACTCACCGATTATTGCATGAATTTTACCTTCATAAAAATCAATTGAAGCATTACGAATTACGATATTTCGTATTGAAGGATTGGCTGGATTAACAAAGGATAAATTTAAATTTTTAATTTGGGCAACAATTTTGTACTTTTTATTGCCAATTTGTTTGTAGAGAACATTTTTTGAAAAAGCTTCAAAATCAAAGTGAGAACGGTTAAAACTTGTGTGCCAATATTGTTGAATTCTGTTTAAAATAGCTTGGATTTTATAGGATTTTTTTGATTTATAATGTTTTTTTATGTTAACTTCATAAGCTAAAAATTCTTCTTTAAGTTCAAGGAATTTTTCTTGATATTGCTTTGGATCCAAGTTTTTTTGCTTTAAAAGTTCTAAGTCTTTTTTAAACTTTTCTAAATTTTTTGCTAATTTATAACACAAAGTTGGATTTTCAGCATTTTTGCAATCAGAAAATTTGGCCAAAAAATAAGAAATCATTTATCTTTGCCTCCTTAGAGCATCTTGAACTGAATTTCCAATCATTTGAATTGAGGAAGTTAATAAAATTAAAAAGAATGAAGGAATTAAAACATAACGAGGATACAAAGTTACAATTGGAATTCCTGAATTAATTGCATTTCCTAAAGTTGGAACATTTGGTAGTGACAGACCAATAAAAGCAAGACCAGTTTCGCCAAGAATTGTACCTGGAATTACAAAAACAATATTTGTAATTAAAAGTGGAATAATTACTGGCACAAAATTAAGGAGAATTTTATAAGAAGGAGTTCCTAAAACACGTGAGGCAATTACTCATGTAAAGTTTCTAGCTCTTTTTATTTGCGCACGAACTTGATTTGCAAGTCCGATTCAGCCAGTAAGTGAAAATGATAAAACTAAAACTCAAAAGCTCGGACGCAAAACTAATGTCATCAAAATAATTACTAAAATTGTTGGTATATTTGAAACTATTTTAATAATAAAGGTAAAAATTTTGTCAAAAAGGTCAAAATTACCCATTAGTGTTCCAAAAAAAGTTCCAAGCGCAACATCAAAAAGGGCAACAATAAAACTTAAAATTAAGGAAAACTGCAATCCGTGTCATAAAAATGCCCAAACATCACGACCTTGAGAATCAGTACCTAAAATAAATCCTTGTGTAAAATAGTTTAAGTTTTTCATATCAGGTCGAAGTTGAGTCGGTGATCCAGTTGTAAAAGGGATAATAATTGCTAAAATTAGCATGAAAATAATAGTAACAATTCCAAAAACACCTGAAAAGGAACGGGAAAATCGAAGGAAAACTTCATAAAAATTATTACGGGGCTTACCAAAATAATTACGATCAAAACTTTTTGACTGAGCAACCATTAATTTTCACATTTGGTATGAAAAAGGCTGTAAAAATGGATTAGGTTTTAAGTTTTGGTCAATATATTTTTCAATTGACGGAAATTGATTCATTATTTTGCCCTCCTTCTAATTCTAGGATCGAGCAATTCGTAACTTATATCACGTAATGTATAAGAAATTATTGTCAAAAGTGAGTAAATAATTACTAAAAAGAGAATAATATTATTATCTTTTGACTGAATTGCATCAATCATGATCCCCCCAGATCCTGAAATTAAAAAGATTTTCTCAACAAAAATTGAACCAACAAAAGAACCTAAAACAACTAAAGGAAAAAATGTTGCAATTGGGAAAAGTGATGCCTTAAGTGCATGAGTTCAAACGAAGCGATTTCTTGTTAAATTTTTTAAATATGCAAATTTAGCATGCATAGAATTTAACTCATTATTAAGTTCAAAACGAATGTATCGCACATAACTAATTACAGATCCAATTGAAAGGGCAATGGCAGGTAGGACAAAAGTGGAGAAATCCTGTATATTAAAAATGTAAGGAATTCCGGCTTTTTGTCCAAAAATTAAAAGAAAAATTGCAAAAACTAGCGAAGGAATTGAGGAAAAAATCGCAATTCAGACTGTCGCTAAATTGTCAAAAAACTTACCTGGATTTTTTCCAACAGCAATTCCAAGCGGAACTCCAACTAAAAGTGTTAAAATAACTGAAACGATACCTATTGAAAAAGATGTGAAAAATCTTTGTCAAATAAAATCGCTAATTTCGACACGAGGTCTAAGACTATATGAAATTCCAAAATCAAAATTAATAAAATTCCAAAGGTAATTAAAATATCGTTGTGCTTGAGGCAAATCAAGTCCATAAAGATGTTTTTCTGCTGTTTTTTGAGCGTCATTTAGACCATGAAGAAAACCTGGCTCACCCGGAATTGAGTCAATCAGAAGAAAAACTAGTGTCGCAACAATTCAGGCCACTATTACGAATTCGAGAAAAATTTTTACAATTTTTTTCGAAAAGCGAAAAAAAAGCGATTCAAAACCGAAATATTTAAATAGTGGATTTTTCTTTTTCTTTGTTGGCGGAATAGTATAAATAAAGTTATAATCAATAATTTTTCTGTTTATGCCTATTTTTAACAGATCTCTGCGATGTTCACCATCATTTTTTAGGGTCATTTTTTTCCTTATTATTTAGTTTTAAGTGTTTTTAAATAAAAAAACGGGTTTTTGGCCCGTTTTCAAATTAAATTTAATGCTATTTTAGAAATTTCACAAAATCAAATTTGAAATGGCCGAGTTTTTAATATTATTAAAAATATTTTTATTTTTGTAAGAGTTAATGGATTTATAAAAGGCATTGAAAAAAGAATATGCAAAAACACTGATTTTTTTGGAAAAAACCATTGACATTAACTCTCACATTTTAAAAATATTTAAAATAATTTGCATATTAATTTCCTTATATTATGAAAAACAATTAACATTTTAACACAAAAAGTAAAAAATAAGCCAAAATGTTTTTTTTTTTTTTTTTACTGAACAATAAGTTTATATAAATAACCTAATTTTCATATTTGAAAAAGCTTTTGGATTAGTCAAATTCATAATCAAATTTAAAATTATCACTTTCAAAATTAGCAACACTGTCTTGATAAGGGATGGCAAAACTTTGAATAACAACTCGAAAAATAGGGTCTATGTGTGTAATTTTAAGCGGACTCTCAGGTATTTTTGGATTTGAGTCAGCAAAATTAAAGCTATAATCAGCAACAGATTCCGGCTGGTCAATATTATTAATTAGCTGCAAATCATACTCAGAGTTTAAATCATCTTTTGAATTAAGTTTAATTTTGAACGGATTTTCTAGGCTTTGATTATGCCAGTGAAGTCTCAAAATAGGGGTTGGTTTTGTGTTTGGGGCGGTTATTTTTCATTTTTTATCAGCTTTTTTATCAGATTTTGTCTCAGTTTTTTCATTAGTTTGAGGGTTTGAACTGTTAAGTGGGGATGAAAAAATAAATTTATATGCATTAATTAAAAGATAATTTTTATTGTCTTTTTGAATAACATTTGGTTTTAATAACTTAGTTTCAATATAGCGTCAATTTTGCGCAAAAATTTTTGAAATTTTTTTATGTTTTTCAAAATTATCTTGATCTGAATCATTTAACAGGTCGGTATTCCCATCATTTATTTTTTTACCCGAATAAACTGCAGATGTTTTTTGAAAAATATTTTTCAAAAAATTTGGATTAGTTTCCTCAGATGAGCCAAAGTTGTCCTGAAGTGCTAAAATTCGATTTTTATTGTCAAAAACAAAACTTTTTGCAACACCAGAAGCATAAATTTTGCTTTTTTCCTCAGGCAAAAGATTAATTAAGCTAGGTTTATTTAAAAATCATTTCAACCTAATAGCATTTACTTCTGAAACATAAAGGTCAAATGAACGCGGATTTTGTTTTTGGAATTCATCCTTGTTTTCTGAAATTGGAATAATCAAAGATGGAGTAGAAGAAACATTTGTTTCTGTTTCTGGTTGAGAGCAGGAAATCAAAAAGATTGGCAAAATTACTAATCCACTGAAAAATTTATAAAAATGTTTTTTTATTGCCACCAAAAACCTCGCTTTTTAATCATTTTATTTTAGCTTTTTTAATCTTTATTGAAAATTAGAGGTCTAATATTAAATTTTAGAAGTTATTTTTATTAGGTTTTTACTTTAATTTAATAAAAATTGTAATATAATTTTTAGATATTTTACTAAATTATAATTTAAAGAGACTCAAAATGATTGAAATTAAGGATTTATCAAAAATTTTTGCCGATAAAGTTTTATTCCAAAATGTAAATTTAAAATTTACAGAAGGAAATACTTATGGAATTATCGGTGCAAATGGAGCTGGAAAATCAACTTTTTTAAAAATTTTAGCTGGTTTTATCGAACCATCATCAGGATCAATTCAAACATCACAAAATCAAAGAATTTCGGTTTTATCACAAAATCACTATGAATTTGACGATTTTATTGTTACTGATGTTGTAATAATGGGAAACCAAAAATTATATGAAATTCAACAAGAAAAAGATCAAATTTACGCAAACCCGGATGCTACAGAAGCTGATTATAACCGCGCTGGCGAACTTGAAGAACAATTTGGACTTTTAGGTGGCTGAAGTGCTGAAAATGATGCACAAATTTTACTTTCTGCACTTGAAATTCCTAAAGAATTTTGATACTCAAAAATGTCAGAATTAAAATCTTCCTATAAAGTCAAAGTACTTTTGGCAAAAGCGCTTTTTGGAAATCCTGATATTTTGATAATGGATGAGCCAACTAACCACTTAGATTTTAAAGCTATTAAATGACTTGAAGAATTTTTGATTAATTATAAAAATATTGTCTTAGTTGTTAGCCATGATAGCGATTTTTTGGATCAAGTTTGCACTCATACCGTTGATATTGATTATGGTGAAGTTAAAATTTTTACTGGAAATTACAGTTTTTGAAAACAATCTTCTGAGTTATTAAGAGAACTTCAAAAAAATGCTAATGCAAAAAAAGAAGAACAAATTGCAAAATTAGAGGCATTTATAGCAAAATTCTCTGCAAATGCATCAAAATCTGCTCAGGCGACTTCACGAAAAAAATCCCTTGAGAAAATTCAGCTCGAGGAAATTAAACCTTCATCACGAAAATATCCTTACATTCGTTTTAATGTTTTTCCAAGACCTGGAAAACAAATATTAAACGTTGAAAATTTAAGTTATAAAAATCCTGAAACTGGCGAATTTTTATTTAAAAATGTGTCTTTTACACTTTTACCTGGTCAAAAAATGGTAGTTTTTGTCGATGATGATTTGATAAAAACTAAATTACTTGACATTATTGCCGGAAAAGAGGTCCCAACTTCAGGGACAATTACTTGAGGCTCAACTATAAAATTTGATTATTTACCAGCAAACACTGATGATTTTTTTAATTCAGATTTAGATTTAATTTCTTGAATTTCACAGTGGCCAATTTTTAACACACAAGATGAAAATAAAGACAATTCAACCCATAGAATGCGTGCTTTTTTAGGAAGGATGTTTTTTAGCGGCGATCAAGTTTTCAAAAAGGTCAACGTTACATCTGGTGGCGAAAAAGTTCGACTTATGTTTTCAAAAATGATGTTAAGTGAGTCAAATTTTTTAATTTTTGACCAACCACTTAACCATCTTGATTCTGAATCAATTGATTCTTTCATTGAAGGTTTAAAACTTTATGATTCGGGAGCAATTTTTACAACTTACAATCTTGCCTTAATAAAAGAAGTTGCAAATGCGATTTTGGATATTAAGCAAGATTCAGCTGTATTTTTTCAAGGTTCGCTAGCTGAATATGAGAAAAAAATAGGAATTTAGTACATAAAAGTACTTTTTTTAACTTTTAAATTTAATTTAGGAATATATTAAATGGTTTTTGATACTATTTGTGCGATTGCTTCAGGCGCAATAAATCAGGCAATTTCGATCATAAGAATTTCAGGACCAAATGCCTTTAAGATCATGGAAAAAATTTTTACCGGGAAAATTGGTAATTCCATGGAAATAACTTTTGGCTGGATTCATGATAATCAGACTAAAATTGATCAAGTTTTAGTTCTATGATTTGCTGGGGATAAAAATTTTGTCGGCGAAGAAACTGTAGAAATAAACGCTCATGGTGGTGTTTTAAATACAAATCTAATTCTGGAAACTATTTTAAAAACTAAACTCGCTAGACTTGCAAATCCTGGAGAGTTCAGTTTGCGTGCTTTTTTAAATGGGAAAATTGACTTAGTTAAAGCTCAAGCGATTAATGATTTAATTCATGCTCAAGTTAAATCGCAACACAATGTTGCTCTTAAACAGTTTTCTGGTGTAAGTTCAAATTTTATTAAGAAATTAATTCAACAAATCGAGGAAATTATCGGGACTATTGAGGTAAATATTGATTACCCCGAGTATGATGATGTTGAAATTCTAACAAATCAGATTCTTATTCCTAAAATTGATGAATTAATAAAAAATTTTAATGAATTAATAAAAATAGCCGATAATTCAAGACTAATTTATGAAGGAATAAGAACATCTTTAATTGGCGAACCCAATAGTGGCAAGTCTTCACTTCTAAATGTTTTAATTGACGAAAATAAGGCAATAATAAGTGAAATTCCTGGAACAACTCGTGATATTGTCGAGGGTAATTTTGTAATTGACAATTTGCTTTTCAAAGTTTTTGATACTGCCGGAATTAGAAAAACTAAACAAAAAATTGAACAAATTGGAATTAGTAAGACTTTTGAAAACATGGAAAAATCTGATTTAATTTTACATGTTATTGATGCAAGTCAAAAAAAATCTAAACATCTTGATTTAAGTGAAAAAATTAGCGAAAATCAAGTATATTTACAAGTCTATAATAAATCTGACCTAATTGAAAATAGGGAAGAATTTGCTGATAAAATATTAATTAGTGCTAAAAACAAAGAAATTAATAGCCTAATTGGTAAAATTAAAACTATTTTTGCTTTTTTGGGAAAAGAAAACCAATTTGTCGCTAATTCATTCCAAATTTCACAGATAGAATTGGCGAAAACAGCAATTATTGATGCTAAAAATAGTCTAGAATCTGGTTTTGGACCTGAAATTGCAATTGTAGATTTGCGTAATGCTTGAAGAGAATTACAAACTATTTTTGGTAGAACAGACGATGAAAACTTGCTTGATTCAATTTTTTCACGGTTTTGTCTAGGAAAATAATAAAAATTGGCCACTTTAACATGATCATATGACGGCATTTTATCTTTAATAATGAATAAATGTACGCTAAATTCGATCACACGAGCAAATTTTTATGCTAATTTATAGCGTTAAAACAATTTTTTTTTTTTTTTTTTTTTTAAAATGTTTTGTGTAAAATCAGAGTTTTTTTATAAAAATCAGTGTTTTATACCGTGATATTTTAAGAAATTTTTGATACTAATTTATTAATATTCTAATTTATTTTTGCTTTTATAAGTTATAATTTTTAAAAGAAACAACCAAATTTATACTAGCAAGATTTTAAAAAATGCTATAAAAACAAAGGTTATTTTAAAAAAGAGAGGCAAAATGGACAAATTCATTCTTTTTGATATTGGCGGTACAAACATTAAAATGGGAATTATTGATAATAATAATTTTTTTCACCAAACAAAAACTTTTAAAACCAATATCAGTTCAATTCTAGAGAATTTAGATGAAATTATCAACTCAATTTTAGAAAAATCAGATTTTTCTAAAGACATAAAAGGAATCGCTATTGCTACAATGGGCGGGGTTGATGTTGAAAAAAAGAAAATTATTTTTGTAAATCATAAAACATTACCATATTTTGGCAGCGATTTTTCTACTTTAGAAAAAAAATTTAATTTACCTGTTGTTGTCGAAAATGACGCAAATGCCGCTGCAATTTCAGAAAAATTTTATCACAAAAACCTAAAAAATTACGCAACTGTTACTTTAGGGACTGGCGTTGGAATTGGAATTGTCAAGGATGAATTAATTCGAGGTGAAAATTTTCTTGCTGGTGAATTTGGTTATCTAATTTATGAGGGTCAAAGACTTGATGATTGACTTTCTTTTAGTTTGCTTGATAAAGAAATTAGTAAACTTTATAATATTAGAATTTCTGAATATGAAAAGTTTGATAATTTATATAAAAGTAACGCTGATTTCCAAAAAATGATTGATGACTATTTCCAAAAAGTTGTTGACTTTACTTATCAACTAGCAATTTTTCAAAATTTGGAAAAAATCTTTATTGGCGGCGGTTTTTCCTATATAAATAAGAAATACTTTGCAAAAATTCAGGAAAAATTCCTAAAAATGTTAGAGCAAACTCCTTATAAGTGTGAACTTTTAATCGCCGAATCCAAAAATAATGCCGGTATGCTCGGCGCTTTTTATCTTTTAAGGCAAAAATTTAATCTTTAGTAGATAAATTAATAGAAACTAACAAAAATAAAGAAAAATCCCGTTTTTGAAAAAAATACGGGTTTTTTTATGTCCGGTATGCTGGCGCTTTTTTTATCTTTTAAGGCAAAAAATTTAATCTTTAGTAGATAAATTAGCAGAAACTGACAAAAATAAAGAAAAATCCCGTTTTTGGCAAAAATACGCGTTTTTTTATATATAATTATTTTATATACAAAAAATAGGAAAATCAGTACAAAAGATTTTTCTATAAGAAGGAGGCTAATATGGAAAAATATCATGGATTTTTCCCCGCTTTAATAAGTCCTTTTAATGAAAAAGGCGAACTTATGACTGAAAATCTTGAGCATATTCTTGATTTTTTAATTGATGTGCAAAAAGTTGACGGTCTTTATGTCACTGGATCAACGGGCGAATTTTTGCTAATGTCTGTTGAAGAACGGCAAAAAATTTATGAAATTGTAGCTAAAAAAGCAAAAAATAAGGTAACTTTAATTGCTCAGATTGGAAGTTTAAATCTTGAAGAAGCAATCCAACTAGGAAAAAAAGCTAAAGAACTTGGTTTTGATGCAATCAGCGCAATCACACCTTTTTATTATAATTTTTCTTTTGATGAAATCAAAAACTACTACGAAGAAATTGCAAAAAACGTTGATTTACCGATGTTTATTTATTACTTGCCTCAACTTGCAGGTTCAAAAATTAACATTGAACAATTTGGAAGCATTTTAAATCTTAAAAATGTTATTGGCTGCAAATTTGGGTCAAATGACATCTTTTTATTCGAAAGACTAATCAAAACTTATCCAGAAAAAATTTGAATGTATGCTTTTGATGAAGCTTTTGGGCTTGCTTACCTTTTAGGAGCTCGTGGATTTATCGGTTCAACTTATAATACAAACGCAATCAAGGCAAGAAAAATTCTTGATTTAGCAAAAAAAGGTGATTTACTAGCCTTTAAAAACGAAATTCACATCTATAATGACTATATTCAATCACTTTTAGAAGTTGGACTAATGCAAACAATCAAAGCAATTATGCAACTTTATGGTGTTGATGCTGGTTATAATCGCCTTCCATTTAAAAAAATTTGCCAAAAAACACTAAATCAAAAGGCGCTTGAAATTAAAGAAAAATTTTTAGACTAGCTTCAACTTTTTCAAATTTTTAATTATAAAAAGTTGAAAAAGGGGGAAATATGGAAGAAAATAAATCAAGTTTTTCAACAACTGATTGAATTATTTTAGCAATTTATATGCTTTCAATGCTATTGCTTGGATTATTTTTTTGGTATCAAGAAAAAAATAATAAGCAAAAAAGCACTGATTCTTATTTAGTAGCCAAGTCAATTAAAGTGCCTTCAATTGTTATTGCTCTTTCGATTTGGGCTACCGGGCTTTCGTCCCTTACATTTTTAGGTCTCCCCGGACTTGCTTTTAAAACAGGATGAATGTGATCTGTCGGGCAAGTGGCAATAATTTTGATTAGTCCGGTTTTAATTAAATGAATTATCCCTTTTTATCGCCAAATTACTGCAAATACTGCCTATGCTTATCTCGAAAGTCGTTATAATTATTTAATTCGGGCTTTAAGTGGTGGTTTATTTGCTATTTTTCACATTTTCCGGATTGCAATTGTTTTATATATTCCTGCACTGACTTTGTCACTTTTTGTTGATTTAGACATTTATTTGATTATCGGAATTATGGCGATAGTCGTAATTTTAAACACTTTTTTAGGTGGTTTTAAGGGTGTTTTGTGAACTGATGCAATCCAGGGTCTCGTTTTACTTTTGGGAATTATTTGCATTTTGATTTTTGGATTAGTTCAGACTGACTGAAGTAAAGGCGATATTTATCAGTCAATTTTTAATGCAGGTCAATGAAAAATAAGTGCCGCTAGCGGTGGTATGTTCCTTCTTTTTTTAGGAAAATATGTTGAGACTATTTTCTCCTATACAGCATCTCAAGACATCGTCCAAAGATATAAAACCTCTAAATTCATTTCCGGAACTAATAAAACTATCTATATTAACGCAATTTTAACTTTAATTACTATTTTTGTGTTTTATGGCGTTGGTTCAATGTTGTATAGTTACTTTAAGTCCCAAGGATTTGACGTTGATGCCAAAAATGCTATTGACCAAATTGTTGGTCGCCAGGGTGCGGCAAATAATCAACTTCTTTCATTTTTCATCATAAAAGTCTTACCGACCGGACTTTCTGGTTTGATTATTGCCGCAGTTTTTGCCGCAAGTCAGTCAACAATTTCTTCTTCAATGAACTCGCTAGTTAATGTAATTGTTAGTGACTTTATCCAACCAATCCGTAAATTCCGGAAAAAAGCACCTATAAAAGACCGAATAATGTTGATTATATCAAAAATTTTAATCACATTTTTCGGAATTCAAGGAATGTTAGTTGCTTTTCTTTTGGCTTATTCAGAACAAACTAATTTATTTAACCTTTTCCTTGCAGTAGTCGGACTTTTTGGTGTGCCAATTGGTGCTGTTTTTATGTTAGGAATTCTAACTCGAAGAACAAATTCTTTTGGCGCCGTTCTTGGAATTAGTGTTGCTTTTATTACTGCTTTATTTTTATGAATCTTTACAAACAAAAGACTTGTTCCTGAAAATTTAGCAATTGAATTTGCTAGCGAATATGTAGCGCTAATTTCCTTTTTCGTTACAATTATTTTTGGCTATGTTGGTTCAATAATTTATACTTTCTTTAGTAAAAAAGAGAAAAACTTAACAAATTTAACAATTTGGACAAAAACACCTGAATTTGATCAGCTAATTGCCTTAGAAAAACAAATTGCAAAAAACGATTCTAAGTTACAAAAAGTTGCCAAAAAAGTTGCAAAAACTGTACCAAATTTAATGCCAAAATGGTATAATATTCTAATTTTTGGACATCCTAATTATAGAGAAAATGAGACAATTCAAGCAAATCAGGAATTTTCTCAAATCCAAAAAGTTCAAGACGAAAAATTAGAACAATATGAAAAAATAAAGGAAAAATTAGCAAAAATCACTAATTAAAGGGTAAAAAAATGCGTCTTTTAAAAAATAGTTTCATTGTCTCATGTCAAGCGCTCGAAGATGAGCCACTTTATGGGCCAAAAATAATGCAAAAAATGATGAATGCTGTGCTTTTAGGTGGGGCTGATGGTATTAGAACTTCACAAATTAACAATGTCAAAGATTTTTTTGAACTAAACCAAAAAGTACCTTTAATTTCTTTAATTAAAAAAACCTACACAAATTCAAGTGTTTTTATTACGCCGACTTTAGCAGAACTCAAAGAATTAATGCAATTTGATAACCAAATAATTGCAATTGATGCAACTCTGCGCAACAGGCCGGCCGAAAATCTTGATGAAATTGTTGACTTTTTTCATAAAAACCGAAAAAAGAACCAATATTTACTTGCAGATTGTGCTGACTATGAAGATGTTGAAAATGCAATTAGATTAAAATTTGACTATGTTGCCCCAACTTTGCGCGGTTATACAGAAACAACAAAAAACCATAATAATATTGAAAATAATTACGAATTTTTACGTTGAATGGTTGAAAAAGTCCGTAATACCGGCATAGAAGTTGTCGCTGAAGGTGGTTTTAACGAGCCTCAAAATGTAATTGACGCTTTTAAAATTGGTTCTCATTCAGTCGTTGTTGGTTCAATGATAACTAGACCTTATGTTATCACTAAATTTTTTGTTGACAAAATTCGCAAAGAAATTAACTAAGAATTTACCACCTATTTGAAAATAAAAGCTTCTTGTTGATTAATTCAAGAAGCTTTTTTAAAAATTTTCATAAATTTTCCTGGGTTTGACAGTTTGATGGCAAAAATTGACTTTTTAGCTAATATAAATACGCAAAAATACCAGTAAATCCGTATTTTTTAACGCTAAAATCCTAATTTTTATTGCTTTAAAATCGACCTTTTGCAAAAAAATGCTTGGTCAAAAATAAAATTATGTTATAATAAACCACACTAAGAATAATTAATAAATTTTGATATTGAATTAAGGGGGAATTAATTATGTTTTTGCCATAAAAAATCAGAAAATGCGAATTATCCATTATATTTTTAAATATGATGGAATGCCTTAAATTTGACCGTTTAGAAATCTACAAATTTATGGCTTTTGGTTATTGTTCTTTCAAAACTTCATATGTTTTTTTAGGCTCGCTGCAAATAAAAACGAGTTTTCTATTTGCATTGAGTTTAAATAGTAGTTGTATTTTTTATGATTTTTGTTGCTTTATCCATAAATTGATTTTTGCCAGTGTTTAAAAATAGGTAATTAACTTTTGCCAAAAAAGGTAAAAAAGCGGCCAAAACTAAACCAGGACACTTTTTTAAAATTATCTAAACTGGAAAACTTGGGAGAAGCTTTTTTTAAAAATTCATAAATTTTAGGCAGAAAATAATTTGTCTTGATTTTCTAAAAGAATATCGATAGTTCTTGCGATTGTGTCAGATTTACAACTTCCAATTTTTCTTGAGGCTACCTCAATTAAATCAGGAGTTGCATCTTGCATTGCAAAACCATAACGAGCTAGTTTTATCATTCCATAATCGTTAGAACTATCGCCAAAAGTTACTAATTTTTTGGTACTTATGTTGTTTTTTTCTAGTAATTCTAAAATTGCAGTAGATTTATCGACGTTTAAAGGATTAATATCCAAAAAAATTCGGTTTGTTATTGTTACTTTATATAAATTATTTAGCTTTTCAGACCATTTTTTATGAAGATTTATAATTGCTTTTTCATCATTACGAAAGGCAATTTGTGTTATTGGATCTGCTTGAATAATTTCTATAATTTCAAAATCATTCAGTTTTGTATAGTGATTTAGGTCCATTATATGCTGATCTTTTAATCAGTCATAATTTTTTTGAGGAGAATATTCAAAAAGATTGTGCGGGGTTGAAAAAGCACAAATTGAGTTAGTATCTTTGCAATCTTTAAATAAATCAAGTACAACTGATTTTTTGAGTGTGCCTTTGTTTATTGTTTTTTTAGTTTTAATATCATAAATTAGAGTGCCATTATTCGAAACAAGATAATGAAAATATGGATATTGTTTTGCTAAATCAATGCAAGCTGACAAACCTCGACCAGTTGCTACAACTAAAATGTGCCCTAATTCATAGAGTTTTTTGAGCATTTTAACATTTTCAGGATGGATTGTATTGTCATAGCGCAATAATGTTCCATCAAGATCAAAAGCAAAAAATAGTTTCATTTTAATCCTTTTTAGATTTAAGTTGTGGAAATAAAATAACTGACCGAATGGATTCATTATTTGTTAATAACATCACAAGACGATCTATCCCAATTCCGCAGCCTGCCGCTGGGGGCATTCCGTACTCAAGAGCTTGAACAAATTCGTGATCAACTTCAGAAGCTTCCTGATTTCCTTTTTCTTTTTCATTAATCTGTGCTTGAAAACGACCTAATTGGTCAATAGGATCATTCAACTCGTCAAACATATTTGCAAATTCTTTTGTAGCAATAAAAAGTTCTGCTCTAAGCGTAAAATTGCGATTATTAGGATCAGATTTTGCTAAAGGCGAAATTTCAATAGGATGACCGGTAATAAAAGTCGGATTTATTAAAGTAGGTTCGACAAATTTTTCAAAAAATTCGTTGATTAAATGACCTTTTGTAAAAAATGGTTCAATTTTTATATTGTATTTTTTAGCTTCTTCAACTAAAGCTGAAAAATCTGCATTTTTAAGGTCAAAATTCATTTTTTCCGAAGTTATTTGGACCATGTCAAACCGTGCAAATTTTTGTGAAAAATCAATTTTATTTTCGCCATATCAGTGTTCTGACTGATTTAATCCGAGTTCTTCAAACAAAAAGCGAATTAAATTTTCAGTTTGATTCATTATCTTGTTTAAATCTGAATAAGCTTGGTAAAATTCAATTGAGGTAAATTCGGGATTATGAGTTGTATCAAAACCTTCATTACGAAAAATTTTCCCTATTTCATAAACGGCATCAATTCCGCCAACTAATAATTTTTTTAACGGTAATTCAGTTGCAATTCGTAAGTAAAAATTTTGACTTAATGAATTATAAAATGTTATAAACGGCTTAGCCGAAGCACCACCTAAAACTGGTTGCAAAACAGGTGTGTCAACTTCTAAAAATCCTTGTGAGTCAAAAAACTTGCGAATTAAGGAGATAATTTTGCTTCTAATAATAAAAGTGTGCCTTGATTTTTCATTTACTAACAAATCCAAATAGCGCTTACGATATTTATCATCGGCATTTTCAATTCCATAATATTGATCAGGCAATGGGTGCAATGATTTTGCTAAAATTGAAAAAGTTTCTGCTTTAAGACTTATTTGATTTGTTTTGGTTTTAAATAAATATCCAGAAATTTCAACTATGTCACCAAGGTCTAAATTTGAAAAAGTAAACTGATTTTGTGTTTGAAAATCTTTATTTGCATACACTTGAAATTCTAATGATTGACTATAAATAATGAAAAATGGGGAGCGTTGGCGAATAAGACGACCTGCAAAAGCGACTTTAATTTGGTTTTCAACAAAAAAATCATGGTTTTTATCTTGATATTGTTTAATTATTTCGTCCAAATTATCATGCAAGAAAATTGATTTTGGATAATTAAATCCTTTGGATTGTAAATTTTTAAGTTTTTCAAGGCGAAATTGTTGTTGGTCGTTTAATTTTGACATAGTCTTATTCCTTAAAACGTCAATTTAATTCTGAAACTATTTTCAGTATTTCTAAAATTTAAATAAAAATGAAAAAAATTTTAATTAGTCTTGTTTTGGGGTAGTGTCTGAATCTTCTTCTGAATTTTCTTTTGAATTTTCTTTAGGGTTTTGTTCTGAATTTAGTTCAGGGTTTTCTTGTGAACTTTGATCTGAAATTTGTCCAGAGTTTTCTTGTGATTCTTGTTCTGAAATTTGTTCAGGATTTTCATCTGATTTTTGTTCAAGATTCACACTTGAATTTTGGTCAGAATTTTGTACTGATTTTTGTTGAAGATTTTCATCTAAAATATCTTCAGGATTTGGATCTACTGATAAAAGTTCACTCAAAATATCAGAAGGTTTTACAGCACTTGTTTGAACTGGGTCTGATTTTGGAAGTGGCTCAAGAGTTTCAGCTAATTGTTGAATTTCTTCATAAACAATTGTCTCTTTTTCTAATAAAGTATCCTTGATTAATTCAAGTAAATCTAAATTATTTTTAATTGTTTCAGAAGCTTGTTTGTAAGCATTAGAAATAATTTGGCGAATTTCAATGTCAATTTCGTGACCAACTTTTGAAGAAAATGATGTATTTTTTATATAATCTCTTCCTAAAAATGGCGATGATTGATCTTGTTCATACTGAATTGGACCAAGCGATGACATTCCAAGTTCGGTAACCATTTTACGGGCAATTTTTGTAGCTTTTTCAATATCATTACCAGCGCCAGTAGAAATTTCTTGTTCACCATATTTTATTTCTTCAGCTGCTCGACCACCCATAAATGCCGCAATTGTTGCTAAAAGTTCTGATTTTGTGCTATTATATTTTTCTTCTTCAGGAAGCATTAAATTATAACCGCCGGTATTTCCACGGGGAACAATTGTAATTTTTTGAACTTTGACTCCAGATCTTAATTTTAGACCAACAACGGCATGTCCAGCTTCGTGATAAGCAACCATTATTCTTTCTTTTTCAGTTATTACGCGATTTTTCTTAGCAGGTCCACCAATTACTCGGTCAATTGCCTCGTCAATTTGCTCACTTGTGATGACTTGAGTTTTTTCACGAACTGATAAAAGTGTTGCTTCATTTATAACATTTTCTAATTGAGCTCCTGAAAATCCAGGAGTTCTTTTTGCAATATTTGCAAGTGTGATATTTTTAGAAATTCTTTTACCTTTTGCATGCAATCTTAAAATTTCTTCACGTTCTCTAACGTCAGGAAGTCCAACAATTATTGAACGGTCAAAACGACCCGGACGTAAAAGGGCTGGATCAAGAACGTCAGTTCTATTTGTTGCTGCTATTACTAAAAGTCCGGTATTTTCAACCATACCATCCATTTCAACTAGAAGTTGGTTTAATGTTTGCTCTCTTTCGTCGTTACCCCCGCCAATTCCTGAACCACGGGAGCGTCCAATTGCATCAAGCTCATCAATAAAAATTATTGCCGGTGAATCATTTCGTGCATCTCTAAATAATTCACGTACTCTTTTTGCTCCAACTCCAACATATAATTCCACAAAATTAGATGCAGAAATGAAGAAAAAAGGCACATTCGCTTCACCAGCAGTTGCTTTTGCAAGTAATGTTTTCCCTGTTCCTGGAGGACCTCCTAGCAAAATTCCACGCGGAATTTTTGCACCAGCGCTAGAATAACGCCCAGGATTTTTTAGGTAGTCGATAAATTCAGAAATTTCCTCTTTAGCCTCAACATTTCCTGCAACATCAGTATATTTTTTATCAGATTTAATACGGATTGCTTGATTTTTTCCAGGATTGAAAAATCCTGCACCTCCTTGAGAATTTCTGTTTGCGCGATAAATGAAAAAACCAATTATAAAAACTGGTATAATTACCGGGAGAAGTGAGAGAATATATTGAAGAATTGTTGTAGACGGTCTATCGGCTGAAGTAAAAGAAGGCAAATAGACATTATCTTTGGGTTTTTGTGCGCCGACTAAATCATAAAGTTCATTAAGAAGGAGCTTTGTTGGTTCTGTAGGATTTGTATAATTTGAGGGAACTGTTTTAACTGAAAGTGAAACTAATTCTGAATATGTTGTAATATTTGAATTTTGCAGTTGATTTTTAATCAATGGGCTAAGTTCAGCAGCACCAGATTGGAATTTTGTAATAACAGCAGGATCTGCTATTACCGAATAAGCAATTATTTTACCTTCAGTAGCTTCAACTACACGAATTCGATAAGCATTAATATCAAAAATAACTGAGTAAAAGAAATTACCATCGGTTGTGTTTTTGGCATTTTTAACTAACTGTTCTTCGAAATGAGATAAACTCTTAACAGTAAGGCTAGGTTGTAATTGAGTATATACAAAATAAGCAATCACTATTAAAAGTATAATTAAAAGAACAATTCAACCGGCCGATGGTTTCCTTTTTTGTTTTGCTTGCATGATTTTCCTTTCTAGTTCAACAAATCTTACTAAATTTTACTAGATTTTACATATATTTTTAGTTTTTTTTTAATTATATAGTTATTTTTTTTTATTAAAAAGGATCCATTGGGTGCTTTTGAACTAATAAAGTCAATTATTGAATTGATTTTTCCCTTTGATAATTTAATATTGTCAAAATTTTGGTGCAAATATAAAAAGATAATTTCTGGTTTTTTTCGAATTTTTTGAAAAAAATAAGCATGATATTCTGTTTTTTTTCACTTTTCAAGAGTTTTATAATTTTTTTTTAGTTCTATTAATTTAAAAAAATTTGCAATGAAATGAACAGAAAAAGTAAAAAATAAAGAAAAAGTGCTTAATTTTTGTAATTTAAAACGAATTGCGTTCCTTCTATATTTGTCTGTGAAATTTGAATCATCATCAAGATAAGGGATTTTCCTTTTTTTACAACTATTAAGAATTCTTTTTTTTGTGTAAAAATACAAAAGTGGCCTTGAGATTTGCATTCCAAAAAGGAAATTTTGCCCGCGGATTCCTCAAAATGTTACTAACTTTTTTTGCTCTTTTTGCAAAAAAATTGTCTCAACAAAATCATTTCAGTGATGAGCCACAAGTAATTTTGTGCATCCAAAATGCTTATAAACTCGGTAAAAAAACTCGTAACGAACCTTTCTTAAATTTGACTGTAAATTTCCTGAAACAGAAAAGCTATCAAAGGATAAAATTTTAAGCATTAAATTATATTTTTGGCAAAATTTTGCAACTAACAAAGTTTCAAAAATGGCCTGTGGCCTCAAATTATAATTGACATGAACAACAATTATATCTTTATTTTTATATTTGTCAAGCAAAAACATTGAATCAGAGCCGCCAGAAACTGCAATTAAAAATTTTTCTTTAGGCTTTGTTTTTGTTAGCATTAAATTTTTGAACCGTAGTCATAAAACTATTTGATAAATAAAAAATAAGAATGTCAGCAGCTTGGTCAATAACTTGTTTAACTTTAATTTTGGCCTGATTTTCAAAAGGACTAAGCACATATTCCTTAGAATTTTCGGACCGCGAAATACCAATTTTCAGTCTTTTTATATCTTTAGTACCGCATTTTTCAATAATATTTTCCATACCTCGCTGGCCGCCTGCGCTTCCGGTTGCTCTAATTATTGCTTGGCCAATTTCAAAATTCATATCATCATAAACAATTATCACGTCAAGAATATTAATTTTGTAAAATTGGACTAATTCAAAGACAAAATCACCTGATTTATTCATGTATGTTGTTGGTTTTGCAAGAATAAAATCACTTGTTTTACAAAAAACGCCGTTTTCAGTTTTTTGATCAAAGGTTAATCCGAGTTTTTCAGCTAATAAATCAAGAACTCAAAATCCAACATTATGTTTTGTTTGAGCATATTTTTCTCCTGGATTACCAAGTCCAACAATTAGTTTCATCTTAATTTACCTTTGATTTTATAGCTTTTTTTGCCTTATTTTTTAATTCAGGAACTCTAATTACTTCTTTATCGCTAAGTTCTTCAATTATATCATCATAATCGGTTTCGGGCGAGAAATTATTAAAAAAAGTGAAAGGATCAATTGGCTTACCTTCAAATATGAACTTATTTGTGTCAAAAAATTCACTAATTTGCATCTCTAAAAGTTCAATAGTCTGGTCGTCAAATTCAACAAAGGTTTTTGTAGTTTCTCAAGTATTTCTGTCAATTTCAAAGGCAAGAATATTCTTTTTCTCATCAAAAACAACAGAAAAAATTCTTAAATCTTCAAATTCAGTATAAAAAAGTGAATAAAGTTTTTCGTAAGTTGGATTTGTTGAATTTGAAATTTCTTTTGCGATTATTACTCGTTGCGGGTCTGAAAGGTTTATTGATTCTTGAGTTAAAGTTTTTTTATTTTTCATATCCATTTTGTGTTTGTAAAAATCTTTCAAGTATAATTTGAGCTGCTAATTTGTCAATAATTTTTTGCCTTTTTTTAAAGGACAGACCTGAGTCAATTAAAATTGAGTTGGCTTCCTTGGAAGAAAGTCGCTCATCTTGAAAAAAAAGCTGTATTTTATAGTGTTTTTTTATTAATTGGGCAAATTCTTCAACCATAATTGTTCTTGGAGAAATTTTACCTGATAAAGTCAAAGGATAACCTAAAACAAGAGTTGAGACAGAATATTGTTCCAATCAAAAACCAATTCGCGCGATAACTCTTGCAAAATCATACCTATTAAAATTATATTGCTCAAGGGGCAAAGAAATTTTCCATTCTGAATCAGAAATTGCAAAGCCGCAAGACTTAACCCCTAAATCAAGCGCTAAAACTCTGGGTCTAATGCTCATAAAAGCTTAATTATATCGTCTTTTATAGGTTTTTTCTTGATTTTTGCCTGAGCTATTTTAGAATTTCCACCTCCTGCACCATCGTAAATTTCCATAATTTTTTCAAGAATGACATTTGATTCTAAGTTAAAAGATGCAACTGTAATTAAATAATTTTCATCTTCGAGATTTGTGGCTAAAATAAATGTTGACTTTGGATTTTTTTGTCTAAAAGTAGCTGCTGATTGTTTTAGATTTTTGGAATTAAATTCCAAATCAATATAAAACTTATTTTGATTAATGTCAACAAAATTGTCTAAATTTAATTCTAATGATTCAGAAATATCTTGATTTTTTAAGATTTTTTTATATTTTTCTTTGAGCTCTTCTTCAATTTTTGTCAAGTGCTCAAATTCTGAATCTAAATCAGTAAAACTTGGAATATCAAAGCTAAAATCTTGACTAATTTTTGCAATTTTATTAACCAATGAACTAATTTGGAACTTCAAAAGTTCAATATTTTGTTTTAAAAACTCAACATTTTTGGCAAAAGAGCTAACTGCACGAATCCGATAAATTCCCGAACCCTTAGTTTGACAGGATAAAATTGTGAATTTTTCTAATAATTTAGTGTTTTGAATGTGAGTTCCACCACATAAATCCGTTGTAATTCCAGGAAAAACTACAAGCCGAAGCGCATTAGGATCCATGTATTCTGATTCTTCTAATGTCATAATTGCATTTAGTTTTTGGGCTTTTTCTAGGTTTGTGACTAAATATTCACGCTGAACTTGTTGACTTATATATGAATTTACGCGATTTTCGACAGATTTTATTTGTTCTTTCGAAGGTTTTTGAGCACAAGGAAAGTCAAAAGTCAGTCTTTCTTCATTATTGTCAGATCCAAGTTGCTTAATTTGAGGCCCAAATTCTGCCCGAAGTGAAGCAAATAAAAGGTGAGTTGCTGAGTGATTTCGCTCTAAATTCAAACGGTTGTCTGAATTTAACTCTAAAATTACCGGTAAATTTTTTGATAGTTTACCTTCAAAAACATGGACATTATTTAAAAATTTATCTTTAAAAACGTCAATAATTTCAATTTTTTTGTCGCCTTGAATTATATATCCCTGATCATGTTTTTGACCACCTGCTGTTGCATAAAAAGGAGTTTTTTCAAAAATTGCATATGAAATTTCGCCCTCAGTAGTTTGGTCAACTTCATTAAATCGATTTGCTAAAAAAGCAATTTTTGTTTCAGTTTTGTGAAATTCATAACCTATAAATTCTGAAATTTTTGACTCAACTTGATTTAAAGAATCAATAACTTTTCCCATGCCTTTTTTAATATTTGCCCGGGAAATTTGAGCATGTTTTTCGTGATATTCTTCTAATGATTTAAGGTCAAAACTAATATTTTTTTCTTGAAGAATTTCCTGAGTTAGTTCAGGAGGAAATCCGTAGGTAACAAAAAGTTTAAAAACAATTTCTGGAGAAATTTGGCCTTCAGTTTTTTTTATCTCATTTTCTAAAAGTTCATGGCCAATTTCAAGAGTTTTTATAAAGTTTTTTTCTTCATTATAAATCACGGACTCAATTTTTTCAATATCAAAATTAGCATTCAGTGTTTTAGCAACAATTGGGATTAATTTGTGTAAAAACTCTTCTGAAATTCCTAATTTTTTCCCGTTTCAATAAGCTCTTCTAATTAAACGCCTAATTATATAGCCTCGGTGTAAATTTGATGGCATAACTCCATCATTTACTGCGGCACTTATTGCACGAATGTGGTCAGCAATTAGTCTAAAACTTTTATTGATTTGGGCTTGTTTTGCATCTTTTTTAAAATAATTTTCAATATCGTATTTAAAATTAGTGTACTTTTGAATTTCTGCAATAATTGGCAAAAATAAATCTGTATCATAATTAGTTGGACCGTTTTGCAAAATTGAGACAATTCTTTCAAAACCTGCACCAGTATCGATATTTTTTGACATTAATGGTGAATAATTTTGTGCTCCGTCGTTATTAAATTCTGAAAAAACAATGTTTCAAATTTCAATAAAACGGTCATTTTCGATGTCATTTCTTATTAATTCATCACCACGAGCATCAAATTTTTCACCACGGTCAAAATAAATTTCGGTACATGGACCACAAGGACCTTGACCTAAGTCTCAAAAGTTAGTTTTTTTGCCACCGGGAATGAGTCTATTTTCAGGAAAACCTAAACCTTTCCATTTATTTAAAGTCTCAAAATCACTATCATAATAAGTTATATAAAGTTTTTCAGGGTCTAATTCTAATCATTTAGTCAAAAATTCAAAGGCAAAATCTATCGCTTCAAGTTTAAAATAGTCTCCAATCGAAAAATTTCCTAGCATTTCAAACAAAGTATGATGTCTTGAGGTTTGCCCAACATTTTCAATATCATTAGTTCTTAGTGCTTTTTGCGAATTAACAAGTCGTTTTGAAGGTGGAATTTTTTTACCAATAAAATAATCTTTTAGTGCCGCAACTCCTGAATTAATTCAAAGAAGTGAATCATCATTTTGGGGAACAAGGGGTTTAGATTCTATAAGAAGATGATTTTTTAGTTGAAAAAAATCATATCAAAGTTGACGAACTTCATTAGCTGATAATTTTTTCATTTGTTTTATCCTTATAATAATAATTTTACTTAATTTTTAGGATTTGTAAAATTTTATATTAAAATTTTATCTATGTTCCGTTTTTTTGTTAGTGAAAAACAAGAAAATTTCTTTATTCTTGATGATTTAAATTTAAGTCATATTAAAGTTGTGCGAATTAAAAACGAAAATTTTATCTGTGTTTACAAAGGTGAATTTTACCTTGCAAAATTAGTTCAAAATTCAAACAAAGCTGAAATTATTGAAAAACTTGAAATAAATAATGAACCTAAAAACAAGGTTATTTTAGCGCTTGCAATTCTAAAGACAAAATCCTTTGAATTTGCAATTCAAAAAGCTGTTGAAATTGGAGTAAGCGAAATTTGACCGTTTTTTAGTAAAAATGTAAGTCAAAAATTAGAAGGGGATCTAAGAAAAAAATTAAAAAGATGAGAGCAAATTTGTCTCCACAGCGCACAACAGAGTTTTCGAAATTTGATTCCAAAAATAAATTTACCTATAAATTACAGTGATATTTTGAAAAACTCTAGTAATTTTAGTCAAAAATTAATCGCCTTTGAAGGTGAGAAAAACCTGACAAAAATAGACCAATCAGAAAGCGACACAATTATAATAATCGGTCCTGAGGGTGGTTTTGAACAGTCAGAAATAGATTTAGCACAAAAATTTGATTTTAAAGTTGTGTCTTTAGGCAAAAGAATTTTACGCTCTGAAACAGCCGCAATTTTTCTATTAAGTAAGTGCATAAATGACTAACTTTTTAGCAAAAAGTGGTAAAATCTTCGAAATTTAGCAGTTTTTTCTAAAGTTTCGAAGATTTTTTATTTTATTCATTTTTAGCAATTTTTTATTTTATTCTTTATTTTTTCAATTGTGACTTAATTTTAATAAAAAATTCGAAAAACATTGTATAATTTAATAAAATTAAATTTAATTTTTTACTCCCAAAAAACACTAAAATAGGAGATTTTATGAAAATAATATCAATCGGAACTAATCATGCCGGAACTTCGTTTTTAAGAACCCTAAAAACTATTTACCCACAAGCAGAACTTGTATCATATGATAGAAATACTGACATTTCGTTTTTAGGTTGCGGAATTGCACTTTGAGTTTCTGATGAATTTAGCGATCCATCTGGACTTTTTTATTCAAGTCCTGAACAATTAAAATCAATGGGAATCGATGTTCATTTACAGCATGATGTTCTCGAAATTGACCGTAAAAATAAAATTATTACTGTTAAAAATTTAGTTAGTGGCGAAATTTTTAAAGACAGCTATGATAAATTAGTTTTTGCCGGCGGAACTTGGCCCATTATTCCACCTTTTGAGGGAATTGATCTTGAAAATATTTTAGTTTCAAAAACATTTACTCACGCAAAAGAAATTAAAGCAAAAGCAGTTGATCCAACAATTAAAAATGTAATTATTATCGGTGGTGGTTACATTGGTATTGAATTACTTGAAGCATTTCACAAATATGGTAAAAAAACAACGCTAATTGACATGCAAGACAGAATTATCCCTAATTATTTTGACAAGGAATTTACTCAAAAAATTGAGGATAAAATTGTTGAAGAAGGTATTAATTTACAATTTAATCAAAAAGTTGTTCGTTTCATTGCTGATGAAAGTGGAAAAAAAGTTGCTTTTGTTGAAACAGACAAAGGTAAATATGCTGCTGACCTTGTAATTTTAGCTATCGGATTTGCACCAAATACTAAAATTTTAACAGACGTTGAAAAAACTGCTAATGGCGCAGTCAAAGTTGACCAGTTCCAACGTTGCCTAAGTGATAAAGATCTTTATGTAATTGGTGATTCAGCTTCAATGGTTCACAATGTAACTAAACAACACGCTCACATTGCGCTTGCAACAAATGCCGTAAAATCAGGGATAGTTGCTGCTTTCCACATTGCAGGACGTGAAGATATTCCTTTCCCAGGTTATGTTGGAACAAATGCAATTTCCGTTTTTGGATTTAATTATGCCTCAACTGGATATTGTGAAAATGCTTGTCCAAAAATGGGCTTAGATAATGTTGGTGTTGAATATCTTGAAGACTGAGATCGCCCAGAATTTATGCAAAATAAATCTAAAGTATGAATCAAAATTGCTTATGACAAGCCAAGTCTAAAATTAATTGGTGCTCAAATTGGTTCATATGGAAAAGAATATAATCACACTGAAGTAATTTATTTCCTTTCACTAGCAATTCAAAAAGGTCTAAAATTACCAGAAATTGCTCTTTCAGATTTCTACTTCTTGCCTCACTACAATAAGCCATTTAACTTTGTAATCCAAGTAATTTTAAATGCACTAGGGCTAAAATATAATAAAAAATAGGATTTTTGCCTCAAAAATTTAACTAAAAAAAACCAGTTTTATCTGGTTTTTTTTAGTTTCTTATTTTCCCAGTTTAATAAGCTAATCTTAAAAAGTGTCGTGTTTTATAGACTTTTTTAACTTTTTTGGCAAAAATTAATTACCTATTTTCTAAGTTTTGCCTTGTTTTTTAGTTTTTAAAATTCAAGGCAAATTTTAGGGCTAAAGTTTTTTCATAAGTAAGATTGACTGTCGTTTTTCAATAATATTTTGACTAAATTCTAATTTAGAGTTAAAAAGAACATCAAAATCTTCAAAATTATAGTCATAAGAATTGGCTGAAAAATTATGAATAACCTTAATAATTTCGTTTTTAATTTGGATGCTAAAAATAATTAAGCCTTTTTTATTATCAACAGTTTCAAATTTTATCGAATCACAAATTGTTTGATTATCTGGCAATCTAAAAAACTGGGTTTTTAGACGAAATTCGTTAATTTTTGCTAAAAAATTAAAAATTTTAGTTTTAATTTCGCTAATTTCAAGAAGACTAAAATCAAGACCGTTTGTAAAATCGGTAGTTTTGTTTGAATAAAAATCAAGAAATTTATGAGCCTGATATGGAAAAGGTGGTTTTGTTGCATTTAAATTAAGTTGACAATTCGAATAACTAGCACCCGAAAAATCACATGCTTTTGAAAAGGCAAACTCAGTTCCTGAACTTAAAAGAACTTTTCCTTGAACAAATAAAGCCATCATTAATGCCTGACGATAAGTTTCGATAAAAGCATTTTTTGTCAGTCCTGAAGCACTTGTTAAAATTTTGTCAGCCAAAGTAGGACCATCATATGAAGTTATATAAGAAACATTTATATTGATATCGTTTGCAAAAAGGTCATCTCTTCTAGCTGAGTGATAAAAATCGCCAAAATCAAAGTCAAAAATTCCGCCTGGAATCAGTGAGACATATGAGGCAAATTTTGAACTGTTTTTTGACAAAATTAGACCTTTATCGCCAGGAACATTTGATCCGCGAATAACATTTGGAAGTCCATAATTTAAATAAGCAAAATTAAAATTATTAGAACGACTAGTTTTTTCAGTTCGACTTTTGTGCTGTAAGTCAGTTTTTTTACAAAATTTACCAAACAAAATAATGTTAGGATTTATTTTTTTAAGTTCGATACTTATAATTTCAAGCGATTTTTTGTCAAAATACGAAGCCGCATCAAAGCGAAATCCATCAACTTTATAGTATTTAACAAAAAAAATGAGTGAGTCTAGAATTAATCTAAATGCCATTGGCTTTTGCGAATCAAGAGGCGGAAATTGGGAAGGAAAAGACAAAGCCTCATCGCGATAAAAATAACCACGGGCAACATCATCTAAAATTGATTTGCAAAAAGTTTGACTAAAAGCAACATCAAGAATAATTCCAATATTTTTTTTATGAGCTGAGTCAATAAATGCTTTAAATTCTTTTATTTTTAAATACGGATCAAGCGGATTTGTCGAATAACTTGAATTAATTGAAAAAAATCCAAGTGGATCATAGCCCCAATTATAGTTTGTAAAATGACCTTTTCCTTGACCTTTTTTAAGAATTGAAACATTTTTTTGACTAAAAGTATAACAAGAATGGACTGGTAATAATTGCAAAAAATTGAAATTTAGTGCAGATAAATAATCAAAAATTTTCTGATCTAGAGCCCCAAGAAAAGTACCTGGATTTGCTATGTTTGAATTTTTTGAACTAAAATCACGAATATTTAATTCATAAATTAGTGCATCATTCAGCGGATTTTTGCTTTGAAATGATAAATCTGAAGGACTTTTACCAGCCTGAGTCGAATAAATATCAATTAAATAACTTTTTGGAACTTCATTTTTAGTTCAATCAAAAGGAGAAATACTATAAGAATAAGGATCGAGCGCTTCGGTTATTGTTGAATCACGGTGCTCAATTAATAAATTATAAAGATATCCGTGAAATTTTTCATCAATTTCGCAGAACCAGACATCATATCGCTTTGTCATTGCGATTATTTCGGTTGGATTTGTGTCTTGAAAATTTTCATAAATTGCAAAGTGAACCCGCGTTGCATCAGGCGATCATAAATAAAATTCAAAACGGTTTGAATTAAAAATTAAGCCAAGCGGTCCTCAATACGATTCGCCGCGCGAATTTTTTCTAATTAAAGCTGTATCATAATTTATAAACATATTTACTATAAAAACCCAAAAAAGTGCTAAAATAAACGATAAATCTAGAAGTTGTTATAATACTTATGTTGAAAAAATAGCAAAACTTCTATTAATGTGCTAAAAAAACATATTTTTAAATTATAACATAACAGCTTAAAATCATTTACTTTTAATTTTTTATTTTAAAAAAAATTTAAAAGTTGTATAATTATTTTAACCTTTATAAAATTAACATTTCAATAAAAGGTTGTCCTTTGTGACGACTTTTTTGTTTTAAACCTAACAAAATTATTGAAAACATTGAAGAAAAAGGAGAAAATTTGAATTTAATACAAAGGTTAAAAGATGAATTTAATGATATTTTGTCAATTAATTTTGTTTTAGAAGACGGGCTAAACTATTTAAGAGTTGTTACAAATTATAATTCACTTGATCAAGTTGAAGCGATTTCTAAAAAAATTTCTGAATTTATTGATAAAATTGAGTCTAGTGAAAATAATTTTATTTTAGAAGTGCTTTCAAGAGGACAGGACTGCCAAGATGAATAGAAAAAGAGAAAAAGTTACTAAAATTAACCCAAAAGACAATGCAAAATTAATTGTTCAATCAATTAAGGAGGTTGCTAAAAACAGCGAATTATCGCTAGATAGAGTTGTTGACATTTTCCAAGAAGCTATTGAATTTGTTATATCACGAAAAATTGACCCTGACGCCCATATTTTAATTGAAGCTAATTTGGAAGATTCGAATTTTAAAGTTTTTAATACAAACGGAATTGTTGTTGAAGATACTTATTTTGATGAGCTGACAAATGAAGAAAAAATTAATGAATCTATTTCATTTATTTTAGTTTCTGACGCAAAAAAGGTTAACGAAAATGCCCGTGTTGACGACATTTTTTCAATTGAACTTGACCTTACAGCTTTTGAACAATGACTCTTTACAGCAATTATGCACACTTTTAAACAAAAAATTTCTGAAATTGTCCGTAATAATGTTTTTAATAAATATTCATTATTAAAAAATCAAGTTGTCTCTGCGACAATCACAAACAAAATTTCAGCTGGTTACATTTTTGAAATTGATGATGATAAAGTTTCTGCTTTTATGCCAAGTCATTATGCAACTGGAAATAATTTAAAAATCGGTTCACGTCATGAAGTTGTTATTGAAAATGTAACTAAAAATACAAAACAGTCGCAAGTTGTCGTTTCATCAAAATCAGTTCAACTTGTTAAGAAAAAAATAATTGATGCAATTCCTGAATTGCAATCTAAATATCTTGAAATAGCTTCAATAGCACGAATTCCTGGTGAAAAATGTAAGGTTGCAATCCGAAAAACTGATGATGCCGAAGCAAGTGATATTTCCGAAATTGGCTCAGTTGTTGGTGAGACTGGTTCAAGAATTTTTGCAATTAGCCAAGAACTTGATGGCGAAAAAATTGAAGTTATTAAATATGATGACAATATAATTCAATTTATTGTAAATGCAATGTCACCTTCAAAAGTTATTTGCGTAAAAGAGTTCAAAATAAGTCATAAATTACGGCGTTTTACTGTAGTTGTGCCTGATTTTCAACATAGTCTTGCTATTGGAAAAAACGGTTCAAACGTAAAACTAACAGCCGACTTAACTCGTAGTCAACTTCAAATTTTACCTTATTCTGCAGTTCTTAAAGACAATAATTTCCAAATTGAGTGAAACGGAAATGTTAAAGATCATCAAGAACTAATCGATCTCAAAAACGAATATATGCAACGTCAACAAAGTCGCGCTTATCAAAATCAAAATAAGTGAAATTCATATAGTCGACCTAGCAATAGTTTTGACTCAATTTTGCAGCAATTTGAATCTGATATTCTCGAACTTGAAAAACCTTATGGGGTTGAGAATGAATTTATACCTAGAAGTAAGCTAAAATCTGCTAAAACTCAGCCAGAAGTTGCTAAACCAGCTAGTCCTGTAAAACAACCGGCAACTAAAAATAGACCTTCAGCTAAAGTCGTTAATAAAAAAGAAAATAATACAAATTACTCAAATTATCAATCGGATTCGCAAGAAAATTCATATTCTTTTTCAAATGTAAGTCAAAAAAAATTTTTTGACGCCGACTCTTTGTTTGACTCAGCCCTTAACGAAGCAATCAGCGAAAATGAATTAATTGACAAGCAACATTTAGAAGAAGAAGGTAAAAAACAAGAACAAAAAGCTCAAAAAGTACAAGTCAGTCCTCGAACCGAAGAAGATAATGAATCATATATCCAAAATGAAAGACAGATTAAAAATTTCAAATCAGATGATGATCTTGTAAAATACACCGGTGTTGATGATATTGATATTGACGATTTTGACTTTTAAGGTAGCAAAATGAAAAATCACACAAGAAAATGTATAGTTGATCAAAAAGTTTATCCTATAAATAATTTAATTAGGTTCACTTATATTAATCAAAAATTAATTATTGATAAACATTTTGATAAAAAAATTGGTGGCAGGGGCGCTTACATTTTCAATGATTATGAAAAAATTCAACATGCGATTAAAAGAAAACTTTTTAATCGCGCTTTTAAAACAAATATTTCCGCTTTTGCTTACCAAAATTTAGCAATCGAGGTAGAAAACTTATGAAAAAACCGCAAAAAAGAATCTCAAATGTAGGCGAAATTAAGGCTCAACTAAAAACTGTTGAAACTAAAGTTCACAACGGAGTTTTCCTCTTTTCGGGAATAATGACAATTAGCGAACTTTCAGAAAAAATTAATGTCTCTGTTAATGAAATTATTACTTATTTTTTCAAACAAGCAAAAATGTACAATTTAAATCACAGTCTCTCTGAAGATGAAATTGCCGAAGTTTGTCTTGAATTTGGACTTGATTTTAAAAAAGAAGTCCAAATTGATGCATCAAATTTCATGGAAGAAGTAAGTATTAAAGACGAATCTGACCATCTCAGCCACCGCCCACCAATTATTACGGTTATGGGTCATGTCGATCACGGAAAAACAACACTTCTTGATTTTATTAGAAAAACTAATGTTGCAAAAAATGAGCGCGGCGGAATAACCCAACACACCGGTGCTTATCAAGTTAATTTTGAAGACAATATTATCAATTTTATTGACACTCCAGGTCATGAAGCCTTTACACAAATGCGAGCTCGCGGGGCAAAAGTTACCGATATTATCGTGCTTGTTGTTGCCGCTGATGATGGAGTTATGCCACAAACTAAAGAAGCTATCAGTCATGCTACTGCCGCAAATGTGCCTATTATTGTTTTTGTTAATAAAATGGACAAGCCTAATAAAGACGTCGATCGGATCAAAAATGAACTTTCAGCATTAAATATTGTCACCGAAGAATGAGGAGGAAACAATATTTTTGTCTACGGTTCGGCACTAACTGGTCAAGGAATTGATGAACTTTTTCGGTCTATTTTGCTAGTTGCTGAAATACTTGAGCTTAAGGCAAACAAAAATCGTTACCCAATTGGAACCGTTATTGAAGCAAAACTTCACCATAATAAAGGAACAATTGCAACACTAATGGTCCAAAATGGAACTTTGATGGTTCGCGATTTCATTGTTGCTGGTTGTCAATACGGTCGAATTCGTTCACTTGAAGACACAAACGGTAAGCCAATTAAATTTGCGCCTCCGGGAACTCCGGTTATTGTCACAGGTCTAAATTATGTTCCTGAAGCTGGTGATAAATTTTTTGGTTTTCATGAGGAAAAATTTGCCAAACAACTTGCATTAGAAAGAAGACAATCAGAAAAACTTTCAAAAACAAAAGCCCAAACTACACAACAAACAAAAGAAAAAACCTTAAATATTATAATAAAAGCTGACGTGACCGGAATTGCCCAAGCTTTACACTCAACAATTGAACAACTTGCTTCAAAACATGTTCATATTCACATTTTACACTCAGGAGTTGGGATTATTAACAAAGCGGATATTTTGCTGGCCCAAACTTCAAATTCAACTATTTACACTTTTAACCTCCAAGTTCCACCAGCAATAAAAGCTCAAGCTAAACAAGCTCAAGTTGAAATTCGCGAGCACACTATTATTTATAAAATAATTGATGAAATTAAAAAACAAGTTAAAAGCATGCGTGAAATCAAATATGAACTTCAACATATTGGAACTGCTAAAATTATTGCTAAATTTTGGTTCTCAAAAGTCGGTTCAATTGCCGGATGTAGCGTTGTTAGTGGAAAATTTGTTGAAAATTGCAAAATTGAATTGTGAAGAAATTCCAAATTAATTCACTCAGGAAAAATCGAATCACTTCAGCGCGATAAAAATCCTGTAAAAGAAATAACAATTGGAAATGAATTTGGAACACACATTTACAAATTTGATGACATCGAAATCGGTGATGAACTTAGATCTTTTATTGAAGTTGAAATTGATAACTAAAGGAGAAAATTATGTCTGTTAGTCATGAAAAACGGCAAACTTATTATCACCAGTTGATTTCAAAAATTATCGACTCACATTTTTCTGAAAGAATGCCAATTGCTGTAAATTGAGTTCGACTTTCAGGTGATAATTCTCATCTTTTTATCTATTTAGAGTTCGAATATGATGAAGATAAGTTTCTAGGCGAAATTATTAAAGCTGAAAAATTTATACGACTCAAATTTGGTAACCTTCTTGAAGGATTTAAGGTTCCAGAACTGCACTTTAAACTTGATCCGGTTGCAAAACGTGTCGATGAAATGGACAAAATTTTTGCTAGAATCAAATCTCAAGATGAAAATGATGAAAAAAACTAACTATTTTAAATACGAATCTAATACCCGAGTTTCCCAGTTTTAAATAAAGTAAACTAAAAAAGCTTAAATTTTAACTTAAAAAGCAAAATTATGAAATTTTTAAACTACTTTTTTAGTTTAAAACAATGACAAAAACCATAAAAAATACAACTACTATTTAAACTCAATGCAAATAGAAAACTCATTTTTATTTACGCTGAGCCTAAAAAAATATATGAAGTTTTGAAAGAACAATAAAAAAAGCCTTAAATTTATAGATTTCTAAACGGTTAAATTTAAGGCATTCCATCATGACTAAAAACATAATGGATAATTTGCATTTTCTGATTTTTTAGACAAAAAACATAACTAATTCCCCTTAATTTTAAAATCCAAATTTATTAATTTATTCTTAGTGATGGTAATTATAACATAACTTTATTTTTGACCAAGCATTTTTTTTTTTTTTTTACAAAAGGTCAATTTCAAAACTATAAAAATTAAGATTTTAGGTCAAAAAACACGGATTTACCGGTATTTTTACTATTTGTATTCACTAAAAAATGAATTTTTGCATCAAACTGGAAACTCAGGAATAACTATTTTAAAAAGTTTTTCAAGGAAAATTCATTTATTTTTTGACATTTTTTCAAAAAATAAATGAATTTTTTTAAATTTAAAATAAAATTACTTGAAATATGAATCTAATAAATTTACACACAAGAAGCGAATATACATTTTTATCATCAACAATCAAATTAGACTCACTAATTGATTTTGCGCTAAAAAATGATCTAAAAACATTGGTTCTAACTGATTTTAACACAATGTTTGGGGTTCCAAAGTTCTACAAATTATGTAAGGAAAACGGGATTAATCCTGTAATTGGCCTTGAAATTGAAATTGAAAAATTTCATTTTATTTTGCTTGCAAAAAACTATCAAGGCTATGTTTTTTTGTCGACAATCTCGACCAAAAAAACAAAAAATGAGGACATTTTTCTTAGTGATTTACAAAATCAAGACAATATAATTATTATTGACCACCCCAAAAAAGGTTTTTACTGGCAAAAAAAGGTGCAATTGTCAACCTTTTTAGGCCAAAATAATTTAAAAAACTACTATATTGTCGAAAATAATCCCAAAATTAGCAATGCAATTTATGTGCAAGAACGAAATGTACTTCATGCATCAGAGAAAATTTATTTAGAAGCCCTTTATAAAATCAAAGGCGAAATTTTTGATGCTAGCCAAAAATTGTACGATTTTGATGACTGAGAAGTTGAAATTGAACCTGAAATTATCAAGAGAACCAACGGTCTTGTTGAAAATATTAAAATTGAATTTCCTAAATTTGGCATTAATTTACCAAATTTAGACCAGACTGGCCAAGATGATCCTGATATTATTTTAAAAAATGTTCTAATTGAAGCAATAAACAAAAAAAGAGCTGAACTTGAAAATTACAACTACTCCTCAAGGTTAAAATATGAATATAAAATAATTTCTGAACTAAAATTCAGTAACTATTTTTTGATAATTTGGGATTTACTTAAATGAGCAAGAAAAAATAATATTCTAATTGGGCCAGGTCGAGGTTCGGCTTCTGGATCACTTATTGCTTATTTATTAGATATTACCGCCGTTAATCCTTTGAAATACAACCTAATTTTTGAAAGGTTTTTGAATCCTAAACGAATTTCAATGCCCGATATTGACATTGATATTCAAGATACTCGTCGAAATGAGGTAATTGATTATCTTTTTCAAAAATACGGTCCTGAGCATTGTGCGACAATTATCACTTTTTCGACACTTGCGGCAAAAAGTATTTTTCGCGATATTTCAAAAGGTTTTGGTATTCCTGAGGTTCAAATTAATAAAAACGCTAAATTAATTAGTGCAAATATGACACTAGCTCAAATTTATCAAAACACTAAGTCCGAATTTTACAAACTAATCCAAAAAGGTGATAATTTTCAAGGTCAAGACAACAGTGCAATTTACAAAAAAATCTATGAAATCAGTGTCTTTTTAGAAGGAATGCCCCGTCAGTCCTCAACTCATGCAGCCGGAATTGTGCTTTCAAAAACACCAATTTCTGAGCTAGTTCCGCTTCATTATTCAAAGGAAAATCTTAATCAGATTCAGTATTCTGCTGAATTTATTGAAGATTTTTCACTTTTGAAAATTGACCTTTTAGGTCTAAAAAACTTGACTATTGTTGCAAATATTCTTGCCGAAATTAATAAAAAAGGTCACAATTTGCAATTTAGTGAGCTTCCAATCTATGATAAAAGTGCAAATAAGCTTTTATCTGAAGGAAAAACAAGCGGAATTTTCCAACTTGAGTCGCCTGGAATGACAGCAAGTATTATAAAAATCGGTGTTAATTCAATTAATGATGTTGTTGCGGTAATTTCGCTTTATCGACCTGGGCCAATCAAGCAAATTCCGACCTATGCGCAAAACAAAAAAAGTAGAAATTGACCTAAATATTTTCACGAATATGACAAAATTCTTGAGTCAACTTTTGGAGTTATTATTTACCAAGAGCAAATTATGGAAATTTGTCAAGTTGTTGCAGGTTTTGATTTGGCTCAGGCAGATATAATTCGTGTTGCTATTTCCAAAAAAGATGAATCAAAACTGGAACAAATTAAGAAACACTTCCTTGAAGGAGGTGCTAAATTAGGGCGTGATCCTAAATTAGTCGCTGAAATTTATGATAAAATTTATGAATTTGCTGACTATGGTTTTAATAAAGCCCACGCGGTTGCCTATGCAAATTTAGCCTATAAAATGGCGTATTTAAAAGCTAAATTTCCCCTTTATTTTTTTGCTGAACTTATTTCAAATGAAAACGGGGCTCAGGCAAATATTAAAAAATATGTCCAAGAAGCAAATAATTTTGGAATCCAGATTTTACAGCCAAATATTAACTTTTCGTCCCACAAGGCGACTTATTTTGAACAAAATAACAGGATTTACCTTCCACTTTTAATGATAAAAGGTCTTGGAACAATCGCAATTAAATCAATTATTGACGAACGCCAAAAAAATGGAAAATACAAGTCTTTCCTTGATTTTATAAGGCGAATGAAAATAATTAATTTTTCAAAAGTTGCAATTGAAAAATTAATTTATGCAAATTCACTAAAAGAATTTGCAAATCAAGAAACACTAGCTCATAATTTAGATTTGCTTTGAAATCATGCTACTTTAGTCTTAACTGACAAAGACGGAAATTTGGTTGCCCTTGAAAATAATAGCGAAACTGAGTCAAATTTGCTTGAAAAACTACCTTATAATGAAGATGAAAACTACGAAAATGAAATAAAATATCTCGGAATGTCATTTATTGAAAAAAAGCAGGCATCGGTTATTGGAAATCATACTCCACTTAAAGATTTGAGACCTAATAATGAATATTTATTATATCTTGAGTTTGAAAATGTAGAAAAACGTGTTGCAGCGAATGGATTTCCACTTCGCTATCTAATTCTAACAGATGGAGAAAAAACAATTGAGGCCTATGCAGGCCATTTAGATTATCGTTCCCTTGAATTAGGAAAAACCTATAAATTTAAGTTATTTTTAAAAAATGATGGAAAATATACAATAAAACAAATATTAACAAAATAAAGTTGACAACTATGAATAAAAAAATTTTGCTAATTGATGGAAATTGACTTGCTTTTAAGTCATTTTTTGCTGGCTACTACGGAAATCAGCTAGTTAATTCTAAAGGTGATATGACTTTTGCAATTCATATTTTTTTTAATACTGTTTTTAAATTAATTAAACTTGTTGAGCCAAACAATATTTATTTTGCATTTGATTTTGGCTCAACAACTAGTCGTCACCAAAGCTATCCTGATTACAAAAAAGGTAGACAAAAACCGCCTGATTCTTTATTTCTTCAAATAAATATAATCAAAAAAATCCTTAGTTTATCAGGGTTTTTTTGATCACAGGACAGCGAATTTGAGGCTGATGATTTAATTGCATCTATGCAAAAAATAATAAGAAATACCGATCCTGAAACAGAAATTTTCATTTTTAGTTCAGATCAAGATTTACTACAATTAGTTGATGAAAAAACAACTATTATTAATAAAATTAAAAATGATTCTATTAATGCAGTTAATTTGGAAAATTTTCACCAGAATTTTGGGATTAATCCTGAGCAAATCGTTGATTTTAAGGTTTTAGCAGGTGATAGTTCTGATAATATTAAGATAATTGATGGTCTAGGAACAAAAGGTGCAATAAAATTACTAGAAAAATATAAAAATGTAGATAACATTTTGGAAAATCTTGATAAAATTAGTGCAAAATTGTCAAAACAGATCGAGGAAAAAAGGGACAAAATAGTGTTTTTTAGAGATTTTATTAGATTAAATTATGGTGCCAAATTTAATTTTGATATTTTTGAAAGTTTAAATATCAAAATTTGTCCTGATTTACTAGAAATTTTAAACGAACTTGAGTTAAAAAAAGTTAGTGATGCTCTAATTGAATTATCTAAAAGGAAAATTTATTAACAAAATTTAATCTAAAATGAAGAAATCTATTTTATTCCCGCTTATTTTTGCAGGATCGGCGGCAGCTATTGGCGCTGGTGCATATTTTATTTATAATTCATCTACCGGAGAACAAACTGGAAAGGGAGTTGTTATAAATAAAAGTGAAACATTGCCTAAAAATGACTTGACCGGCGCGACTGATGAGACTGAAAAGCAAAACCAAAATCAAGAAAAAAGCCAAGAACCTGGAAAAAATGTAGAAAATGACTCATCCTCATTAAGCGATGAGTCTCAAAAGCCAAACCAAAATCAACAAAAAAGTCCAGAACCTGAAAAAAATCTGCAAAATAATAATATCCAATCAATTCGTGTTGGTTTTTGAAACGTTTTAAATTACACAAATAAATCAAAAAATCCAAATAGTGCAAAAACTTATGCTCTTGCTAATGTTATAAATTCTTCCGGAAGTGATGTTGTTGGTCTTGCTGAAATTACTTCAACTGGTGATGGGACTGATATTATAAAAGAACTTGAAAAATTAAATCCCTCCGCTGGTTGAAAAGAAATAACTACTAACGAATATGGGAAAGAAAAGCAACGAGAAAAATATACTTTTTTATATAAGTCTTCGCTTCTTGAAACAATAAATTTTGAGGGAAAATCTAATCCATACTTAATTCAAGAAGGAAAAAATTTGACATGAGCTCGACCAGTTGCGGCTGTTAAATTTAAAACTAAAACCAATATTAAAAATGATTTTACTTTTGCAATTGGACATTTTGATGCGCCGGGTAATAAAAGTAAAAGTCGTAAGGAAAAGGCTGATCCTGAAGCTTCTGGTCAAGGTGAACAAGAAGCAAATGAAGCTCGTGATTTAGTTAATGTTTTAGCTGAAATTGACAAAAAAGATGGACCAAACAATGAAATAATCTTCATGGGTGACACAAATATTCGCACTGAAAACACTGATAAATTATTTAAGTCAACATTAGAATCATACCGTTTGCTCCTTAATAAAGATGAAAAAACAAGTTTATCTTCTAAAAATTTTGGCGAATATGCAAATTCTTATGACAAAATTTTTTATAAAGGAGATTTAAAGACAAAAAATGCGCAAAAATACAACATATTTTCAATTTTCGAGAAAAATGTAGTCGATTTAGAAAAATATGACAAAATGCGCAAACAAGATGGTAGATCAATAAATTATAAAACTACCAACCCAAAAGATATAGATAGAATTAGGGGAATTTCAGATCATACAATGGTTTATTTTGACCTTGAATTAAGCGAATCTGACAAAGATTAACATAGATCAATTTTTTCCCAAATAATCAAAAAAACCTATGAATTTCAGCGTTTTTTCTCAAAATATTAGTGTGCAGTTATAAAAAATCCAAGCTTAATTTATTATGGCTTACATAATTGCACTTTTACTACTTTTTACCAAGGTCAAAAAGTGCAAATTCGAATAGTGAAAAATAATTTTGTCGATTGACAAAATGGAAAAAATTTCATTCAAAATGATCCAAATTTTCTTTTTTATAAAAGGGAAATTACATTAAAAATGGATTGAAGAGCAAATTTTACATTCAGAAAACTTGGATTTTTATATTAAAAAGTTATTCACTGAACTTACAAAGTTTCACCAACAAAAAATAAAAAATTAGTGAATTTACTTAACAAATTGACGAAATTAACGATGAAAAATACAAAAAACTAGTTCGAAAATATCAATTTGATCCTCAAGTAATTTGTCATAATGATTTACAGTTTAAAAATATTATTGTTTCAAAAAAATAAATTAGTAGAAAAAATATAAAAATGTAGATAACATTTTGGAAAATCTTGATAAAATTAGTGCAAAATTGTTAGAACACATCGAAGAAAAAAGGGACAAAATAGTGTTTTTTAAACATTTTATTAGATTAAATTATGGTGCTAAATTTAATTTTGATATTTTTGAGAGTTTAAATATCAAAATTTGTCCTGATTTACTAGAAATTTTAAACGAACTTGAGTTAAAAAAGTTAGTGACGCTCTAATTGAATTATCTAAAAGGAAAATTGATTAACAAAAATTTAATCTAAAATGAAAAAAGCTATTTTATTCCCACTTCTTTTTGCAGGATCGGCGGCAGCTGCTGGTGCTGGTGGATATTATATTTATAGTACATCTACCGGAGAACAAACTGGAAAGGGAGTTATTATAAATAAAAGTAGTCAAACATCACCTAAAAAAGACTTGTCTGCCTCGGTTGGTGAGACTCAAAAGCAAAACCAAAATCAAGAACAAATCCAAGAACCTGAAGAAAATGTAGAAACAGACTTGTCCGATTTGGTTGAAGAGACTAAAAAGCAAGATCAAAATCCACAAAAAAATCCAGAACCTGAAAAAAATGTAGAAACAGGCTTGTCTGCTACAGTTGATGAGACTAAAAATCAAGATCAAAATCAAGATCAAAATCAAGAGCAAAATCAGGAAAAAACTCCAGAACTTGAAAAAAATGTAGAAAAAGATTTGTCTGGCTCTGTTAAAGAAACTCAAAAACAAGAGCAAAATCAGGAAAAAACTCCAGAACCTGAAAAAAATGTAGAAAAAGATTTGTCCAATTCAGTTGATGAGACTCCAAAACAAAATCAAAATCCAGAAAAAACTCCAGAACTTGAAAAAAATGTAGAAACAGACTTGTCTGCTACAGTTGATGAGACTCAAAAGCAAAACCAAAATCCACAAAAAACCCAAGAACTTGAAGAAAATGTAGAAAAAGAATTTCCAACCTCGATCAACAAGACTGAAAACCAAAAGGAAAATCAGCAAAACACTCAAGAACCTGAAAAAAATATGCAAAAAGATAATAACCAATCAATTCGCTTAGGTTTTTGAAACGTTAAAGATTACACAAACAAAATAAATAGTAAAAAACAAACAAATACCGCCAAAACTTTTGCTATTGCTAATGTTATAAACTCTTCTGGAAGTGATGTTGTTGGACTTGCCGAAATTACCACAACTGGTGATGGGGTTGATATTGTAAAGGAACTTGAAAAATTAAACCCCACAGCTGGTTGAAAACAAATGACTACTAGCAAGTATGGGAAAACAAACCATGAAGAAAAATACACCTTTTTATACAAATCTTCGCTTCTTGAAATGATAAATTTTGAAGAAAATTCTAATCCATACTTAATTCAAGACAGTACAAAATTGACATGAACTCGACCGGTTGCTGCTGTCAAATTTCAAACCAAAACTAATATTAAAAATGATTTTACTTTAGTAATTGGCCATTTCGATACCGCGGGACCATATAAAAAATCTAAGAAAAATCGTAAGGAAGAACCTGATTCTGAAGCTCCCAAACAAGGTCAACAAGAAGCGGGTGAAGCACGTGATTTAGCTAATGTTTTAAATGAAATTGACAAAAAAGATGGCTTAAATAATGAAATAATTTTCATGGGTGACACAAATATTCTCGCTGAAAACACCGAAAAATTATTTGACTCAACATTAAAGTCATACCGTTTACTCCTTAATAAAGATGAAAAAACAAGTTTATCTTCTAAAAATTTTGGTGAATATGCAAATTCTTATGACAAAATTTTTTATAAAGGTAATTTAAATACAAAAAATGCACAAAAATATGACTTGTATTCAATTTTTGAGAAAAATATAGTTAATGTAGAAGAATATGACAAAATGCGAAATCAAGATAAGAGAGAAACAAAGTATAAATCTGGTGATCCAAAAGATATAAAAAGAATTACAGGAATTTCAAACCATACAATGGTTTATTTTGACCTTGAATTAAGTGAATCTGACAAAGATTAACATAGATCAATTTCCCCAAATAATCAAAAACAACCTATGAATTTCAGCGTTTTTCCTCCAAATATTAGCGCACTGATAAAAAATCCAAGCTTAATTTATTGTGGCTTACATAATTGTACTTTTACTGCTTTTTACCAAGGACAAAAAGTACAAATTCGAATAGCTAAAAATAATTTTGTTGATTGACAAAATGAAAAAAATTTCATTCAAAATGATCCAAATTTTCTTTTTTACCAAAAAGGAAATTACATTAAAAAATGGATTGAAGGCCAAATTTTAGACTCAGAAAACTTAGATTTTTATATTAAAAAGTTATTTACTGAACTTTCAAAGTTTCATCAGCGAAAAAATCAAAAAATTACTAAATTTGATTGACAAGTTAACGAAATTAACGATGAAAAATACAAAAAACTAGTTCGAAAATATCAATTTGATCCTCAAGTAATTTGCCATAATGATCTACAGTTTAAAAATATTATTGTATCTAAAACCAATCTGTATTTTATTGATTTTGAATGAGTTAGGCACAATAACCCTTATTTTGATTATGTTTCTTTGCATCTAAATTTAGGAATTTCCGCTGATAAAATCATTGAATTTTTTGGTCTGAGTGCTGAAAAATTCAGTGATTTTATGCATTTATACAAGATTTTTACAGAATTTTGAAATAAAAAGTGGTATACTTAGCATTTATTTTGGCAGCCTTTTTTATAGGTAAATTTAAATTTTTAACTTGATTTTGATAGTATTTTTTATTATTTTTTAACTTATTTTTCAAAATTATTAATTAAAAAATAAGTTAAAACACTTATGTTTTTTGCTTTTTATGGTAAAATTCTAATGTAACTTGTCGGAGAAAAAATATAATGTCAAAAGATTATCAAGCTGAAAATATTGTTGTTTTAGAAGGTCTAGAAGCTGTTCGCAAACGACCTGGAATGTATATTGGTGGAACCGGAATTAACGAATTACACCATTTAGTTTGAGAAGTTGTTGACAATGCTGTTGATGAAGCACTTGCTGGTTTTGCATCTAAAATTACCTTAACAATTATAGACGATAATACAATAAGTATTGAGGATAACGGGCGTGGAATTCCAGTTGGAATTCACCCAAAACACGGTGTTTCGGCTGCTGAAGTTGTTTTTACCGTCCTTCATTCAGGTGGAAAATTTGATGGAAAATCCTATAAAGTTTCAGGCGGACTACATGGGGTTGGTGCCTCAGTTGTTAATGCCTTAGCTAAAAATTTAAAAGTTTATATTAAACGTGAAGGCAAATTGTGGTTTCAAGAATATGTAAATGGTGGCCAAAAACTTGCTGATTTAAGTCCAATTGCTGACTTGGAAAAAAATGAAACAGGAACAACTATTATTTTTCAGCCCGACTTTCAAATTTTGGAAAAAAATAATTTTCAACTTTTAACAATCGTAAATCGTATTAAAAACACAGCTTACTTGACTCAAGGAATCGAGTTTGTAATTATCGACAAGAGAAACGGATTTAATCAAAGTTTTTGCTACAATGGCGGAATTCGTGACTATGTTTCTGATCTTAGCAAGGATTTTGAAAAAGTTAGTGACAAAATCATTTATGCCGATGGTGAATTCGAGCATAATGATGAAATTATTAAAATCGAAGTTGCGCTAAATTATATAAGCGAAGATCACGAACAAATTAAATCATACACAAATAATATTCACAATATTGAAGGCGGAACTCACGAACTGGGACTATCAGACTCACTTTTAAGAATTCTAAATAATTATGCGATTAATAATAAATTTATTAAATCTGATGCAGACAAATTTGACAAACAAGATATAAAAGACGGTCTAATTGCAATTATTTCTGTTAAACATACAAACCCTATTTTTGAAGGGCAAACAAAAGCAAAACTAAATAACAAAGAAGTTCGTCCACTTGTAAACAAAACTCTAAGCACTGTTCTTGAACGGTTTTTAGCCGAAAATCCAGAAAATGCCGACAAAATTATTAAAAGAAATCTGTTAGCCCAAAAAGCAGCTCGTGCAGCTAAATCTGCTCGTGAAGCAGTAAAGCGTAAATCAGCCTTTGATGTAGGGACGCTTCCAGGAAAACTTGCGGATTGTTCAACAAAAGATCCCCAAATCGCCGAATTATATATAGTTGAGGGAAACTCAGCTGGTGGGAGTGCCAAAATGGGTCGCGATCGTAATTTTCAAGCAATTTTACCTTTGCGAGGAAAAGTGATTAACTCACAACGTTTTCAACTTGAAAAAGTTTTGCGAAATGAAGAAATTATTTCAATGATTACCGCTTTTGGTACTGGAGTTGGCCCTGAATTTAATATTAGTAAAATTAGATACCAAAAAATTATAATAATGACTGACGCTGATTCAGATGGATCTCATATTCGCTCGTTACTTTTGACATTTTTGTTCCGTTATTTTAAAAAGTTAATTGAATATGGTTTTGTTTATATTGCAATTCCACCGCTATACAAAATTTCTTACAATAAAAAGATCGAATATGCCTATAATGATGCAGAAAAAGAGGCTATTTTAAGTAAAATTAGTGGCGAAAATCCTAAATTTAATATCCAAAGATACAAAGGGCTTGGAGAAATGAATCCTGAACAACTTTGAGAAACAACAATGGATCCAAAAACCCGTCGAATGACTCAAGTTCAAATTCATAATATCCAAGAAGTAGCACAAATTTTTGATTCCTTAATGGGCACAGACGTAACTTTGCGTAAAATTTTTATCGAGGAAAATGCCCAATATGCAAAAATTGACGTTTAATTTTTGCATATTGCCAAAAAAAAAGAGATAAAAACTAGAAGTAATGTTTCTAGTTTTTATCCTTTTTTCCGAGTTTCCCAGATGGATAAAACAGCAAAAATCACAAAAAAAATACAACTACTATTTAAACTCAATGCAAATAGAAAACTCGTTTTTATTTGCAGCGAGCCTAAAAAAACATATGAAGTTTTGAAAGAACAATAAACAAAAGCCATAAATTTATAGATTTCTAAACGGTTAAATTTAAGGCATTCCATCATATTTAAAAATGATGGATGATTTGCATTTTCTGATTTTTTAGACAAAAAACATAATTAATTCCCCCTTAATTCAATATCAAAATTTATTAATTCATTCTTAAGTGGTTTTAATTATACCCTAAAATTTTTTTAGACCAAGCTTTTTTTTTTTTTTTGCAAAAGGCTAATTTCAAAATAATAAAAATCAAGGTTTTAGGGCAAAAAACACTGATTTACCGGTATTTTTGCATATTTATATTCACTAAAAAGTGAATTTTCACCACCAAACTGACAAACTCAACTCTTTTTTTTTTTTTTTTTTTAATTGAAAATTAGTATAATTACTATGTATAATTATGAAAATAAAATTAGTTTATAATTTAAACTATTTATTTTTTTATTTTTAGTACAACATAGGAGGTTTCTATGAATAAATCATCAAAATCCAAAACCCTTTTGCTGGCGGGGGGGATTTCGGGACTTATCGGAGCTGGTATTGTCGGCCTTACAATCGGTCTTACAGTAAATATAAAATATAATTCTGAAAATCCAAGAACTCAAGTAAATCAGTTTGCATCTCGTGTTTCAAATTTGGCCTTTAATTTAAATGCTTTTAACGCTGATTCAGATTATAAAGACGTAAAAAGTGCGCTTTTAGATGAAAGCAATAAAATTAAAAATGCCGAAAATGCGCTTGAATCCTTTTCTTTCTTCGAGAAAAAGGGTGGGAATTTAGAAAAATTAGACTTTTCTGACTCAGAATTTTCTGATGCAAAAATTAGCTACCAAATTCTAGAAATTCTCCCAGATGATGCTAACCAAAATTTTAAAGTTAAATTTCAAGCTAGCCAAAAATTACAAAATGGCGATGTTGCCAAATCCGACATTTATGAACAAGTTGTTTCTTTTGTCAAAGAATCAACTATTTTAATTGCCGAATTTAATTTTTCCTTACAAAAAATTACCAGCAGACTTAATCAGCAAGTTCAAAATTTAATTTCTGCTAGAACCGCAAATTTCGCGGATCAAAATTCAGCAACTTCAAATCCAACAGATCCTAGCACAATTAGACCAGTTGATTTCCAACATGACCTAAATAAATCAAAAGACTCAAAAGAATTTAGTGAAAAAATTAGCTCATATTTTCCTTCACTTAAGAATTTATTAGCAAGCCTTAAAAACTCGCAGGAAAATAAACTTCCAAATTCAATGGATACAATTTTTAATTTCGATTTTGCCCGTGATAAGTCAACCGGTCAATTTGTTAGTCTTCAAAATCAAGTTCCTTCATTTTTCTTAGAGGCAAATCTTACTTCAACTGCTAGACAAATGCTTGACTCAAGTTCGAGTTTTGCTACTGTCGTAAATGCAATTAAATTAGAAAAAAACGATAAAAGTTCTTATTTTTTAAATTATTCAGATTTTTTTGATAATTTAAGTTTGAAAAATTTAGATAAAACAGACTTTAAATCAGAAATGGACGACAAATTGGCTGTTGAATTTTTAGCCCAAATTAAATCTGGATTTTTTAGCGACCCTGCTGAGCGCTCTGAAAGTCTAAAGTCAGAAATTTTAGATCTTTTAAAAGACAAAAAACTTGCTTTTAGTTTTGGTAATTTTGGCCAAAAGTTCAAAAACCACAATTCAAGCAAAACTCTTAAAGTTTCATTTGATCCTTTAGAAGCAAAAATTGATGCAACTGATAAAACTAAAGTTTTAATTCCTTATACAATTTCAGTTAATAGCCAATTTTTCATGCCAAGCAATTCTCCTTTGGAAATTAGTCAAAAAACTGGAACTCTTGAGATTAGCGGACTTAAACAATTAGAAAGCTTAGGTCAGTTAAATAGTGATATTTTTAAAACACGCTTTTTAGAAGGACTTGGAACAAATAATAAACAAAAACAGGCAGTTTTTGACCAATATGGGGCAGGAATCAAATCGTCTTCACGCAAGGTTGCAAAAGAAGAAATTGAAGCTCTTTTTGGAACCAGTCCAAAAACCAATGAAATTCGCAACATTATAGAAAATAATTACGATTTAGACCTTGGGCCTTATATTTCTTTATTAGACTCTTGAGTTGGAAAACTTAAACACCCAAGTTTGTCAGAGATTAAAAAAATGACTAAAGACGGGACTCAATCAACTAGAAATGCTGGAGTTTCAAGTATTGAATCTCGTAATTTTTTCCGTGATGGACACCAAGTTGCTAGTTATTTCCAAGATTTACTAACAAAAGACAGAAAAACTTTCCTTGAAACACTTTTTGAACTTACCAAAAAATGAGGGCTTATTGCTGAATCAAGTCAAATACCTCAAAGTCTTTTAGATTCTAAAGACAATATTTTTGAAGAAGCAAATAAAATTAGTTTGACTCAAGGCGAAATCAAAAAACTTTCATTCAATAATTTATGAAGAGATAGCGAAGGTATCGGGTTTTATGGAACTTTGGTTCTGCCAACAAGTATTAAAACTGAACTTGGAACTAAAAAAGGTGACTCATCAATTTTTGAGTATCTAAAAACTCAAAAAGTGACAACTAAAGAATCGAATGAGTCCGGAACTGAAACTGAAAATTATGCCAAATTTGAAAAATTTGGTGATGTTTTATCAGCATTTTTCCTAAAAGCTGGTCAGTTTGACAACTTTAAGTCTTGAGCAAAACTTGATGACAATTTAAAATATACACTTGAATTTGTCAAAGAAGATCAACAAGAAAAAGATGAAGTTTCTAAAAAAATTCAAGAAGTAGGCAAAGAACAGGAAACTGAAGAAGTTAAAAAAGTCGAGGGAGCACAGAACCAAGGCAAAAAAGCTGAAGGTGCTCAAAATCAGGGTAAAAAAGCAGAGGGTGCTCAAAACCAAGGCAAAAAAGAGAAAGTTTTGCCTGTTAAATTTAGCTTCAAACTCGAATCCAACGACGGAAGTATATTAAATGTTAAAACTCCAGAAATAAAAGCATTTATAGAACTCGAAGATGATGAAATCTATAAAAATAGAAAAGAAATTAACGAACTAGATAAAGCAGTTATTCAACTTCAAAGTCAATTTAGAGAGACCAGTCTTGACTCAAGTAAATATTCAGAATTAACTTTCCCTAAGAAAGTGGAAGGTTCTCAAAACCAAGGCAAAAAGGCTGAAGGAGCACAAAACCAAGGGAAAAAAGCTGAGGGAGCACAAAATCAAGGTAAAAAATCAGAAGGTACTCCAAATCAAGGCACAACTGACCAAAATAGCCTTACAAGTTACCTTCCTGAATTAGGAAAAAAAGTTGAAGAATATCTCGAAACTCATTTTAAAGATAAAAATTATAAAACCCTAGTTGAATCTATTTCTGACTCGTTTGACAAAACTACTAAAATTCTATTTTTTGTTTTAGTAAAAGATGACTCTAGTTCAGATTCAGGTTCATCTGGAACTTCAACAACACCCCCTCAAAAAAGATCTACTCTAAGAGTTAGAATTACTATTAATAAAACTGAAACAACAACAACAACCGGCTCAACCTCAACATCAGGGGAAGTCAGTAGCAGCAGCTAAATAATTTTCAAAATAGGAGAAAAAAATGAAACTATTAAAAAAGCCTTTTTGATTAGTATCAACAATTTTAGGATCAGCAATTGCACTAAGCGCTGTTATTGGGATCCCACTGGGTCTAAAAGCCTATAATAATTCTTATTATTCATTTTTAAATGAAATTCCAACAGAGCACGCCCTTGCAAATACAGGTAGTGTTTCAAGCGAACAATTTAGTACAATTGTCTCAAATTTAAAACTAAATCCAAATATTGCTAATATTTCAGCAAAAACTGCACTTGCAGCGGCCAAAAGTAGACTTTACCAATTTGATCTAAGTTCAGGTTTTGATTTTGGTGATCTAAAATCAAAAGACTATCAAATTAGTTTTAATTTTGAAAATGCTATTGCTGAAGATACTTCAATTAAAAATGTTGTAATTTTTGCCCGTTCAGAAAAAGAACAAATAACTTACTCAAAACAAATTGAACTCAAAGGTTTTGCAGCTAGTGATCAAGCCAGCGGTGATCTTGATAAATTTCAAGTTGATGAGTCAAAATCTTTTATTGATGTCTCAAGAAGCAATCTTTTACAAGCAGAATTTGAAAATAAATTAAAAACAAATTTCCAAAAATCAACAAGTATTATCAATAATTTTTCCAAACTTGAAAGCACACTGGCTACTTCTGGGGCTAGTCTTAGTCTTTATAATTCTTTAGATGAACCAATTTTCTTGGATAGTGATTATAGTCTTGAAGCTGTTGTTGACTCAAAAAACCAATTATCTTTTACAGAAAAAGATAAAAAATTATTTTTAGATGTTAATTTAGTTAATAAAAAAGATAACAAAACTAAAAAATTAAGTCTTGAAATTCGTGGTTTAATTGACCCTGATGAATTTAAATCAACACTTATGACATGACTTCAAGGTCATTTTAGTGGAAACATTAAAATGAAAGAAGCCCTTCAAGAAGCGCTAATCAAAGATAAAACCACATTAGTTGACTTTTTATACAATCAAAAATCAGGAACAAATACTGAAAAAATTATTACAAAACCAGTTAGTGAACTTTTTGAAATTGACTTAAGTCAATTAAGTCCAAGAACAAAATTTGGGACTTTTGATCTCAAAATTGAACCAAAACTTTTTGATGCAACCAAAATTAGCCAAGCTGATCAACAAAAACTTCTTAAAGACAAAAAAGTTCGCTTTGAATTTGATATTAACTTTAGCCGTCAAGACAGTCAGTTAGAACAAAAAATAACCGTTTATCTTGATGTATTTGTTGATTTAAATAAATACGAGCAAGCCCTAGGACAACTTCTTGGATCAGTAAATTCAGTTCAAGAATTTAGTCTTAAAGATCAAAGTGGACCAAGAACACTTTCAACTAATGAAATAAAAGAAACAGTTGACGAACTTTTTGAACTAGCAAAAACTGCTACTAATTTAGAAGAACCTAGTGATGAAGTTGTTTCAAGAGTATTTTTACTTGACAATGGTAGATACCCATCAACTAGGGAAATTACAAAATCTAAAAATGAACTTAAAAAAGTAATAGAAGAAGCTAAAGCAAAAGCTAGCTCAATTAGTTCACAATCTGTAAATGTTTCTAATTTTGCTGATGAAGAATCGGCTACAACTAGTGAAACAGGTACAACTGCTGATACAACTTCAGGTCCTGAATCAACTCCAGGCCAAACCCCAACCCCTGATTCATCCCCAAAAATTGGAACTAATGTTTGGACAACACTAAATACAGCTTCAATTTATAATCTTAGTGATGCAAAAGTTGAATACCAAATTGATGTTAAAGAAGATCACCAATTAGTTTTTGACTTTAAATTAGTTTCAACTAATGATGATTCAAAAGTTCTTGCTTCTTCCCAAATTGTTGTTAATAATGTTATTAACTCCGAAAAATCAGCTTATGATATTGTTAAAAAATATAATCCTTCCTTATTTTTAGATCCAATTAGTTTAGAAAATACTGATAAAGATGGAAAAGTTAGTTTATTTGACCCTGAAAACAAAAATTTAGCTTTCCAATCTGAACAAGCAAGAAGAACTGCTGATGGTCTTGAGCTTACAAAAGCTTTAAAATTTCAAAGTAATCGAGCCGAAACATCTAAAACTGAAGCAACTAAGCCCGAAGCTTCTAAAACAGAAGCCACAAAAACAGAGGCAGCAAAACCTGTAGCCGTAAAAACTGAGGCTACTAAAACTGAAACAGCAAAACCAAAAGTGCCTCCAAAACCATTTTCACGTGTTGATTCAGGTGCAGTTTATTTAGCTTTTAGTGCCAAAGGTATTTCTGATGGAAAACAGCACTATCTTTTGTCAGATAAAGACGGAAAGGGAATTTTTATCCAAAAACTTGAATCAAAAGAGGGTGAAAAACCGGTTTATGTCATTGGAATGGATTATAAACAGCTTGCAAATTATGTTTATTTAAGACAAGAGTTTGGGAGCAAAAAACTCGGAATTAGCGCCTATACTCAATTGTTCGGAGGTTCTACTGATTTATTAAGAGTTCTTGACAAACAACAAGTTCTAGTTACATCAGGAATTTCTAGAAAAAATACAACCCAAGGAAGTAACCGTTCTACTAATTCGCAACTAAAACCTTCTTTATACTTGCATAATTCATGAGACGGATTTGCTTTATTCCCTACTATTCCTCCAAAAATGTTGTATGAAAAAACCGAGATTTTTCTTGGCAAAACAACACCCAAACCAACAGTTCCAACAATAAATGACACTGCAAATAACGTCTATTATAGCCAATCTTTTTACTCACCAAAAGAAGAAACTGATGTTACAAAAAATAAAAATTTAATTGAAGAGGATGCAAATCTTTTATTAGAAATAATAAAAACTCCTTTTTCAATAACCCTAAGTTTATATTCTTCCAACGCTGAAGATCCTAAAAATTACAAAGAAGTTGGCGATGTTATTTATAATATCGACCCTTCAAAAACTTGAAATCCTTTCCCAAACTACTTTAATTTAGATTGAGACCAAATAGGTCCAGCTGAAGCAAAACCAGCTGAACCAGTGGCAGAACAAACTCCTGAATCTGGCAAATCCCAATCTACAATTACTTTAAAAGCTTTTGCCGTTTTTGATCATCCTGATTTTACAAATGGCAAAACTTCTCGTGCTCGTCAGGAAATAACTGAAGCATTTATTGATGCTTACATTAAAAAATAGTTTTTATTAAAGTTCACCAAAAAAACCTATGGATTCATAGGTTTTTTTTGATTTTTGAGAAAGAAAAAGTTAAAAAATTCTAAAATCAGACTCCCGAGTTTCCCAGTTTTAAGGCAAAAATTCACTTTTTAGTGAATATAAATATGAAAAAACACCCGTAAATCAGTGTTTTTTGAACGTAAAACCTTAATTTATATTAATGTCATTTAATTGCATTTTAAGTAATTTTATGGTATAATTATAAATTATGAAAAAACAAAATAAAGATGGTTTTATTGATGTAAACAAATTGTTTGGCAAAAAACCTAAATATTTTAAGGAAATTTCAAACATGAAATTTGAAAAAAGTTATTTGGAAACAATCAATAATTTGATATCTTAATAAATTACTAATAAAATTGTAATTAACTTTTACCAAAAAACTTAAAAAATTGCCTAAAACCAGATGCTTTTTTGAAATTACCTTATCAAACTGGGAAACTCAGGAAAAAGTTAAAAAATTCTAAAATCAGACTTAAGTTTTTTATTTCTAAATTTATTAACAAAAAATTTTTTAAAAATGGAGATAAATTTGCCCAAAAATTACTACCATTTTTAGATTAAAATCGTCATCAACAATAACAAAATTTGCCTTTTGGCCAACTTTTATTGTGCCAAAATAATCTAAAAGATTGTGGGCTTTTGCAACATTATACGAAGAGCAAAAAACAATCTCTTGTCATGAAAGTTTAAGGTTTTGCTTTAAATTTTTGAGAATACTAAGATAACTCATTCCACTTCCGGCGATTTGTTGTGAATTTTTCAAATAAAATAAATCGCCTTTTTTCTCAGTTTCTAAATCTCCTAAGTTATAAAATCCGTCTTTAAGCCCTTTTTGGGCAAGTGAATCTGAAACAGCAATTCAATTTTCTTTTTTGAGATTTTTTATTGTGAATTTTAATGTTGAATTTCTAATATGAAGTCCGTCGGTAATTAGCTCTACTAGAAAATTTCTAGGTAATTTTGATTCAAAAATTAGGTTAGTAAGTGATTGACTTCTATGATCAAAATTAGAACTGCCATTAAAAAAGTGAGTGAATCTACGATAGTTTTTTAATTCATGATCTTTTTCAAAGTCAAAAGAATTTGAATGACCAATTGCAAAATTAATTGATTTATGATAAAAATTAATTAATTTTGCTGAGTTTCTTTCAGGGGCAACTACAACTGTAATTTTCTTAGCAAATTTTTTTGCTAAAAATTCAAAATGAAAATTTTTAGCCGAAATAATTAAGTTTGCATCATGAGCACCCTTTTTTTCAACAGAAATAAAAGGTCCTTCTAAATACCAATTTAGGAAAAAATATGGATATTTTTTAAGTAAAAAACTAAAAAACTCAGAATTTTGTTGAATTTTAGACCAAGATTGAGTAACTGTTGTTCCAAAAATAGCCGCTACGCCTTCAAATTTATGTAATTTTTCCTTATACTCAAGAAAATTTTTTTCTCAATTTAGGATAGAAAAATCCTCAAATGAAAAACCATAACCACCATGAGTGTGCGAATCGATAAAAGCTGGCAACAAAATGTTATTTTTGCAATCAACACCTTCAAAATCGGTATTTCCACGTCCTAAATTGACAATAGTTCCGCTCTCATCTAACTCAATTCAGCCAAAAAATTCTTCTAAATGGCTTATAATTCTTAAATTTTTGTATAACATTTTTGAAATTTACCTTTATTTTTAAGCTATTTTTAAAAATACTTGAATTTTTAAATAATTGTATCATTATTTAAAAAAATAGTAGAAAAATTAACAAAACTGGTGCAATCAAAATCACTGATAAAAACTAGTTGTTTGACTTTTTTCTACTAATTTAATCTGGTTTTGGGCGCTTTTTTAACTTTTTTGGCAAAAGTTAATTACCTATTTTAAAACACTGGCAAAAATCAATTTATGGCTGAAATAACAAAAACCATAAAAAATACAACTACTATTTAAACTCAATGCAAATAGAAAACTCGTTTTTATTTGCATTGAGCCTAAAAAAACATATGAAGTTTTGAAAGAACAATAACAAAAAGCCCTAAATTTATAGATTTCTAAACGGTTAAATTTAAGGCATTCCATCATATCTAAAAATATAATGGATAATTCGCACTATCTGATTTTTTTATGACAAAACATCATTGATTCCTCCCTAATTCAATATCAAAATTTATTAATTCATTCTTAGCAACTGTATTATAACATAATTTTATTTTGAACCAAGCATTTTTTTTTTTTTTTTTGCAAAAGGTTAATTTCTAAATAATAAAAATTAAGATTTTAGGTCAAAAAAACCGGATTTATCGGTATTTTTTGCATATTTTGTGTTCAATAAAAGGCAAATTTTCGCCACCAAACTGTCAAACTCAGGAAATTCTTGCTAAAAACCTAAAGTTGCAATTTTTAACACTTTAAATTCAGCAATTTTGATGTATTTAAATTTGTCTTCAACACTAAATTTGTATTGTTTCATTTTGATACAGTTTTTTTTGAATATGTCTGAAATTAATATACTAACTTTTTTTACTTTCTTATACTTTTTTTTTTTTTTTGTCTGTTTTGATAAAATTATAATTGGGCAAATAATAATAACAACTTTTATTTGCACTTTAAATTGGAGAACATTAAAATGAAAATATTAATTTTTGAAAAATTAGCTGACCTGCACAAATATTGTGCAGACCTTTTTATTGAACAAATTAGAAGTAAACCTAATTCAGTTTTAGGTTTTGCAACCGGAGTTTCACCAATTGAAACTTATAAACTTTTAATTGAAGACCACCTGCAAAACGGGACTTCCTGGGATAAAATTACAACATTTAATCTTGATGAGTTTGTCGGAATTGACCAAGATCATCCAGAGGCATTTATCAAACAAATGAAAACTAATTTATTTGATCATGTCAATGTTCCAATCTCTCAGATTAATATTCCTAACTCAGAAGCAAGCGATTTGGAACAAGAAGTAAAACGTTATGAACAAAAAATCGCTGAAAATCCGATTGATTTACAATATATTAGCATCGGAGTCAACGGGCATATGGCCTATAATGAACCTGGAACACCTTTTGACTCAAGTACTCATGTTACTAATTTAACAGATGAGACAATTATTGATATGGTAAAAAAAGGGAAATTTTCCGACTTTGACCAGTGTCCAAAACAAGCAATGACAATGGGAGTTCAGACAATTTTAAAACACACAAAAAAAGCAATTATGGTTTCTTTTGGTTTACATAAAGCAAGCGTTACAAAACAAATGTTAGAAGAAAAACCTAATTCAGAAATTACTGCTTCTTTTTTACAGTTGCATCCAAATTGTATTTTTATTTTAGACAAAGAAGCTGCCTCTAAATTATCAAAAGAAACACTTGATAAAGCAATTTTTTACTAAAAAATTAAGAGGTGTTAAATGACCGTTAAATTTTCTGGTAAAATTAAAAAAATTACTCCAAAGCAAAAATCACATAAATCAGAAAATTCGGTTTTCAATCGGATTTTAAACCAATTACAACGACTTGGAAAATCACTTATGTTTCCAATTGCAGTTTTGCCAATCGCTGCACTTTTATTAAGAATTGGCGCATTAATTCAAGATCCTTCGGCAAATGGTTCTATCGGAATTTCTGAGGCACAAAAATTTATCGGGCGACTAATTTCAACTCCAGGTGGAATCGTTTTTGATAATTTGGCAATTATTTTTGCAATCGGAATCTCATTTGGTTTTGCCAAAGATAACCGCGGCGAAGCCGCGCTTGTTGGTGCTGTTGTCTGATACGGAATGACGGCGCTTTTAAAACAAAATCAACTTGCTGAGGCAATTTATTCAAAAGTTTTGGTGGCCGACTCAGGCGAACTTAAAGGTCTAACGCAACTTTTGTATTTCCTAAAAGCTGGCAAGCCCGTCTACCAGTTAGACTCAGGGGTTATTGGCGGTATTGTTGTCGGAATTGTTGTTGCGTTTTTGTATAATAAATACAAAAACGTTAAATTACCACAGACACTTTCTTTTTTTGGTGGTAGACGATTTGTACCAATGTTAGGAATTTTATCAATAATTCCGCTTGGTTTATTTTTTGCAATTATTTGACCTTGGGCTCAATACGGACTAATTAAAATTGGTTCAGCCCTTTCAGATCAGAGCGCGAATCGTTATGCCCGGGGATTTTATGTCTCAGTTTATGCATTTCTTAATCGACTTTTACAGCCTTTTGGACTTCATCATATTTTAAATACTTTTGTTTGATTCCAATTGCCAATTGAAGGTGTATTAATTAGTCCTGTTGTTGATTCAGTGGGAAAAACTATTGCAAATGCTGGCGATATTCACACTGTAAATGGAGATATAACTGCATTTAATACCGGAATTATTGGTTCTGGTGGATTTACAACCGGATTTTTTCCTTTATATTTAGGTGGACTTCCTGGTGCTGCTGTGGCAATGATTTTTGCCGCAAAACGGGAAAATCGCAAAACAATTACTACATTTTTGGCAGGCGCAACACTTGTAAGTTTTCTTACTGGAATTGATGAGCCTTTAATTTTTACTTTTATTTTTATTTCACCACTTTTATGACTTTTAAATGCTTTTCTTACTTCATTAATTTATATGTTCGTGACATGAACTGGAATGAGTATCGGAATTGGATTTAGTGCCGGATTTATTGACTATATTGTCTCTTTCCCACGTTCTTGAGCCTTTGCAAAAACTAGTGGAATTTTGGCAAATCCACTATGAATTTGGGCATTTTCAGCAATAATGTTTTTAATTCAAGGCTCAAGTTTTTACTTTTTCATTAAAAAGTTTGATATTAAAACCTTAGGTCGCGAAGACAAAATTGAAACCGAATTAAGTACTAATAATGAAAATTTAGAAACTCAAAGCACCAAAAAAATAGACCCGCATAATGAAAAAATAGCTAAAAACACTGATAAAATTAGTGACAAATATGAAAAAATGGCACTAGACTTTATTGAAATTATCGGCAAAGAAAACATTGAAGAAGTCTCAAATTGTGCATCAAGACTACGACTTATTGTTAAAGATAATAAAAAAGATGAACAGCTAGATGCAAAAATTCTTGCAGCTGGTGGTCGAGGAATCGTTCGTGTTGGCAATAAAGGTTTACAAATTATAGTTGGCACTGATGTTGAATTTGTTGCTGATCACGTTCGCAAAATAGTATGAAAATAATAGGAAAATAATAGGAAAATAATAATAGGAAAATAATGGCACTTATTGATCCAAGATCTGTATTTTTGAAACTAAATGCAGAAAATAAAGCAATTTTTGCTTTTAATGTTTTAAATTTAGAAACACTTTTGGCCGTAATTAAAGCAGGGGAAATTTCCCAAAAACCTTTAATTATTCAGCTAAGCCAAGGGGCGATAAAATATTCACGCATTGAAATTTTAGCACCTATGATTTTATCAGCGATTCAAAATTCCTCTGGTAAATTTATTTTTCACCTTGATCACTGTGATGACTTAAATCTTTTTGAAAAATACCTTGAATTTGGTTTTAATTCTGCAATGTTTGATGGTTCAAATTTTCCAATTGATGAAAATATCGAAAAATCACTAAAAGCTAAATCGATTGCTGATAAAAAAAATGTTTTCCTTGAGCTAGAAATAGGTCAAATTGGCGGTAAAGAAATTGGTCATCAAGAAAATACTGAACAAATTCTTGAAATTGACAGTGTTAAAAAATTCTACCAAAAAACAGAATCAGATCTTCTTGCAATTGCTTTTGGAACCGCGCACGGAATTTACAAAAAAAAGGCTAATTTAGATTGAGATTTAGTCAAAAACTTTAAAAAAGACTATAAAATCCCGCTTGTTATGCACGGAACCAGCGGCCTTTCTCTAGAAGAAATTAAAAAAGCAATCAATTTTGGAATTAACAAAATTAATGTTGGCACTGACCTTTTAGTTAATTTTTCTAACGAAGTTGAAAAATATTTCCAAGAAAATCCTAAAAGTTATGACATTAGAAAAATTAATCAAAAAGGAATTGAAAAAATGATCCAAAAAGTGCTTTTTTACCTTGAATTATCATAAAATCTTATGATTTTATATTTAATTTTTTCAATTTTAATTGCCATTTTCCTCTTTTTGATTGCTGTTTTTCTTTGATTTTATCAAAAGAAACGCAATCAAAACTGATCAGATTTTAAAAAAGAGATAATTAGACTTGTAATTTTTATATTTTTTGTGTTTGGTTTTATCTTTATAATTTCAGGTTTTTATCTTTTTTTTAAAAAATAACCTAAAAATAAATTTCTACACAAAGTTAAATAAATTTAGCCATTTTCAAGTTGGTTTCAAATTTGAAAATGGCTTTAATTAATAATTGAATAATAAAAATATTTAAGCTCTTTTATTCGAAAAACACAAAAAAACCTATGAATTATAGGTTTTTTTGTGTTTTTAAGAAAGATTATTTTTATTTAATTTATAAGTTTGGTTAAACGCATTGACGGAATAAGTTTTTTTCTTTTTTCTTCAAATTCTTCATTGCTAATGTTGTTGATATCGGTCTTTGTTATTTCATTAAAATCAATTTTATTTCGAATTTCATCTACATTAGAAGATCCTGCAAAATAAAGTTCTTCTTGTTCAACATCAACTCAACAAACAGCTACGATTAATTTTTTTTGATTTGTTTGATTTATTTGATTTTCTTCGAAATATTTATTATAACCACTTATTAATAATTGTGTTTTTTTAGAATCATAATCTTTATAATTTTTGATTTCAAAATAAAAATAATTCCCATTTTTGCTAACCAAAAAATCAGGATATGAATTTGCAATTTCATTTCCGTTAATGTATTGAAAGCCTAATTTAGTATGGGCTGGGTTTTTAGCTCAAAAACGAATATTTTTCTTTTTTTTACTAATTTTTATTAATTCTTGTGCAAAAAACTTTTCTGCTTTTGAATCTAACGGAAGATTATCTTTTGATGTTTTGTTATTTTTTGATTTTTTGTCATCAATTTTTTCATAAGCAAAAGAATCATTAGTTTTCACCGATTTATCTTTTTTAGTATTATTAAACTCAATTTCTTCAGGCAGGTGCTCTTTAAAAATAAGTTTATACTGAGCATTTTCAACTTGATCTTTAATTGTTTTTTTATAAATTCTAGCAAGTTCTCGCCCATATTTTAACAAAATAATTAAATCTAAGATTTGTTCTTCATTTGTTTTTTTGCCTGTTTGTTTATTTGTTTTTTTGTCATTTAAAAATTCTTGTTTCATTTGGTCAAAAAACTTTTCAATTTTACAAGTAAAATATTTTTTTAAATTGTTTTTAAGCCTAATAATTGCTAATTCTAATTCAACAATGTTGGAAATTTTGGATTTAATCAATCTTGCTGAACCATACTCTTCAGTATCAATAGAAATAAATTTATTGGCATTATAGTCGTCTTCATATTCTCCCAAGCGGTTTTCAAAAGTTTTTTTAACTTTTTTACGCATAGGGTCATTGTCAAATTCATTTTCAAAATTGTTATAATATTGATCTTCATTAATTATTTTACTTCTATTTTCAACAGGTGTTCCAGAAAATTCGATTTTGCCTGATATAAGTATGTCATTTTTATATTCATTCTTCAAAAAAAGTTTATGCACATTTTTTTTCACAGGATCAACATTACTATAAATAAAATATTTATGAGCAATGGAATCAAGTTTTAAATCATACTTAGGGCAAGGATTTCTTTTTATTCTGCCAATTGTTTGAACACCTAAATTAAAAGATGAAATATTTCTAAGTTGGACTAACATACATGCTCTTGGAATATCTCATCCTGTTGCTGGGCCAATTTTAAAAATTATTACATCAACTGAAGACATATCTTCAGAAATATCACGTAATGTGAAATTAGATTTTTGACGCAAATTACTTTCTTTTTTATTTTCAAAATATTTTACTCAACTAAGATTATATTTTTCGAGTATTTTAATTATTTTTTCTTCATTTTCATAAAATTTTTGCACATATTTTTTAGTTTTACTATCAATTTGGATTAGCATTGCGGGGTTAATACCGACTAAATCAGGCTCTTTAATATTATCATTATATTGTTTTTTAATTTCTTTAAATTTTTGACAAGCTATTTCCAAAATTTGTTCATTATCATAATCTTTACCACTTTCTAAGCCACAATTATGACGTTTTTTGGCTTTTAAAAGTGTAATCCTCTTAAGACCACTTAAATCTGTATCATTTATTAAATCTTCTTCAGATAATCGAACTAATGGGAAATCAGGTTTTGGGGTTGCTGTCATTTTCAATATAAATGTTGCATTTTGTTGCATTTCTTCTTCAAAAGATTTGCCATCTTTGTCTTCTTTGTCTTCTTTGTCTTCTTTGTCTTTTTTGCCTTTTTTTCCTTTTGAAGTTTTGTTAATATCACCAATATGGGCCTCATCTCTTATATAAATAAGAATTTGCCTTTTTTGTTTAATTTCAGACAAAAATGCTTCAATTGCTCCTTGCTCACGTAAAATAGAATTTGATTTAAAAGATGCTCCACCCATAATAAAAACTGAATCAGGCTTGGCAAAAAATTGATAGTTTTTATCAAATTCTGCCGTTCCATTCAAGTTTGAGGGACTTTCAATTCTCTCTATATTTAAATTTTTATTATCTATAAAAATTTTATATTTATTAAATCTTTCTTCCGTTTGTTTAGGTAATTCAGCACTTGATAATGTTACAAATACAAAAACTATTTCTTTACTACCAACTTTTTCTTTATTTCATTCAATTAATTTATCAATATAGTTTAGGATCATGAAAGTTTTTCCTGATCCTGTCGGGGCTTCAAAATAAATTCCTTTTTTTAATTTTGTCTTAATTTCTTCGCTACTAGTGAGATATGAAGTTGTTTTCTCAACTAATTGTTCAACCGCATTACTTTGAGATTTGGTTAATTCCATAATTTTATGAATCCTTTTCTTGTGGTTTAAGTGCTAAAAGATGATTTAAAAGTTCAATATACCTGGTATTTTTAGCATCTTTATGATTTGAGGTAACTTTAATATCAAAATCTTTAAAAAGTTTTAAAAGCGAATCAACCAAATCATCAAGTCCTTTTTCTGAACCAAAAATTTGAGTATTGTAATAAGAAATGTCAAAAACTTTCAGGTTTTGCAAATAAGGTTTGTTTTTTTTGGCTCAATCAAATTCTTGATTTTTAGTAGCTTTTCCATTTGAAATTCGGAAAAGTCTCTCATAGGTTACATCTGTTCCGATTTTTTTTTGATTATTGGTTTTCTCTTGATTATTGGTTTTCTCTTGTTTATTGATTATCTCTTGATTATTGGTTATCAAAGTAAAGGTTCGTTTTCCACCATCTTGGCGGTTTAAATCTCAAACGGAATGACCGGTTGTTCCACTTCCAGCAAAAAAATCAAGAATTTTTGCATTTTTATTGGGATGAATATTAATTAAATACTTAATTAATTCAATTGGTTTGGGATGTTCAAAGATCTTTGTTTGAAAAATATTTATATGTTCATTGGCTCCTTCAGTGCCTTGGGCGAATAATATTAAATTAGAAAATTTCGAAACTCTTACAGTCTTTTGGTTTTTGTTGTCAACAAATTGATACTGTTTTGCATAAACCCTATCATTTTTGAAAACAATAAAGCCATTTTTGATTCCTCAATCTACTTGTTTCCTAGATCAACGCCAGGTTCAATCTTTAACAGCGTGGTTTCCCTGATGCCTGGCCTGTCACTTTTCTTTGTATCTACCAGCATAATAAATTTTGCCATTATATTCAATCGGATAATCTAGTCCTTTAGATCATGTTAATGAAGAAAAATCAAGTTGGGTCAACTTATATTTTCCTCTTTCTTGAATATACTCATCAGAATATTTATATGATCCATCATCAATATTTTGGGGATGAGTATTTGTTGTTAAATGTTGAATGTTTTTTGAATAAGCTAATACATGTTCTGTTAGAACTTTTATAAATTTGGAATCTGCCGCTAATCCTTTATGTTTTTTTTGTCAAATAAAATTAGCAACAAAATTTTCCTCACCAAAAATTTCGTCCATTAAAACTTTTAGATAAGCGTGTTGATTATCATCAATTGAGATAAAAATTATTCCATCTTCTTTTAAAAGTTTTTTGGCTAATTTTAGCCGCTCATTTAGTAAGTTTAGTCAACCATTTCGAGAGTACTTATCTCGATAAATAAATTTTGAAGGTAAAATATTTTCTTTATCATTTGCGACCTGATTACCATCGTCAAAACTAGCCTGGGTATTATAAGGTGGATCAATGTAAATTACATCATACCCGGACGCGGTCTCTCTCTCTCTCTCTCTCTCTCTCTCTCTCGAGAACTACAAGATTTTTAAGAGCATCGTAATTTTCGCCGATTATTAAGGTATTTTCTTCAGATTGACTTTTGTCTAAAACAAAAGATAAATCTTCATTTTTTTGCAAAATTGCAACTCGGTCTGAATCAGATTCAGGAGCTGCATCAAAACGAAAGCCAGTTTTGATTCGTTGAGAAATAAACTGAAAAACGTATTCAAGTTTACTTGGTTCAAATTTTTCTAAAATTTGAATTGCTAAATTTTTTTGGTCTGGATTTAGTTCTTTTGAGGAGATTTCCTCAATTTGCTTTTTATATTTTTCTAAGAGATTATTTTGATTCATATTTTAGGCCTTTTTAGTTGTATTTTGTAATATTTTACCATTTTTCAGCTATTAAAGGAATCTAAACAGAATAAAACTAAAAAAAATGGGCCAATTTTTGCTTAAATTAATATATTGATTTAAAAAATTCAGACACTTTTTTGATTTACCTCAGCAAAATTAAGCCTTATGTTAAAATATGGCATTTTTGACTATGTTTGTCAGGGTGCTAAAAAAAATAAAATACCAAATATTTTGAAAAAAATATTTGGTAGCAAATTATCTATTTTTAAAAAGTAATCGTTAAAATTGATCGAATTTTAGCAATTTTGTGACAGGTTTTCTATAATTAATCCATGAAATCAATAAGTAAATAAACGAAATTATAAAAAACATTGCTATTCATATTATGAAAATTAAAATTACTATTTGTGAAGTCGAAGGATATATGGCATCTTCACCGAGTATTTGAATGTAAATTTTTGGAATTAAGGGGAGAGACACTGATAAGTTAATGACTAAAATTAGAAATGAAATTATAATTATATTTAATCAATGATAAAGAAAAATCTGCCATGTCTTAGCCCGAAGTGCCTTTAGGATTCCAATTAATTTTACTTTTGAATCAGTTAGATTTTTTGTATAAAAAATCGTTTGTATTAATAGAATTGCTATAAAAACAATTAAAATTGCTCCAACAATTATATTTATAAAATTTTGTAAATTATAAGTTAATTTTGATATGCCCTTTAATGAGGATTCAACATTATACTCTTTATTATTTTCAATAAAATTATCAATATTATTTTCCAAATTATCATTTTCAAAATACAACCTTAAAATAATTGGTTCTATTTTTTTGCCTTGACTGGCTTGTGAATTTTCTGGTTTGTTGTTTTTACTTTTCTGTAATTCGATATCTTCACCGAATTTATGATGCAAAAAACTTAGGTTTAAATTTTTTGCATTAAGCAAATTATTTATTCCAACAACTTTTAATGTTTTTTTATCTTTGGGACCAGTTAAGACAGCAATTTCTTGTTCTTTTGGTTCCTTGATATCTAATTCTGTAGCCACTTCTTTTGAAATTATAATTTCATCTACGTTTTCAATGTTTCTTCCTATTAAATTTTTTTGATCAAAATTGAACCTATTTTTAAAAAATTCACTTTCATCAATGTAATCAATATGTGCTCCAAGTTTTCTTTTGTCATTATATTCAAAACCTAATGATGGGAAAGTAAAGAAAGGAATAATTTTTTTTATTGATTTATTTTTTTCTCTGAGATTATTAATGTCATTATGTGTGAAAGTTGCCACATCTCTTTCTGATTTTTTGCTAATTAAAACAGAATCAAGTTGCAATTCATTAACTTTAAGAGAATTAGAAGCAAAAATATTTAAATTTAAAACACCAAATAATAATGTCCCAAAAATACTTGTTAGAAAAAGTATTACAAACAAAATAGTTGAAACTAATTTTGATTTATAATCTGACAGAGTAAGCAATAAACCTGTTTTTAATTCTTGCTTAATTTTCGCAATTTTTGAATAGGAGGAACTCTTAAAAGAAACTAATTGACTACTTTTTTCATTGTTAATTACTAAATTTTGCTCACTTTTGTCAATATTTTCTTCGGAAATTTTTCCTTTTTCAATACGAATGATCTTGTCGGCATATTTTTTTGCAAATTCTAAATTGTGACTGACCACTAATATTGTTTTATTTTTTGCAATATTTTTTAGATTTTCAAATACAGAAACACCGTTTTCAAAATCTAAATTTCCAGTTGGTTCATCAAGCAAAATAAAATCACTATCTCTTGAAAGTGAACGGAGAATTGCTATTCTTTGTTTTTCGCCACCAGATAAATTATTTACATTTTGCTTTAATTGCTGAGTTTCAATTGACACGTATTTAGACTGTTGTTCCAATTCTTTTGGGTCTAAAACTCTATTTATTACATTATTTGCAATTAAAATATTATTTTCTGATGAAATATTAGTGATTAAATTAAAGTCCTGGAAAACAACATCGACTAATGGTTTTTTAATTTCAGTGCCATTTTCATCCAAAAAAGAGATTTTTCCACTATCTTTTTTAGTAAAACCGGCAATTAAATTAATAAGAGTTGTTTTCCCAATCCCTGATTTACCAATTATAAACGTTATTTTTTTTGAAGGTATATCAAGATTTAGATTATCGAAAATGATTTTTTTATCAATCTTTTTCGTTAAATTTTCAATTTTTATCATTTTGCTCCAAGTTTGCTGTATTCTTCTTATTCAACATAATAAAATTAAGACTTTTGATAAAAAAAATATAGTTTTAATAATTTTTAAAAATTATTTTAATAATGTCACAATATCTTTTTTATAAGTTATATAAGAAATTAATGAATATATAATTGATAAAATAAGGAAACTAGCAAACCAGATAATTATAAAAATAACGCTAATTTGCTGATAATCAGGAAAAATTGAATTTTGATGTGAAATTGCACCATAAATTAAAGGCACAAAAGAAATTGAAAATATAATACCAAAAACGAAAACAAAAGCAGAAAGTATTACCAAATTTAATCAATGATACAAGAAAATTTGTGATGTTTTCCCACCAAGAGACTTTAGAATACCAATTGATTTTTTCTTGAATTTAGAAAGATTTGTTGCATATAATGACACAAAAATTAACAAACTTATTCCAAAAATTATTATTGACACAAAAATAATTAATAACAAAACATATTGAGAGGAAATTGCTCGATTTAGAATTTGATCCGGACCGCCATTTGTCGAGTAATAACGACTAACACCGAGTTTGCTATATTTATTTAAAAAATCAGTAATATTATTATATAAATTATCATGATCAAAATAAAGCACAGCAGCTATTGGAAGTAATTCGTTGGAATATTTTTCAATATTATTGTTAAAAATAGCAATATTTTCGTCATCTTTTTCAGGATCAAAAACTCCAACAACTTTAAAAATTAAAGTATTTTTATTGTTAGAAATTTTTAAAAGTTTTCCTGTTTTGTCAGTTATATTCGAGCTAACTGCTATTTCATTAAAATTTTTAGGCAATCTACCATTTTTCAAGTTTATTGAATTGGCTTGATTTGAATTCTCATAGAAAGACTTATGTATTTTATTGGGTTTTGCAAGTGTCTCGTCAGTTTCTACGGTTGTTGGCCTACTAAAAACATACTTTTCAAAGTCTAATGAAAAATAATCATCAGGTAAAAACTCAAATTCATCAAACTTACTTTCTTTTTCATTTTGTTTTGATTTTTGATAAACTGACTTTAGTTTATCTATGTGAACAAGCGAAAAATTGCTACCATCATCAAGAGACTTATCTAAAATTCCCACAATTGTTGCTGATTCAGAAAAGGGATTTAAATCTTCAAGGTTTTGCCCTAAATTTAATGAATTAAGGTGAACAATTTTAATTGTTTTTCCAATTGGATTATCAATTTCTAATTCTTCAATTAATTTTTGTGAGAGGATAACTTCATTTGGATTGGTAATAAACCTATTACTAAAATTTCCATCTTTACTAAATGAGCTAAATCTGTTTTTAAAAAAATCAGATTCATCAGTTGATCGAATAGAGCGATTCTCGAGAGAAACGTTATCATTATAGATGAATGTATAATCTTTAAGGCTACTATATAGTAAACTAGTGTGTTTTATTTTGGGGTTATCCTTTTTAAGTTGGTCGATTTCTTCAGGGGCTAAAGAAATAATATCCTTTTCGCGAATTCTAATGGCGTCAAAATTTGATTGGGCAAGCGTGTCAGTGACTATATTTTTTGCTGAAACATGTAAGTTCATGAAAATAACCATGCTAAAAATTAAAGCAAAAAATGTTACTAAAACTAAAATAAAACTCGTAATTTTTGATTTAAAATCCGCGAGCACAAGCAATAAAGCTACTTTAAATTTTTGTAAGAAACCAGGCTTTTTATAGACCTGGTTTGATATTAGGTTTGAGTGTTTATTTTTTCATTCAATATTAATTTGTTTATTATTTTCTATAACATTAACGGATAAATCTTCTAAATTAATAATTTGATCGGCATATTGGTTTGCTAATTCTAAATCATGACTAACAATTAAAATTGTTTTACTTTCAGAAGCTTTAACTAATAAATCGAGTAAAGCAATGGAATTTTCATGGTCCAAATTACCAGTTGGTTCGTCAAGCAAAATAAAATCACTTTTTCTTGATAAACTTCTTAAAAATGCAGCTCGTTGTTTTTCACCGCCTGATAAATTTTTTGCTACCTGATCTAGTTTGTTGGTTTCAATACCGATAGAATTAGCGGCTTGTTGTATTTCTAAATCATCTGATTCACGATTCAAAATGTGATTTGCTATTAAAATATTATTTTTTATACTTAATGACTCAATTAAATTAAAGTCTTGAAAAACAACATCAACTAATGGTTTTTCCAATTCAGAACCGTTTTCATCAAAAAAAGAAATTTTTCCACTGTCTTTTTTTGTAAATCCGGCAATTAAATTAATAAGTGTGGATTTACCAATTCCAGATTTTCCAATTACGAATGTAATTTTATTTAAAGGAATTTCCAGATTTAAATTATTAAAAATAAATTTATTATCAATTTTTTTAGTTAATTTTTCTATTTTTATCATTATTAAAATTTACTTTTTTTATCCATATAATGCGGGAATATGGAGGCTCTGTAATTTGAATTTTTGTCGCGAATCAGCGGGTTATTTGTTGCGATTGAAGTATATTCATAGTCATCTATCACTAATCCGGTTGCATATTGACCAAAATCTGATATTTTGTAATTCCATCCAACACCTTGATAATTCATTACTAGTCTATCAGTATTTCTTTTTTCAAAAGTTTCTATTAATTCATAGGAATTAAATTCAAATTTTACTGATGCGCCAAGTTCAGCAGCTACTTCCCTTTTTTTAGTAGCATAAGCTACCTTACCATTTATTACAAAAGACGGGGTAGCTAGTCCAGAAATTCAAGAATGCGTCTTTAAATTAATTTCATCTGGTTTGTAATTATAGTAATAATTATAATAATTGGAAAAATTTCTGTTTTTGGTGTACTGAATTTCCGCTCTTCCTAATCACGCAGCTTTATCTTGCCAAAATAATCCACCCCAATATACAACTTGTTTAACACCCTTAATAAGAATTTCTAATTCTCCTTGATCGGTTGTTCGGATTTTGTGATTTTCTTCAAAATCAAGTTCTTCTGGATTAAAATCATCTGGATCAAAGTAACCGTTGTAATCATTGTTTTTAGATAGTCCCTTGTGATTTGATTCGCGAAGTTCATCTAAAATACGCTTTGCTTTTGTTGCTCTTCATGCTTTGTCTAGTTTATAATATGAAAATAATTGAGGTTGTGATTTTTCGTTTGTTAAATTTATGTTGTTGTGGACGCTACTATAGGAAAAAAATGTTGCAGGAATAAGGCTAATAAATGCGAAGCCTAAAATTTTTTTTAATTTTGAAATAGTCATGATTGTACCTTTCTGAAAAATAATAATGATAATTGTTAATAATGTTTTTTTTAAAACTTTTACTATTATACCATTTTCGCAAAATATTTTTCCATTCCAAATTATTTTTTTAATTAATGTCTATAATTAGCTAAGAAAGTAAAAATTATTTAATTAGAGCCATGCTGAATTTTAATTTTATCTACAATAATTTTTTATAATTTTATAAAAAAGTAGTGAATGTTTATAATTTTGTTTTTAAATGTGATTCTCCATTCTTTCTATTTGACGCCGTATTCTTGATTTTTTTTGAAATTAATATAGTAATTTATCGAATTTTTGAACTGATTTATTTATATTTATAGATTTTTTGCCATTAGTTGCTTTTTTGTGGTAATATCATTTTAGATATTAACAAAAAATTTAAGAGGATTGCTATGAAAAAAATTGCTAATTTCTTGATAATTGAACAAAAAAATGAAATTTTTACTATCTATTTAACGGCAGAATTACAAGATGATCTTGGAACAATCGGATTTTTAAAATTTACGAATAAAAAACAACTAGAAAAAAATGATGTTGTCGCTAAAATTGAAGCTTCAAAAACTGTTTTTTCAATAAAAACACCATTAAAATGTAGAATTATTGAACTAAATCAATTAGCTGAAAAGGATCCAAAAATTTTGAATTCGCATGAGTCAGATAAAAATTGACTTTTTAAAGCAAAAGATATAGACCAAAGTGAATTTGATGAACTTGAGGACTTTTAGTACACTAGATCAAGCGATAAAAATCAAGAAAATCCTTGATTCAGCTGATGCAATTGTTGTTGGAGTTGGTTCGGGACTAACAAGTGCAGATGGAAATAATTATTATGGATCAAAATTCAGTGATAATTTTAAAGATTTTATCGAAAAATACCATTTTTTAGATATGCTTCAAGCTTCGCTTTATGATTTTGGATCATGAGAAACATACTGAGCTTTTCATAGTAGATTTGCGAAAGTTAATTTTTTAGATCTTAAAGAATCAGAAAGTTTTTTGAATTTGAAAAAAATTTTAGAAAATAAAAATTTTTTTATAATAACCACAAATTCTGATAGTTTTTTTGAAAAATCAGGATTTGACAATCAAAAAATTTTTTACATCCAAGGTAAATATAATTTAATGCAGTGCTCAAAAATGTGTAAAAATTTTTTATACCAAGATGATGAATTGATTCTAAAAATGGTAGAAAATCAAAAAAATATGAAGGTTGATTATAATTTATTGCCAAAATGCCCAGAATGTAATGCCTTTTTAGAAATAAACAAAAGAATTTCGTTTAAAGGAATGGTTGAAGACCAAAACTTCGACAACCAAAAAGCAAATTACAATAATTTTATTGAAAAAAATAAAGATAAAAACTTAGTTTTTCTTGAAATAGGGGTTGGATTTACGACCCCGCAATTAATTAAATTGCCGTTTCAAGAGATGACAAAAAAATTCAAAAATGCAAAATATCTAGTTATAAATCAGAAAAAATACCGTACTAACAAGGATATTCTTGAAAAATCCTATTTTTTTCATGAGGATGTTAAATTACTGCTACAAAAAATAACAGAACAGGAATAAAAATGTACTTAATCGAACCAAAACGCGATGGAAAATGAGTTTTTGACGGTGCAATTTTGCTCGCAATTCAATATTGAGCAATCAAAAACTTAAAACTAGATGAAACAATTGTTTTTCCTTATATTTGTGATCCACACGTCCAAATTGGTTATTTTCAAAATCCAAGTGTTGAAGTTAATCTTGAACTTTTAAAGCAAAAAAACATTGAAGTTGTTAGACGCGACACTGGTGGTGGAGCAATTTATTTAGATAGAAATGGAGTAAATTTTTGTTTTTCATTCCCATATGAAAAAAATAAAAATTTACTCGGGAATTATACACAATTTTACGAACCTGTTGTTAAAGTTTTGCAAAACTTAGGGATAAAAAATGTGCAATTTAGTGGAAAAAATGACCTTCAAATTGAAGGGAAAAAAGTTTCTGGTGCGGCTATGTCGCTTGTAAATGATAGAATTTATGCAGGTTTTTCACTTTTATATGATGTAGATTTTGATTTTATTGGCAAAATTCTAACTCCAAACCAAAAAAAAATTGAAGCAAAAGGGATAAAATCTGTTTCTCAACGGGTAACTAATTTAAAAAATAAGCTTTCAGAAGAATACCAAAATTTTTCAATTTTTGAAATGAAAGACTTATTTTTGACTGAATTTTTGAAAGTAAATTCAGAAGAAAAGTTCAAAAAATACGAACTTACTGATAGTGATTGAGTCCAAATTGACAAAATGGTTGCTGAAAAATACAAAAATTGGGATTTTGTTTGAGGACTTAGTCCAAATTATTCGTTCAACAGATCAATTAGAACAAAAGTTGGAACAATAACATTTTCTTTAGAAATTGATGAAGGAAAAATTAGCAAAATTAAAATTTCAGGCGATTTTTTCCCGAAAAAATCGCTTTTAGAGTTAGAAAATTTCTTAATTGGGACAAAATTAAATCAAGATCAACTATTAAATCGGCTAAAATATGCAAAATTGGATGATTATTTTAGCCAAAAAGTTGATGAAGAAGAAATTTGTAACTTACTTTTAAACTAAATATGAAAAACAAACTTTTTAAACCGTATCAAATTGGTAATTTCACATTAAAAAACCGATTTGTTTTTAGTCCAATTAATCTTAATCTTTCTGAAAATGGCCAAGTTTGCCAAGCAGATTTAGATTTTTTTAGTGCAAGAGCTCATAGCGCACCAATGACAATTACAGGTGGAGTTTACGTTTGTAAATCAGGTAGTTTGTTCAAATACGGTCATAGTATTGAAAATGACAGCGATATTGAAGGTCTAACAAAACTTGCAAAGGCAATAAAATCAAAGGGAAGTATCGCAATTTTACAATTAATTCATGCTGGTTCTCACTCTGTTTCAAAAATTGAAAAAGATGGTTTTTGCTATGGACCTAGTGCAGAAAAGCGAAATTATCCCGTAAAATACAAGGTTTTTCGTCTTACACAAAAGCAAATTCAAAAAATTGTTAGTCAATATGCGGATGCTTGTCTAAGGGCAATTAAGGCTGGTTTTGATGGGGTTGAAATTTCTTCAGCGCAAAAATTATTACCACAAGAATTTTTCTCACATTATACTAACAAGCGAAATGATAAATATGGCTGTCAAAATATTGAAAATAGATCTCGATTTTTGGTAGAAATATTAGAAAAAGTGCAAAAAACTATTTTAAAATCAAAAAATCCTAATTTTTTGTTAGGTTACCGGGCAACTCCTGAGGAGCGAAGAGGCGATAATTTAGGTTACACAGTCGAAAATTTTCTAGATTTCTTAGATCTAATTGAAAAAAGAGGAATAAAAATTTCTTACCTTGCAATTGCCGGTTGGGGCTTTGACGTTTTTCGCGACAAAGTTCGGTCAAAATCAAATAATTTTAACCGTTTAATTTCCGATGTAGTTTATGAAAAATTGCAAGGAAAAATCCCGGTTATTGCTAGTGGTTCAATAAATTCCTTAGAAAAATCAGTCGAAGCTATTCAATTTTCTGATTTTGTCGGAATTTCTTCAGCATTTGTGCCTGATCCTGATTTTGTTGAAAAAATTGAGAAAAATCAGCCAATAAAATTAAGTCTCGAACCGGAAGAATTTGAAAAATTAAAAATAAGTAAAAATGCCTTTAAGGAAATTGGCCATTATTTTGAATATGGCAAATCTTTACCTGAAAATGCTCGAAAAACTATTTTAAATAATTCAAAAAAAGCAGAATAATTTTTTTCCCGACTTTCCCAGTTTGATGATATAATCTTAAAAAGTGTCCTGTTTTTGGGCACTTTTTTAACTTTTTTGACAAAAGTTAATTACAATTTTAAAACACTGGCAAAAATCATTTTATGGACAAAATAACAAAAACCATAAAAAAAATACAACTACTATTTAAACTCAATGAAAATAGAAAACTCGTTTTTATTTACATTGAGCCTAAAAAAACATATGAAGTTTTGAAAGAACAATAATTAAAAGCCTTAAATTTGTAGATTTCTAAACGGGTAAATTTAAGGCATTGCATCATATTTAAAAATATGACGGAAAAGTCGCATTTTCTGATTGTTTTATGGCAAAAACATAATTAATTCCCCCTTAATTCAATATCAAAATTTATTAATTCATTCTTAGTGAGAGTTATTATAACATAATTTTATTTTAGGCAAAGCATTTTTTTTTTTTTTTTTGCAAAAGCCTAATTTCAAAATAATAAAAATTAAGACTTTAGGTAAAAAAACCTGGATTTACGGACATTTTTTTTATATTTATATTCACTAAAAAGTGAATTTTTGCCACCAAACCAGGAAACTCTGGAAAATGCAAAATAATTTTTTTTCTTTGAAAAATAAACAAAAAAATATATAATTATACATTTATTAATTATATATTTTTTTTGTGTGAAGTAATATGATTGTTGATTTAAAACTAATTTTTGAAAAACAAAAAATTTTAGATAAACTTTTTGCCGAATATAGTTATGGTAATGATTTAATTGCAAAGGTTGATCACCAATGGCAAGATAAGGTAATAATTGCTGCCATAGTCGAAATTGCTGAATTTGCGAATGAAATTGAAAGCTTTAAATATTGAAAAATTAACAAAAAGTCTAATTTTGATAAAACTATCGAAGAATTTGTTGATGCAATTCATTTTCTTGTTTCAGCCGGAATTCATTTTCAAAGCCAACAAGTTTTTGAAACAAAGTTTGTTAAGAACAAAGATATTAACGAACAATTTAAAAAAGTCTTTATTTTAGCCACTGAGTTTTTGCATAAAAAGGAAAAAGAAACTCTTGTTAATTTGTTTGAATATTTCCTTGGCTTTATTGAAATTTTGAACTGAAATATTGATCAAGTAACTCAAGCTTATTTGGAAAAATACAATAAAAATCTTGAAAGAATTAAAAATCAATATTAAACATTAATTTTTCAAAATATTTTATTTTGAAAAATTAAATGGAACAAGACTCGCAAAATTCATAGTTTTCTGAATCTTCAAGGACATCTTGGCGAATTCTTACATAATAAATTGACTTGCAACCTTTTTTAAAGGCATGAATATATGCTTTATTTAAATCGCGAGTTGTTGCTTTGTCAGTTAAAAATAATGTCATTGAAATTGACTGATCCACGTGTTTTTGGGCTTCGGCAACGATGTTAATAATTGGAATTGGTCCAAGTTCATATGCTCCTTTTTGATAAAAGTCGTATGTTTTTGGACCTAATTGGTATGAAGGAACATAAATTCGCCCTAGTTTTCCTTCTTTTCTAACTTCAACAGGGGCAACAACTGGCTGAAGCGAAGGGGTACAAGAATTAAGATAAGAAATTGACCCAGTTGGAGCAATTGCCATTAAATGTGAATTGGCAATTCCGTGAATTTTAATTTGCTCTACCAGTTCAATTCAGTCTTCTTGAGATGGAATTGCAACTTGATAGTCTTCAAAAAGTTGCTGAATTCTAGCGGTTTTAGGTACAAAAGTGGACTTATCAACTTTTGTATATTTTTCAAAATATTTGCCGCTGGCAAATGTGGTTTTTTCAAAACCAGCAAAAGGCCCAAATTTTTTTGCCAATTCTAAAGAAGACTTAAAAGCTGAAAAAGCTAGACAATAAAAGAAAATATTTGTAAAGTCAAGGGCTTCTTCTGAGTCATACATTATTTGGTTTTTGGCTAAAAAACCGTGTAAATTCATAGCTCCAAGTCCAATTGCATGGTTTAGATTATTCCCTTTTTGAATTGAAGGGGCAACTGAAAGATCAGAATTTCTTGAGACACTATCAAGGCCAACAATTGAATAGTGAACCATTTTTTGAAAATCTTTACCTGATTCCATGGCTTTGTCAATGTTTAGTGAACCTAAATTACAGCAGATATCCTGGCCAATTTCTTTAAAACTTAGGTCAGGAAAATAAGAACTTGGAGTTGAAGGTTGAGTAATTTCTGAACATAAATTTGACATTACAACCCGATCAGGATGAGCATTTGCATCATTAACAGTGTCTTCAAATAAAATATAAGGATAACCGCTTTCAAATTGTAATTCAGCAATTGTTTGAAATAATTTTCTTGCTGAAATAAAGGTTTTTTTAATTTTGGGATTATCTAACATTTTGTAGTATTCTTGACTGATTGAAATGTCACTAAAAGGTTTTTTATAAAATTTTTCGGTATCATAGACAGAAAAAAGTGCCATTTGCTCGTTGTTTTTGGCCAGTGTTAGTGTTATATTTGGGATTATAACGCCCAGAGACAGCGATTTTATTCTGATTTTTTCATCAGCATTTTCCCTTTTTGTATCAAGGAAAGACAAAATATCAGGATGGTGAACATTTAAATAAACAGCGCCAGCACCTTGACGTTGTCCAAGTTGGTTTGCATACGAAAAAGAGTCTTCAAGTATTTTCATGACAGGAATTACACCTGTTGCTTGATTTTCAATGTTTTTAATTGGCGCCCCTAATTCACGTAGGTTTGTCAGTAAAACACTAACTCCGCCACCACGCTTTGAAAGTTGCAAAGAAGTTGTGATTGCCCGCGAAATTGATTCCATATTGTCTTCAACTCTAATTAAATAGCAAGAAACAAACTCTCCTCTTCTTAGTTTTCCTGCATTTAAAAAAGTTGGGGTAGCTGGCTGAAATCTACCTAACATTATTTGCTCAAGAATTTCTTTGGCATCTTCGAAATTTCCATTAGCCAAAAATAAACTATTTAACAAAGCTCGGTCAGGAAAATGTTCTAAATATGTTAAATTATCATCAGATTTTAGGGCATATGAAGAATAAAATTTAAAAGCACCCATAAATGAAGGGAAAAAATGATTATAACTTCAAGCTTTTTGGTTTAATTCTTCAAGTTGTTCAAATGAATATTGATTTATGACTGCAGGGTCATAATAATTTTGGCTAAGCAAAAAATTAATTCGGTCTTTGAACGAATTAAATACTTTAAATCGAGGCTCAATATGTTCACTAATATATTTTTGCCCGGCTAAAATATCAAATTTATATGCATCTGGATTTTTTGAAAATAATTTGGCCTTTGCATTTAGGCTAATATAACTTTCAGAGCTACTAGAACTAAAAACGTGATTTTTGTCGTGTGTTTTCATTTATTTTTCCCAAAAATTATTTAATATTGTCTTAACATTAATAACATCATCAGAAGTCCCTAAGAGCTCAAAGTGATATAAAAAAGGGACATTCAATTTTTTTGACAAAACCGGGCCAGCAAGAGCGTATGTATCGCCAAAATTAGTGTTTCCAGAGGCGATAACTCCTTTACAAAATTTACGGTTTTGTTCATTATTTAAAAATTTTATTACCGGTTTTGGTACCGATCCGCTTGTGTCACCTTTTCCGCCGCTGTAAGTAGGGCAAAAAAGTACATAATCTTGACTGACTTCAATTTGAGAGTCAAGATCAATTGGAATTCTTTGATTTTTAAAGCCAAGTTTTTCAATAAAACGGTGAGTATTATTAGAAATTGAAGAGAAATAAACAAGAAAAATTTCACCTTTAGGTTTAGAATAATCACCTAATTCATAGGGTTTTTGGTTATTTTCCATTTTAGAACTCCCAGTCTTCATCTTCAGTTTCTTCAGCAAGAGCCATTACATAAGAAGAGCCATTTCCTGAGAAAAAATCATGATTTTCGTCTGCCCGAGCCGATAATTGGCTAAAAACTTCAGGTTCAATTTCAGTTTCTTCTTTTGTAAAAGGTGAGTCATATCCTAAATTTTGTAAAAATTTGCCAGCATTATAAAGACTAAATTTTATTGCAGATTCGGCAATTCCAACTTCAGAATATAAGTCATATAAGTAATCTTTTTCTAAGTCGATTAATTTATAAAGTAAATCAAAAACAAAGTCTTTCATTTCTTTTTGTTTTTCAGGGCTTAATTTTTCAACCTTTCTTTGATATTTATAGCCTGAATAATAATTGTGGATCACTTTGTCGCGTAAAATTAAACGGATTATATCAGAAGTATTTGGCAGTTTTGATCTTGAAGAAAGGTAAAAAGGAAGATAAAAACCGCCATAAAGTAGAAAACCAGGCATTAGTGCGGCAGCAACTTTTGATTTTAAAGGATCTTTTCCAACATAAAAAGGGATTAGAATTCTTGCTCTTTTTTGTAATTTTTCATTATTTATTACTCAATTGTGTGCCTCTTCGATTTCTTCACTTGAACAAAAAGTTGAAAAAATCGAACCATAAGAACGAGCATGAACCCCCACCATAAAGGCAAAATTAGCATATATAACTTGCTCGTGATCGGTCAGAGAATGACCAATTTGGGCTACATCACCAATTGTTGCTTGAATTGTATCAAGCAGAGTTAGACCTGTAAAAGTTCGGGTTACAAGTTGTTGTCATTCTGGTGACAGACTTCTTCATGATTCTAAATCGTTTGAAAGGGGAATTTTTTCTGGAATTCAGAAATTTTGAACTACACGGGTTCAAACTTCTAAATCTTTAGGATCATTGATGACATTTCAGTTTACTGAACGCATTTTTCCCGAAAAATTATTATAGGCATATTCCAGAGGCGAAACTGAAAGGTTATAGTAATCATTTTTTTGTTTAATTTTTAAATTGTTGTTTTCTTGACTCATTTTTTCACCTCTAAATAGCTCTTTAAATAATTAAAAAATTAAATGGATTATAATTTTACCAAAAAGAAAATTTTTTTAACAAAAAATTTTCTTTTTAAAATATTTTTTTTCTTTTTTTGCGAAAAAAAATAAAAAAACCCTATGAATTTATAGGATTTTTTGGTATTTGGGGGTCGAAAAGGATAAAAATTTTTTTATTTGTTTTGAAGCTTTTGGAAAAAACTAAGAAAAAATAATTTTAAAGACAAAAACAACAAAATTAGACTTATAAAGTTGTTAGTGTGTTGCCAAATGCAAAAACAAAACCGCCAACAACAAAAATTACAGACAAAAAAATATGGGCATTGTATTTTGCTCTTTGCCAAGCGGGTAAAAACATTTTTGTCTGCTCGTAAGTAAAATGTTTTTTGCCCGGATTTTCTCTTTTTCAATCTTCCATTTGAAGTTCTTTGTATTGTTGAATTTTTTTTCTTGTATATTTGTGAAATGAAATTGAAATAATCGCAAGAACAAAGAAAATAACAGATAGAGTAATTAAAACTGGTTGGGGAAGATCTATTAGTCTAATTCCAGAATAAAAAGGATTTATGTTTTTTTGCATAATATAATAATTATAATGATTTATTTTATATTTTAATATAAACTGTTGTTATTAATATAAAAAAGTAAACTTTTGTCTCTAAAAGTTTACTTTTTATTTTCTCTGTTTTTTATTAAAAAATTATTTAATGAATTTTTTAATAAAAAGATTATTTAAGGTTGAAACAGTTTCAACATTGGTTGCTAAAGTAGGTGAGTCATAAACTGCAAAACCTTTGAACAAGATTTGAGTTGGAGATGCAGTTTCAGTTGTGGCAGTTTGAGTTTGTGTTTCACTAGTTGCAACTGCAGTTGAAGTTGATTCAACTCTAGGACCTAAATGAGTTCAAGTTAAACTTTTGGCGTGATCAACAGGACTTCCTAAACTTAGGTCTAAAACACTAGAAATTCTTTGATTATAAGGATTTTTTGCTTTTGAAGAAGTTAGTCAAATTGTCCATTTTTGCTTATCTTTTATTAAAGTTAAGAACATTAAATCTCCATCTTTAATAAAGTCAAAGTCATCGGATTCTTCTTTATTTACATTAGTTTGTCTGAAAGGTTCAGGGGGAACGGGCGCAAGTGTAAATTCAACTCTATTTCTTACTTCACCGGTAGAAGTACCATTAGTACCAGAAGACTCATCAAATAGAAGTCGAGTGTCGGCTTCTCCATCAATTCCGGAAACTAAAGCAACAAATGAGTCAACTTTGGGACCTGAACCATCGCTAGAGGAAGTATCTCCCGGGTTTTCATCAACACCTAAAGCAAATTTCTCATTTTTGCCACCATCTAGTTTGATTTTTTTAATGAAAATACCTTTACCATCTTCGGATGCAATTAAATAATGCTTTTTATTATCACTAATATTATGCGGTTGGAAAGCTAAAAATATTACTCCAGATTCAAGAACTTGTTTTTTAGGTTCAACAGTAGGTGTAGCTGCAGTTGTCATTGTTTCTGTTGTAGCTGTTGGTACTGTCGCTGTTTCACTTGCTGGCACAGTAGCTGCTGTTTCACTTGCAGCCACTGCAGTTGGCGCTGGCATTTCAGTACTTGCTGGCATTGTGGTTGCTGGCATAGTTGGCGCGGTTGGTTCATTCGCCGCAGCTTCCTGTGGACTTGCCGGAACCTCTCTAATTTCAACAGCTTTAGTTACTAATAATCCATCTTGACTAGCAACATTATCTTTATCATTTTCAAGATCAATTTTTACATCGCCACGGTTAAGTGGTTGTATTTTTGTAATTTTGTCACTTCCATCTGTTTTTTGATTTTGGCGAAAATCAAAAAATACGGTTGGATTATAACTTCTTAATACATCATAATCAGCATCGTTTTCTAATTGTGTAATTGAGAAAATAGCTTTAGGATTTGAATCTTTTGTCTCTGTTTCAGTTTTTGGACCAAAACTAAGAATTACATCAATTTGACTATCAGATTTTGTAACTACTTCTGCTTGATAATCAGTTTGACCAAGTGCAGAATAATTAGATTTTTGTAAAAATGCTCAAAGTTCAACACCTAAACCTTTAAAAGTTGAAACTTCATTTGTTTCAGTTTTAGTTTTAGCGTCTTGATCATCTTTAGTTTTAGTATTTGGATCATCTTGGAATGCTGTTGTTGATGAGGTTGTTTGGGATCCAGATGTTGAAGTAGCGGCAGGAGCTGAACCAGCGGCTGGAGCGGCTGCAGGAGGTTGAGCAGGAGCAGGAGCAGGAGGGGTTGGAGCTGGAGCGCCAGTTGATGGTTGAGAATCTGCTGGTGGTGTTGTACCTGCTCCTTCTTCTGGTTTTTTCTCGCCTTCTCCCTCTGTTTTTTTCTCATCTTCTTTTGGTTTTTCGCTACCAGTGTCTTTAGAAGTAGGTTCAAATCTTGGTTTGTTTCTATCTATATATTTTTGGAGAGCGCTGGCACTTTCAGGTTCCATTCCTAAATCTAAAATGAAAAGTTTTTTAGCTACTTCAGTAAAAGTTTTTTGTTTTTTAGCATCTTCAACTACTTCTGAAACTAGAGATTTAACATATTCTAAAGTTAATTTTGGACCATTAGGATTTTCTTTGAATTCAAAAGTTTTAACTAGAGGATTAAAGTTTTCAAACTTTGGATCTTCAAGATCAATTTTGTCTAAATTTGTAAAGTCAACTTCTGAGTTTTGTTCTAGAACAGCATTTAGAACTTTTCGCTGATTTTCATCATAATCAAGTTGAACTTCAACATTAGATTTTGAAGAACCAAGGTCAACTAAAACAAATTTAGAATCATTTCCTTTTCCTAAACTTGCAAGAGAAGATTCAAGAACTTTTGGATAATTTGACTTAACAAATTCATTTTCAAGGTAAGGAGCTTCAATATTTAGTTGTTTTTCTATTTGAAAATCAACCTCAAAAGAAACTTTATTTTCTTGTACAAGTTTATCTTTTTGCGCTTGGGTTAAATTTTCTGCTAATTTAATGCTGTTAATTTTAACATAATAACCATCAAGTCCAGGAACTTGGAATTTTTCAGACTTTAAATTGAAAAAAGCGCTTAAATCTTGGCGGTTTATGTCAACTTTGGCATTATTAGCTTGTGAATTTTGGCCTGGATCTTGGAAAAGTTGGGTCGAAACTTGGCTCTGTCGTCCATTTTGTTGTGAGTTTTGCGTAATTTTGCTCAAGACTGTGGCGAGATTAACGGGGTTATTATCAGTTTTGTAGACAATTTGGGCCAAACTTAGATTATCTTTGACAAGTGCAATTTGAACCAGTGGTTTTAATTGAACAAAATTGCTAAATTGTGAAAGAATTTTTTCCTCAACAGTTTTTACATCATCGCTTAATTTTTTAATTCCTAAAATTGGAAAGTCAAATTCTTTGATAAGTTTACCAGCTGGATCTTTTAGTTCAAAAGCAATTGAAAGAGTTCCGGCATTATCGTTAAGATTTTTGAAAACTAAGTTTTCAACTTTCATTAGACTGTCAACTCTTTTGGTGTCTGAATCGCCAACCATAACTATTTTTTCTTGTTTAGCTTTTTGGTTTTCAACTGTTTTTGGTGCTAAAACATAACCTTTTTCCAAAATTGAAGGCAGACCTAAAGTATTAACTAAATTATAAGCCAGTCCATTTTGGAACAGAGCATCAGAAAAAGCTTGTGATTTTGAACGTGTTCTTTTATAAAAAGCTTGAAAGTCATTATCAAGTTTGAAAGCAACTTCTGAGGCTACTAAATTGGAGTTTTTTGTACCTGTAAGTTCTAGTTTTGACTTTTCAAGATCAATTTGGAATCCAACTAAATCACCATCAGCCTTATCGCTTTGGGCAAAACCTTTAAGATCAGTTTGTTTTGAATAAGTAAGTTTAAATTGATCTGAATGAGCATAAACTACAACATTTTTTACTTCAGTGCCAGAAGGACTTGCTTTTTCAATATCTAAAACTACCCGGAAATTGTGCTTTGTTATTGGACTAAAGTCATATGCATTTAAAAAATTAAATGCATATGAAGGATTTTTAGCCAGTGAAAGGGCTGTTTTTGCTGATAAATTTTTATACTGGTCGTGTAATTTTAGTTCATTAAGGACTTTAATAAAATCTTCTTCGCTAAAGGTAGACTGAGTTTTTAAACTGACAACTTCATTTTTATCAACGTTTCCAAAAATTTGTGAACTATATGATCTCTCAAAAATTGTTAAACCAATAGGAACTGCAACGATTGTTGTAAGAATTGCGGTGATCGAAAAACCTGTGGAAATTATTGTTTTTATACTTTTTGACTTATTTTCTTTATTTAACATTTTTTCTCCTTTAAAATGGTAGAAATTTTCTTATTTTTGTTCTGTATCATCTAGTGCAATTCTAACTTGGAAACTAAGACTTGACTTAACTGACTGAGCAGGTGCAGAACCTTCGGAACCAGTTGTTGGTGTAGTTTTTTCGATTTGTAAATTCACAACTTTAAATCTTTGCGGACTGATTTTATCTTCATCTATTGAAACAACTGAGAGTTTGAGATCTTTATTGTTTTCTTGAATTTTTGTTTGAATTTCTTTGAATACTGAAGTTTCTTCGAATTTTTTATTGTCTGTAGTTTGATCAGATTGACCTTTTGCGAGCTTCTCAAATTCATCTTTTTTAAGGTAAAACAGTGAAAATGATGGTGGAATACTTAAAACAGCTTTATTTAATTCATCTCTTTCAGTTCTTTGAGTATCTTGTTTATTAACTCATAAATTTAAGTCAATTTTTGGAGTTTGATATTTATCAACGCCTGTATTTTTGTCAAAAACCTTGTAATAATAGGTTAATTTATAGTCCTCAAGACCAGAAGGTGCGGTAAGAGTTTCACCACCACCTGATGAAGTTGTTGAACCTGTCTGTTTTTCAAAAACAATTTTATAATCTAGATCACTGCCTAATTTTGATCAAGCATTAAAGTTGCTTAATTCTTTAGCTTTAAAGTAAAATGCTAGCAATAAATCTTTTAAAGTGCTAAGTGATTGTGTTTTTTCTTCGAAGAATTTTTTGATTTCAGCTTGAATTGAAGTTTGAGTAGTTGACTCTGAACCTGAACTTCCTGAGCCACCACCACTACCATCACCGGCTTTTAAAATTGAGGAACTTTGTTTTTTAAGATTTTCTTTAATTTTTTTAGCAGCTTCTTGCAATGATTTATAAAGATCATCGCCTGTTCCTGAGCTAGTTGTTGATACTCCTCCTGAACCAGTTGCTGAATCTGCTTCAACTTTAACAGGTGAATATTCATTTAACTGTTTAAAAATATCACTGTCATTAATTAAAGTATTTGTTTTTTCTCAAACAGTTTTTGGTAAAAATAGATTAGAAATTCAACCACGAGAGTCAAAACCTAAAAACTGGTTGTTAAAATCAAGTGAATAAACTGGATTGTCTTGGGTTGTCTTAAGCTTAACATCTGATGCAATTTTGAAAATATTGTCATCTTTTATATCATTTAGATTAATTGAAGCATCTTTATCAACTAAGCCATTTGCTTTAGCAATTTCAAATAGATAATTTAAAACCTGAGCAGGTTCCATTTGGATTAAATACGCATAAAAGGAAGCAACATCATATTCATTTTTGAAGAATTTATCAGATTTCAATGATTTTATTTTGTAATCTGATGCAATAAAATTATTTTCTGTAAAGTTAGCAAAATCTTCAGGTTTAGGGAATTTTTGCTGTCCAACTCAAGCTCTTAGCATTGACTCATTTGCATCAAAATCATATGCATATTGGAAAGGATTTCCAATAATTTTCTTAATTTCTTCAAATTTAGGTGCTTTTGATTCAGTAGTTTGCTCGGTTCCCTCGCTAGTTCCACCGATTAAATTTTCTAATTCAGCTTTAGAAATATAAGCTGTTGTTGAACCGATTCTAATTTGTTTATTTTGGGTAGTTGCTGTTCCTGCTGTTGAAACAGTAACTGAAGTTGCCTGAGAAGAAGTTGAAGGTAAACCATCAAGATTATAGAATGTTTTTCGCTCTGTATCTAAATTAGATTCAATATTTACGCCCGCTGTCCCAGTTTGTGTTCCAACCTTCTTGAAATTAGGAATTTCAAAAACTGAAGTTTTAGATCCTAAAAGTTTGTTTTCTGAGTCGCCAAAAAAACTTGAATAAAGATTAATTACAACCGGGATTTCAAGATTTGAATTTTCTGTATTAACACCATCTTTTTCTTGTGCTTTAGAAAGATCTAAGTAAAAATCAACGCCCTCAGGTTGTTTTTTGTCAAAATATTTATTAAAATCACCAAAATCAAGGGAAATTGGCTTAATTAATAATTCAGAATTTATTTTATCTACTACTTCTTTGGATTTTTCTCTAATAGAAGAATATATTTTTTTATTAAAACTAGCGAAAAAATCATTTACAGTGCGAGTTGAAATTTCAAGATATTTGACTAATTCTTTTGTTTTGTCTTCAGGTTTAGCTGGAGCAGTTTCAGGTTGCTCAGCGCCAGATTCTCCGTTAGATTGATCTGTGGTTCCGCCAGTTGATGTTCCGTCTGTTCCAGCTGCGCCATCTGCTCCTGCCCCAGTTGATCCTGTAGTTGCTCCTGCTCCTCCGGTCCCTTGTTCACCAGTTTGCTGCCCAGATGTTTCAGTTTGAGGTTGGGTCTGAGCTTGGGTAAGATCGGTGGCAACCTGAACTAATTGTCTAACTTCTGAACCTCCAGAGGCTAATAAGCTAGCTTGAACTGAAGCTTGAGTTTGAACCGGCTTACTTCCAGCTTTAAAATCAGTAAACTGTAATTTTCTGAGTGAAATTTTAGACAAAATATCGTCTACATCAGCAAAATAAGTTGGTGGTTTAGCTTGTTTTTCTGCAGTTTCTTCACCTTGACTTGACTCAGAACTTGAACTAACCTGCGGCACTAAATCAATTTTTTCAAGCAATTGGGCATCTTCAATATTGAAATTTTTAAGTTCAAATTTTGCATCATCACTTAATTCAGCCTTAACTAAAAAACTTGGAACTGAATTTGGGCCAACTGAAATAAAATTATTTGTTCCAGGGTGTTTTTCTAAACTAAAATTGTAAATTGTTCCTTGTTTGAAAGGGAAAAAATTATTTTTGTCAAAATTTAATTCATTAATTAATTTTTGAAAATCAGGGAAATATTGACTTATTTTTTCAATAGCCTCTGCTTCAGTTCCAGATTTATTAATATCAGCGGCAAAATCTTCTGCACGAGTTAAAGATGCAATTTTTTGATCAGTTAAACTTGGATTTACAACACTAGAGCTAAAATCTTGTCTTTTTAGATTTTGGATATTTTCTTTGAAACTTTTGGTTATTTTTTCTAAGTTTGAATTAAATTCAGCAAGAGCAAATTGTGAACGTTGTGCGTAAGACACTTTTTTTGAGATAATGGTTGAAAATGCTGTGTGATTGTTATCAACTTGGTGCTTTGCACGGAAACGGAGCTCAAAACTTTGATCATTATCATTTGGAATTAAGTCAATAAATTCTAAAAATGGCTTATTTGGTGCAAAAGTTGGCTCAAATTTACGTAGTTTGGAGTTAACCTGTGTGTAAAAAGATATAAATTTATTTAAATCTGTACCAGCTATTAATTTTCCACTTTCGTCAAAAAGTTGTGATTTTATTTGGCTATATGTGGTAGAATCATCAAAGACATCAGATTTAAAGGCAACATTTTGGACTCGCGAAACTAGACTTTCTAATTCAGCTCGGGGATTTTCTCCTGTATAGCGAATTCGAGTTACAAGCCCAATAGTCGTTGCAAAAATAGCAACACCGCCAACAGCGGTCAGTGCTATTGCTAATCTATTAGTATTTTTAGGCATATATATTTTTCCTCTATGTGGTTTTTAATCAAATATTTAAAATTATAGCACTACAATGGTGTTTTTTTATGATTTTATTAAATAAAAAAGTAAAATTTACTTCATTTTACCTTTTAAAAGTAAATTTTACTCTTTTTTTTGTATTTTTTTTCAAATTTTTGCGACTTTTTAGATTAAATTGATTTTGAACTTTTTAGCTTTAATGTCAATAAAATCGACAAAAATAGAAAAATTTAAGTAAATAGACTAAATTAATAAGCTAATTTTTCGACTTTAAAATTATTTTACTTTTGAAAATCTTTGAAAAACCAAGGAGGATTGTATTTGACTGGATTTTCCTGAGTTTGTCAGTTTGATGGAAAAATTCACTTTTTAGTCAATATAAATACGCAAAAAATAGCCGTAAAACTGTGTTTTTTGACCTAAAACCTTAATTTTTATAGTTTTGAAATTAACTTTTTGCAAAAAATAAAAAAAATGTTTGGTCTAAGAAAAAAATATGTTATAATGAACCTCACTAAGAATGAATTAATAAATTTTGATATTGAATTAAGGTGGAATTAGTTATGTTTTTCTCATAAAAAAATCAGAAAATGCGAATTTTCCATTGTATTTTCAAATATGATGGTATGCCTTAAATTTGACCGTTTAGAAATCTATAAATTTAGGGCTTTTGGTTATTGTTCTTTCAAAACTTCATATGTTTTTTAGGCTCGCCGCAAATAAAAACGAGTTTTCTATTTGCATTGAGTTTAAATAGTAGTTGTATTTTTTTATGATTTTTGTTAGTGTTTTAAACTAAAAAAGTAGTTTCAAAATTCATAATTTTGGTTTTTAAGTTAAAAATTTTAGCTTTTTTAGTTTACTTAGTAGTAGATTTTTCTTTCGTGATGGCTAGATTTAAAACTTGCTGTTTTTGGGTTGATAGTTATTTTTCTTGAGTTTGCAAAAAAGTTAAAAAAGTGCCCAAAACTAATAAACCAGGACACTTTTTTAAGATTATGTCATCAAACTGGGAAACTCGGGATTTTGAACCTTTTAGTTTTAATGTCAATAAAATTAGCAAAATAGAAAAATTTAAATAAATAGACTAAATTAATAAGCTAATTTTTGTGACTTTAAAATTATTTTATTTTTCAAAATCTTTGAAAAACCAAGGAAGACTGTATTCACGCGGATTTTGAGCATTAAGTCTCATTATCATCGATGATAAACTATATTTACTTTTTAGTTCAAGTGGTTTTTCATTTTGTCAATTTATTCCAAAATAATTATGAGTTGCTGTTGAATAATTCCAACTTTGTAAAAATGTAAGTGGTGAACCTCCATTAATTGTTGAAATATACTCATCATCTGGTCCTAATACTCCAGTTCCGGAATTACCAGCATTAAAATATGATGGAGTATAACCTTTTTGATTCAAAATAGTAACATTTTGTTGATCTGAATTAGCCCTATTTATTATATAACCACTTTGTTTTGCATAAGGAAATCCATTCATTCCAAAATGTTTAACGTTTTGACCAAAAAATGTTAAATCTGTTTGACCATTTGAATTTAATTTTAAGTTAGGTAATTTATATCAATTCAATAATCAGGCTGCTTTTTGGAACTCACCACTTTCATAAGCTGCATTAATTAAAGGTTTAATATCAACTATTAAAACAGTTATGTCAACATTTTTTACATTTTGTTGATTTACATCCGGTTGTTTAATACCGGTTCAAACTATTCAAGTAGGAACATTTTTGACACTGTTTGGTCCACCTCAATAGCTATAACCGCCATCAATTGAATTAGAATAATATTTACTTGCAATAGCCATGTAACGATTATTTGATAAAGAATGAGTTAAATCTTTACCAAAAAGGGTATTTAAATCAAATTTTGCGCCACCTTCTACGTGATTATTTGTGATTATGTAAAATTTACCATCATCTGGGTCATCATTTACTTTTGCAAGCATAGTTGCACTTCCAAAACTAAAGCCAAAGGTTCTGCCTAATAGATTTTTTGCTAGTGGGAATTTTTTAGTATCCCAAGATTTATGTAAAAATTCTAAATCTTGTAAATATCCTTCATGTAATTTATAAGGAACATTTTGGTTTGGATTATATTTTTCTAAATTATAAGCATCTGAATTGGTGAAAAATGAAATTGGTTGCTCTTCATTAGTGTAGTCAATATTTTTATAATCAAATTGATTTGTTTTAGAACCAAAATCTTCATTTTCAAGAGAATTTGTGTATTCAATATGAACTCTTGCTCCAGCTTTATGTAAAATAAAGGCTTTTTTTGGATCAAAAGTGTCGAATTGTGGGCTATTATAAAAGGCGAGACCTTTTTCAACATGATTATAAACATTATCAACAACTAAACCAAGATTTGAATCATTTAGTCATAATTTAAATTCAATCCCTTGATCTTTGATATATTCAGCACTTAAATTGAAACTAAAATTCTCAAATTTTTTCCTTGAATCTTCAAAAAATACATTTTTGGTAGTTTCAGTAATTGCTATTATTTCACCTTTTGCTAATTTTTCGAAGTCAAAAACAAAATCATAACCGCCTTTAATTGGTTTTTTTGTGATTAAGTCAATTCCTCCACTAATTCGGTTAAGCCTTTGAGTATTTTGAACTAAAGCATTTCCAAATAATTGTAGTTTTATTTTGCGGTTTTTAGGATTATTCTTTAAAAATGTTTCAGAAAAATATTTTTCTTTTAATGTTCATTTAGCTGTTTTTGTAGAAGTGTCGTAATTTCAATATAAATCTTTATAATAAGGTTCAATTTCACGACTTCTAGTTACTTCTTTTTCGGAATCAAATAAAGTAACTAATGGCTTTTGTGTGTCTAAATCTATGTTGGACTGAATATTTTGGTTATTTATATCTGTTAAAAAATATCAGGTTGAACCATCAACAACATGTGATCCATTAACATATTTTAGACGGAAATATAATTTATTATTATGTTTTTTTGTCTCAAGAAATTGTAAATTTTCCTTTGAGATTTTAAAATTGTTATATTGAAGAACTTGCTCTTTGATATCAAAAAGATCTTTAAAATTGTTGTTATTTAGCGCGTTTCTTGCAATTGAACTATTATTTTTTGGAACAAGATCAGAATATTTGATTTTATTTAGAATTACTTCAGGATAAAGTTTATTTTTATAATCGTTTACTAAGTTTTGTAATTTTATGACTTTGTCAGAACTATAGCGGATATTTGTGTTATGTTTATTAATAAAACCAAGTTTAAAAGTCATTTCACCTGGTATATTAGTGGTTTTAGCATCATAATAATAGACAAAATAATTATTTAAAATCCTTGAAGTGTCAAGTGTAACTTCAGGATCAGTATTAAAAAATATTTGCTTTTCGACAATTTTTGGTAATTTTTCACTATTTTTTACACTTTTTTTGTCTTCACCCTCAAGTTTAACTTCTTCATTTTTAAAATTATTTAAATCACTATTTTTAGCAGTTTCATTTTTAGCTTTAATTTGAAGTAAGTAATTTAGCTTTGATTCAGCTTTTTGTTCAACAATATCAGCCGGGTCAATTAGTCTATATTTTATGTCTATTTGCTCTTTTTTATAAAATTCGCCGGTTACTCTACGATAATCAAAGTGGCGACTGTTAATTTTATCAATTATTGATTTATCATCATCTGAAATCACATTTGGTTTTAAAATTGCTTTACCATTACTTCTATCCCTTTCGCCTGTTTCTTCTGGAATAGGCACAAAATCTTGATTGGTGAAATTGGAGCCATTTTTAGGCTTGATATCACTATAAGTGGCTGGCAGTCAATTTGAAAAACTAATAGCTTTTTCAGTTTTGAACGTTTTAATAGGTTTAGTTCCTTCAACAATTAGTGGAAATTCTGAACCGTTAAATTTGTATCAAAAGAAAATTTTTGCTTGACCTTTTAAAATGTCTGTAGAAATAACATCTTTTGCAAAAATTTCAAATTTTCCAATTTTAGCAAATGTATAAAGCTTGTTAAGTGAGTCAATTATTTCTGAGTTCGTTTTCCCAGCTAGTGAAATTTGACCGTGGGTATGATCAATATCGTTAATTTTTGTGTTTTTAAATAATTTTTTACCAGTAGAATCACTTAAAATGTCTTCAATTAACGATAAATCAGCTTTATCACGTGGTGATAAAATCGGTTTTAAGAAATCTTTAGGTGCAAATTGTAGAATTTCTTCTCTAGTGTGTTGGCCATTTTTGATTAATAATTTTAGGTAAATACTTTGAGTAGTACTTGAGGTTAAAACTCTTCTTTTTTCATTTTTTACATCAAAAGTTGAAAACGAAATTGTCGCATTTGTAGGAATTTCGTAGTTAAAAAATTCTTGATCTTTTAAAATTTTATCAAAAATTTTATCCAGCTCAGCCCTACTTAATTCATCTGGTTTTGCTGGGGTTTCTGAACCCATTTCTGAAAATTTGACAGCTTTTGGAGCGTTTTCAAAAGTTTTAAATTTTTTAGTTGATTGAATTTCCCCTGTTCGTTGCAATGATTCTAAAGCTGGTTTTAATAAATATTTATAAAATCAATAACTACCAACCCCGCCGGCACCTGATGGTTCTTCAAATTGTCAATAATAAGCTGATAGGTCATTTGTCTTTGTATAATCATAATCATCATATTCAGAATCATTAAGGTAAGTTTGATTATAAAAACTGGTGTTTTTAAATTTTTGAGTATATCCAATTTTTACAGGCAATTTTTCTTTTTCTTTGAAATTAACCTGATTCTTGGATTTTACAGTGATTGTTTTAATAACCTGGTTATTAAATTTAATATCTAATTTTAGAGATATTTTATTATCACTGGTAAAGGTTAATTCAGGTCGGTCTGGTAATGCAACATTGAAAAAATTTCCGATTGTTTGTTTTGATTGGGAAAAATTTTCTGAAATAAATTTTTTTATGTCTTGCTTGGGGAAATCTTCTTTTTCAAAATCAAGAAATGAATTATAGTAAATATCAAAATAGTCATCAAGAAAATCTATGTTTAATGAAGAGATTATCTTGTTTAAGTCAACATCATCATTAGAAATTAAAAGTTCGGCGGATAAAGTTGTTGAATGTGAAGGGTTTTTTGTTGAAGTTGCCTCATATTTAAGGACTAAAATATTTTTGTTGTTACTATCTAATGATAAGTCTAATAATTTGAAATTTATTTCATCATTTTGTGGTTTTTTTAATCAAAGATTTGCATTTTGAAGGTTAAAAGAAGCAGAAGTAAGATATTTTTTTATACTATGACGGTCAAGACCTTTGTCATCAAGACTAATTTTTAGGGCTTTTTGGGCCTCTTGTTTAAAATCTGATAAATTTTGTGCAACTTTTACCGGTGGTTTTTCTTGCACAATTTGCTCATTTTGCGCTTTTGAATCTAAAATTGTCTGTGAAAATGAACTGACTAAATTAGCAAAATTATCAGCAAATCCGGGCAAATTTTCACTATCAATTTGATTGAGTCGGAGATTTTGGTCTAATTTTTGTTTAATTTCGTTATTTTTTTCTTCAAGTTGTTGCTTATTTTCTGCAGATGTGCTTGAGTTTTTCAACAATAATTCAAAGTTTTTAACTTCAACATTATACAAATCAAGCGAATCTGCTAATTTTAAAATATGGGTACTTATATGTTTAATATCAGAAACTAATTTTTTTGAATCTGCCAGTGTTTTAATATTAGAAATAAAATTTGAACTAAATTTGTTCGGTAATAATTGATTTTCCAAAGTTTTTTTAGCTTCGCTTAGTTTTGCATCACCATTAAGACGTGCTATTTCTGATTTTACATTGTCATGAACTGTTAAAACATTAGATAAAAAAAATTTTGTATTAGTGGAAATATCATCACTTAATACAAGTTTATTTTGTTCATCTAGAAAATTTAAGGAGCTCATTAAATTATCTAATTCTGTTTTATTTTCAGAATTTAAATAATTAGGCTCATTTTCTAGCTTTGCTTTTTCAGTTTTCAATGAAGATAGAAGCGATGCAACATGCTCTAATTCTGAAATAAATTCCTTAATTTGACTAATTTGTGATTCAGTAATTGATTTATTTATTTTTTCTTTAAAATCACTTTGAACACTTTGGGATAAATTAGCAACTTTTTCAACTTCTAAAATAGCAGATTTCTTTAATTCTTGTAATTTTTCGTTTTTTCCTGCTGACTCATTAACAATTTTTTCTAAATTAGTTTGGATATTTTTAAGACTTTGAATTGAATCAGTGACATTGTTAATTAAATTACCAGAATTTATATTTGAATTAAAATTTGTAATTAAATTATTGAAAGTTTCATTGCTCTCAGTTGAATATTCATTTTTTATTGATTTAATTTGAGCAATAATATTTTCCAAAATGAGTAAATTTGAGGTGAAATTTTCAATTTCTTGTTTATTATCATTTTTATACAAAGTGGTAATTTTGTCATTAATTTGTGAACTTAAGGCTTTAAGATTAACAAGGTTTGCGTGTTTTAAAACCGTATTAAATCAACTAAAAGTTGAAAGTTCCTGACTAAGTGTGTCATTGGTTTTAGTAATTTCTGCGTTTAATTCACTTATTTTTGCTAAAAACTCATCCAATTTAGTTTCAAAATTAGATGAATTTAGAATTTTTTGATTAAATGTCTCAATTTCACTTTTTAAATTATTGTATTTTTCCTCGTTAACACTAAAAGAATTATCAATTGTCTTAGATTTAAAATTCGACTCGAATTTTCCAAACAAATCTAATGTTGATGAGTATTGTTCTACAAATTGAGAAAGTTTCGGCATATATTCTGAATTTGCAAAATTTTGTGAGGAAATATTTAAGGAATCTTTTATTTTATTTTTAATAGCTTCAGGAAAATTAGGATACTGAAGAAAAAAATTATCTACCTGATTTTTTTGAAGACTTTGATTTGGATCGATGTAATTTTGAAATGAATTTGAGTTTGAGGTTGAACAAGAGGCAACAACAAGTGAAAAAATACCAACCCCGAATAAAAATATTGGGTTGGTTTTTGCTTTTTTTCTGTACATTATTTTTCCTATTTCGTGAGAGTTTTAATTGATTAATTAATTATATAATTATATAACAAAAAATTAAAAAAACTATATATTTCAATTTAAATTAGTGTGTTAAATTATTTTTAAACACTCGTATTAAATTCTCATGGCACTTTGCAGCTAGAATTAGTCAATGTTTAACACTAAAATTTTGAAAATCTTACTATTGCTTATCAAAAAATAAGTTCATTTATTTTTGTATAACAATTCAAGACTTTAAAGTCGCTTTTCATATAAAAACCAAGCCTTCATATGACTAAATTATTTTCACATTTTTTAAGTTCAAATTTCAGAAAACATAAATAAAAGGCTCCAGTCAAAATCGTTGATAAAAAGGCTAATGGTTCAAATTTTTTGTGTAATTTATTTTAAAAATATTTAATTTTTTATTTTTTTAAATTTTTTTTCATTTAATAAAAAAATGTATTCAAAAAACTAAAAATTTGTTATAATTTTTTTATTAATTAAATTAATAATATGCGAGGTTTATCATGAACAAAGTGAGATCTAAATTACTACTTAATAATTGCATCCTTTTCGATATTCACAATAACTGCTAAAACCTAAAAAATAAACACAAATATTAAAAACTAACAACGGTGAACTCAATATTAATGTCAAATATGTCGGTGCACATTGATTTTTATACTAAAGAGTTTATTAATTCCCTTAAAAAATATGACCAAAGTTGCTATTAAATCATTTAATTCCAAACAAGAGGTTTATTTAGATGATAAAAATTGAAAATTTATCAAAAAAATTTAACAATAAAATTATTTTTAACTCAATAAATCTCGAGATTCCATCAAATAAAATAACTTTTATTGTTGGAAAATCAGGAATTGGGAAAACCACTCTGATTAACTTAATTGCTGGTTTTACAAAAAAGGATAGTGGTGAAATTTCTTTTTTTAAAAATGGTAATGAAATTGAAAATCCTTTGGTGGACGTTGTTTTTCAAGATTTTAATTTGATAGAATCACTGTCAATTAAAAATAATATTTTAATTGCAAATCATATTCTAAATCGTTATGTTGAAAATAACCAAATCGAAAACGAAGCTAGTGCAATTAACATAAATAGTCAAAAATTAAATCGATTAGCTAAGAATTTATCAGGTGGTGAAAAGCAAAGAGCTGCATTTTTGAGAAGTTCATCAAGAAATGCCGACTTTATTTTACTTGACGAGCCAACTGGGAACTTAGATAAAGAAAACTCAATTGCATTGCTTGATTTGTTAGTTAAAATATCACAAAATAAGACTGTTTTAGTTGTAAGCCATAATTTAGAACTTGCAAAAAAATATGCTCATCAAATTATTTATGTAGAAAATGAAAATATTCAATCAGTAGAAAATAAAGATAAACCCCAAAAAAATCTTCAAATATCTACGAATAGTTTTTTAGAAAATACTGAAAATAAAGTATATAAAAAATCGTCTTTTTACCAAAAAGCAAAAGTCGCCTTACTTTTATCTTTTGCTGATTTTAGATCGAAAATTACTACTTTTATTCTTGTTTTAGTTTCATTTTTAGCAATGATTTTTGGTGTAGTTTTATTTGTTAACTTAAATATTTCCGCTAAAAATATTAATTTTGACAACGTTGTTCAATATAATTTAGACACTTTAGGTGTAAGCGAAAAGGGACTTTCTTCCTTACATATTAATGAATTAGAAAAACTTAAAAAAGAAAACCCAAAAATAGAGAAAATAATACCGATATATTCTCATTTACAATTTTTTAAATTTAGTTATGATGATAAAAAAATTTCAACAGGCGAAATTTTCCCTGTTGATGAGTCAGATTTTTTTAAAAATAGATTTGCTGACATTATTAAAAGCCAAAAATTTAATAATAATTTTATATCTAATCAAGACGAAGTTATTTTACCTGAGAAAATTATTAACCAACTTAAAATCCAAAACCCAATAGGAAAAAAAATAAAAATTTCTTATTCTAAGTATTTTGAAGAATTAAAAATTGTTGGAGTAATTGAAGAAAAAAGTTTTGATCAACCCAAGTTCTCTTTAATTCATACAAATAAATTAAAAACAATATATGAAAAGGGATATGGAGAAACATTCGAAAATTTTCATGACTTCAGAATTTTACCAGATAATTTTTATTCTCTTGACTTTAGTGGTTTAGTAGCAGGCAGCGAAACAATATTTGATCCTCCGACTATTAGTAAATATTTTTATCAAAATTCAAGCCAGGCAAATTCAATAAATTTAACTCAAGGTAATTTACCTCAAGCATTCGACGAAATTGCAGTTAGCTCTAGTATTGCTGATAAAATTGGAAAACTAATACAAATTAATACACCTTTTGATAGTCATTATATTTTTAAAGTTGTTGGTATTTTTGATGCTGATAAAACTACTAATAATACTTCAGAAGTATCCGGGAATGTAGTAATTTTTAACAGTGAAGCCGAAAATTTTTTCAGCCAAGCACATCCTAAAGAATTTTTAGTCTTTTTTAATCAAGAAAATCTTTATAATAATATTCAAGATTTTTTAGATAAATATAGTAAATCTGGTGTCAAACGTTATTATTCAACCTCTGGAGGGATTGATGAAATAAGACACCATCTCTTTGCCACCCAATTTACTTCGATTGCGATTATTTTTGCTTCAATTATTGTTCTTGGTATTACTTTATTGATTTTTATTAGCGTTTATGCTGTAAATCTTTCTAATTTTAAGAAAAAATCGATAGCAGTTTTAAAATCACTAGGTGGTAAAACGCTAGAAATTTTCATGTACCATTGATTAAATTTAATAATTATTAGCGTATTTGTATTTTTTGTAGGTATAATTTTATCAACTTTGATTGTCCCGGAAATTTACAAAATAGTTCTGAATCAAAACTTATTTCAGCCAGATTATTCGCAAATTGTCGTAATTTTTCTTTTAACTTGGTTAGTCAGTTTTGTTTCTATGTCTTTTATTTACCTATTAATTTCTTATAAAACATATCGAAAAGATGTCGCAACTTTATTGAGATAATCTAAAATCACATTCGTGATTTTTTATATTTATATAAAAAAGATTTACAAGTTTTTTAATTTTAGACCTGAGGAAAAATGATAAAAATTCAAAATTTAACAAAAAAAATTGATGACAGATTTATTTTTAGTTCACTAAATCTTGAAATTCCTTCGAACAAAGTAACTTTTGTAGTTGGCGAATCAGGAATTGGTAAAACAACTCTTATTAATTTAATTGGCGGTTTTACAAAAAAAGATAGTGGAAACATTTCTTTTTTTGATGAAAATGGTTCTGAAATTAAAAAACCATTAGTTGATGTTGTTTTTCAAGATTTTAATTTAATTGAAAAAATTACATCTAATGACAATATTTTAATAGGAAATAATGTAATAAATAAACTTTTAGACAAAAATGCATTAAATCAAAATGCAAATTTAATGTCGATAAAAACTGAACAACTTGAACAAAAAGTAAATAATTTATCTGGGGGTGAAAGGCAAAGAATTGCAATTTTACGTTCACTTTCACGCGATAGTAGTTTTATATTACTTGACGAACCAACAAGAAATTTAGATATTGAAAATGCAAAAATTGTATTTGAAAATTTAACTAATATTTCCAAAAATAAAACTATTTTAGTAGTCAGCCATAACCTTGATTTAGCAAAAAAATATGCCGACAAAATTGTTTATATTGAAAAAAACAAAATTACTGAGGAAATTTTTGACAAAAATAGCCAAAATCAGTCATTAATTTCTAAAAACGGCGATTTAAATTATCAAAATACCGCTAAAAATTCAAAACTTTCAAAAATTAAACAGGAATTTAAGACAGGTTTTTTATTAACAATTACTGATTTTAAATCAAAACTTACTTCAAGTATTTTATTTTTATTGCTTTTTTTAACCAGTTTTTTTGGGACATTATTATTTGGGGTCTTAAATTTAAATATTAGCAGCACTAATTTGCAAAACACGATTGAATATCAATTAGATTCGGTTGTAATAACCAAAAAACCAAATGCAGAAATAAACACATTTTCTACTAATGAAATCACAAAACTTCAAGAAGATAACCCAAAAATTGTAAAAATTGTTCCTATTTTTACCTTTCCTAAGGTTACTTTCACTTATGGCGATAAAGTAGAGTTTGATTCTTCTGTTGACTATATTGATGAAAGTGATTTTTTTAAAAAAAGATTTATTTTTGACAACAAAAATTTAGTAGGCAGAAACATTCAAAACAAAGATGAAGTAATAATTTCAAAATCGCTGGCAACAAAATTTAATATAGAAAAACCGAACAATCAAAAAATTAGTGTCTCAAGTTTTCGCAACACAGCCGTAGATCTAAAAGTAGTTGGTATAAGTAGTTTGTCTACTTTAGACAGACTAAATTTTAGCTTTTTACATCATAAATTTTTTGAATCAGCAAAACCTGTGCAAAAAAATAGTGGGCCGCCAAATGAAAATCTTGACAACAATAAGCCAGAAAAAATTGACCCTTGAGTATTGAAACTGTATTTTAAAATTGATGATGATTTAGCTAATAATATTGAAAACTTTGCTAAAAACAACAAAGAATTTGAAACCCAATCGTCTCTAGGTGGCATAACAAAATCAATCTTAAATACACAATCATTTACAAATATAGTTATTGGTGCTATTTTAGTTTTATTTATTATAATTTTACTAATTCAGACAGTCTTTTATGCTAAAAACCTGAGTGATTCAAAAATGAAATTAATTGGAATCCTAAAGGCACTAAATGCTAAAACCTGACAAATTTTCTTTTACCATTGACTAAATATTATTATAATTTCACTTTTTATTTTATTTATTAATTCAGTTGTTTTCATTCCGTCAATGGGTAAAATTTATACCGCAATAATTGGTCAAGATATTTTACTACCCTCGCTGAGCCAAGTTGGGGCTTTACTTATAATAATATGACTTATAATGTTTGGGTCTATTTCGGTAATTTACCTAATAATTTCTTGACTAAGTTATCGTAAACCGGTAATTAAATTGCTAAAATTTGAGCAATTCTAATTTTTGAATTTGACTTATATAGTTAAGACTAAATTTGCAAAAATTTACCTTTTGTTGCTTTAGTGAAAGAAAATTTGGGATTGTTTCAGGAAAATCTCTTTGTTATTTATAATAAATTCCTAAAGATTTAAAGCTGTTCAAAGCTTAATTCTTTAGGAATTTTTTGCTATTTTAAAAGCAAAAATTAGTTGCTTTTTGCTTAAATCCTGGGTTTCCCAGTTTTATGGTAAAATTCACTTTTTATTGAATATAAATGTGCAAAAATACCAATAAATCCGTGTTTTTTTGACCTAAACTCTTAATTTTTATTATTTTAAAAACAACCCTTTGAAAAAAAAAAAAAAAATGTTTGGTCAAAAATAAAATTATGCTATAATAAATCTTACTAAGAATAAATTAATAAATTTTGATATTGAATAAGGAAGGAATTAGTTATGTTTTTGTTATAAAAAAATCAGAAAAAGCGAATTATCCATTATATTTTTAATATGATGGAATGCCTTAAATTTAACCGTTTAGAAATCTACAAATTAAGGCTTTTGATTATTGTTCTTTCAAAACTTCATATATTTTTTTAGGCTCAATTTAAATAAAAACGAGTTTTCTATTTGCATTGAGTTTAAATAGTAGTTGTATTTTTTATGGTTTTTATTAGTGTTTAAACTAAAAAAGTAGTTTAAAAATTTCATCATTTTGCTTTTTAAGTTAAAATTTTAACTTTTTTAGTTTGATTTATTTGAAACTGGGAAACTCGGGAAAAATTAGTTGCTTTTTGCTTAAATTAATATTCTAATTTGTCTATTTATTCAAAATTTGTAAGCTTTTTTAGAAATTATTCTTTATCTGTGTCGCTAATTTTGATATTGTATTCAGATAATGACTCAGGATTTATTGATGAAGGTGAATTTAGCAATAAGTCCAAGCCTTTTGAATTTACTGGGAAAGCAATAACATCACGAATCGAGTTTGTTTGTAATAAAATCATAATTAGACGGTCAAGCCCAAAAGCAAAGCCTCCATGAGGTGGAACTCCAAAATTAAAAGCTTTTAAGAGACTGCCAAATTGAAGGTTAATCTGTTCTTGATTAAGACCTAAAATTCTAAAAATTTTGCTTTGTAATTCAGAATTATTAATTCTTATTGAGCCAGAACCAAGTTCAAAACCATTAAGCACAAGATCATAAGATTGAGCGCGAACTTTTATAGGGTCAGTATCTAAAAATTCAATATTTTCAGCAACAGGCGCCGTAAAGGGGTGGTGAGCGGAAGTTATTTGCTGATTTGAATCAAGTTCAAAAAGTGGTCAGTTAATAATTCAGGCAAATTTAAATTCATTTTTATTAATAATAAGGTCGTATTTTTGTGCTAATAAATTTCTCAAAGCACCAAGAGCTAATGATGTTTCTTGATAACTATCAGAAATTAAAAATAAAGTTCCATTTTGATAATTGTTGTCTAATAGTCAACTTTCAAGCTTAGATTTCAAGGCAGATTCATCAGTTTTAAAAGAAAAATACGAAATTTTGCCAGATTCAATATGAACATATAAAAGTCTGTTTGCATTATGTTGGCTTATTTTTTCAGAAAAAATTCGGTAATCTGCTTTTGAAATTAAAACATTTTCAAGAAAAATTCCGCGCGTTTTACCTTGGAAAAGCGGGTCTTGACCATCAAGAAAATCAAGAGAAAATAATTTATTTTCAAATCGCAAGTCAGGTTTATCGGTTCCATATTTGTCAATTACAAAATCATAGTCAAGCCGCGGAAATTCAATTTCTGAATTAGAGTAAATTTTTTCTCACAAATATTTTATAAGGTTTTCAATTTGATTGGAGATTTGCTCAAAATTACTAAAGCCAAATTCTAAATCTAGTTGACAAAATTCAAATTGACGGTCCTTTCTTAGGTCCTCATCACGAAAGACGCGCGCAAATTGGAAGTATTTTTCAAATCCAGAAACCATTAGAAGTTGCTTATAAATTTGAGGTGACTGCGGTAAGGCAAAGAATTTTCCTTTTTGGCGAGTAGGAACTAAAAAGGATCTTGCTCCTTCAGGTGTTGATTTTGACAAAATCGGAGTTTCAATTTCAATAAAATTATTTTCAAAAAGGAAAGAGCGAATATAGTGAAAAACTCTATAACGAAAAGTCAAATTTTTCTGCATTACTTCCCGACGTAAATCTAAAAATCGGTATTCCAAACGTAAATCTTCATTGGCATGAGCCTCATTATGAATTTCAAACGGAATTGGCTGCGAAAATGAAAGTGTTTCAAAATTTATTGCATTTATTTCAAGATCACCGTTATGAATTTTTGTGTTTGGATTACTTCTTAGTGATAAAACGCCTTCAACACGCACAACAGATTCTTTTGAGTATTTGTCCACTTTTTTGGTATTTTCATCAATAATTACTTGAAAAATTCCGTGATAATCACGGATTACCACAAAGGTTTTACTTTTAATTTTACGAATATTTTGGACTCAGCCTTGAATTGAAACTATATTTCCAATTTGTTCTTTGGATAAATTTTTTGAATTATACATGAGTTTCTCCGTCTATAATTGTTCTTAAAAATTCAAAATCAATATTTAAAAGTGAAATGACTTTATTAATAGATGTTTGCAGATTTTTGATTGATATTTGGCCAGGTTGTTCGTCTTTTTCAAAGAAAAAAGCAAATTTTGCGCCTGATTTTTTTGCTTTTTGAAATCCATCTTTAATTGATAGGGGCGATTTATTTAAATCAACTTGAAAATTTTGCTCGCGAAGTAAAATTGCAAGTTCAAAATTTTTAAGAATTTCATCTTGACTAAACCCGATTAAATAAAAATCTAAATTTGTTAATTTAGTAGGGGAATTAGATTTAAAAATTTCTATTAGACGCTCAATTCCAAAGGCAACCCCGATACTTTTAAAATTAGCCATGCCAAATTTTTGTGGTAAATTATTATAACATCCTCCACCAGCAAAAGTTAATTTTGAACCTAAAATTTTGTCATTATCAATAAATTCAAAAACAAATTCATCATAATAATCAAGTCCTCGAACTAAAGAATAATCAACCACGTAATTAATTTTAAATTTTTCAAAAATTGAAATTATTGAGTTGAAATTTTTCTTGTCCTCAACTGATCAAAAGTCGCTTATTTTTGGGGATGATTTAACAAAATCTTTCAAAGATTCTATCTTGTCATCAAGAATTCTCAAAGGATTATTCCTGAGTCGTAATTTAGAAATAGCCTCAAGTTTATCGATATATTTTTCAAAATATTGACTTAAAGCATTAGAATATTCTTGTCTTGTTTGTGAATTTGAAAGGTAATTAATTTTAAGTTGGTAGTTTTGAATTTTAAGATTTTCAAGAATTTTAATAACTAAAAGAATAACTTCTAAAATCTGTAAAGAAAATGACTCTGACTTATAGTTAGTAATTTCAAATCCGGCTTGATAAAACTGACGAAAACGTCCTTTTTGTGGCTTTTCATAGCGAAACATGGGACCAAAATAAAAAAATTTTTTTTCAACTTGGTGCAATTTGTGCTGTCAAATTGCCCGCATAATTGGTGCAGTTCCCTCGGGTCTTAAAGCTAATTGTCGATTTGATTTATCTAAAAATTTATAGAGTTCTTTAGTTACTACATCTGAATCTTGGCTAGTTTTTTCGAAAACTTCTGAATACTCAAAAATTGGCGTTTCAATATATGAGAAATTAAATTTTCTAGCATATTGAAAAAAAATATTACGTATTTTTAGGAATATTTCACTTTCTTGCTCAACAATATCATAAGTACCCTTAGGACTTGAATTTAAGAATAATTTCATTTTTAACCTTTAATTTTAAACCATAGAAAATTTTAACAAAATAAAAACCAAAAATTAAAATAGATGCTTTTTAGTAATTATTTTAATTTTTGGTTGCTTATTTCTCATAGTCATTAATGCTTGCAAATGTTTGTTCATGAACTTTTTGGATATTTCAGTATTTAGCGTTAATTCTTTTTTGTTTTTTATAGTTTCGATATGCTTCTAATTTATTTCATATTCTAGTTGCGACAAATAATGAAGAATATGTTCCGATTATAACACCTATAAGCATTGTTAAACTGAAAACTACATCAATTGACTCATAAAAAATCATTAAAACTATGATTGTAAAAATTGTTGTTAGAGATGTAAAAATAGATCTTTTAGCTGTGTCTTTAATTGCCTCTAATGAAATTTGGTTAATTTTTTCACTTTTGTAAACATCAACGTGATTTGTTTCGCTAAATTTTGTCTTAATACGGTCAAAGACAACAATTGTATCATTTACGGTATAACCAATTAGAGTTAAAATTGCAACAACTAAATTTTGCGATATTTGAATTCGAGTAATAATAATCGCAGAAAAGACCATTAAAACATTAAATAATTGAGAAAGAATAATTGCAAATGAAAAAGTTCATTTAAATCTAATCAGTGTAAAAATACTTACAAAAACAAGTGCTAAGCCAACTGAAAGTATTGCATTAAAAATTAATTTTTGTGCTTCTTCATTTGAAATTGAATAATTTGTCATTCGAATATTTGAAAAATTACTTTGAATTTCTGAATTAAGGGTCGAAAGTCTGGAAGCTAAATCTAATTGGGTTTTGACTTCAATATTAAAAACAGAAGATGACTCGTTTAAAGGATTTAACATTATTAGTGAATTTGTACTATTAATATTATGTGAATTTAAAAAATCAATTATTTTATTAGCTTTTTCTTGGTTTATCAAATCAAAACTTGAATTTGATGTTTCAATTAATAAGTTTGTACCACCACTAAAGTCAATAGCTAAATTAAACCCTGAACCAAAAGACTTATAAATTCCGGCAAAAGTTGCAAAAACCACTAGCGAACCTACAAACAAAACAAGCGGAGTTCATCTAGAATATTTATAAATTTTTTCATAATTAATTCGTGAATAAACTGATTGGTAACCCCGTTCATATTTTTTCAAGTAATAATTTTTTATACCTAAAAGTCAAAATCTGTTACTTTTTTGGAAATAATCAGCTTTAAGAATAAAGCTTGTGAAAAATTTTGTAAATCCAATTGTCACTATTAGTGTAAAGACAATTGAAAAAATAAGAGTAATTGAGAAACTTTTTACATTTTTGGTTCCAAAAAAGAACAAAACAAGTGCAGCTATTAGTGTTGTAACATTTGAGTCAATAATTGCATTAAAAGAGGTCCGATTAGCCTGGGAGTTTGCTTTTATTGCTGAATTACCGGCATAAATTCTCGATTTAAATAGTTCAAAACTAATGACATTTGCATCAATATTCATCCCAATTCCAACAACAAGTGCTGAAATGGTTATTGGAGAATATTCACCTCGAACAATTGTGAAAAAAAGTAATGTCAAAAAGACATAAAGTGAAAGTGAAATTGTTGCAACAATTCCTAAAAGTCCGTAATTTACAATCAAAAATAGCGAAATTATCGCAATTGCTAGACCAATTGCGATTCATCCAGCAATAAATGCTGATTCAGACTTGGTTTTGCTAACAAACGAAGCTGACAAAAAATCTAATTTATAATCAGCAGTACCATAATTAATATCTAGCGCTAATTGTTTTGCCTCTTGAGGAGAAAAATTACCTGTAATTACAAAGGATTTTCCATTTAAAGCTTGACTAACTGTTGCATCAGAAATTAAATACCTTTTTGCATCAATTTGGAATTTTTTAAGTGAAGGTTGTAAAATTTTTCGGTCTGGCAAAAAATCAGGGGTAGTTTTTTCGCCAACGTGCAAAAAATTATATATATTTTTATTAGCTCTTTCTCACTGAAGAGGGAATTTTTCTTGGGCAATTTTTTTAAGTTCAGAAACATTAGACCAAATTAAAATTCTGTTTTGACCACGGGGCAATTTTGAAATATGTTCAGTGGCTTTAGTTCACTCTAATTGAGCATTGTTGTCTTTTAATTCGATTAATACTTGATTACTTGATGGATTCTGAGGATTTGGCTGTGAAAGGGCAGAACCTGGAGCAAATGGAACTAGCCAATTTGACTCATCACCGTTTTCAAGACTAAGGTTTGTTTCAAATTTACCATCAAAAAAGAGAGGATTTGTGTTAACATCTGTAATTGTAAGTGTTGGTTTATTGACTATTTCTTCAATAAATTGCTCTAATTCACGGTTATTAGAAATTTTATTACGTGAAATTCTTATTCGCCCTTCCCCTTCGGTAAAAACGTTGGTACCATTCAAATTAGCCCCGCCGGTTAGACGCTGGAAAATCGCCGAATCTGCCTCCTGAACAACTTTTGAAGATGGAATTTTTCCGTCCAAAGTTTTAACTTGAACTAAAACCTCAGCGCCACCACCATACTCAATTGAGCGATTGATGTTCTGAGAAATATAGTAATTTGAAACGAGAAAAACACCACTTCCAAGAAAAGAAAATGTTAAAAAAGCAAGAAAAAAACGCTTTCAACTATTAAGCGAAAACAACCTAGCAAAAAAACTACGTATTTTCATGACTTCCCCTTCTAGTAAATTTAAAATTATACCATGTTTTGCTTAGCAAATGCAAAAAAATTTTTTTGTAAAATGTTGGCTGTTTTTCGAATATTCCTTATTTTTATAGTATAATTTTTTTGTTTTTTGAGAAATGTACAAGAAAATTAATATTAAAGATCAACAAATTTCTGAGCTAATTAATTTAGAAAGTCAAAGACAAAATGACCAAATTGAACTAATTGCCAGTGAAAATTATGCTTCTCAAGATGTTCTAAGCGCAAATGGAACAAGTTTGAGCAATAAATATGGCGAAGGTTATCCTGGAAAACGCTATTATGGTGGTTGTGAGTTTATTGACAAAATTGAATTAATTGCAATTGAACGTGCAAAGCAACTTTTTGGGACAAAATTTGCAAATGTCCAACCCTATTCAGGCTCAAGTGCAAATTCCGCCGTTTTTGCCACACTTTTAAAACCTGGAGACAAAATTCTTGGCCTTGATTTAAGCTCAGGGGGCCATTTAACTCACGGCTATAAAGTCAATTTTTCTGGAATATTTTACACCGGAATTAGCTATTTTCTTGACAAAAATGAAACTCTTGATTATGATGAGATTGAAAAAATAGCACTTGAGACCAGACCAAATTTAATAATTTGTGGCTATTCAGCTTATTCAGGTTTGATTGACTTTGGACGTTTTCGGCAAATTGCCGACAAAGTCGGTGCCTATTTGCTGGCTGACATTGCCCATATTGCCGGCCTTATTGCCGCAGGAGTACATCCTTCGCCAGTTGGAATTGCCCATGTAATAACATCAACAACCCAAAAAACTCTGCGCGGGCCTCGAGGTGGCCTGATTTTAACAGATATTGAAGAAATTGCAAATAAAATTGACAAAATTGTTTTTCCTGGAATTCAAGGTGGCCCACTTTTTAATACAATTGCCGCAAAAGCTGTTGCATTTAACGAAGCACTGCAGCCTTGATTTAAAGATTATTGCCAGCAAATCATTAAAAATGCCGCTTTTTTTGCAAATGAATTTGCAAAAAAAGGAGCAAGAATTGTCTCAGGAAAAACCCAAAATCACCTTTTTATTGTTGATGTTAAAAAAACCTATGATCTAACAGGCAAACAAGCACAAATTTTGCTTGAATCAGTAAATATTATTACAAATAAAAATACAATTCCAAATGATACTCTTAGTCCTTTTGTAACTTCAGGAATTCGTTTTGGCACTCCAGCAATGACTTCTCGCGGTTTTAAGGAAAAAGAATTTGCTATTCTTGCTGAAATTATTGATTTTGTTCTAAAAAAGAAAAATTTAAATCCTAGTGAAATTGAAGAAATTAAACTAAAAATTCAGAAATTAACAAAAAAATTTCCAGTTAAGTCTAGCTATTGGATTTAAAAAAATGAATTATTTTTTATTTGACTTGAATTTTTAGTTAATATCTTTAGCTGAGTTTGACAGTTTAATGGCGAAAATTCACTTTTTAGTGAATCTAAATATGCAAAAATACCGGTAAATCCGTGTTTTTTGGTGCTAAAATCTTAATTTTTATAATTCTAAAATCAACCTTTTGCAAAAAAAAAAAAAAAATGTCTGGTTTAAAATAAAATTATGTTATAATAGCTATCACTAAGAATAAATTAATAAATTTTATTATTGAATTAGGGGGACTTAAGAATGTTTTTGCTATAAAAAAATCAGAAAATGTGAATTTTCCATTATATTTTTAAATATGATGGAATGCCTTAAATTTAACCGTTTAGAAATCTTCAAATTTAAGGCTTTTGGTTATTGTTCTTTCAAAACTTCATATGTTTTTTTAGGCTCGCTGCAAATAAAAACGAGTTTTCTATTTGCATTGAGTTTAAATAGTAGTTGTATTTTTTTATGATTTTTGTCAGTGTTTTAACTAAAAAAGGTAGTTTAAATAAAAGGTAGTTTAAATATTTTATAATTTTGCTTTTTGAGTTGAAATTATAGCTTTTTTTAGTTTGCTTTATTTAATTAATAAGTAGATTTTGTATTCATGAGTGTTAGATTTAAAATTCGGTGTTTTTGCTTTAATAGTTATTTTTCCTGAGTTTGGCAGTTTGATGGCGTTCCTAGTGATCTAAGTATTCGAAGTAGGTATGATTTTTATTTTAATAAATTAATAAAAAAATAGGTAATTAACTTTTGCTAATGAAGTTAAAAAGTGCCCAAAAACCGGACACTTTTTAAGATTATCTCATCAAATTGGGAAACTCGAAATTTTTTTGACTAGAATTTTACTTAATATCCTTAGTATATTTGTAATTACTTATTTGACTATATACATGTTTATTATTTAAATATTTTTGGTAGCGCACTTTTGATTTGAGAGTTCATAAGTTTAGTGGCAAGCCAAAAGCTTCAATCATTGCTGGTTCTTCATCATATAAATCCACTCAAGGATGGAGGTACTTGCAAATTTGTTTAATTTCTTTTTCGCTTACACCTGTTAGTTGAGTTTTAGTTCAAAATAAAAAACCAAGGCGATATTTAGAGTTTAATTTAAACATACGTTCAAGTGTAGAAAAATTAAAAGATGAAAAAATTATTTTGTCAAAAAAATCTTTTCCATATCTAATTGATAAATCATCAATAATTTTTTCAATTCCAATGTATTCAGTTTGATCAGTTTTAATTTCAACATTAATTACTTCAAACTTATCTAAATAAAGATCTAAAAAGTCTTCAAGTGTTAAAATGGTTTGTTTACGGGTTTCAAGTTGAAAATGTAAACTATGATCATCATTATATAATTCAGATAAAGTGCTATTTGCAATTATTTTATCAACACCAGCTGTTCTTTTAGTATCCTCGTCATGAATGACAACTATTCTATTATCTTTAGTTAAATGAACGTCTAATTCTATTCCATCAAAATTAAATTCATATGCTAAATCAAAAGCTAGTTTGGTATTTTCGGGTGCGATTGCTGAGTAACCACGATGCGCTATTAACAATTGTTTTTTAGGCATTATCTAATTCCCTTCAACGATAATTTGTTTTACCTAGCTTTTTAAGTTCGGCTCGATTGTGCAAAAAGACTATGAATCCACAAATTGTTCCAAATAAGGCAACACCTAATGCGATTGTTAAAATTAATTGGTAACCTAAAGGCGAAGTATTTGTTTGTCCTTCAATTGTATAGATTTTCCCAACATATCCTGATAATTCGTAGAATCAAGCATCTGGTGAAAATGCAATAAATGAAAGAATTCCAACTGAACTTGCATAGTTATTTTTACCAATTTCAATTTCGGCAACTTGAGTAAATCTAAGAGTGACCGTTACTCATGATAGAGAACCTGCTACTAAGAATAAAATTGTGGCCAATATTATAAAGAAGATAAATAGTGGAGTTCCAGGCTCTTGAATTCCAGCTAAGGTAAGAAGCAAAATAGTTAAAATAACAAAAATTCCTGTCACTGCTGTTAAAACTAAAATGAGAATGTAGCTTCTAAATTTATCAGCATAGTAACCAACATAAGAGCTAATTAAACCTCGAAGTCCATAAGTTCTAATTCCGCCAAGAATTGTAACTAAAATTGTAGGTGCTAAAAAGACATTATTTAACACTTGAACTAAGTAATAGGCAAAAACTGATTGGAAAGTATACATTCCCATTACAAAAATTGAAAGCATTCATAATTTTCAATTTTTAAGTGAGACATAAATTTGGATAATATTTTTCTTGATAGATTCTAAACTAATTTTGTTAGTATAACGTTCAATTTTTTTCTCTTTGACAAAAAAGAGGACTAAAAATGAAGTAATTACTAAAAAACTACCAATTGTAAAAGTATAAGCAGCAAAAGGTGTGCTATTGATTTCATTAGTATTTTGATTGTCTGGATAATAAATTGAAGTAATAATTAAACCAATAACAAAAACTAGGAAAAATCCAATTATACCGTTTGCACTACCCTGAATCCCATAAGCAAGACCTTGATTTTTTTTGTCAGTTTGCTGCGAAACTAGTTTTCAAAGTGGGGTTCAAAAGATTAGGGTTGATGTGATTCCTCAAAGACCTCAAATAATTTTATATTGAGTCAAAGCACTTTGTTCACCTAATTGTTGAGCATTTTTGATGGTTATACCAAATCAAAATGTAATAATTCCTGTTGATAAAACAGCAATAAATAAGAGTCAACGTGAACTAATCCTATTAGATAAAAATCCACCCGGTAGTTGAGTTGCAAGTGTAACTCAGCCAATAATGGCTGTCAAAGAAGCTACTTGATCTTCACGAATTCCTAAATATGTGTGTAAGTTAGGCACAATATTTTTTAAATAATAAGGAGCAGCAATAACAAAAACATCAGCAGCTGCTAATATTATTAAAGCAAAAATTTGTGATCAAGTAAAATCTTTAAATTTACTAAAAAATCTTGTTTTAACCAAAACTTCTCCTTTCAAAAAATTAAATTTACTATATTAATCATCATACAATAAATTTTCAAGAAAGTTTCAAAATTTTGGTCAAAAATGTAAATATGAAATATTTTCGTAATTTTTGTTAAAAAAACCCAAATTTGGTAAAATATTTCTTAAATACTGAGTTTCAAAGTTTGATGCCAAAAATTCACTTTTTAGTGAATCTAAATATGCAAAAATACTGGTAAATCCATGTTTTTTGGCACTAAAATCTTAATTTTTATTATTTTAAAATTAAGATTTTGCAAAAAAATGCTTGCTCAAAAATCAAGTTGTGTTATAATAACATCACTAAGAATAAATTAATAAATTTTTGATATTGAATTAAGGGGGATTAGTTATGTTTTTGCCATAAAAAAATTAGAAAACGCGAATTATCCATTATATTTTTAAGTATGATGGAATGCCTTAAATTTACCCGTTTAGAAATCTACAAATTTAAGACTTTTGGTTATTGTTCTTTCAAAACTTCATATATTTTTTTATGCTCAATTTAAATAAAAACGCGTTTTCTATTTACATTGAGTTTAAATAGTAGTTGTATTTTTTATGATTTTTATTATTTTATTGAAAAAATGATTTTTGCCAGTGCTTTAAAATAGGTAATTAACTTTTGCCAAAAAAGTTAAAAAATTTTCCAAAACCGGATAATTTTTTAAGATTATCTCATCAAACTGCGGAATCAGGAAAAATTTCCGATTAAATCTAATTACTGAATTTAAAAAAATAATTTATTTTTTTAATAAAAAACATGACATTAAAAAGTGCCATGTTTTTTAAGTATTAATTTATAATATCGTGTTTTAGGGGTCTGATTAAGAACTAGAGGTTGAAGTTGATGGAGTTGAACTTCTTGAAGTTGAAGATGATGGAGTTGAGGATGAAGATGAAGATTGTTTACCTGTTAACTTCGGTAAATTCGCTAAAATAGCTGCAAGGTCAACATTTTCAACAAAGGTATCCCGAGTTTCCCAGTTTTAAGGCAAAAATTCACTTTTTAGTGAATATAAATATGAAAAAACACCCGTAAATCAGTGTTTTTTGAACGTAAAACCTTAATTTATATTAATGTCATTTAATTGCATTTTAAGTAATTTTATGGTATAATTATAAATTATGAAAAAACAAAATAAAGATGGTTTTATTGATGTAAACAAATTGTTTGGCAAAAAACCTAAATATTTTAAGGAAATTTCAAACATGAAATTTGAAAAAAGTTATTTGGAAACAATCAATAATTTGATATCTTAATAAATTACTAATAAAATTGTAATTAACTTTTACCAAAAAACTTAAAAAATTGCCTAAAACCAGATGCTTTTTTGAAATTACCTTATCAAACTGGGAAACTCAGGAATAGCTGCAAGGTCAACATTTTCAACAAAGGTATTAATAATGGTATTGATTATTGAAGGAACTGTGATTTTTGAGTGGTTTTTAGGATCTTTTACTTTTTTTTCTAGATCTTCTACTACTTTATTAAGCGCAACCTTAATTATGTCAGTATTTGGGTTATTTAGATAAGGTTTAGCTAATTCTTCAAGTGATTTTAAAATTTCTGCAAGAGATTGTTCTGATGCTGATTCAGGGATAAATCTAACAACAGTAGTAGCAATAAAGTTTCGTGTTTTTTTAACTAAGTCTTTAAAATCTAGTTTTCCAAAAATATTTGAGCTCAAAACTGATAACATTGAATCAGCTATATCTCTTTTACCGTCCTTGATTAGTGAAGATTGGGTTTTTTCAAATTCAGACTCTTCATTAATGAAATCATTTTCGGATTTATTATCATTTATTTTTTTCAATAATTCTTCATTAGTTTTTGCTACACTTGAGAGATCAAGAACATGTTTATATGTTAAATTTCCTGAAGCATTATCAGTGAATTTTGTAGATTTTTTAATATTATCAACAACAACGCCGGCTTGAGATTGATCAGTTGCTAATTTTAGCAATAATTGCTCAGCTATTTTTTTATATCCCTTAACTTGAGGGTGAATATCAAATTGTGTTGCTCCCAATTTTGTATCAGAATCATTTCAAATTTCTGCATCAAATGGATCAACATAATTTACACTAGCTTTTTGGGCTGTTTCGCGAATTGCAGTATTAATTTCGGTTGTAACTTTTTGGAAATAATCTTTTTCTAAACCAAAATCATTAGCAAAAAGGTTACTTAAAACTTGCACTAAAAGTGAGTTTGGCAATTTATATGGAAGTAAATTTATATGTAAATTAGGATTAATTTCCTTTAATTCTTTTAAAAGATTTTCTAAATCTGCTTTAAATTCTGTTATTTTGGTTGAAATTTCGTTTTTTATATATTTGGCTATTTTTGGTTTTAAATCCTCTTTTTTCTTAGTAGTTTTCTTCTTACCATCAGCCGGAGCTGTTTCTTGAGTTGTTGCTGGGGCTGATTCTACAGTAATTTTATCTAATTCCTCTTTAATTCCGGATGTTTCAGGAGATAAAAGTGAGCCAAATTTAGTTGCAACTAAGAAAATATCATTAGCGCCAAGAGTCATTGTCAAAAGATTAGCGTTTTTAATTTTCTGAGTTAATTCAGGGTAACTTGATTTATTAAAATTGCCAAAAACTGTAGATAATTCATTAAATTTTGTATTTTGATCGTTATTTTTAGGGACAAAAGGATTATCAGCGACTTTTCCAGTTGTGTATTTTGTAGGATTAATTAAATTAAGTCAATTTTTTACTGTTGCACCAGAAAAGGCCAAATTATCATATGAAACCAGCGAATCTTTGTTTAACTTTTGCAAATAGTGCGCAAAAAAGGAAGGATACGAAAGACCACTTACGCCCCCACCTTGCGAGTTAAGCTTACCTTGAAAATCGCGATAAGTTTCTTGATTAAATCCGGCGGTAACAGAATCACCAATGGCTAAATACTTAAATGTTTGCAGTTTTGCCGAGTCTTGAGAAATACATGCAACAAACGTTACTGCAGTAGCTATTGGTAATAAACCTAATGATATAAGTTTTAATCTTTTTCTAACGGGATAGTTTTGAACATTTTTGAATTTCATACTGTTTCCTTTCGATTTGAGTTTAATAAGTTAAAAATTATACTAAAAAAAATAAAAATAAAAAACTAAAAAATCTAAATTAGCAGGAAAAAACCCACTTTGAATTTGTGAGCTTGATATTTTTTCTGTAAATTTAAGGCAATTTTGATCAAAATTGCAACAAAAAAATTAATTTAAAATTAGCCTGGATATTTTATTATTTATTAAAAAACTTTATCTTCGCAAATTAATATGCTAATTTACTTTAGTTTGCTGGATGCTGAGTTTGACAGTTTGATGGCAAAAATTCACTTTTTAGCCAATACAAATATGCAAAAATACTAGTATGCACGTGTTTTTTGCTTAAAACCTTAATTTTTGTAATTTTGAAATTAACATTTTGCAAAAAAATGCTTGGTGCAAGAAAAAATTATGTTATAATTAGTCTCAATTAAGAATAATTAATAAATTTTGATATTGAATTAAGGAGGATTAAGTTATGTTTTTGCCATAAAAAAATCAGAAAATGCGAATTTTCCGTTCTGTTTTTAAATATAATGGAATGCCTTAAATTTAACCGTTTAGAAATCTTCAAATTTAGGGCTTTTGGTTATTGTTCTTTCAAAACTTCATATATTTTTTTAGGCTCAATGTAAATAAAAATGAGTTTTCTATTTGCATTGAGTTTAAATAGTAGTTGTATTTTTTTATGATTTTTGTTGTTTTATCCATAAATTGATTTTTGCCAGAGTTTTAAAATAGGTAATTAATTTTTGCCAAAAAAAAAAAAAAATCAAAAAAGTGCCCAAAACCGGACACTTTTTAAGATTATCTCATTAAACTGGGAAACTCGGGAATATGCTGATTTACTTTAGTTTGCTGGATCTTTTTAATTTAAAGGAACCTTAAATACAATTAATTTCAATGAGAAACAATGGTTTTAGAATTAACCAGTTTAAGGAAAAAAGAAACTAAATTTCTAAAATTTCAACTGAAATTTTAGGTTAAAAAACAGTAATTATTAGGATTTTTTACTAAAAGTGATACTTCTTGAAATATAATAAACCGATTCAGCAAGTGTAGGGTGGGTAAAAGCCGAATTTTGAAGGTCTAGAATTGTCATATTTTTGCTTATTGCTAATGCGATTTGGTTAATCAAAGTTGCTGAATCTTCAAGAAAAATAGTTGCTGATAGAATTTTGTAAGTGTTTTTTTCGTAATTAATTTTGACAAAACCAATTTCAAAATCTAAGTTAGCATGTGCTCTTGGTAAATTTTTTGCAAAAACTTGCGCTGATTCAAATTCAATTTTTGCACTTTCTAGCTCTTTTTCACTTTTTCCAACAAATGAAATATCTGGATTTGTATAAATTGCAAACGGAATATTAGATTTTACAAATTTTTCATCAGATTTTTGGTGCAAAATATGTTTTGCAACAACATCTCCATGTTTATATGCGCTTGTTGATAGCATCATAATTGCGTTTAAATCACCAATTGCATAAATATTTTCTTCAGAAGTTTGGAAAAATTCGTTTACTTTTAAAACACCATTGTCATATTTTTCTAGATTTAACTCAGAAAATGACTCATTATTAACAGTTCTACCAACTGCGAGTAAAATATTTCGGGTTTTATGTTTAGAAATATTTTCGCCTTGCTGAATAAGTAGACCATCAGTTTCATATTTTAAAACTTTTGCATTTGTTATGACATTTATTTTATCTCTTTGGATAATTGAATTAACAGCATCTCTTATTGATTCATCAAAATTGCCAAATAATTGATTATTTGATTCGATTATAGTTATTTTTTTGTCAAAGTTAGCATAAAAACTAGCAAACTCAAGGGCAATAACTCCACCACCAATTATTGTTAATTCATCAAAATCGTGATAATCTAAAATTAAATCATCAGAAGTATAAACATTCGCTTTTTCAATGCCTTCAATTTGTATTTTTCTTGGTCTACTTCCAGTTGCAAGAACTATTTTGTCAGCATAAATTTCGTTGTTTTCAGCTTTAATTATGTTTTTAGAAACTAATTTTGCTTCTTGGTTAAAAACAGAAACGCCAGCGGCTTCTAGGGTACCTTTGATTGCTTGTTGCAATTTTTTACTGTTATTGCGTGCATTTTCAAAGACTTTTTCTAAATTAAATGTGTGACTAGATTCAAAACCGTATTTATCAGAATTGGACATTAATTGTCTTATTTTTGCAGACTTTAAAATTGTTTTAGTTGGGATGCAACCCCTATTTACACAAGTTCCGCCTAAGACATTTGATTCAAAAAGTGCGACATTTTTGCCATTATTAGCTAAAATAACTGCCAAAGAGTATCCGCCTGGACCACCACCAATTACTGCAACATCAAATTTTTTCATATGTTACTCCTTTTTTGAAGTTAAAATTAATAAATTGTGAACAGCAAGCTTTTTAAATAATTTTAAAAAAGAATGCTTGCTTAGTTAAATATTTTACAGCAAAATTGTAAAATATTTAATTTATTAAAATTAAAATCTATTTTTAATAAATTTTAATAATTTTTTTTAGTAATTTTAGCACCAAAAAATGCTGTTTAGCAATAGTTGCCAAATTAATTATTTAAGACAAAATTTATACAAACTTAAATTTTTAATAGCCGAATTTCTTAATCATTTTAGGGTCGTTAAACCATTTTTTAGCAACAGCTACTCTGTTTTTTAAGACAACTTTTTTACCAAAAATCTCTTCAAGTTCTTTGCGAGCGTTAGTGCCAATTTGTCCAAGAACTGAGCCGGCTTTACCAATAATTATTGGCAGATGGGATTTTCTACCGACATAAATTGTTGCATCAATTCGAATACAATTTTTTTCTGATTCATCAAAATTGTCAATGACAACAGCAGTTTGATGTGGAATTTCATCATCAACATTCAAAAGTATTTGTTTTCTTATTATTTCCTTTGCAAAAAAACGTGAGCTTTGATCAGTAACATCTAAATTATTGAAAAAATGATTTGACGGATAGGCATATTTTTCAATTTGGCTTAATAAATTTACTCGTAAATCCTCAAAATTAGTTGAAAAAGGCAAAATATTGTCAAATTCAAGTTCAAATTCTTTCATTTTTTGTGATTGTTTTTCAAAAGTAAACTCGCCATCTTCAATATCAGTTTTAGTAATTATTGCGATTTTATTTTTAATATTTGAAATTTTTTTAGCAAATGTCTGTGTATTTTCATCAATTGGCTCATTAATTGGGTGCAAAAAAAGAACAAGATCTATTCCCTCAAGCGTCGAATTTATCGCGAAATTTAGAGAATTACTTAAATTATTAATTTTATTATGAAAACCGGGAGTGTCAACAAAAACTATTTGAAGATTATCTTTATTATAAATTGCATTAATTGCATCTCTGGTAGTTTGGGCTTTTAGACTAACAATTGAAACTGGAAATTGAACAATCGAGTTTATTAGTGAAGATTTACCTGAATTAGGTTGGCCAATAACTGCAACAAAACATGTTTTTGTATCCATATTTATAAAAAATCCTTATTAAATTGCAAAGGGAGAAGTTGATTTAATTTTTTCTCAATAAATTCTGCTTTTGAATTATAAAGAAAAATGGTAACATTTTCAGAAAAAAATTCAACCAAAACTTGTAAACATTGACCGCAAGGGACAATAAATTTACTAGATTTTGGGCTATAAATATGAATTTCTTTAAAATTTTCAGGATTAACTCCTTGGGCAATTGCTTGAAATATCGCTACTCTTTCAGCACAAATTCCTGCAGGATAAACGGCATTTTCAACATTAACACCTTCAAAAGTGCAATCTTGTTTTGTTAGCAAAATTGCCGCTACTGGAAAATTAGAATAAGGACAGTAGGCATTTTTGCTTAGTTTCTTTAGGGATTCAAATATTTGTTCCATTAGCGAAAAATCTCCAAATTTTTTAAAATGTTCTCAACTTTTTCGTGCATAAATTTATTACTTTCATCATTTTCATGATCCAAACCTAGTAAATGATAAAGGCTATGAGCAAAAAGGTATGAAAATTCGCGCTTTTCGGTGTGATTATAGTCTTTTGCTTGTTTTTGAATTTTTGATGGTGTCATAAAAATTTCGCCTAAAAAATGAATTTGCAAATTATTTTCTTGAATTTTCAAACCACTTGGAAATGATAAAACATCAGGAACATAGTCTTTATTTTTGAATTTAAGGGCTAGTTTTTGGGCCTTTTCTTCACTTATTAGCATTAAATCTAGATTAATTTCACCTTGTAAATTTTCATTTTTTACAAAAATTTCAAAAATTTTTTTAAACAACTTTAAAAATTTAAACTTAACCTTACTTTGATTCTCAAAATTAATTAGAATTTTCACCATTTATATTTAATTTTATTCTATTTTGTAAAAAGATCTAAAAAATTACCTGTATTTTTTAGAAAAAGAACGGCTGGCAATTGAGTTTTTGGTTTTAATAATAGTGATTTTGTGAACTCAATAACAAATTCATTCTGTTTTACATTAACAATTTTTGTAATTTCAAGTCTAACTACTCGGTCCTGAAATTGAAATTGGGCAAATGAATCTTTATCCATTAAATAATATATGTCTGAATTTACTGTTGCAAATGTTTTATGTTTTTCATCGATTTCTAAAATAAAATTAACGGTCCTGTAAGTTTTTATTTGAAAAAAATAGTAAAAACTTGCTCCCATCAAAATTAGCAAAAAGACACTAATTATCATTGTTATCTTATTATTTTGATATATCTTTGATGTCAAAAGTTTCTCCTTGTTCAATTACATATCTTTTTGAATGAGAGATCTCGATAAACATTGCATTTTTTTGGTAATTTGAAATTACTTTCTTTAAAAATTCGAAATTTTTTTCATCGATGTTTTCAAAAGCCTCATCTAATAAAATTAAGTCAAAATCCTTAGTTAAAAGTTGCAAAAGTGCAATTATTTGCTTTTGTCCACTTGAAAAATTTGAGCCGTTGTTAATAAATTTTGAGTCAAGGGAAATTTGCCATTCATAAAGCATTTCTTGAATGTCAAATCGTTGAAAATTATTAATTAAATTTTGAATTTTTTCAGGATTTTCATTTGTTATAAAAGAAAGAACGCTAATGTTAGGGAAATAATTTTGCGATTTTATGTAACAAATTCTCTTGCGTAACTCATTTTGGTCATAATATTTTAAATCAAGATTATTAATTAAAAAATCACCGTTATAAACAATTTCCTGATTTAAAAGACGTAAAAATGTAGACTTTCCGCTTCCATTTTTCCCAATTATGTGTAAATTTTCTTTTATTTGCATTTTTTCAATATAAAAAAGCGTCTTATTTTTATAATAACTCACGCTTAAATCTTTTAACTTTATATCTGAAATTTTTTGGTGATATTTGCCGGTTGTTTCTTTTTCAATGTTGAGCACAAAATTTAAAAGCTCAAATTCCTTTAAAAAAATTGGCAAGTTAGTCACTATATTAACAAACGAAGAAAGCGGATTAATAAAAAAGCTAAAAAAACTTAAAAAAAGTAGTAATTCACCAATTGATAATTTTTTATCAAAAATTCAAAAAGAGGAAATAACTACAATTAAAATGGGTGCTATTGAAAAAAGAAAATTATTAAAACTTGATAAATAACTCTCTTTTTTCCAAATATTAAATTCTGTTTTTTTATAACGGTAATATTTTTCATCGAATTGATGTTTTAAATTTTTATAAACATCATCACGTTTTAAATTTTCAAGCGAAAAAATCATGTCATTTGTGCTTGTCAAACTATTTAGTTGATCTTCCATTAAAAATTGGTGATTTTTTGAAATGCTTTTTCTCACAATTATGCTAATAAAAAGGTAAATTATCCCTATTCCAATAATTAAGCCCAGAATTTTAATGTCTATCCACAGCAATATAAAAAATGAAATTAAAAAAGTAATGACTTCGTTAAAAATATGGTAATAAAAACTGGCCGAAAAAGCTGCAAAACTTGGAATTAAATTGATTCTTCTAATATAATCATGATTGTCTAATTTTAAAAGTTGAAAATTTTTGCCTGTTTTTAGTGCATTAAAAAACCGGTCAAAAATATCTTTTTCGATTTTTAGTTCAATTTTATGAATATATATTTTTTTAATAATGTCTTGTAAAATTCGCCAAATTATAATCCAAGCAAAGAAAAGGCTCACTTTTATAACAAGGCCAATGTCTTGTTGAGGTAAAACCTTGTCAATTATTGTTTTCATGAATAATGAAGATAAAAAATTACTAACTGCAGTTATAAAAAATAAAAAAATAAGATACCAATTACTTTTTGACTCAAGGAAAAACCACCAATTATTCCATGATTTATCTTTTATTTTTGACCTTTTATATTCAGGATCTTTTTGGGCAAAAATTACAACATTTTGGAAAATTTTTGCCATTGTTTCAGCTTTAATTTTTAATTTTCCTTTTAAGGGATCGATAATTTCAAATTTTGATTTTTTTACTTTCGTTAATAAAACATAATGATTTAAATCACCAGTTTTAATTAGAATGATCGTTGGTTTTACGATCTCTAAGGTTTTTAAATTTTCATAAGGACCCCCGTAAGATTCAAGAATAACTCCAAATTCCTTTGCCAGTCGCTCTAAGTTAGCAATGTTTATCCCGTCATTTGAATAAAAAGCTTTTGTTTTTAAAGAGTTTATTGATATTTTTTTATCATAAAAAAAATGATAAATTGATTGAAGAACCGCCAATCCACAATCTTTTAAATCCTTTTGCAAAAATACTTTCATCTTCTGCCCTAATTGTTGTAAAATTAATTAAAATATTAAAAAATAGAAAAATTTAGGAAAAACTAACAAAAAATTATGGAACAATACAAATTTAATCGAATTTTCTTAATAGTAACTGATTCGCTTGGAATTGGGGATGATGGTTTTCAAGACGTTTTTGGCGATTCGGGCGCAAATACTTTATATTGTGTTTCAAAAACTGGTGAATTAAGAATTCCTTTTTGAAAAAAAATGGGAATTTCTAATGTGGCTAAAATTGAAAATAGTGGCAAAATAAATAAAGAACCACTTGCTTATGTTTCAAAAATTATCGTAAAATCAAATGCAAAAGACACACTCGCGGGTCATTGAGAGATGATGGGAATTGAAACTGTTCAGCCTAACCCAAATTTTGATCAGGGTTTTCCTAATGAACTAATAAGAGAACTCGAAAAAGCCTTTGATAATCGAGAAATTATTGGCAATAAATCAATTAGTGGGACTGTGATTTTGTCAGAATTAGGACAAAAATCTATCGATGAGGGCAAAATAATTGTCTATACCTCGCCTGATTCAACTCTACAAATTTGTGGTCATGAAGAAACATTAGGACTTGAAAATCTATATCGCTATGCAAAAGCTGCAAGAAAAATTTGCTCTTCAAAACCAGAATGAAACGTTGCTCGCGTTATTGCTCGCCCTTATATTGGTCAAAACGGGAAATTTACACGCACTTTTAACAGACATGACTATGCAAATACACCGCCAAAATCAATTCTTGATAGACTACAGCAAAAAGGAATTGAAACTATCGGAGTCGGTAAAATTGGTGATATTTTTTCAAAACAGGGACTTGATAAAATTTTTGGACCTGACAGTGACGAAAATAATATGGATATTGCAATTGATATTGCCTCCAAATCCACAAAAAATCAATTTATTTTTGTGAATTTGGTCGAATTTGACTCAAGTTATGGCCACCGTCGCGATATTATGGGATATTGTCAAAATTTAAATAATTTTGACATTAAACTAGCAAAATTAGTAAATACTCTAAAAGATGATGACTTATTAATTGTTTCTTCTGATCACGGAAATGACCCTTGTTTTCCTGGCACAAATCACACACGTGAGGCTCTACCACTAACAATTTTTTCAAAAAAATTCACATCAAAGTCCAAAAAATTAAAAAATCCAGTTGATTCACTTGCGACTATCGGAAACATAATTGCCAGAAATTTTCAAGTTGAGCTAGCAGAAATTGGTGAAGATATTTTTGACTCTTTAGAATAATTATTCCTTGAATTTAGTAGTTTTAAATATTTTAATTTCAGAATTTTTCCAACAAAAGGGCTAAATAATTGTTATAAGTTCTTTTTAATATATTGAAAAATGATAAAATTTTATTAAATTTAAAGTATAATTTATTATTTTTTTATAATTAGTCAGATTTAAGCTCAATTATTCAGTCAGTAAAAGCAAAAAAGTGGAATAAAATGAATCATTTAAACAAAAAAAATTCGGCAAAAAGCCAAAAATATAGGAATAAGAAAAAAAATACTCTTCCTTATTTTGATCTAGAAGCAAGGGAATTTGCGCACGTTTTACAAAAGCAACGCTCTCTTTTTGTAAGTTCTCTCGACTGTAATAGTTCTAAAAATTTACCTGGTAATTCAAGTCAAAATGACACTGAAGACAGCCTAAAAAACTGTGACATTTTGAGCGCTCCAAGTTGTCAACATAACAGTAATTTAATGAAAATAACCTATGAAAATCGAGCTTTTTGCTCAAATAGCCAGTCAACAAATTACCAAAATAAGCATATTAAAAACTTTGAAGACGACGATGAAAATAGTTGTCATGAGTTCCAAAGTCTATCCAAACAACGAATTAAAAGAATGGCTAATATTTCAATTATTTATGGCTCACAACTTTTTGATAAAAATATCGACATTGATGAAATAAAAAATAAATATTTTGAAGTGACTTTTGATCAGCTAAAAATTCTTACTTTTGTCAAAAAAAACTATGTTTTTTTGAAAAAAGTCATTACTTTACAGTTAAAATCTAATTGAAGTTGAGATAGAATGTTACCATTAATTCGATCAATTTTGCTTTTGGGAGCTGCTGAATTATTTTTCCAACCTCGCCGAATTATTTTTAATGAGGCTATTGAAATCACTAAAATTTTTAGCATTGAAGGTGGCGATGAATTTAGTTTTGTAAATGCTGTTTTGCAAAAAGTATACAATTATTATGAAAACAAGAATCTTCTTAGACCTCAAAAATAAACATGAAATAAAAAGTCATATCAAAATTGAGGTTAAATTTTGAAAATATAAAAAAATACTTGGAAAAAAATTTAAATTTTTATTTTATAACCTTTCAAAAATTTTAGAAATTAGTGTTTCAAATCAACAATGTGCTCAACTTGATTTAAAATTAGTTAATAATATTTACAAAGTTGAAAATTGAATTTCATGCATGAAGCAGTTTTTAAACTTAAATTTACTCAGCAACTTAAGAATTCATAAAAATTTAGCAATTTTTTTGTTTTATAGTTGGCAAATTTACCTACAAAGATTTAAATTTAGACAAAAATTATTCGACTTTGAAGACCGTCGAAGAGACGCTTTTAACAATTTATCGCTTGAATGAATAAAAACTGATCCAAATTTTAATATCAAAATCATTGAAATTTTAAGGAGATGAAAATAAATGAACCTACTTAGTAAAATTCTAAGCATGGGTTTTGAAAAAGGCGAATCATTAATTAAAACTGGTCATGTAAAAGTCAATAATAAAATATGCCTTCTTCCAGCATATAAAATTAAAGATTTAGACGAAGTGACCGTTGAAATAAAAGAAAAATATGTCTCCCGCGGCGCAATAAAATTACTTTGAGCTTACGAAAAATTCGGACTTGATTTTAATGACAAAATTGTTCTAGACATTGGGTCTTCTAAAGGTGGTTTTACACAAATTTGCCTTGAAAAAGGCGCAAAAAAAGTTTTTGCTCTTGATTCAGGTTTGAATCAATTAGATTATTCTTTAAGAATTGACCCTAGAGTTTCAGTAAAAGAAAAAACCAACATTAAATATGTTACAACCGATTTTTTTGATGAAAAAATCGACATAATTGTTTGCGATGTTTCCTTTATTAGTCTTAAAATTGTTGTTAGTGTTGTAAAAAATCTGTTAAAAAAAGGGCAAAGTTTTATTGCTTTATTTAAACCTCAATTTGAGGCTAGCTCAAAATATGTCCAAAAAGGCGGGTATGTTTCCCCTGAATTTCATGAGTTTTTAATTAACAGACTGGTTGAATTTGCTAAAAACGACTTTGATTTTGTTAATTCAACTGAATCACCAATTAAAGGACTAAAATCAAAAAATATCGAGTATTTTTTGCATTTTATCAAGAAAAATGACTTATTATAAACAGTTTTTTCCTTTTTTAAATAAAGTAACTTATTTAGATTCTGCAGCAATGACGCAAAAACCAATATCTGTAATTGAAAAAATTAACCATTTTTACACAAATTGTGCCGTCAATACACACTCATCAAATTCAAAAATCGCCTTTGAAAATTTACAGATTTTAAACCAAACTCGCGAAAAAATTGCAAAATTAATTGATGGTTTTGCTGAAGAAATTATTTTTACTTCTGGAACAACAGAATCGATAAACCTTTTTGCCAATATGATTAAAAAATTCATAAGAAGGGGAGATGAAATTTTACTTTCACCCTTAAATCATTCTTCAAATCTACTTGTTTGAGTCAAAATTGCTCAAAAGGTGGGCGCAAAAATTGTTTATAGCACAAAAATAATTGACAAAATTTCACCAAAAACAGCTGTTATCGCTTTAACTCAGGCAAATAATTCAATTTTAGTTGATCTAGATTTAGCTAAAATTTGAGAAAAAGCTATAAAAAATGGTGCTTTTGTAATAAATGATGCAACACAATCAATAAATTTTCAAAAAGTTAGTATGAATTTTTGCCACGCATTGGCTTTTAGTTCTAATAAATTTTACGGGCCAACTGGATTAGGCGTGCTTGCAATAAAAAAATATTTGATGGGGTCACTGGAACCTGTAAAATTTGGAGGGGGTATAATTCGAAAATTTGACAACAAAAATTTGCTTTTTTATAATGATTATCGCAAATTTGAAGCCGGGACACTAAATTTTGCTGCAATTTGGGGCTTAAATGCCGCTATTGATTTTATAAATAAAATCGGGCTTGAAACAATTTATAAAAAAATTAAAATTTTAGCCGACTATTTATATGAAAAATTAGAAAAAATTGATGATATTGAAATTTTTTCTAAAAAAGGCGACCATATTATAATTTTCAATATTAAAGGTTTTAGCGCTCAAGATGTTGCTTCATACCTAGGAAATAACGATATTTATGTGCGAAGCGGGAATTTTTGTGTTCCTTTACTAAAAAAAGTGCTAAAAAATGATAGTTTCATCAGAGTTTCGCTTGGTTTTTACAATGATTTTACTGATATTGACAACTTGATTGCCAACTTAGAGGAAAAGAGGTTTTTAGATTTTGTATAATGATTTTATTTTTCGACGAAATATTATTGTCGAAGCTAGCGAAAAATTCAAAGAAAAGAAACGAATTTGTAAGTCAACAAACTCTGAAATGAATAATAACTGTGATGATTGGGCACAGTTAGACTTAGAAATTATCGGGCAAAAAATTAAAAAAATACAATTTTGTGCTTCAGGTTGTGCTCTTTTGCTCGCAAGTTGTTATTTATTTGAAAAAATTTTAATTAATAAAACCATAAGTGAAGCACAAATTTTGCTTGAAAATTATGAAGAAATGATTAAATCTCAAAAAATTATCCCAATTTTAGAAGATTTAAATGCACTTTTTATGGTTAAAAGTCACCCAAACCGAGTAATTTGTATTAGTCTTCCTTTGTTTTTGTTGCAAAAACAAATTAAAAATCATGAAAACAGTTAGAATTCATAAATTTTTATCACAAATGGGAATTGCTTCCAGGCGAAAAGCCGAAATATTAATCAATGAAAAACGAATAAAAATTAATGGCAAATTTGCACAAATAGGCCAAAAAATTTCTGACCTGGATGTTGTTGAGTTTGACGGTCAAAAAATAAATAAAAAACCAAAAATCGTCTGATATGCGCTAAATAAGCCAAAAAATTATATTACAAGTCGAATTGATCCACAAAACAGGCCGACAATAATGGAATTTTTTGATAAAAATTCCTATTTGTTTCCAGTTGGGCGGCTGGATTTTGAAACAACCGGACTAATTTTGGTAACAAATGATGGCGAAACTAGCAATAAATTACTTCATCCTAGTTCAAAAATTCAGAGAACATATTTAGTCAAAACTGATTTTAACTTAAATGATGAGGAAATCAACTTTTTGAATAACAATGAAATTTATTTAGATAATGTAAAATCTGTGCAAAAAATTCAAAAAGTTGCCTCCCGGACATATATTGTCAAAATTTGGCAAGGCTCAAACCATCATGTTAAAAAAATTTTTATATCTGTTTCCAAAAAAGTTGTGATGCTCCGAAGATTAAGTTTTGCAACTATTGAACTTGGAAATTTAAAGCCAGGTGAAAAACGTAAACTGTCTCAAGCCGAAATTTTGTCACTAAAGAATATTTTTTAACAAATTAAATTTTAGCTAAGCAACTGTTATATATAATTATTCCTGTAATACTTAAATGAAAAAATGATTAAACTATGGAAAAAAATAATTTTGTAACTCCTAAACCAAAAAAAATTTTTTAATAAAAAAATTTTTTTATTTGGTTTGTTGACTTTAGCATTTTCAATTGCCTAACAGTTTTTATTCTTTTTACTTTTATTTTTAGGTTAGTTGATGTTGAAGGTAACTCGATGTTTTCAACTCTTCAACATGGGCGAAAAATTTTTATTAATAGGGTAAAAACACCAAAAAGAAACGATATTGTCCCTTTTAATTACAAAGAAATAGTTTTAATTAAAAGGATTTTGGGACTCCCAGGCGATAAAATAACTGTTAAAGATAATGAAATTTACATAAATGATAAAAAAGTTGCAACTTTTATCAAAAGCGCAACTTTTTTGTTCGATGGAATAGTTCCTGAAAATAAATTTTTTGCTGTTGGCGATAATTTGGAAAACAGTAGCGACAGCAGAGATTTTGGATTTTTTGATCTAGATGATGTCATTGGAATTTTATAGGGGTTAGTGCTACTTTATATAAATTTGTTAATTCATAAATATAGACAACTGTTAAAATAAAAAAATATAATTTTTTTACAAAATATTATGAAATTATATTTTTTTATTTTTTACTTTCTTGTTTTTGAAGAATATGATATAATTTCTTAAAAATATAAGAACAAAATTATAAGGAAAATTTGATGAAGGTAACAAGCAATTTTATCTGTTTTGGCAATTTTTGCAAATTGTAGCGATTTAACCAAAAACAAAATTGGTTATTTTGAAAAGCATCGGTCAGACACTCCTAATTTTAAAATATGTTAAAAGCTAGTGGAAATACTTACTTTATTGAGCCAAAAGAAATCAGAAAATGAAATAATTGATTTTAAAACAGAAAATCAGGCTACTATCGAATTTATATCAAGTTTAAATCTGCAACTTTTGATAATTCCGTTGAAAATAAATTAGCACTTGCTTATTTGGTTAATGATGAAAAATAAACTAATTCTTACTAAATTTTTGGGAACAACCCTTTTAATTCCGGCATTTTTTTTAACTTCCTGTGGAAATTTAATTACTTTTATTACTAAACAGATTTTTAACATAGATGACGGAATTAACAATCCAGAAAATTACAATTCTTACTATTTTTTAAATTTACTAGCAAAACATTATGAAGAATTTAATGCAAAAAACGGTACTTTTTCAGCCCTAAATCTGTTTTATAATCAACCCGAAAAACAACGGGACAACATTTGATTCCTTCGCGAACCTGATGATCTAATAATTGAAAACTTAGAGCAATTTCAAAAAAATATTGTTGATAGAACTGAAGAAATTATAAAAAATAATCCTAATTTTTTAAATGTTAATACTTCTGAACTCAAGTCAGAATTTGAAGACAAATTTCTAAAAGGAGAACTTCTTGAAAAAGTCTTAGAAAAAAACAATATTATAATAAACGAACATGGTAGATATTGAAAGCCAAGTCGTGTTAGCTACTATTATTTTGAAGAAAATGGTTCTTCAAACATTATAGCCACAAGATTTATACCAGATTATGTTATAGAAGGAGAATTAATTGAACCCACTGTAGTTTTTAAAGATTCGCCTTTTTTTAATGTTATAGTCTACCCTAAAAATAAAACAATCACCTTTAGGGACATTGACCAAGGAATTTACACCGGCGATAATGATAACATTATAGATTATAAAGAACAGAAAAAAAGGAAAATATTAATTGAAACAGAAGCTAGAAAAATTTATAATAAGCTCGCAAAAAAGTACAATTTGCCAAAAAACAAGATTAGTACTTCTTCCCCCTTTTTTATGTCTATTATTATCAATTTTAGCCGAAAAATTAATAACATTAAAACTTTAAAGCCAAAAATTCTTGATTTAATTACAAATAAAATCAATCCTTGATCTAACAGTTTTTTACCAAAAAAACATGCTATTATTAAAAATATTGACGAATTTAAGACAACAATTATTGACCGAATTTTAAAATTGGATCCTAAATTAAAACTTGACCAAAATGATCTAATTTCTGATTTTGAACAAAAATTTCTAAACGGCGAAAAACTTGATGAATTTCTAAAAAATAATAACATTTTTATTTATGAAACTTGGGAACGAATTGGTTATGAACCATTTTGGGGAACAGTCCTCCAGCCCATATCGCCCCCTACTAATTTTTCAAAAAGGACTGAAAGAGAAAAATTGATTCTTAGAAAAACAGAAAATAATAATATTTTTTTGACAGCAATTTTTCAAACGGATTTAACACTAAATTTTGTTAGAAGCCCTGAATCTAGTTTTGAGAAAGTTGCCTTCCAAATCTTGGCTTTTCCTAAGGATAAGAATATTGTTTTTGATAAAAACGTTAGCCGACTTGAACTAATCAAGGATTTAAAAAACAATTATTTAGATAAATATGAAGAAAAAGAAAAAGAAAAATGACCAGATAAAAATTACATATAAGTTTAAATTAGTAGAAAAAATCAGACAAATATTTTTTTATTTGTAGTTTGTCTAAAAATTCTTTTGCATTTTAAGCAACCATTTTATAGACCTTTTTTAGTTTTAAAAGCGAAAAACTAAAAAACATAGAGTTAAAATCTAAAATAATAAACTTGCTTTTGCTGTGCAAAAAACAAGAAAAACATGGGATTTTTCCATCTAAATTAACACAGTAGTTTAAATATTTTTAAAAATTAATTATTCTAAAAATTTTTTAGTAAACTTTAATTTTCTTAAAAAATTAATCTAGTGTAATTTTTTGTTTGCCAATACGCATTAAAAATCACTTTCGACAGCGAGTCAAATCTAGACCGCTTTTATTTATAAATTTTTTATTTTTGCATAAAATCAACAAGTTTTCTTCAATTTCTGAGTCAATTAGCGAGGGTTTTAGTTCTAAATCTGTGATGAAATTTGGATATTGTTCAGAAATTATTTTGTATGCTTCAATAAAAAGATCGCTAATATTTAGAATTTCTCACCTTATCAATCCAATAATAGCTAATTTTACGGCTAAAATTTGATCATCCATTTTTGGCAATAGGATACCAGGGGTGTCAAGAAAAAGAAATTTATCATAGCTAATTCATTGATTATTTCTCGTTATTCCCGGTTGGTTTCCTACTTTTAGTTGTGATTTTGTGATTAAATTTATTAGCGTTGATTTTCCAGTGTTAGGTACTCCGACAACAAAACATTTTAGACTTGGTGAGAAAAATTTAGTTGAATTTTTTTCTTGTTTTATTTTAAATATTTTATTTAAATATGATATAATTTCTAATCTAGCTGAATAATCTCGTAAATTTACAAAGAGAACAAAAAATTTTTTATCCGTAAAAAATTTTTTTATTTTAGTGAATTTATTTTTATCAGCTAGATCAATTTTTGTTACTATTACTAGTGTCATTTTTTGTTTTGCAATTTGCAAAAAATTCTCATTTAGACTAGAAATAGGGCATCTGCCATCCACAACTAAAATAAAAAGATCTGCTATTCGCGCTTTATTTTCTATGTCATTTATGCTTTTTGCCATATGGCCTGGAAATCAATTTATTTTCATGCAATAAATTATAAATCTTTTTATTAAAAAAGTGGTATAATTGTAAATTGTGGTCACGTAGCTCAGTAGGATAGAGCACGAGCCTTCTAAGCTTGTGGTCAGAGGTTCGAATCCTCTCGTGATCGCCATTTTTTTATTTTTAAAAATAAAAAAAATAAATAAAAAAATTTTGCTTTTTCAAAAAATAGTGTATAATTATTAATTGGAGAAGTAGCTCAGCTTGGCAGAGCGCTACGTTTGGGACGTAGTGGTCGCAGGTTCAAATCCTGTCTTCTTCACCATTTGGGGGGGTAGCTCATCTGGCTAGAGCGCCTGTTTTGCACGCAGGAGGTAGAGGGTTCGACTCCCTTCCTCTCCACCATTGGCTCTATAGCTCAGTTGGTTAGAGCGTCCGGTTCATACCCGGAAGGTCATGAGTTCGAATCTCCTTGGAGCCACCAATTTTAATCATATAATATATAACAAAATCGCCTGGATCTATAGCTCAGCGGTTAGAGCATCCGGCTCATAACCGGTTGGTCATTGGTTCGAATCCAGTTAGATCCACCAAAATGGGCAATTACCCAAGTGGCTGAAGGGACTAGTCTTGAAAACTGGCAGGGGTGTGAAAGCCCGCGGGGGTTCGAATCCCTCATTGCCCGCCATTTATTTTAAAAAAAATCTTAACACAGCGGAGTAGAGCAGAGGTAGCTCGTTGGGCTCATAACCCAAAGGCCGTAGGTTCGATTCCTACCTCCGCAACCAAGGTCTAGTAGTAAAGTGGTTAATACGCCTCTCTGTCACGGAGGAGATCGCGGGTTCGATCCCCGTCTAGACCGCCATGGCTCCGTAGCTCAGTTGGTAGAGCAACGGTTTGAAGCACCGTGTGTCACTGGTTCGATTCCTGTCGGAGCCACCATACCTAATTGCAACCTCCAATAATTTATAAGTAGTTATAATAAAAATGTCGTAGATTACGGCATTTTTTAATTTTTAATTTTTTTTTAATATTTTTTAGTTAAAAAAAATATTTATCTTGTAAAATTTAGTATTTATTTTTATGTAGAGAGAAGGTATTAACAATTTTTTACCAAAATCCGGATTTTTATCTTTCCCTTACTGTAAATTTACTAATTTTCCTTTTAATTATTCTAGCAGTTCCGGTTTTAATAGTATTTTTGATTGCAATTGTTAAACCGCGAATTAAACGAACGTCAAATATTTATCTCTATTCACTCAGCACCGGTCTTTTGTTGATGGTTGCAACAGTTGGACTTATGCAAGAAGGATTTAATGGTGCTGAAAATTTCGCTCATAGCTATGGTGATCTAGAAAATTTATTTAAAATTCTAATAATTGGCGGTGGTTCGATTTTAGGTCTAACAAGTGTTTTTATTGCCCGTTGATTTTTTATTCGCATTTTTAAAAAAGATTTGCACTTGGATCACAAACAGCACGATCATAGCGATCATATTGTAAATTTTTCTGACATTGACAGTCCAAAATCTGCTTGACTTGCAATTTTACTTCTACTTTCTCACCGAACAATTGATGGATTTATACTAGGATCTGTCATTGCCAGAGTGACTGCAGGAGAAGAAGTTAATTGATATTTAATTGGAACTTTTGTTGCTCATATGTTAATTGAAATTTTAATTATTCACTATCGGCAAGTTCAATATGGTCAAAGTATCAAAAAGTCCGTAATTTACAACTTAATTACAACGCTAATTTTAATTCCAATTATTGTAATAGGTGCTTTTTTGAATAGATTTTTCATTCAAACTGGTTGACTAATTCCATTTTTCAATGTTTCTGGTGGAGCAATTTTGAGTTTTGTGGTAATAATCGAATTAGTTCCCGAATTTATTCACCTCAGGAATAATTCCTCAAAACAATGGCATATTTCGCTTATTCTTTTTGCAGCCGGAATTGTTTTTGCCCTAATTCTTTTAACACTTCACCAACACTAACTTTCAAAAAGTATAACCTAATTTAGCAGTCTTTTTGCAAATTTTTAGAAAATTTCGAGCCTTACAAAGCTCGTTTTTTTTATTTTTTAAGGAATTTTCTTGAATTATTAGGGTCAAAAATTTAACTATTACAATTTTGATTTTATTATAAAATCCTGTATTTTACGGCACTTTTTTAGTTGAGGCCTGTTTTTATCTAAGGTTTAAATTTCAACTTTCGGTTCAAATTATTTTTGTAACCAAAACTAAATTAATTATTATTTAAACAAAAATATTTTTTTAATTATGTTGGCATACATAATTAAAAAAATTTCGAAGTTTTTCAACCAAAAATTCAAAAAAAGCCGGAAATTATGGTATAATTTTATAATTAGTATTGCTTTTAAAAGGAAATATATGATTGAGGACAATAAAAACCATAAAGATAACGAAGAAATCAAAGAAATTGATTCTAGCTTAAATAGTGAAGATGACAAATCGGACGACTCAGACCAAATTTTCGAAGTTAAACCAACAATTTTAGAAACAGTAACTGACAATATTGTTCCAATTAAAATCGAAGATGAGATGAAAGTTTCATTTCTTGATTATTCAATGTCGGTTATTGTTTCAAGGGCTTTACCTGATGTTCGTGATGGACTAAAGCCGGTTCATAGAAGAATTTTATACACAATGAGCGAACTTGGAATAACTTCAGGAACTAGTTATAAAAAATCAGCTAGAATTGTCGGTGATGTTCTTGGAAAATATCACCCACATGGTGATGTTTCTGTTTATGATTCAATGGTTCGAATGGCTCAACCTTTTTCACTACGCTACCCACTTATCGATGGACACGGTAATTTTGGTTCAATTGATGGCGATGAAGCTGCAGCAATGCGTTACACTGAGGCGCGACTGTCAAAAATTTCTAATAAAATGATTGAAGGTATTAAAAAAAATACTGTAAATTTCAGACCTAATTATGATGCAAGTGAAATGGAACCCGAAATTTTACCAGCACGATTTCCAAATTTATTAGTTTCAGGGGTTTCTGGAATTGCTGTTGGAATGACCACCAAAATTCCTCCGCATAATTTAGGCGAAATTATTGAAACTTTCATTACTTTTGCAAGAAATCCAAATATTGACATTAATGAATTAATTGAGACTCTTCCTGGACCAGATTTCCCAACAGGCGCAATAATTTCGGGAAAAAAAGGGATAAATCAAGCATATTTAACCGGAAAAGGTACTTTTTGAATTAGATCAAAAGCAAAAATTGAACATTTAAATTCAGGTAGATCACGAATTATTTTTTACGAAATTCCTTATGAAGTTAAAAAACCTTCTATTATCGAAAAGGTTGCTTTTTTAGTAAAAAATAAGAAAATTCTTGGAATTAAAGATATTCGTGATGAAAGTACTCGTCACGGAATTCGTGTTGTTTTTGATATTAAAAAAGGATTTAATCCTGAAGTTATTTTAAATAAACTTTATCACAGCACCGATTTACAAATTAGTTATTCAATAAATATGCTTGCGCTTGTAAAAGGTGTGCCAAAATTAATGAATTTAAAAGAAATTTTAACTCATTATCTTGAACACCAAAAAGAAATTAATCTTCGCGCGTTGAACTTTGACCTGGAAAAAGCTAGCGAAAGACTTAATATTTTAAGCGGTTTAAAAATTGCTATTGAAAATATTGACAATGTAATTGCTATTATAAAATCTTCAAGCTCAGACCAAATTGCTCAAGAAAGATTAGCCCAAACTTATAATTTAAATCCTGTCCAAACAAAAGCAATAATTGACATGCGTCTTGGTAGACTAACTAGTTTGGCAATCGAAAAATTAATTAGTGACATTGAAAGTCTAAAAATCGAAATTGATGAAATTAAGTCAATAATTGAATCACCTGAAAAACTAATTGAATTGATTATTACCCAACACAAAGCAACCGCTGAACAATTCAGTGATCCACGAAGATCTGAAATTATTACCGAAATTATACGACTTAACGAAGAAGATTTTATCCCCAATGAAAAAGTAATTATTTCGCTGACACAAAATAACTATGTAAAAAGGTTAAATTTAGAAGAATATCGGCTACAAAATCGTGGTGGTTTCGGTGCCTCGGTTTCAAATTTATACAAAGATGACGAGCTAAAATCTGTTTGCATTACAAACACCCACAGCGATCTTTTAATTATTTCTTCACGGGCTAAAATTTTCAAACTTCGGGCTCACCAAATTCCTGATAGTTCAAAACAAGGAAAAGGTCTCCCTTTTTTAAATCTTGTACAAGTGCAAAAAGATGAAAATATTAGTGCTTTAGTTCCTTGAAACCAGCAATACAAAGATCATTGACTTATCACAGTTTCTGCTTTTGGTTATATTAAAAAAACGGAACTTTCAGAGTTTAGTTATATTCCAAAAAATGGAAAAAAAGCTTTAAAACTTGTTGAGGGAGATTATTTAAAATCAGCCTTTATTGTGCCAGCAAGTTCTGAAATCAATATTATTTTAGCCTCATCCCAAGGACTTGTAAATCGTTGACCAATTAAATTATTACGAAATACCGGTCGGGCTTCAATCGGTGTTAAAGGAATCGCTCTTGAAGAAGGACACAAAATAGTTGGTGCTTGTTACACTTTTGGCAATGATTTTGTCTTTAATTTAAGCAAACATGGTTATGGGAAAAAAACTCCTGTTGAAGAATATCGACTAACCGGAAGAGCAACTAAAGGATTAAAAGGTCTAAACGACGAAAAGGCTGGCGATCTTATTTTTGTCGGCACAATTGGACCAGATCAGGAAGCAATAATTATCACTAAAAGAGGTTTTGCAATTAGAATTGATCTTGATAGTGTTCCAATAATTAGTCGTAGGACAAAAGGGGTAAAATTAATTAAACTGAAAGGTGAAGACGAAATAAGTTTTGTTACTTTAATTAAAAAAGAGACAAATTAATCTATCAATTTTAGACAAATTGCTAACAAATTCACAGTTAAAGAAAATTTAAGTGCATTAAAATTACAGAATCTAAAGACTTTAAAATCCTAATTTTGCATTTTGCAGTGTAATTTAGACGTTGACTTAAAGTCTTAAATTCATCCCTTTTCTTAATTTCTGACATCAAACTGGCAAACCCAGGAAAAATAACTATCAAAGAAAAACACTGAATTTTAAATATAACCATAATAAAAAAACTACTATTTAAACTCAATGCAAATAGAAAACTCGTTTTTATTTGCATTGAGCCTAAAAAAATATATGAAGTTTTGAAAGAACAATAACTAAAAGCCCTAAATTTGTAGATTTCTAAACGGTTAAATTTAAGGCATTCCATCATATTTAAAAATATAATGGATAATTCGCATTTTCTGATTTTTTAGTTAAAAAAACATAACTAAGTCCCCCTTAATTCAATATCAAAATTTATTAATTCATTCTTAAGTGAGTCTAATTATAACAGAAATTTTTTTTACAACAAGCATTTTTTTTTTTTTTTTTGCTAAAGGTCGATTTTAGAACAATAAAAATTAAGATTTTAGCGTCAAAAAATACCCGTAAATCCGGGTATTTTTTGCATATTTATATTCACTAAAAAGTGAATTTTTGCCATCAGATTGGGAAACTCAGGAATAAAATACTAAAAATTAACTAAAACAATACAATCAAAATCATTGATAAAAAGCAATAGTCTTGATTTTTGCACTAATTGGTGGCTTTAGATATGGCCTTACAAAAATAGTTATATTGAATCTTCTTTTTCAGACTTAATTAGATTAGCATCAAAAAATCGCTTTTTGATGCGGCGATATGTTCACTCAATAAATATAGGTTCTAGGATAACAGGTAGTAGAAAAATGGGAACAATAACAGTTACTAATGTTGAAATTTTTAACCAAAATGTTGGTTCATCAAGAAGAAAATGATTAAAGCATAGAAAAATTGTTGAAAAAAGAAGAATTCAAATTGATAAAATATAAAAAAATAAAATTTTCAATAAGTAATAGAAAAACTTTTTTCTGTTAAAATTTTTTTCATTTTTATTAAAAATTGAAGCAAAAATAAATGTATAAAATCAATAATAGTTCTGCATCTCAGCTACAATCCAGTCAAATTCACTAATTTCCTTGCGGTTCCTTAACTTAATATTACGATATTTAAAAGAACGTCTAGTATGCTTAGGGGAATTAATTGCTTCTGTAAAAAGGCTAATTATTGGGTAGTTATGTTGATATTTTCAACAAATTTTTCTGGATTTCTTCCTCTTTTTTTTACAATTTTCAGCGTCAACAAGAACAGAATTTACAAAAGATTCTAAATTAAAATTTTGTAAAAATTCAAAGGTTGTACTTTTATTTTTCAAATCATACTTTCAGTATAAAAATTTCTTAAAAAAGTAAATAACAAATTTTGCTCAAAAAGCATTTAAAAAAAATCCAAAAAATGCAATGAAAGAATATATCACCACATTCATAATATTCGGAAATCAAATATTATAGTCATAAAAATAATTATGTTTATTTTCAAGGCTAAAAATAAAATTTTCACCAAAAGTAAAAAAATGAACTCTGTAAACAAAAATTAACAAAAATAATGAAATGGTCAAAATGATTGAAAATAAATGAAGAATTAAATAGAAAAGTCGTGAAATTAGTCTGGTTTTATAGTATAAAATCCACTCAAAACTGTTGTATTCTACAAGTAAATCGAATAATTTATAATAGGTGTTAGTACCAAAAAATGGGATAAACAAAATTCAATTGTTGAACTTTAAATTAAAAAATTTTTCTAAACTTTCTTTCTTAAACATTGTCTAATTAAATTGGTTAGCCTCTATTTTTATACAAATTTCAAGTTGCAATTTGAATTATATCAATTATACTAAATTTCCTTTAAATTTGTTTGAACTATATAAAATTATTAAGTTAATTTTAACATAATTTAACTAGTATTAAAAGTATAAATCGCAATTTAAAATAAATTAATAAAAAAATAGACACACCTTTTTTGTGTGTCTAAATTAATGTATTTGTTTGTATATTTTTTAAGGTGATTTTTATTCTATTTAAAATTTCAGATCTTAAATTTTACCTCATTTTTGTAAGGTTTTTTTGGTTTTAGCTGAAACTTTAATACGAACTTTTTGCCCTGAGGCAGTTTTTAGTACTATTTGTTGTAAATTTAAATTAAATTTACGTTTTGTTGCATTTAGGGCATGAGAACGGTTATTTCCGCTCATTGGTCCACGTTGTGAAATTGGGTCTTTTCTTGCCATTTTTTCCTCCTGTAATAAGAAAGGGATTATTTTTGACCTTTTTCTAAAGCAATTTTAATGATATTATCAAATTCAGTTTTGCGACTAATCGCCATTTCTGCAAGCATTTTACGATTAATTTCAATGTTTGCAAGTTTGATTTTATGCATTAATTGCGAATATGAAATTCCTTGGTCACGAGCTGCAGCATTTATTCTACTAATTCATAATTTTCGAAATTCACGTTTACGCTGTTTTCGATCACGAAAAGCATAGGTTCAAGATTTAATTACTGCCTGTTTTGCAACTTTAAATCCGATTGATTTATGCCCTCAATAACCTTTTGCTAATTTTAATCAACGACGGCGACGCTGGCGCGTTACAGTTCCACCTTTGACTCTCATAATAAAATTTCTCCTTTTATATAATGTAGTTTCAAAAAATTTAGTGAATTATTTGACTTAATTAAATTAGTTTTTTTATTCTTTTGTAATCTGAAGGGTCGATTAAAGTAGCTTTTCTTGATTGGCGCTTTTGTTTTGTAGTTTTATTTTGCGCTAAATGTGAGCGATATGCATGTCCGTGTTTAATTTTTCCGGTTGCAGTAACCTTAATTCTTTTTTTCAAAGCTGACTTTGTTTTTAGTTTGATTTTAGGCATTTTTTTCCTTATTTTGAATTTCTTCGTATTCTAAAAGTTCTTTTAGCTGTTTTGAAGAAGTGAATTTAGGTAGTTTTTTGCGATCACGTTCAAGATGCATAACTAAAAAATTACCGTTTTGCGAAATTTCCTTGCTTTTTTTGGCAATGTATTTCAATTGATCAAAAAATATCTCAAGTGTTATTTTACCTTGATCAATTCGGGTAATTTCACGACCACGAAAACGAAGAGCAATTTTTACACGGTCGCCATCAAGAATAAACTCTCTAGCTTTTTTTGATTTTACAAGAATATCTTGCTTGTTAATATTAAAACTAACCCGTATTTCGCGGTTATTAGTAAAGGATTGCTTTTCCTTTTCTTCCTTTTTTTTCTTTTTTATGTCGTATCGAAACTTACCATAATCAAGAATTTTCGCTATTGGAACTTTTTGAACTTTTTCATCTTTAGTTTTTACTTCTTTAATTGAAATTAAAACTAAGTCAAGTCCTTTGGATTTTGCAAGTTCAAGCGCTTCTTTAGTCGGAGTTTTTCCAATTTTTTCATTGTCAGACCCAACTAAAAAAACGTTAGGAAACATAATATTTTCGTTAATTTGGTGATCTTGTTGTGGCTTTCTTTGAAAAAGATTTTTAGGATTCAAAATTTAAATTTATCTCCATTTTCAATGGTTTTTACTATGTTTATACAAAAATCTTAAAAAGTATTAAATTATAATTTAAACAAAAAAATAATAATCTTTGTTTGCTAGGTAAACCCAAGATCTTGCGATCTTCAGGTGAGAGCAAATCTACTTTCTGCAAATAAAAATTTGCATTATAATTATACTTAATTTTTAAATTTTCAAAAGCAAATTTTTAAAAATTTAAAAATTAATAAACAAATTGCACCATTTTTTCGTTTTCAACAACTAAAAAGGTGTCTCCCTTTTCGGCTCCAAATGGTTTTAAAACATTACGCGCTAAATTAAAGTCACTTTTTATTGCGTTAAATTCGGAAATAGAATTAATTGAAACAAAAACTGAAGATGTTATTCCAAATCCTGAAATTAATTTTTCATTATTTACAACACCAATAACGGCGGTATTTGGGCGAAACTTAGCTATTGCTTTTAAAAGTTCACCAGTTCTTGATAGAACAACAGTATATTTTATTTCATTTTCATAAGCAAGGTGAGCTAATTTGTGAGCAATTTTTGCTCGAGGACCTTTTGAGTTTTTAGTAATTACTGCCAACTGTTTTGTATAAAAAAGCTTGTTATAGAACTCTTTTTCGGCTCTTTTATTAATTACGGCCATAACTTGAACTGACTCAACAGGAAATTGTCCTTGGGCTGATTCACCAGATAACATTGTCGCATCAGCACCTAATTCAGTTGCTCAATAAACATCAGAAACCTCAGCACGAGTTGGTTGGGAAGATTTTTCCATTGAATCAAGCATTTGTGTTGCCACAACAACAGTTTTACCTGCAAAACGACATTTTCTAATTATTCTTTTTTGCTGATATGGAACTTCTTCATAAGGAACTTCGAGTCCTAAATCACCACGGGCTACCATAATTCCATCGGACAACTCGATAATTTCATCGATATTTTCAAGACCTAATGTTGATTCGATTTTTGAAATTATTTGAATGTGAGAGCCGCCGTTTTCATCTAAAAGTTTACGTAATTCCTTAACATTTTCAGCTGAATTTACAAAGGATGCAGCAACATAATTAATATTTTCTGAAATACCAAAAAGCACGTCGTTAATGTCTTTTTGTGATAAAAAAGGTAATGAAAAAGGAACACCAGGCATGTTTAGGCGCTTATTTGGTTTTAAAATGTGAGAATTTTTTGTCTTTACAACAACTTTTCCATCTTCAATTTCAACAACTTCTGATTGTAATTTTCCATCATCAAAAAGAACTCTGTCGCCAACTTTTAGGTCTTTGTCAATTTCGTGTGAAACAGTTATTACTTGGTCAGTTCCTTCAAAATTTTCATAAGAATCTTTATCAGTTAGGACAGTTAAATGTTGATTTGCAAGAATTTTTTGTGAACCATTAAGAATTTTACCTACACGGATTTCAGGTCCTTTTGTGTCAAGCATAATTGAAATTGGAATTTGAAGTTCTTGCGAAGCTTTACGAGCATTTTCGAATTTTTGGCGCTGTTCTTCATATGTTCCGTGAGAAAAATTAGCCCGAATTACACTAACTCCAGCTAAAACTAGTTGTTTTAAAACTTCATAATCTTGGGTTGATGGGCCGATTGTCGCAATTATTTTCGTTCTTTTTGAAATATAATTTTTCATTGCATTCATAATTTTTGTTTGTGTCCTTGTTTTTAGTTTTCGAATTGTTGAAAATATATAAAAAATTATTTATAATTATAATATCAAACTAAAAAATATTAGCAAATTTTTAATGTTTTTTTCAAAAAATCAGGCCCTGAACCTTCAAAATGAAGATTTTTATCTATTTTTGACTTGTTAATAAAAATTTCAAGCTCTTTTTCAGTTTGAAAATGAGGCGAAATTAAGTTTATAGTCTCTAAATTTTCTCAATTGAATGATAAGAAAATTTGGCTAACTTCAAAATTCTCAACAATAATTTTGAAGTTATTTTCAAATTTGTCAAAATTTTTAAAAAAATCAAATTTGACTTTATAGAAATTCAACAACTTACTTTCATTTTTAAAAGAAAACTCACCAAAAATATCAATTTTTTTTGGTGAGTTTCCAACAAAAGAGTAAATATCAACATTAATTTTGTTTGAATTAAATTTAATGGTTTGGATTGCATTGTCGGCAAATGAATCAGATTTAATTTGGCTAACTCATTCAGGAATTAGCAGGTTTTCAATTTGATTATTTGCAAAAACTGAGCTATTTAATACAGTTACTTTTTCAGGAATTTTAATACTTTTTATTAAATTAGATTCAAAAGCTGAATCTAAAATAATTTCAACATTTGGGCCAAAAACTACTTCCTCAATTTTATTTAACATGAAAGCAGACTCGCCAATTTTTAAAAGAGAACTTGGCAAAATTAGTTTTTTTATTGCTAAATTCATTCCTGAAAAAGCAAAATCATCAATTTCTTGAAAATTAAGTGATGATAAATCCAGAATTTTGCCTTGCAAAAATTCTGGATTTTTAATTATTTTTAATGCTTCATCGCGGGATAATGTGAAAACTTGCACTTTTTTCCTAAATTTTTCCTTTTTTAGATGTCTTTTAGCCTTTTGACTAACTTTGGATGAAAGGAGATACAAATAATGAAAAAACAACCAAATCAAAATTTCGTTAAATTAAGCGAAAAAGATAAACATGAAACTGGCGGAGCTGGTGCTTTTGCTGTTATTTCAAATGTAGCAACTGCAGTTGGAAAAATAGCGCCTGCTTTACTCGGGATTGCCGCTGTTTATCGAACTTTTACAACAGGGTCTGGCGAAATTAAAAGTGACGGTCATACTGTAAAATGAGATGACTCAAAACTTGCTAAAGCAGAAGCGGAAAAAGCACTAAAACAACCAATTTATTTTATTTATTAACTTAATTACTGTTAAATTTTTAAATATAACAGTAAGAATTTTAAACTATTATTTATAAATTAATTGTTCATTTTCTTCTTGGCCAAATTCTAAGATAAAAGCCTCGATTAAATCAGTTGCAGCCTTAATGTCAGAAATACTAATTAGGCCATATGTTGAATGTAAATAGCGCTGCGGAATCGAGATACTAACTGTAGGAGTTCCATATCCTGAATATTGGAGTTCTTCTGCATCAGTCCCTCCACCTTGAGAAACATATCGGTAAATTGGTATGTTTCTTTCTTTAGCAATTCGAAAAATAATGTCAACAAGTCTTGGATCCATCAATGTGCCACCATCGGCAATGTCAATAGCAACTCCGGCTCCTAATTTTTGCACACCAGGGATTGCATCCTCGGTATCATGTGCAGCACCTGTGTCAATTGCAAAAGCAACATCAGCTTTAATCATTTTTGCAACCATTTTTGCACCACGTGAACCGACTTCTTCTTGAACAGTTCCTACTAAAATTGGGTTAGATTTTAAATTTTTATTATGCAAACGATGAGCAAGTTCGTCAATTACAACAACTCCAGCACGGTTATCTATCGCTTTTGATGCAAAATAATCTTGATTATGCATCAAAAAACTAGGGTTATTAAAGTAAATTCTGTTTCCTATTTCAACGGAAAGATCTTGGGCTTCTTTTTTTGATCTAAAGCCAAAATCAAAGTAAAGATCTTTTACCATCAAGGCTTTTTCAATTTTTTGGCGTTCCATAATGTGAATGGAAGTATGACCAGCAACACCGTAAAATTCTTGGCCTAAAGAGTTTATCAACTTAAATTTAGCACCAATTACAGCATTTCCTCAAATACCACCAACAGATTTTACTTTTATATAACCTTTTTCGGTAATGTCTAAAACAATGAAGCCAACCTCATCCATATGTGCTGCAACAACTATTTTAGGTCCAGAATTTTGCTTTTTTTGTTGCATAATCAATGACCCAAAACCATCACGAGAATAACTTAGATCAAGACTAGCAGTTGACCTTTTTAATTCAGCAACAATTTCATCCTCATAACGGGACATTCCATCAATATCACAATATTTTTTTAATTTTTCTAATATTTGCATAACAAATTCCTTTAAACGTTTTTGATATAAAATTATACACTTTTTTCTATAAATTCCAATTAATTTGCTCTTTATTTTTCAGTTTTAAAAAATCATTCATTTTTTCAAAAACTCTTGAATTTTCTAGCGATCTTCAGAAACCTAAGGGCGAAGGATGTGAATAAAAAAATACTTTTTGAGCAGAAAAGTCCACATTTTTAAGGCAAGTTTTAGCTTTTTGACCTAAAATTAAAAAGACAATATTTTTTTTATTGGCCACAATAAAATTTATTAAATTAAGACTAAAAGTTTGTCATCCTATTTTTTCATGCGAATTAGGACTCGATTCTCTGACAGAAAGAACTGTATTTAGCAGTAAAACGCCTTGTTTTGCTCAATTTTGCAGATTTCCATCTGTTTTTGAAAAGTTTGGATATGATTTTTTTATTTCAGAAAAAATATTTTTAAGCGATGGGGGTAAAATTTTTGCTCGACTCGAAAAAGCAAGTCCATCTGCTTGTCCTTTTTGGTGATAAGGGTCTTGGCCGACAATAACTATTTTTAAATTTTCAAGACTTGTTAACTCGATGGCGCGAAATAAGTCTTGTTTTTGCGGGTATATTTGATAATTTTTGTATTCACCTTCTAATGTTTTTTCAAGTTGTTGGAAATAAGTTTTTTTTCTTTCTTGCTCTAAAAAAGTGGCAAAAGTTGGACTAGATTTCATAGGTCAAATTATAACAAACTAAAAAAATAATTTTTTTGATTTTTTAATAAAAGTGGTATAATTTTTTTGTTTATTTTGTTAAACCATCCCATACCAAAAAGGTTAAAATCTAAATAATATCAGTATTTAGTGCCTTTAGGATGATTATTCATAGGAGCATCTTATGTTTGCAATTATTAAAACCGGTGGTAAACAGCTTTTAGTTGAAAAGGATCAGACAATTTTTATTGAAAAAATTGATAAAAATGAAGGTGAAAACGTAATTTTCACAGATGTTCTTTTTATTAATGGAAAAATTGGAACTCCTTTTGTTGAAAATGCAACTGTTGTTGGCGTTGTCGAAAAACAAGGCCGTGGTAAAAAAATTGTCGTTTACCGTCACAATCCAAAATCAACTCACAAACGTAAATTAGGGCACAGACAACCCTTTACCCGCGTAAAAATAACAGAATTGAAGGGATAATTTAGAAATGGCAAAGACCAAAGCTGGTGGTTCTACCAAGAATGGCCGTGATTCGATAGGTCGTAGACTCGGTCAAAAAATCGCTGATGGACAATTTGCGCTAACTGGTTCAATAATTTACCGTCAAAGGGGAACTAAAATTTACCCTGGATTAAATGTTGGAATTGGTGGCGACGATACTTTATTTGCACTTGCAGATGGAATTGTAAAATTTCATAAAACTAGAAAGCGCAAATATGCAACAGTTATTGTTAGCGATTAAAATTTAAACTAGGACAAAAAAAGCTAACACCCAAAGTGTTAGCTTTTTTAAATTTTCAAATGCAACAAAAAGGAGAATACTAATGTCAAGACACTTTAAAAAAGAAGAGTTTGATATGATTTATAAAATTTACAATGAATTTGGAATAAAACAAACAATAAATTATATAAATGATATTTCGGCAGATACAAATTTTATAACCGGAAAACATCTAGATCTAAGAATCAAAAAAATTATATGCTATAATAATGGTATGCAAGATCAATTATTAAATAAAAAGGGTGCGAACAGAAAACCAGGGAGTGGCAAACCTAAAAAATTAATTGAACCCGATTGAAACGAATTTACAAAAGAAGAATTAATAGAAATAGCTAAGAGATATTACGAAATAACTAAAGATAAATCAGAATAAATCAAAATCAGGAAAATTTAGTGAAGCCAAAAAACTAAATATTCTCTACAACGAATAAACCAGGACAAAAAAAGCCAACACCTTAGTGTTAACTTTTTTTGTCCTGGTTTACTTTTTTAAGATTATCTCATCAAACTGGGCAACATGGTAAAACGCTAAAAAATTACTTAGATCAACCTAAATTTTTCACTAGTTCTTTTTTGTAATCTTCAACGCCAGGTTGATTAAATGGATTAACTCCGAGCAAATAAGCCGACATTGTGCATGCTTTTTCAAAAAACATTACTAAATGACCGAATGTTTTTGGCGAGCTGTCTTCAACTTGAATTACAAAATTAGGGTTATTTCCTTGCTCTGAATGCGCTAGTGTTGTTGCTAAAAATGCTTGATAATTAATTTCATTTAATGTTTTTCCTGAAAGTGTGTTAATTTTTGTTTCAAAAGTTGGCGACTTTTTAATTTCAATGTCAAATTTTGGTTTCTTTATATAAATAACGGTTTGAAAAAAATTTTTAGTTCCTGATTGAATAAATTGACCAAGTGAATGCAAATCTGTAGTAAAAATTGCAGAAGCTGGAAAAATTCCTTTTAAATCTTTTCCTTCAGATTCACCAAAAAGTTGTTTTCACCACTCATTAAAATACATTAAAAATGGTTCATATGAAACTAAAATTTCAGTTTTATAGTCATGATTTTTGTAAAGTAAAAAACGAGAAAGTGCATATTTATAGGCTAAATTTTCTTCAACAAGCTCTTTTGAATAACTCTTGTGTGCTTGTTTTGCTCCTTCAATTACCTCAAAAACATCAATTCCAGCAAATATCATTGGAAAAAATCCAACAGATGAAAGAACGCTAAAACGGCCACCAATTGAGTCAATAACTTCAAATGTTTCAAAATTATTTGCTTTTGCTATTTCTAAAAGTTCGCCAGATTTAAAACCTGTTGTAACAAAAGTCCTATTTTTTGCCTCTTTTTCACCAACTTGATCAACTAAAAATTGGTATAAAATTTGAAATGTTACTGCTGGCTCAATTGTTGATCCAGATTTGGAAATAACATTAATTGCGAATTTTTTTGTCTTTAAATATTCAAGTTTTTGGGCTAAATCTGTTGATGATAGCGAATTTCCTAAAAAAATAACCTCAGGTTTATTATCAAAAGGGCCAAGACCACCTGTAAAATCAATAGCGGCTTTTGCGCCCAAATATGAACCACCAATTCCAATTACAACTAAAATATTAATAGAGTCTTCATGTAATTTTTGGATTTTTTGCTGCATTTTTTTGATTTCATCAAAATTAACAGCGGAATTAGGAAAATCATTTCACCCTAAAAAATTAATATCAGGACTAGATTTTGAATTAATTTTTTCGTGAATTTCAGCAACTTTTTGCTGAAATTCACTATAATTCAGGTTTATTTTTGACTTTATTTCTAAACTTAGACTCATAATTTATTTGCTCCTCGCATAATTTTTGTAGATTTTTAAATCCTGATTGAGTTTCTAAAAGATGTTCGGCTTCATTGTAGTAAATTACTCTACGAATATCTAAAAGTGATGCTTTTTTGTTAAAATGAGAAATTGTCTCAATTTTTAGAATAAGTTGTTGCCCTATTTTGTAATAATTATCAATTTTTCGACCATTTGTTAGTTGTTTTGCATCTAAAAAAACAACGCCATCATAGTCATCAGGCATTGAAACCCAAAAATACTTTTTATGTAGAGATTTGATTTTACATAGTACTTTGTCACCGATATCCATATTTTACTCGCTTTTTGTTGTTTTTGTTTAATCAAATAAATTTACTTTTGTTATTTTAGAAATTTTACCAAAAACTCCGAGTTATATTAATTTTTTTAGTGTTTTATTGTTTGTTTTTGTCATACCTTGAAAATCTTCAATTGGCAAAAAAGGCCGTAAATTACGGGCTTTAATGATTTTTCAGGCATTAATATCACCAATTCCATCAAATGAAATAAATGGTGAATTAATGAATTTTCTTCTTCCTGGGTTTACCAGTTTGATGGCAAAAATTAAGACAAAGGGTTAAATTTAACACATCAAATCAGCGATCATATTTAAAAATAGGATGAGATTTCTAGTGATCAAAATATTTGAAATAGGCATGATTTCTACTTTGATATCTTAATAAATCAGTAAAAAAAGGTAATTAACTTTTGCTAAAAAAGTTAAAAAAGCATAGAAAGCTCAAGATTTTTTTAAAATTATCTCATCAAACTCGTAAACTCGGGAAGACCCAAAGTAAAATAAATTAGTAGAAAAATTAACAAAAGTGGTACAATCAAAATCATAGATAGAAATTATTTGTCTGAATTTTTCTACTAATTTTAATAATTCTTATCCTTCAAAAAGTCAAAATGTCAGCGATGTTTTTGGGAAATAAAGAACCACAGGAATAATGACATAACCTAGAAAAAGAAATAAGAGTGGTAGTAATCAAACAGCAACATCTTCTTGAAAAAGTTCATTATATAGATTCACATTTAATTGGTCTCAATAATAATATCCAGCAACTAATCAAAGTGGATATCATGTAAATATAAAATGCAATGCTGTAAAAATAAAATAAAATATTAAAAAATATTTTCATTTTTTTGAATTGATTTTTGATTCTGAATTATTAGAATTATCAGAATTAAATAAAAACACTTCCAAAATTATATGAGAATAATATCTTGGTAAATAACCTTGTGAATGTCATGAAATGTTATTTATTCACTTGATAATATTTTCGACAATTTGATCATATTGGTGTCAATTATTAATGTCAAAATAACGTGAATAAAGTTTTCTTTGACACGCAAATTTATAATATCTATCATAATCAAAGTTAGTTAAAAAACCGAATTTATTTTCTGGATTTAGTCGACCTAATTTTTGTTTCACTTTTTTTATTAAATAAAAACCGAATATTTTTTGTAAAAAACTACAAACATATGAATAAGGGAAATAAAAAATTAAGTAAGTAATTATTTCAAACAAATGCAAAATAAAAAAATTATTAAAAATTTTTAAATAAAAATGTCTTAAAAAATCTCCATTATGACTCAAACTTAACATTGAAACAATTGCGAGATAAGGGAATGGATAGCTTATTAAAAAAAACAAAATAAGCAAAAAATAATGCTTTTTTCGCTTATAAGGATTAAACAAAAAAACTAAATAGACAAAAAGGCTAAAATACAAAATATTAGACAAAAACGGGATTATTGAAAATTTTTTTGGTATTTTAAGGTTTAGAAATTTTTCAACTCTTGATCAAAAGTTCATTTTTTTAATTAACCTAAGGTAATAATTGATTGGGGAATTATATTAAACAACACAATAAAAATTTGGGATTATATAAGGATTTGACTTTACATAAAACTTTGTCACCAATATCCATAATTTTACTCGCTTTTTTAGTCAAATAAATTTACTTGTGTTGTCTTAGAAATTTTATCAAAAACTCCCAATTGTATTAATTTTTTTAGCGCTGTATTATTTGTGTCTGTCCTGGTTTGAAAATCTTCAATTGACGAAAAAGGTCGTAAATTACGGGCTTGAATGATTTTTCGGGCATTAATATCACCAATTCCATCAACTGAAATAAATGGTGGAATTAATGAATTATTTTCTTTATTAACAATTCAATTTTGGGCATCTGACATTAAAAGATTAACATTTTCAATTTCAAATCCTCGTAGTTTTAGTTCAAGACTGATTTCTAAAAAGGGAATTAAATCCTTTTCTTTTGGGGTTAAACCTTGACCTGATCCGTTTACATTTGTTTGCTTTTGTTGTAGTGTCAGAATTTTAGCCTCAATTTTATCCGCCGGTTGAATTAATGTATCAATATCTTTAACATCAGGTCTGATAGAAAAATATGATGAATAAAATGCAAGTGGGTGATATAGTTTAAAATATGCGATTTTTCAGGCTTTCATTGCATAAGCAACCGCGTGGGCTTTTGGAAACATATAGCCAATTTTTTGCAATGAGTCAATATACCAAGTTGGCACTTTTTTTTCAGTTAAAATATCAATTTCATTTTGTGTAAGTCCTTTTCCTTTTCGAACTTTTTCCATAATGTTAAAGGCATCAAGATGATCTAGTTTCATTCTTAAAAGATAAATCATAATGTCATCACGACACGAAATTACCTCGTTAATTGCGTGGTTTTTTTTGGAAATTAGCACTTCAGCATTATTTTGCCAAACTCCACCTCCATGAGCCAGACCACAAACTGCAACAATATCAGCAAAAGATTTTACTTTTGCAACTTGAAGCATTCTTCTGACAAAAGGAGTCCCAAATTCTGGAATTCCAATTGTTCCCGTCTGTTCGCCAAGCATTTGACCTGGTTGAATACCTAATTCTTTTGCAGTCGTAAAAAGTGATAAGATTTTATCGTCACTTTTTGGAATTTGATCCGATTTTACGCCAGTAATTTCCTCTAAATGAAGCAAAATTGTTGGATCATCATGCCCTAAAATATCTAGTTTTAAAAGGTTATCATGAAGCGCATTATAATCAAAATGCGTTGTTTTTCAGTCAGATTTTTCATTATTTGCTGGAAAATTAATAGGGGTAAAATCTTCTATTTCACGATTTTGAGGAATAACTATAATTCCACCAGCGTGTTTTCCTGATGTTCGTTTTACACCTTGGGCTTTTGTAGCTAGAAAATCAAGAAATGTGTTTGTAAAATATGAAACTTCACGGTTTAGATCAAATTTTGAATCATACATTGCCTTAAATTCGCCCAGTTTTCTTCCTAAACCAAAAACAGTTTTTTCGGCATTTGTCAAAATAGTTCCGGCACGAAATGTTTTATCTTTTCCAAAAAGATCACGAACAAAATCGTGCATTTTAAGTTGCGTCTCACCTGAAAAATTTAGATCAATGTCAGGAACTTTTTCGGCATTAAATCCTAAAAAAGTCTCAAAAGGGATGTTATGACCGTCTTTATCCATAAGTTCACCGCAATTTTGACATTCTTTGTCTAACAAGTCATATCCTGATAAAAATTCTTGTGAGTCAAAGAATTCCACTTTAGAACATTTTTGGCACAAATAATGCGGTAAAAGTGGGTTTACATCTGTAATTCCGGTCAAATATGCAACAATAGAAGAACCTACTGACCCACGAGAATCGACAATTGCACCTTGAGATTTAGCTTCATCGACTATTCGCTTTGAAATTCAATAAACAACGTGAAAACCGTGCTGAATGATTGGAATAAGTTCCTTTTCTATTCTAGTTTTGATTATTTCTGGCAATGGATTCCCGTATTTTTTATATGCATTTTTGTAAACATTTTCTTTTAAATTAACTTCAGAATTATCAAATTCTGGCGGGTGAAGACCGGGTTTGATAATTTCAATGCTATCTGAAATTGAATTAGCAATTAAATTAGAGTTTTTTACCACAAATTCGTCAACTAATTCAGGATTTTGTAAAAATTCAAACTGTTTTTTTAACTCATCAGTTGTAAAAAAATGTTTATCGGGAAAAATATGACTGTTTTTAGGGTCTTTTCGTTCTTTTTCTTGATGATCGAACAAATGATGGTTGACTCCGCCGACACCTTTTGCATAAATATAAAGTTCATGAAAAATTTTTTCACGAGACTGGCAATAACGAACATCACCAATTGCAACAGCTGGAATTTTTAATTTTTTTGCTAAATTCAACAAGTTTTTTATCAAATCTTCAATCTGGTTTTGTGTAAAAATTTCACGTTTTACCAAATGAACAAACGCAGTTGGAGGTGGAACTTCGATAAAATCGAATATTTTTTCAAATTTTTCAACACTGTCGGGTCCAAAATAAAGTAAATTCTGGATCAAAAGCGAATCGATTCCTCCTGAACCTACCAATAAATCAGGATCTTTTTCCATTTTGTCATAAAAAATTAATGGACGGGAAATTAAATTTTCTGTGTTTGCTAGCGATACTAATTTATAAAGTTTTTTTAGACCGATTTGATTTTTGGCTAATATTGTCAACTGTTTTGGGAAAACTTTTTCTGGACGAATATCAAAAATTGAGTCTTTTACTGATGAAAGTTGCTCTAAATCTTGAATATTTTGGTTTTGCAATGTATTAAGAAAATTTCTCCAAACATTGGATAAAATTTGCGCATCATAATCCGCCCGGTGAGCTACCTCATCATCATAATAAATTTCAAATCTTTTTGCAACATTTTTAAGACTATGACTTTTTTCTGAAGGATTCAAAAAACGACTTACTTCGAGCGTATCAATAATCGGATTTTCCACTGATTTTTGTGCATGTTTTTTAAAAAATTGATTTAAAAAATTAAAGTCAAAATTTGCATTATGGGCCACTAGAACCGAATTTTTGATAATTTTTTCTATTTTTTCAACAGCATCACCCGGCAAAATGGCAAATTCATCAATCATTTCCTGGGTAATTCCAGTAATTTTCGTAATTAAATGTGGTATTTTTTGTGATGGTTTAATAAAAAACTGATGTTTTTCAATTTCAATTCCATCTTGAAAAACAAGCGCACCAAATTCAATAATTTCATTATAATATGATGAAAGTCCGGTTGTTTCTAAGTCAAAAATGACAAATCTAGCTGAATTTAGTTGCTGATTTTTGCCGTTAAAATTTAAAACTTTTTCGATTTTTGATGGATATGTTGAAAAAGTTGAACCGTAAATAGGTTTAATATTTGTCGATTTAATAGCAGCATAAAACTCAGGAAAAGCTTGGACTGAATCTAAATCAGCTATTCCAACTGCCGAATATCCATTTTTTAATGCATGACGAACATATGCACTTGCACTTGCGATTCCGTCCATAGTTGATTTTCAAGTTCTAGCGGCAATTTCGACTCTTTTTTCACTAGCAGTATCAATATTTTGCTCAGGAAAAAAGTCAGATGTTTCTATTTTAGTAATGTCAGACAAAGTTAGATCAATATTTGACTTATATCGCGAAGTTGTGTCCTTGATTTCAGCGCGAATTTTTACTAAATCGCCAACTTTTAAGTCAACATTTTGATTTGCTCGCAAAAATTTATCAACAACAACTGCTTCTTTGTATTCATAGTCATTTACATAAATTTTTAAAATTTGACCACCGTTTTTTGATTTTATTGTTGAAATTTTATAAATTTCACCGTGGAATTCGACATTCGAATTCTTATGTGAGCGAATGAATTTTAAATTAATAAGCTCAAAATTACCGCTTTTTTTTGAGGTTTTTTTCTTTCTAACAGAAGTTTGAGGTGGTGAAGTGTCCAAAACACTTTCTATAGCTAAATTTAATTCTTTTTGAGGTGGTAATTGCCTGTTTTCAAGTATAAATTCTAGATCTAAATGAATTAAGCCAATTTTTTTTATTATTTTCAACAATTTATTTTCGTACTCTTTAAAAGAATCATAGCTTTCTGAGTCTCAAAAAAAAATTTTAAATTTAGCAGCACCGGCTCTTACGATTTCTTTATCTGTAAAAAAATTCCTAGATTTTGAAATCGTTTGCATTAAACCATTTAGATATTCTAATAATTCGTGATCATGAAAATTATTCTGTTCAATTTCATAATTAAAATTAATTTTGCAACTGAAAATTGAGGCTTTTTTATTAATTGTTGAAATTAACTTAATAAATGAATATAAATCAAAAAATTTTGGTAGGGTAGTTTTTTTTAGTATTGCAGAAAATTCATTTGAGGCATTATCTTGGTTTGAATTTTCATTTTGAATTATTCGAACATCATCTCAGTCTGGCGGTATTTGCCAATTAACTCACTCACAAAATTTTTTGAATCTTACATTCATAGCCACCCTCATTCTTTTTAAAAAAAGAAAAAACTAAATTATTAGAATAATTGTAAAAAATGATAGAAAAACAAAACTAATAGAGTCAAGACGGTCAAAAATTCCACCATGACCCTTAATAATTTGTGAAAAATCCTTTATATTCAAGTATCTTTTTATAACAGAAAAAAATATGTCCCCAAAAATAGCCACAATTGGCAGAAAAATTATTGCCAAAATTTTAAATAGTAGTCAGTTATTCAAATTAATTCCGAAATTTAGATTTAAAAAAATTAATAAAGTAAAAATTAAGGAAAAAATGAAGGAAAAAATGAAGCCTTCCATTGATTTTTTAGGAGAAAAATCAAATTTTCAAGCAAATATTTTTCTTCCAAAAATTGAGCCAAAAATATAGCCAAAAATGTCGGAAATTACAGCGATTAAAACTAAGGAAATAACTAAAAATACATTAAAAGTGTTTAAAAGTCATAAAAATTTAAAAAATAATGTAACTATAAAAATAATTATAAATTTAAGTAAAATATCGGAAAAAAAACGCGAATTGGTTTTTTGTTTAGAATCCATAAATCTAATAACTATTAAAAAAGGTAAAGCAAAAAAAATATGATAATCTAAAACTTGTTCTCTTGCAAAAAATTCTATTGAACTTCAACTAAACTCAACGTCTTTAGAAAAATATATTTGATTTAAATTAAAATTTGAAGGTAATAAAAATAGTAAAAAACCTAATGATGCAGATATTGCAGCAAAAATTTTTTTGGATTGAAAGTGAAAAAAAATTTCGTATAAACTATAAAATAAAATAAATGCTAAAACACCAAAGGAAATTATTCGCCCCCAAAAATGTCAATAATAACCTACAAATAAAATTGGAGCAATTATTGCGATAATAAAAACTGAGGATAAAAAGCGATATAAAAATTCCTTAGATGTAAAATTTGGGAAAAATGCCCGCATTTTTTAAATAGTTTGAATTTCTTTTACTTTTTTTTCGTAAATTTCATCAATTTTTTCTATTTGTGAATTGATTGTTTTTTGAACCTGGTTGAGATAGTCTTTTTCTTGATCCTCAGAAAGCTCTTCTTTTTTTATTAATTTATTAACATCTTGACGAATTAGACGTATTTTAACTTTGGCTTCTTCGTGTATTTTTTTTAATAAATGAACACTTTCCTGGCGTTTTTGCTGTGTTGGTTCAGGAAAAATTATACGGACTTGGTTAGCTTCTTTTTGAACTTGAGCATCAATTTTTGATGCAACTATTGCGGTTGCAATTTCCTTTACAAGTGACATTTCATACGGTCTTACTAAAAGTTGTAAGGGTACAGGGGTTGAAATTGATGCAATTTCATTAATTGGGGTTAGCGTCCCGTAAAAACTAACTTTAATATGGGAAATTAATTGGGGATTTGGTGCGCCAACGCCTACTTTTTGGAAACTTTTTTCCAAATAGGAATAAACATCTTGCGCTTTTTGTTCTAGAATTTCTTTATAAAAATTGAATTCAATTTCAGATTTCATTTTAATAAACCTCCGTATGTTTGATTTGGCCTTTTATTAATTTTACAATGCTATTTTCTTCTTTAATGTCGAAAATTAATAATCTAATCTTGTTATCGCGCGCCATCGAAAAGGCTGTTGAATCCATTACTTTGAGATTTTTTTCAATAACTTGATCATAAGTAATTTTATCATATCTAATCGCATTTGGATTAATTTTAGGGTCAGAATCAAAAACCCCGTTTACATTATTTTTTCCAACTAGAATTAAATTTGCATCCATTTCAGAGGCAAAAAGGGTAGCGGCGCTGTCTGTTGTAAAAAATGGACGACCAGTTCCACCCACAAGAATTAAAACATGACCATCTGAGAGATATTTAATAGCTTTTTCTCGAACAAAATACTCACAAATTCGAGGATCCAAACTCATTGAAGACAAAACGCGAGTTTTAATTTTCAAATCGCGAAAAACTGAATCAAGGGCCAGACCATTCATTACCGTCCCAAGCATGCCAATATAATCGGCAGTATTTCGATTTATTCCGTTTTTTGCAGCAGAAGTTCCACGCCAAAAATTTCCACCGCCAATTACAATCAAAATTTTATAACCTAATGCTTGAATTTCTTTAAGTTGATGGCCAATTCGACCGACAAGTTCATAATCAATTGCGAGTGATTTTTGTTTGTTAGCTAGACTTTCACCCGAAAGTTTAATTAGAATAGTTGACTTCATGTTATCTCAAAAAATTTTATTTAATTATACTTTATTTTAATCGATTATTTACAAAAAAGGAAAAATTTAGGAAAAAAGTGTTGATTTTACTTTTTTTAGTCAAAAAGTAGTCTGATTATTTAATTATGTGTGAAGAAAAAGAAGAAGGAGATCATGATGAAAATTAAGGGAATTTTTAAGCGACTTATTTTGCCTAGTTTAACAATATTAAGTCCTTTTTTGCTTTTTAGCCAAAAATCTGGTGATTTTCACCAGTATCAAAATTCAAGTTTTGATTTTAAAGAGCTTGCCTCAAACTTAAATTTTGATGCAAATTTAAATAAAGTAAGTAGAAATGTTAAAGTTGGAGTTTTTATTGAAGAAAACGGGGACGAAAATAACAATGATTTTAACAATTTACAAGCAATTTTTCAGTTTTTTGCTCCTAATTCAAATTTAATTATTTACCGTTTTAAAACTCAAGAACAATGAGCGAAAGGTCTTTCACATTTTGAAATTGTGGGTGTTGAGATGGTTTTGCACTTGTACAAGGAAAAAAGAACTTTTTTAAATGAATATTTTTCAAACGGGAGAGACTTAATAAAATTAGGAGATTTTCTTGATTATTGAAGCGGTAAAACTGGAATCATAAATTTTTTTGACGGAAGCAGAACTCTAGGCGATGAAATTAACAGTAATTTTAGCTTTTTTGCAAAACAGGATGACAGATTTAAAAAGGATTCGCGGCTTTTTAATTATGTCAAAAATTTTGGCAACAGCACTGGAGTGGTAAAATCAAACCACTTTATACTTCCGGAATTAAAATTTTCATATCAATTAAATATCCGCGATTCAAACATAAAATTTTACTCAGCTTTTCTACTTTCGGCTATTTTTAGCTCACTTTCATCAAGTTTTGACTCTTATGAAAGTTTAAAAGAAAGAAATCTGAAAATAATTTCAGCCTTATCATTAACGGCTCAACCCTCAGAAAATAGCAATTTAGGATTTAACGGTGCCCATTCAAGTGAAGGTTTTGGATTTATAAATTACAAAGATGCCTATTTTACTCTGGAACAAGGCAATTATTTGTACAATAATTATGATGGAAATGAGTATGTAAGTGAGCCTTTCGAACTTTTAAAAGGACAAAAATTTTCAGCACTTATTTTTAATGATAGATTTTCTGAAAAAGAAGTTGTTGGGGAATACTTATCGGGATTTAGCGGTTTTTTTTATAATTTTGGTAAAACACTCCGTGATGGAGTGAGTAATTTGCTTTATGGTCAGCCAAATTATAAAACAAATGATTTTGATATTTCAATCGAAATTTTTCACGGAAGTTGAGAAAAAATTATTGAAGCAAACTCAGATATAAGTCCGTTTAACAAAATTAGCTTTAAATCTTTTGAAGACGGGAAATACCGAATTAGAGTTTCTAATGTAAATTTTCAACCTGATAAGCCAAGAAAATACTTTTTGACATGAAAAAGATACCCCGCAGAATTTCGTTCTAATGTTTATAGTTAAAAACAAAATTTTGTATTAAAATATATTTTTAATTATGAAATTTTTTATTGATAGTGTAAATAAAGACCTAGTTTTAGCAATTTTTGACAAAAATTTCGACCTTGTTGATTCTAATATAGTTGAAATTAAAAATAAAGCTGATTTGCTTCCTGAATTAGTTCGAAATATTTTGTCAAAAAATAATCTAAAAATTACAGATTTTAGCGATTTTTACATTAATTTAGGCCCAGGAACATTTACAGGATGCAGAGTTGGACTGACATTTTTTAGAACTCTTGCCCAATTAGGCAATATAAATCTCTGAACTTGCTCAACTTTTAACCTTTTATCCTTTGAAAAAAAGGAAAAAAGGCAATATTTTATTAGTTATAGTAAAAATTCACAGTTTAGCGCCTTTGCTCATAACGGTCAATTAGTCTCTGAAATTTCAGATATTAAGACCAAAAATGGGCCAGATGATCAAGTTGATTATCATTTAATTTTAAATAATTTTGCTCAAGCCCAAAAATTATTTAAAAAAGAGGAAAACTTAGTCAATGTTTTCCCTTTTTATAACAATTAGTTTAAAAAAAAATTAATTAAATGGTGAATTAAGAGAGCTTAATTCAGGAAGGTTCTCGAAATTTTCGTTATTTTTTATAACGTTTTCTTTAAAAGCTGATGTTCCAATTGTAACTGGTTTTGCACTTTTGCTGAATTTTACGGTTTCAATTTTGTTAGATTCAAAAGCGCTAGTGAAAATCTCGATTAATTTAGTATTTTGACTAAAATCAAGATTTTTAATTTTATTATCAAAAAAAGCGCCAGTTTGAATAATCTCTAAATTCTTGGAGTTTGAAAAATCGACCTGTTCTAGGTTATTTTTAGCAAAAGCTTGCTTACCTATTGAAACTAAAGATGAAGGTAAAACTAATTTTGTTATGTTATTTCCTTGAAAAGCAAAATCACCAATTTTTTTCAAATTTGTTGCTTTTGAAAAATCAAGTTCCTGAATTTTTTCTTTATCAGTTAGATTTGCGCTATCGGCATAAAATGCATAATCTTCAATTTCAGTTAGTGTTTCTGGAAAAATTATTTTTGTCAAAAAATAAAAATTTACCTTAGTTTCTTGTGGTTTTTGCGTATTTTCGCTATTTTCTTGATTAGTTTGATTCTGATTTTGAAGAGTGGTTTTTTGATAAATCCGTGATTTTAGACTAAAAAATGCAGATTTGTCAATTTTTGTTAGCCCAGAATCTGATAGATCAAGCACAAAAGAATTTGTTGACTCATCAATTTTTACATATTTAGAATCAGTTTTATCTATCGAAGAAAGAAGTTGTTCTGCCTGAGATGGACTTTGGCCGCATGCAGAAAGTGCAATCACTGGTGATAACAGCGCTAATGTTTTTAATATTTTTTTAAACTTGAACATAAGGTAAATTTTACAATAATAATTAGTAAAAATATTAAATTAGAAACTTTTATTGACAAAAGTGCTAATTTTTTGTCTTTAAATTATAGTAAGTGCGAATTTGGGAAGCAAGTCTTTCATCCAAAGGCATTAAAAAAGTGTAATTTATCTGATATCTACCCTCGTCAGTGTTATTTTCAGTTGGAATATTCCCATAAAGAGTTTGCTCGGGTTGTTGAGAAAGGTACATATTTAAAGCTCGAAGCGATCTGTTTGATGAAGTTTCAGATTTTATATTATTGTAATTTAAATTTTTCTCGTCATCAATAATTTCATCATTAAGGTCAACAAAAACTGAGCGGTCTTCGCCCTCTAGAGTTTCGCGAACAGTTTTAATTGCATCATTAAAGTAGAATTTCTTAAAGAATTTAAAGGATTTTTTAAATGTTGGGGTGTAATTTATATAGTCAAAATTTGCTGAAAAAGGAATAGATTCATAATCAAAATAAAAACCTTTTCCGTTTTTAGGTTCAAATTTTTCTGTCTCGCTATTTTGGACAAAAGCAAAATCAACCTTGACTTTTGCTTTTTGGACAATTTCTTCTAAGTCAAAATCTTCACCTTTATAAATTCCTTCATAAAGTGAATTATAAATTTTATCGGTCAATTCAGGCGAAGTGTCTTTTAAAATAATTCAGCCATCAAGCAAAGTTAAATTATTTTTTGGACGGATAATTGCAATTGTATTTTCTTCCTCAAGTTCTTCATAATTATCTTTAGAATAATGGGCATCAAGAGAATCGCCATTATATAAAAAGCCAACATCTTGATTCAAAGAAGGATCAATTACTGAATTAGCCAAGTCAAGACCTGAAGTTTTAAAAACATTATGTCGCAAATTGAAATAGTCAAAACCAGAAATTTCACCAATATAGTCAATAAAGCCATCAACAAATGATTTATAGTTATTTTCAGTTAATACTTGACCATATTGATTAGTTTTTTCGCCACCAATTAACAAATTATCTCTCATAGCCTCAGTTCATTCAAAAAAACTGTAACCATTTTTTCTCAAAGTTTTACCTATTCCGCTAAGACTTTGATCTTCAAACTTAAGGCCTTTTTCTTGAATTTGTTCTTTTTGTTCAGCGCTTCAATTGTCCTGAAATTTACGGAGATTTTTTCTTTTACCATTCACATCATAATCGCCAATTGTGTAGGCAATTACTTTGTCTTGAGTATAATAAGGTATGAAAAACTCCCAAAAACGGTCCTGAATTCCGTCATTATCAGTGTCAAGATCTTTTTGGGGATCATAGGCGTCTTTCATAAATTGGTCATATTTATCAACATGCTCAACAATTTCAGGGCGAAACATTTCTTCAAAAGCGGCCCTTTTTTTATTGATAAATTCTTGTCTTTGGGTCAAAGAAAAACTGGCATAATTTTGCGGTTTTTGAAAAACTTTAGTTAGCTCTCAATTTGGAAAAAGTTTTGAATAGTCTATTTTTTGTAAAAGACCTTTTTGAGCCAAACGTGCAATTTGAAAATCTGAACCTACACCAGCAATTGTGCGGTTGTCTTCAATTGCTTTTGTAAATTCGCTAACATCACCAAATTCGCGATAATTAAAATCTTTGTTAATTACATCGCGACCAAAATCAGAAATGTAAGATTCAAAATTATAGACAACTGGTTTGAATGGGAAGCTTGATTTTGAAAAAGATGCAATAAAAACAACACTAACTACCGAAAGTGCGAGTGCTATTTTGGCAAAAAAATTGACTAAATTCTTTTTCATGTTTTTTCCTTTTTATTTTTATAATAAAGTCAAATTAAATTAGAAATCACGGAAATAAAGAGCATAATTGTTCCCAACATTAGCGCTCAAGTTTTAAAAGTTCCTTGATACAAAAGCGTTCCAACTGTTTGGGTGTTTGATGTAATTTTTGTGATTATAAAATCGTCAAAAGAAAGAAAAACAACAACCGGAAAAACCGAAATTATCGCTGGCGACATGTGTTTTAAATAAACCAAAAATCATGCCTTCATTTTTGAGTAGCCTAAATCTTGGGCTGCTTCATATAAACTTAGCGAAAATTTCTCACTTCTTGGATACATTATCAAAATTCCGTAAGGCAAAGTCATGACAATGTGGGAAATAATTGCCCGATACAAACCTTCATAAGCCGCCGAAAGTGAACCAAAAATGAAGCCTAAAATAATTGCAAGTGAAACTGCAGTGATAGCATCTGGATTAATTAAAGGAATATTTGAGGTGACATTTACATAAATTTTCACTGATTTATTTTTTTGTCTTCAGAGGGCAAAAACTGTTAAAAGTGAAAGGAAAACAACGGTTATTGCAGCAAAAAATGCAATAATTAATGAGTTAATTAGCGCTGATGCAAAAGTATCTTTTGCAAATTCGTCAAATGCTTGCAAACTAAATTTGTTTCAGGTTGAAGAGACAAAACCTTTTTTTGACGGACTGTTAAATGAAAAAATAGAACCAAAAATTATTGGAATATAAAAAATAATTATCAAAAATCAAACATAAGTTTTTTTCAAAATCTCGTGTTTTTGAAAAAAATCAATAATTTTAGTCATATTTAAATCCTTTAAGTTTCATGATAACAATCGGCGTAAAATGAATTAGTGTATAAATTCCAATAAAAACTAAAAGTGTGACTAAAACAAGTGATGAAACTCGCGCTAGATCAAAAGGATTTGTTGTGTTTGCAGAATTATTAATTAAATTTCCAATTAGTTGATTTTGTGATCCGTTTGGTAGCAATTTATCTGAGACAACTATTGAAGTTGCTGCCATTAAAAAAACAATCGCAAATCCAGAGCTAATTGCCCGAAAACTATAAGGGAGAACCACTTTAATTAAAACTCAAAATTTTGAATATCCTAAATCAGTGCCAGCTTCAATTAGGTTTTTAGGCATATCTCTGAAAATTGTATAAAGTGGAATTACCATGAAAGGAAAATTGAGAAAAATTAGACCAAGAATCATAAAAGAGTTATTATTTAGCGATCCTTCGTCAAACATTGCCAAAAATAAAGCTCGTAATGAGAAGACTTTTGCAATTGTAAAAATAATTAAAGGTGTAATTATTAATGATAAAGAATAAATTTTAAAAATACGTGATTTTGAATTTGCGACAATAAAAGCATATGGAAAAGCTAAAATTAAGCAAATAAAAGCACTAACTAAACCAACAAAAATTGAACGGGCAATAATTTGCCAAGTTGTTTGCTCTTTTACTAAAAGATGATTGTCAAATGGACTACCGTTTGTCGAAAGTGGACTTACAGATTTAACAAAAAGTAAAATAAGTGGAATAACTATTAAAATTAGGGCAAAAACAAAATAAGGGAGAACAAGACTGATGCGTGGATTTAAATTTTTTTTGAAATTTTGTCAAAATTTATCAAAAAAGCTAAGAGTTTCCACTTTCAATCTCCATTAAATGAATTGCATCATCATCTCATTTTAGATAAACTTCGGTATTAAGATCGTAAAAATCGTTAGTTTCAACGTAAATAATTTTAGAACCGACTTGAATATCTAGTCAGTAATATGAGCCTTTATAAATATTTTGAACCACTTTTCCCTTAAAATATCCAGAATTTAAGTCAATATCGATGTCTTCAGGACGAATAAGTGCATCCAGTTTTTGGCCATAATTAAATTCTGTGTGAATTGTATAGAGCTCAGTCCCAAGAATTTCAACCTTATTTTTTCCAATAAATTTTGCTTCAAAAAAATTGGAATCACCGATGAAATTAGCAACTCATTTATTGGCAGGATAGTCATAAATTTTCTTTGGCACGTCATATTGAGCGATTTTACCGTTGCGAATTACGGCGATTTTATCTGATAATTGAAGGGCTTCATCTTGATCGTGAGTTACAAAAATGAAAGTTAGACCTAATTTTTGCTGAATTTTTTTAAGAAAAACTTGCATTTTTTGTCTAATTTTTGCATCTAAAGCTGATAATGGCTCATCTAATAAAACTATTTCAGGCTCAATAACAAGCGATCTAGCCAGTGCAACTCGCTGTTTCATTCCACCAGATAACTCTGAAATTGCACGGTTTTCGTTGCCACTTAGACCAACAAGTTCGATAATATCTTTAATTTCGCTATCAATTTCCGTTTTTGTTATTTTACGAGTAAGGTATTTTTTTTCAAAAGTTACAGATTTATAAAAAACATAATTTTCCCAGTTAGAATATTTAAAATCTGAATCATCAAGTTTATCCTGTAATTTTTTACGGGTTTTGCTGTCTAAATTGGGATTTTCAAGTTGTTTTTCTAAGTTTGCTTGCAAATTATTAAGTTCAGCAATTTTTTTGTCCTGTTTTGCTTGTCATTTTTGCTTTAAATCTTCGAATTTTTTCCAAGTTGACTGCGGAATTTCAGAGTCACTTTTCTTAATTCTTTTTAATTTTAAGCCAAATTCGATATTTCCTCTAACTGACAAATGTGGAAAAAGTGCATAATCTTGAAAAATAGTCGCTGTATCTCGTTTATGGGCTGGAACATCTTTAATATCAACCCCGTTAAATTTAATTTCGCCTCGGGTTGTTCATTCAAAACCACCAATTAGGCGTAAAATTGTAGTTTTTCCAGATCCAGATGGACCTAAAAGAGTGACAAAATCACCTTTTTTGATGTCCAAATTTATTTGATTTAAAACTTTCTTGTCACCAAATTCCTTATCAACATCAACAAGCGAGATTATTGTTTCACTTTTGTGAAATTTTTGCATTTTATAATTCCCTCTTGAGTAGATAAAATTAAAAACAATATCTAATTTAAATAAAAAAATGTAATTTTATTCTAAAAAAAATATGAAAACTTCATCTTTGAAGAAAAAAATCTTCTCTAATGAAGAGTGGTGGGGAACTTATCGAAAATATCTTCTGATGCAGATTCATGGAAAAAAGCAGCATCATCAAAGAGTGATGCCGCAAACATGTAATATTTTAGTAAATATAAATAGTATTTTCCAAAATCCATGATTATTTGAAAATTATACTATATTTTTAGCTTTACAAAAGAATTTAGCAAAAATAAAATTTTGTACTGTTATTACAAGAACTTTTAAAGCACGTTTTCCTAAAATTTTCACATTTTGGCTCTTTATAGAACCAATTTTTTGCAAAACTGTTGTAACATCACCAATTTTCCTGAATTTAACAAAAATAAAATTTTGTGCTGTTAATTCAAAGAACTTTTAAAGCACTTTTTCCTAAAATTTTCCAATTTTAGCTCTTTATAGACTCCATTTTTTGCAAAACTGTTGTAACATCACCAATTTTTCCGATTATTGTTATCTCATCATTTTGATGAATAATTGTCTCTGCTGCTGGCAAAATTGTTTCTTTATTTCTTTTAATTAAAACCACGTTGACATTATACTGACGCAAATTAGCGTTTTTTATACTTTTATTAATATAGTTTGGTGATTTTACATTAACACTTCCAGCAAATATTCCATTTGCTATTTCTTTAAGATTATCTGCATAATTCAGGAAATTTTTATCAACACTCAAAAGTGCCATTTTAATTCCAGCTTCTTCTTCAGGGCTAATAATTCAGTCAACACCGATTTGTTTTAAAACACGAGCATGTCTTTTGTTAACAGCACGCGCGGCTATTTTTAAGTTGTTAAAAAAATTAATTTCTGTCTGTAATTCTAATAAAGTTGCAATAATTTCAATATTGTCTGAAGTAGCAACGATTATTGTGTCTATATCCTCAAGCCCAACTTCATTACGAATTGCATTTATGTCGCTAGCGTCCATTATAATTGGCTCTACAGTCGCAAATTCACGAATAAATTTTAAATTTTCAGCTCTTTTATCAATGACAATAATATTGTGGCCTGATTCTGCTAGTTGGGTTATTGCTGCTCTACCTAGTCGTCCGGCACCAATTATACAAATATTTGCTCGTTTCATTTACTTAAATTTTATCTAAAAAACAATAAATTGGTTCAAAAATCAGAAAATTTTTGAGGGTAGACAAGCACAAATCTTTTATAGGCTAGTTTTTTTAGCTATTTTTAAATTTTTTTGTTTTTGCTTGGTTTTTTTGAAAAAAAATGTATAATATAATAATTTAGCTTTTTTGTTTGTTTTATATAAGTAAATTAATTGACTATTTTTTAGTTTAGTCAACCATTAAAACGAGGAATAATGAACTTGAAAATTAATATCAAAAATTTTCTGCGGTCCATTTTTTCTCTTAAAAAGATACACATTATTTTTACTTTTTACACGTTAGTTATTCTTCTTGGGGCCGGAATTCTAACAGGATCGTTTTCACACTCTGAAAATTCAGAAAAAATTAATTTTTTTTCGGCACTTTTTACTTCAGTTTCTGCCTTTAGTGACACTGGACTTAGTTTGGTTGACACTGGCACAAGTTTTAATGTTTTTGGACAAGCTATTATTGCAATTTTAATTTCTATGGGAGGAATTGGAATTTTTGCAATAAAATTCTACATTTTTAACCATTTATTTGGAAAAAAACTAAGCATTTTATCCCGTGAAATTTTGAAAATCGAAAGAGGTTCAAGTAAATTAAGTGAACTAAAAGGCATGATCAAGGTTTCTATTAATTTTTTTATGATTCTTGTTTTGATTAGTAGCCTTACTCTTAGTCTTTATTTTTATTTTTACGATGCTGATCCTCAAAAATTTTCATTTCAAAAATCACCTTATAAAAATATATCTTTATCACTAAGATTTGCTGTTTTTCATAGCATTTCTGCAATTAATAATGCTGGATTTGATATAATCGGGCCAAATAGTTTTGAGCCTTATTATCACGCTTATTTTTTGCAAATTATGATAATAATTCTGACAATAATAGGAGGAATTGGCTACCCGGTAATTTATGATTTTTTTAGCTTTTTCAAACTTAAACTTTCTAAGCAAAAAATAAAAAGATTTAGATTTTCCTTATTTACTAAAGTTTCAATTTTGAGCTATTTTGTTATTGCCCTAATTGGCTTTATTCTTTTAATTACTTTTGAAGCTAGTTCAAATTCTCCTTTTACTTTTTGGAATCAAAAGCAAAATGGCACCTGATTTGATAAATCATTTGCATTATTATTTCATAATTTTATGACTCGTTCAACTGGTTTTTTTACATTTGACTTAAAACAGCTAACTCAACCAAGCACATTTTTAACAAGTTTATTGATGTTTATTGGCTCTGCGCCTTCTTCTACAGGTGGTGGAATTCGTGTTACAACTTTTTGAATTTTTATCGCCGTGGTTTTATCTAAACTTAGGGGAACTAGTGACGTTAATATATTTAAAAGAAAAATCACAACAGATAAAATTGTTTCGGCTGCGAGTGTGTTTTTTATATCATTTATTTTAGTAATAGCGGTAGTTTTTCTCTCGAGTTTTTCACTAGATAGTATTTCAAACCAGGAAAAAACTGGCGAATATAGAATTTATCATTTAATTTTTGAGGTTATGTCGGCTTTTGGAACTTCGGGTCTGTCGACCGGTTTAATTCGAGATTTATCTGTTGTTTCACAAATTGGATTTATGATTATTATGCTAATTGGTCAGCTCGGAATTACCTCTTTTATTTACGTTTGACAAGGCGATAATATCGGCAAACAGAATAAAACTTACATAACTGAAGATATTTTAATAGGGTAATTTTTTAGCTTAAAAATGATTAATTTGAAATTTATTCTTTTTTGGTCAATTTTTTTGCTATAATTTAAGAAAAATATAAATAAAAGAGGGGTGGAAAATGATTTATGACAAATTAGAAAATTTTAGCAAATATAGTTGTTTAAATGAAAATTTTGCAAAATTAGCAAAATATCTAAAAGAAACTGACCTAGCAAAATTACCACTAGGCAAAACTGTAATTGATGAAGACAGAATTTTTGTTATACATGTTGATTTTGAAAGTTTCGATGATACAAACGCTCTCTATGAATATCACAAACGATATGCAGATGTTCATGTAGTACTTGACGAAAAAGAACAATATTTCTTTGATTTTTCAGAGAAATTAGTCAATAAAGTAACTGATTATTCTGAAGAAAATGATGTAGCTCTTTATAAAAAAGATTCGACCCGAAATTTAATTAGACCGTTAAAAGGCGAATTTTTAATTTTTCTACCTGGCGATGCTCATTTGCCAAAATATACTGGGCAAATTGGCACAGTTAGAAAAATAATTTTTAAAGTTGAATATTAGTCTTATTGAGTTTAAATTTTTTTATTAAGTCTAGAGATTAAAAATTCATTTTTTAAATATAAATAACATATTTTTATGGTATAATTTTTAGTACTGTTTTTTAAAGGGCTGAAATAAACTATTATATATAAATATAGGAAAAAAATGGCAAATATAAAATCCAAAATTAAATCAATCACCAAAATGCAAAAAGCAAGAGCAAGAAATAATGCAATTAAATCTCGTGTAAAAACAGCAATCAAAAAGGCTAAGCTAGCTGTTACAAGTCACGCAGAAAATCAAAATGAATTAGTTGCAAAAGCTCATAAAGAAATTGCAAAGGCAAAATCAAAAGGTGTTTTCCACAAAGGAAAAGCATCACGAAAAATTTCTAGACTTCATTTGTTTGTTAATAAACATCAAAAAACAACAGTTTAATCTCTTTCCTGTTTTAATAATAAATTTTTGAAAATTTTTCGAAGCCCAAAATAAAAAAACCCCTTAAATTTAAAGGGTTTTTTTATTTTTTACAGGTTATTTTTTATTACAAATTGTCGAAGCGAATTTTAATAGAAGGACCCATTGAAGCTGAAACAGTTAAGTTTTTGAAATAATTTCCTTTAACTGAATTTGGTTTCAATTTACGGATTAATTGTAAAAGGGTTTTAGCGTTTTGGACTAAATGATCGGCTTCCATATTGGTTTTTCCAATTAATGAGTGAATAATTCCGTATTTATCAGCACGATAATTTGCTTTACCTTTTTTAATTTCAGCTACAGCTTTTTCTGGTGTTGGGGTAACTGTACCTGTTTTTGGGTTAGGCATAAGCCCTTTTGGTCCTAATTTTTTCCCGTATCTTCCTAAAACTGGCATTAATTTAGGCTCAACAACAATAACATCAAAATCAAAATTATCAATTTTCAAGTTTTGCTCAAGTTCAGCTGTTGAATAAATTAAATCAGCACCTGCTTCTTTAGCTTTAGCTGCTACCTCTGATGAATCAGTTGCAACAAGCACGCGTACAGATTTCCCGGTTCCATAAGGTAAAACAACAGAACCTCTTAATTGTTGGTCAGCTTTTCGAGTATCTAAATTAAGCCGAATAGCTAAATCAACAGAGCCAGAAAATTTAGTATATGATGTTTTTTTAACCAATTCCATCGCTTCTTCAAGTGAATAATAATGATTTTTATCAACTAATTCACGAGACTGAGCTAATTTACGTGAAATTTTTTTCATTATTTAACTCCTTGTAAAAATTCTTCGATACCTTCAACTTCAACGCCCATTTGTTTGGCGGTCCCATAAACTGTAAGAATTGCTTTTTCAATATTATCAGTATTTAAATCTGGTAATTTATATTCTGCAATTTCTTTAAGTTGTGCAAGAGTAATTTTAGCCACTTTTTCAGCTTTAGATTTTTTAGATCCAGATTCGATTTTTGCAGCTTGTTTAATTTTGTAAGAAGTTGGGCTTGTATATAACTGAAATTCAAAGCTTTTATCTTTAAAAACAGTAATTTTTACAGGAACTGGTTCGCTTCCACGATTTTTTGTTTCATCGTTAAATTTTCTTGTAAATTCAGGCATTACAATACCAAGACCTGCAAGAGCTGGTCCGGGTTTTGCTTGACCGGCATTGAATTGCAATTTTGCAACTCTAACTACATTTTTTTTTACCATTTCGAGCATCCTTTTATTTTTTTTAGTTCTCTTAGTGGTTAACGGTTTGAAACCTTCCACAAAAATTATTTAAAATTATACCACAAAAATTATTTAAAATTATGGCAAAAAAAATTTATTTAACAAAAATAATTTTTTTTGCACTAAAAAAACCACAACGTGTGGCTTTTATTTCTTTAAATTAGTGTTCTGTGACAAAAAGATGTAATATTTTTATAAATAAAACAACAATTTCGTCAACTTTGACCACTGAAGACCATCAATTTAAAATTTTAATTTTAACTCAATTTAAGATGTTCCTCGATCTCATTGTTTCTAACCTCCATAAATTTTTACCATTAAATTTTACCATAAAACTATTAAAAATCCAAAAATCAGTAAAATTTGCATGTTTTTAAAAATCATGATTTTGTATGACATGCAAATTTATTTTATGATAAATAAGACTTTAGAAGTCTAAACAAAATGAGCAAAAAATTACAAAAGTGTACATTTAAATAAAAAAACAGCGAATTTTCGCTGTTTTTTGCACTAATAAGCCGCGTTCTGTATTAGTCAACCATTTATCTAGGTCTTTTACAACCTTCCAATTTAAGTTCGTTTCCCAAATTGGATTCCCCTACCAAAATTTAGGTTTCTAGCTCATGGAGTTTACCGCGTTTCACTTTATTTGTTAGGATTTTTTAGGAGTGAACAATGATTATGAAAAATTTATAAAATAATAAACAAATAAACTCGTCTCTGTGGCACTTGTCGTCTAGGCTTGGATTTCTTAGATCCAACATGAACACTACTACCATCGCAGGTAGTGCTAGCGCGGACTTTCCTCAAATATTTTTAAATTAAAAACTTAAAAATACCAGCGGTTGACTTGTGCAAAATTAAATTATACCATACTTTAAAATATTTGGTAAAAATTTAAAAAATTATTTACGTATATTTAAAGCTTCGATTGTCTCTTTGTAAGTTTCAAAACTTTTTTGTTTTAAGTAAGAAAGTAATTTTTTACGTTTATTAACCTTTGCAATAAAACCTCGCATTGAATGTTTGTCCTTTTTATTATTTTCAAAATGAACTTTTAATTTTTCAATGTCTTCGGTTAAAATTGCAATTTGAACGGCTGTATCACCGGTGTTTTTAGCGTTTTTTCCAAACTTTAAAATTAATTCTTGTTTTTTCGCTTTTGAAATCATTTTAATTCCTTTAAAAAAATAAATAAATACAAATTTAAACCTAGCAATAATTCGCGAAACTATTAAAACCAAGCATAAATTTAACTAATAAATCAGGCAAATTATTCGTCTAGATCGATATCATTGCATCCACAATGACTATCATCTTCTAAAATGCCAGAATTTAGTGGATCTGTTGCGCATGCATCAGAAAATTCTACCATTTTATAAAATTGCTTAGGATCTAATGATGCACCACCAACAAGTATACCATCAATAAGTTCTGAATTTAAAAAATCTGCATAATTTTGTGAGTTAACAGAACCTCCGTAAATAACTTTAACATTTTTGCCAAATTCTTCTTTAATTAAGGACGAAATTTCATTGGCAATTGCAGCAGATGCTGTTTTTCCGGTTCCAATTGCTCAAATTGGTTCATAAGCTATTATCGCTTTTTCGAAATTTAGCACGTCTTTTACGGCATTTATTTGTGAAATTATAACTTCATTAGTTAATTTATTTTCATATTGTTCTAATGTTTCCCCGACACAAAACACGGGAGTTATGCCATATTTTTGTGCTTGTCAAATTTTTTGAGCTAAAACTTCATCAGTTTCATTAAAAAACATTCTTCGCTCAGAATGACCAATTATTATATAACTAACACCTAAATCCTTTAGCATTTTGGCGCTAATTTCGCCTGTGTAAGCTCCGGATTCGAACTGGCTAACGTTTTGAGCAGCTATTTTTAATGTTTTAACCTGAGATTTAGAAATTTCACTTAATAAAGTAAAAGGAGGGGCAATCGCAAACTCCATTGTTTTAGCGACTTTTTTTGGATTTTTGTTAAAAAGCGCGTCAAATTCAAAAAGGAAATCATAAAATTCCTTTCTGATTTGATTCATTTTTCAATTCCCGATAACAATTTTTTTCATGATATAAGTAAAAATTATAACATAAATTAGCCAAAATAATAGTGTTATTTTTTAAGTTTCTAATTTAATAAAAAAAATTTTTGGCACTTAATTGCCACGAGTGACAAAAATATGTTATAATTATTTTTGCATTAATGTAAAAAAATAAAAATAAGGAAGAAAAAAATGGAAATTAAACTCGAAAATCTTGAAAAATATGCAAGAAATTTAACTAAACTAGCAAAAGAAAACAAAATTGAGCCTGTAATTGGGCGAGATTCTGAAATTAGAAGAATTATAAAAATTTTGTCAAGAAAGACAAAAAATAACCCTGTTCTAGTCGGCGATCCCGGTGTTGGAAAAACAGCAATTGTTGAAGGAATGGCACTAAAAATAATTGCAGGACAAGTTCCTGATAATTTAAAAAATAAGCAAATATTTGAACTTGACCTTACAAGTATTCTCGCTGGAGCCTCATATAAAGGTGAATTTGAGCGAAGAATTAAGGCAATTTTAACTGAAATTGAACAAAGATCTGATGAACTTATTATTTTTATTGACGAAATTCACTTATTAATTGGAACCGGTTCATCTGGATCTGATTCAATGGATTTTGCTAATATTTTAAAACCAATAATGGCTCGAGGCGGAATTAAATTAATTGGCGCAACAACAAATTCTGAATATCGACTTTATATCGAAAAAGATGGAGCGCTCGAACGAAGAATGCAAAAAGTTGAAGTTTCAGAGCCTTCAGTTGTTGATACCATCAATATTTTGCGCGGAATTAAGGAGCGATTTGAAAATTTTCACCAGGTAAAAATTCTTGACTCAGCTTTAATTTTTGCCGCAAAAATGGCAAACAGATATATTTTTGACCGTTTTTTGCCTGATAAAGCCATTGACTTGGTTGACGAAGCGGCTGCTTCTTTAAAAGTGGAAATTAATTACCAACCAGAAAAACTTGAAAAAGCAAAGCGCGAATTGATTAATTTGAAAATGATGGAAATTAATTCGACAAATTCGAACAACGAAGATCTCAAAAAACAAATAGCTGAGGTTGAAAATCAGGTTGACCAAATGCAAAAAGAATGAAACGACTCGCGAAATTTAGCTTCAAAAATTGCAAATTTGTCAACAAAAGTTGAAGAATTAAAACACAAACAAAACACACTAATGGACCAGGGCGATTATCAAGGTGCTTCGCAAATCAAGTATGTAAAAATTCCTAAAATTATGGAAGAATTGGAAAAATTAAAGGAAAAACAGATTGAATTTTCTAACGTTCTTGATGAGAACCATATTGCAAAAGTTGTCTCAAATTGAACTAAAATTCCAATTGGCAAACTTTTAGAATCCGAAAGTCAAAAATATATTAATTTAGAGGAAAATCTTAAAAAAGTCATTAAAGGACAAAATCAAGCTTTAAAATCAGTTTCAGAGGCCATTTTAAGATTTAAGGCAAAAATTAATGATGAACAAAGACCAATTGCATCCTTTTTATTTGTAGGTCCTACTGGTGTTGGAAAAACTGAAGTTGCCCGTGCGCTTGCCCAAAATTTATTTGACAATAAAAATCAAATTATTCGGCTTGATATGTCAGAATATATGGAAAAACATAGTATTTCTAAGCTAATTGGGGCTCCTCCAGGTTATATTGGTTTTGAGCAAGGTGGAATTTTAACTAACAAAATTAGACAAAATCCATATTCAATTGTTCTGGTTGATGAAATTGAAAAGGCACATCCTGAAGTTATTAATATTTTTTTACAAATTCTTGATAACGGCGAGCTTCTTGATAGCAAATCTATAAAAGTAAACTTTCGCAACACAATTATTATTTTAACTTCAAATATTGGTGCTAACAAAATTCTTGAAGGCAAAAAAATTGACGAATCTAACATCAAAAATGAATTATTAGTATATTTAAAACCTGAATTTATCAATAGAATTGACGAAATTATTGTCTTTAACCCTTTAAATCGCGAGGTAATTTCTGAAATTATCCACCTAGAACTTGATACTTTCAAAAAAAGATTAATAGAAAATAATTTTGAGATAGATTTTAATGATTCTGTTATTGACTGAATTATTCAATCTGGTTATGATAAAAATTTTGGCGCTCGTCCAATCAAAAGATTTATCAAAAAAAATATAGAAAGTTTTATTGCTCAAAAAATAGTTACAAAAGAAATAACAGAAAATTCAAAATATAGATTGTCTTATAAACAAAATAATCTATATTTGGAAAAAGAAAAATAGTTTTATTTTAATGCTGTTGCAAAGGCTTTTTCAAAATCTTCTTTTTTGGAAAATTGGTTATTAAATTGTATAAAATATCTAAACAAAACTTCTGATTTTTCGGAGGTTTTGTTGTTTTCTTCATCTCCAAAATGAAGGGTTAAAATTTTTGCTGGGGTTGGTGAAGTTGCTGTTGAAGAAGCAGGTGAAGAAGTTGTAGAAACAGTTGAAGTTGCTGTGGTGGTTGGGGTCGATGTTGGTGTTGTTGAAGGAGTTGTAACTGTTGTGGCTGAAGTAGTTGGGGCTGTTGCTGATGTTGAAGATCCCGAAGTTCCCGAAGAACCTAAACTTGTTGAAGAAGAATTCTGAGTAGATCAAAAGTTTTTTTCTAGTTCGATTTGTGGTTGATCTTTTGATTTTGGAGTTGCAATTTTTACAATTATCTTTTGAGAATTTTGAGTTTGAACCCCTGAAGTTGAAGATGAATTCTCATTCAAAGCATTGTAAGAAAGAACAAAATTAGTAAATTGACCTTCATCAACAGGCAAAATACCAATAATTTTTTCGTTTTGATTTGTATTTGCAGTACTTGATTCAATATCTGCCTTTTTTGAAACACCTATTAGCCAAACTGGAGTATTATCAGGAATTGAGTCTGAATTTGTTGTATTTAAGTTTGTTAAATCGCTTTTTTTGGATAGTTTTTTAACTCAAATTAAATTAGGATCCTGATTTGTTTGTTGATCAGATGTTCCGTTTTGTTCTGTAATAAATTTAAGGACAACTTTAGATTGGTTAGGTTCTAAGTTATTTTGGACTGAAAATGAATAAAAAAATGCAGTATTTTCTTCAAAAGCTACAGTTTTTTCAAAATTTTCGTCAGTTTTATAAAATAATTTTAAATAATTATCATTTAGACTTGGATATAAAATTCCTGAATTTCTGACAAGTTTAACTTTCTTATCAGTCTTTTTTGAAGAGTCAAGGCTAAGTTCAACTTGAGGATTTGTGATTGATTTTAGGCCTTTAATTTCTGAGTGAAATAGATTGCTTTCATCAGAAGCATCAACATTATATCCACCAGATCCGTCAATAAAAAAATTTGCTTGATTTTCTTTGGCTAATAATAATTGCGGATTTGTTGGTGACAAGCCGCTTATTTTTATATCTTTTTGTCCTAAAATTTTATTAAATCTGTCATAAATACTAATTGTTATTGTTAATTGGCCGGTAGAACTTTCAAAAAATAAATTATATTTAACCCCATATGAAAAAATTTGCTTAGAATTAATTATATCATTCATTTTAGCAAAAATTTTTGATAAAACTTCTTCAGGTTTGTCATTTTCATCAGTTTTTTTTCAGGTCGGAAATGTTAATGAATCTTTAAAAAAGTCTTTAAATCACGTCACAATTGCTCTTTGACTAGTTAAACTATCATAAGTTGGACTACTTTCTAAATTAACAATTTCTAAGCCTTTACTTGTGTTTCTATTCTCTTGAAAAGAATAAAAACTAGCATTAATTGACCTTAAATTATTAATAACTTCAGCGCCGTCTAAATAATTAAATTTTTGCCTTACAATATAAAGATCATTATCCTTAATCACCGAATCCAAATATCTTTGTGCTAAATTTTTAAAAGGTTTTAGGGTGTAAATAAAATTAAATTTACGGTAATTTTCTTGAGTTTGTGAGTTATTTAAATTTTCTTGACTTGAATTTTCAGAATTATTTGTACCAGCATCTTGAAATAAGGATACCTGATTTTGAAGGGTTTTTTGCACTTGGACAGGTGGATTTTGTTGTAAATTTGATACACTTACATTCTCAGGAGTTGACTGGTTTTGGGCTAGATTTTCAATTTGTTTAGCCTTAAAATCGATTTGAACCATAAGTTCAACTTCGCCAATTCGGTCCATTTGAATATTTGTTCCAAACAACCTTACATTAAAATTTGGCAAGGAATTTGTGAATAAATTTTGTAATTTTGATATATCAAAGAGATTGCTATGATCAGTTTGGGACACCAAAAAAGTAGATAAAGACACATTTTGTGCAACAATTTCTTGAATTTTTTCATCTTTTAAGATGATAAGTTCATCATCAGTTCTAATTAAATTATTAAGATAATTAGTAACTTGTGCATAATCTAATAAATTTGAAACTTTTAAATCGAATGTGCGAATTTTAGTTTTATTTGAGTCAAAAACTCCAAAGGAAATTCACAAATTACCTGTTGAATCGTCAACATTTTTAAAAATTATGTTTCCTGATTGGTCTGTTTCAAAATCAAAATGGGTGCTCTCGGGAAAATTTACTAAATTGTCATTTGAGTCTAAAAATAAAAAAGAACCAAATTTTTCAAGGGTTTTTTTAGCATCTTTTGTATTTTTATACTCAGAATTTAGCGCTTGAACAAGCGAAAGTGCGTTTCATTTTTGGTTTATTTGTGCTGTTTGCAAAATAAAAGCGGACTTTTGTTGGTCAATATTAAAGTTTATAAATGGAATATCACCTTTGCCATTAAAGCCACGAATTGAATGAACTTTTGAATAAGTTTTATTTGTAAATTGATCATGAGCCGAAAAAACAACATTAATTAAATTATTATTAACAACTTTTGTAACTAGATCGTCATTTTCAACATCAGATTTATTGATAGGATTGATATTAAGTTTTAAAAAAGGATATTTTGAACTAAAATTGGTAAGGTTAAAAATTGTAGTAAGATGAAAATTAGATGCTGAATCACGAGATAAATCGAGAATTTGTTCGGCTGAATATTTAGAAAAATCCTCGTCAATTTGCATTTGATCAACAATTTTTTCAAATTCTTCATTTGAAAGTTGAATCCCTTTTTGATTAACCTCAGTTTTTTCTAAATTTCGCTGATCAACAACATCAAAATATTTTGACTCAACCAGCGAATAAGTTAAATAAGAAAAACCTAAAATTGCACCAATTGCAATAGGTCAAGTCGCCATAATCATTAAAGATCTGGTGTGTGAAACTTTTTTTACTTTTCTTACTATTTTAGTTTTTTTCATTTTTTCCTAATTTCGATTTAACTGCCTTTTTGGTCTAATGACTGTAAAAATAAGCGGATATTTTGCTTCATTTTCTTGCGGTACAAAGGGATCTAGATTATTTTTGAGTTGCGGCTGTGCGGTCTGAGTTGCAGGTTGTTGAGTTTGAGGTGGTTGTTGAGGTTGTTGAGGTTGTTGAGGTTGTGGAGTTGGAGCTGGCTGAGTTTGCGCTGGTGGGTTTGGAACTGACGGAACTGAAACTGAAGTTGAATCTTGAGGGCTAGTTGGATTTTGTACTGAATTATCAGGATTATTTTGCTCGTTATCTACAGTGTTTGGAATGAAAATTTGAGATTTTTCAGCTGAATTTAGATTTTTTACGGCAAATCTAATTTTCAAATTTCCAAATTTATCCTTGAAAACGCTATCTTTTTTATATACAAGCCCATGACCATTTAATAAAGGATAAATTTGAACAAAAGTAGAAAAACCAAAAAGTTTTTTAATACTCTCTAATGTTTGTTTAAAATCTTTATCTTCTTTATTAAACTCAGAATTTAGAACTTCTTCAGCGGTTTTAGAAAATGTAAGTGCAGTTGCAAAATTAGACTCATCAAGCTCTAATTTTAAAAGATTTTGTGGAAAATTTAAAACAACATTGGACAAGACTTCAATTTCACTTTGAGGATTTTGATCTGTAAAAACATCTAATTTTAGCGAATTAATTGGGGTTCTAAAAACAATTTTATTGTTTATAGCAGAGGTAAAAATATAATAATAACCTAATGTAAAAATCTCTTTTTTGGGACTATTATCACTTTCAGAAGCTTCCTGATCGGCAACCTGAACTGGGTTTGGGGTTGAATTTTGGCCTTCAGAATCGATTTGTTCTGGGTTTGGATTGGCTAGAAAAACAATTTTATAAGAAAGATTTTCGCCAAGTGTTTCAAACTGCTTAACTAAACTATTATTTTTATAAGTTTCTATAAATAATTCAGAAAATGTTTGAGCATTTAAATCTGCTTGTGACTGTCCATTTTTTTGATTTAAAGCTTCAATTTTAGAAATTAAGTCGCTAAATCCCGTAATTAAATATTGATTTTGAAGATTTGAAACAATTTTTTCATTAATAGTTTGAATTTTTGGGGCTAAATTAGTATCAGGAGTTTGACTTTCTGAGTTTTGTTGTTGGTTTCCTTGATTTTCGGGTTGCTGAGAATCTTGAGAACCTGTGTTGTTTTCAGAATTTTCAGTTTCTGTTTCCTGAAATTGGGTTGCTTGTGCGGCGACAGTTTCATTTTTTGGGGCTGAATCAAGACTTTGAGTTTCAGAAGTTTGCTGTTGGTCACCCAAAGTGTCAGATTTTATTTCCGCAAGAGAATTAAAAAGAATTTTAAGGTATTTTTGAGCTTCTTGTTCAGGTAAGGTCAAAATATTTTTTACAAAATATATAAATTCTTGATTATTTTCAAAAAAAGCACGAGTATTTGTGTTATTTTCTAGTGCTTGTGGAGTTAGTGTTTTTTTGGAAAACTCAGAAATAGTTGGAAAATCATATTTAAAAGTTCAGGAATTTAAAATTTGAGTTTCAGGAAAGTTAAGATTAAATTTTGAAGAATTTATTAAAATATTATAAATTTCTTCATGTGCATTTGAGTCAATTAACCTTTGAATTTCATCTTTTGAAACATAATCAAAAGATGAAAAAATTTCATCTTTTTTATTTTTATCAGTAAGATAATCTAAATTAACAACTGGAATTTGGCTAAAATTTTTAGGGTCAAATGTAGAAACATTTTGGGATTCAGAATTTTTAAAATTTCTTAAAACAAGTTCTGAAGATTTAGTTAATTTTTCTGAACCATCTTCATTAAGGGGATAAAAAATTTCAAACGGTATGCGAACTAGCGATGACTGCTCGTCTGAATCAAGTTGAATTTTTTCAACTATAATATTAAAGCCAAATTTTTGCTTGATTTTTGGATCTAAGTCATCATAATCGGTAAAATCAAGTTGTAAATCTGAATTAATAAAAGAATTAAGGGCTATTTTTGCTTCTTCAGGTGTTTTTAATGCTTTTGTTTCTTCGTTATATTTAAGAAAGTTATAAACTCAAGATATTGATTTTTGTGAAATATCAACTTTGTTGTCTTGATTTTCGTTTGAAAATTGATCAATTTTTAGATCTGTTAGCTTTGGAATTTGTATAAAAAGTTTGGGATCAATAAAAGCAGACTTATTTTTAGCTGAATCAAAAAGTAAAAAAGTAAAATTTTTAGTTATATTTGTATTAAAATTTTTTGGGAATACTTCTTTGGCTTCATCTGTAAAACTAATTTTACCTTGTATTTCTAAAAAATCTGAGTGCAATTGCGAAGGTTGAACTCAAGTGTTTTTATTATTTTTTATAATTTCAATTTTGTAAGGAAAAACTAACTTATTTTCATGTTTAATAGCAAAGTTTTTGTTAGTTAAAATTGACTCAAAGTCAAAGTCAAAAAAATCATGAACCTTTTTAATAAAACTTTCTGCACTTTGCTCAGAATTTGCTTCTGCTAAAAAGTCGCTTGCAAGCCAAATTTTAGGTGAGATTTTATTTTGCTCGCCTCTAGAAAATGGTCTAATATTTTGAAGATTTATTTGGAGCGCTTGGTAAAAATTTTCCAGAAAAAAAGTTGAATTAGGACTTATAGAAATTTTGTCAGTTCTTATATCAGATTTTATAATTCTCGAGTGATTATAAGTTTTGAGCAAAAATTCAACATTAAATTGTTGATTTGCATCATCTGGTTTTACATCTACAAACTCAAGTCAAATTCCGTTTGGCAACTTATATGGTTGCAATCTTTTATTTTCAAGACTAAAAAGATCGAAAAAATCACCTTGGTTTGGTGAGTTTTGAATTTTTTTTCACTCTTCTTTTAGTGAGGCATAAGTTGAAAAAGGTGAAACTTTTTGAGCATTAAAACTAAGAGCATTAATTTTAGTTATTGTTCTATTTAAATCCTCAACAGTTGTTTGATAAGAATTTTTTTTAATTAAGCCAAAACCATAAGAAATACCGACTGAAATTCCTAAAACACCAAGAAATGATGCGGATAAAGTAAGTCCTAGTAAAATTTTTGATTTTTTTGTTAAAAATTTCGTTTTGGAAAATTTCTTAACTATTTTCACTATATAGGAACCTTTTTTTTTACTTAATTCGATTAGTTAAAATTTTACCAACAATTGCACCATCATTTGCGGCAGTAACAATTTGTCTAATTTCTTTTGTAACAACATCACCAACAGCATAAACTCCAGAAATTTTTGACTGTCCGTATTTGTCAACTTGAATAAAATTAAATTTATCAAGAATTTCTTTATGGTTTTTTTGCAAAAAGCTAGTAGCTGGTAAAAAACCAATGTATGGGAAAAGTGACTTAATTTCTAGTGTTTTTTGCTCACCGTTGTGATCAATAATTGCTGACTCAAGTGCGCCATCTCCTTGAAGCTCTAAAACTTTAGCGTTAAATAAAATTTCAACATTTTTGTTTTTTTTGAGTTCTTCTATTAAAAGTGGTTCGGCGATAAATTTGTCATCACGAACTAAAACATAAACTTTTGAAGCTATTGAAGCTAAAAAACTTGATTCCTCAACAGCAGAATTTCCTCCTCCAATAACGATTGAAGGTTGGTTAGCATAAAAAGGACCATCGCAAACAACACAATAAGAAACACCTTTACCTTCAAAATCAAGGTAATTTTTAATATCTAGCGGTTTTCTTTCGACCATTCCTGAGGCTACAACAACGGATTTTGCTGTGAAAGTTTTACCATTTTTACAAATAACTTTGTGATCAAAAGGTGAGTTAGATTCAATATAATCAACATCACAATAACGGTGTTTTGTTCCGAATTTTAGTGAGTGTTTATACATTCTTAGCGCTAAAGATGCACCATCAATGAACTCATCTCCAGGTCAATTTTCAATTTTAGATTGTGAAACAAGCTTCCCGCCTGGGGCTCCTTTTTCCAAAATTAGAACTTTTAAATTACCACGAGAAGCATAAAGAGCAGTTGTTAGACCAGCTGGCCCTGCTCCGATTATTATAACATCATAATTTTCCATGACTAAACCCCTTAAGAATAAAATTTTAATGATTATAAATAATTATATAATATTAAATTATAAAAAACATTAAAAACTAATGTTTTTCGTTGTAAAATTTCAATTTTGCCTAAGCCTCTAAGATTTTTGGTTCTGATTTTGCAGGCTCAGAAAGGTTGCGATTTCATCTAATTCAAGGCAAACCAATATAGCGTCTGTTTTCTTTTGTGTATCTTTCAGAAAATGCTAATTTTAACTTTTTGTTTTCAATTTTTACATAGTAATTTGTGAAAAATTGAAAGCGGATGAACAACAAAATTCCCAGAATTATCATTAAAATTGCAATTACAAAATAATAAACATATGATTCTTGCCGTAAAAATTCCATAGAAGCCCGGACAATTCCGTAATATAAAATGTATAGCGCCCCTGTTGAACCTGGTTTGAGTCATGAAAAAAGGTTTAATACTCATACAATTACCAAGTAACCAAATAGCGAAGTTAGTGATTCATAGAAAAATAATGGAACACGGAGTTGACCATTTGGCGCATGTTTATCGGCAATAAACATATTTTTTCGAATAAAATCACCTAATCAATTTACGGTTTTACCTTCAGGATCAAGGAATCCATAGACTTCGTGATTTGTAAAATTTCCTCATCTTCCTAAAAATTGGCCAATTAGAACCGCTGGCAAGATAAAAGAAAAGCCTTTTCGTCAATCAAAACTAGCCCGTTTTCGATATGCATAAATTAAATTTGCAACAGTTGGAAAAATAACACCTCATTGAATTGAGAGTCCACCTTGGCGAATATTTCATCACTGTTGTAATGATGTAAGATCACCAACCACTAAACGCTCAAGAATATATCCGAAACGTGCTCCAACAATAGAAATAGGAATTGTGATAAAAATCAGCGCGGCTAAATGATCAAATTTATAACCTTCGCGTTTTCAGAAAAAATAAATTGTGATAATTGACGCAACCATACCCAGAACGACTGTGAGGGCATAAATTGGAATTCAATCCTGAATTAACCAAAAAGCCTCACCTTCTTTAAAAGGGCGTTCATTTATTAGGTCAGCGGGAATTTTTGTAAGGTCATTCATTGTTATTCCTATTTTATTTTGTCTTATAAATTATATCACTTTTTTTATTTTTAAAAAATAAATAAAAAATACACAATTAAATGTGCATTTCTTGAATATATAAATAAAAATTAATTTTTAAGTTTTTAGCAAAATTATGAAAGGTTTTGAAGATGTTTTTCTAATTGTTCAAAATTAATTTGATCGTGAACATCAGAATTAGGTTCAACAACTAAAACTTTTCCTTCAGAGTCAACAATAATATAACCACGATTTAATAAAAATACATCATCAATTAAAAATCCAGTGGCTAATCCAAAACTACGCAAACGATAGTCAGAATATATCTCCATATTTTCGGATAAATTTGCATTTTTTCACTGAGCAATCGCGGAAGGAAGATCAAGTGAAACTGAAATAAATCTAAATTGTGAATATTTCCTTGATAAATCGCGGATGGATGTTGTTTGTTCATCGCAAATTTTGGTATTAATTGAAGGAAAAATCGAAATTAGCGTTGTTTTTCCAAAATTTTTAAAGTCAACAACATCAAAATTTATATCACTAACGGTAAATTCTAGTTTTTCTCCTGGTTGTATTAATGATGAAACTAAATTATATGCTTTGTTCTTGAATTTTGTTTGCATCTTGCCACCTTTCGTATTTTAAAAATAATTTTTTGGCGGGGGTTAAAGGATTCGAACCTTCACTGATGGGTTTGGAGTCCATGGTACTTCCATTATACTAAACCCCCTTTTTCAACAATCTAATTAAATTATACCCTAAAAAGTTATAAATAAAAATTAAATGCTAAATAAAAAATGTTTATATTTACAGGAAAATTAATATCCTAACCTATTAAATTTTTAGCTAAATTAATGAAAAATTCAAACAATTACTTTTTTATCTATGGCTTTGATTCTACCGCTTTTGTTAATTTTTTCCTCTAATTTATTAATGGAAAAATTTTTTATTCTTTTTTAACTTGTGCTTAATATTATAAGATATAATAACGCTTAATTATAAAAATAATGGATATTAATCAAGTTAACATGATCAAAAAATTCTACACGCAATATTTACGGCTACTTAATAGGAAATTTCTTCTTATTATTGTCTTTCCTGTTATTGCTTATCTAGCAATTACAATTGTATATATAATTTCATTTAGTAAAATTGAATTTATAAATACTCAAGGCGGAACATTTCCCATGAGAGTAACTACCTATTTTACTTTTATTTTCGTAACATTTCTAATCATAATAAATTTTTTTGCCTTCTTTTTTTTATATAAAAAACAAGGGCTTAACACAGAGCATCAAGACTATATCGTTGAATTTGGTTTGTTATTATTTGGAAGTTCTCCTCGATATCTTAAAAAAACTAATGAAATTAACAATGTTTCTTTCCTACAAGGGAAGGAAATAAAGCCCGAACTGAAACAATTTTTATTTAAAATTTTTTATAAAATAAGTAAATTTGAATTATGAATTGCGGTTTTTTGCCTTTGTTTTTCAATTTTAACATTTATTTTACACGAAATTTTCTTAACTCTTGTTTTCGGTAATAACAATTTTGCTATAGATTTTATCCGAGATACAGGTCCACTTATAAAAGTTGATAAAAATTATATTAATTTATTAACAATCATTTTAGTTATTATTTTTTCTATTAGTATTTTGCTGTTTGTTTCTTTTTTCTTTTTTATTTTTTATAACAATAGAAATTTATCCAAAATTTATAGGTTGATTTCAAATTCTTTTGATAACCCTATTGAATTAATCACAAAAACTTTTAATAAGTCTTTGTTTGGAATTTATGTAAAAATAAATAAAAAATAATTATTCAAATTAGTAACGGGTCTGTCATTTGTTATGCTTTGTGACAAATATTTGTTTATTTTTCTAAAATGTAAATTTAAAAGATTTAAAAAAATAATTTAGGCTGTGCGCAACTTGACCCTTTATATAGCAAATAACCTGAATTCCTAAATTATCGTGAGTTTCTTAGTTGATAAGATAATTACAAAAAAGTGCTGGGTTTTAGGCACTTTTTTAACTTTTTTGCAAAAGTTAATTACCTATTTTTTACTGATCTATTAAAATATCAAGGTAAAAAATACACCTATTTCAAATATTTGGATCACCAGGAACTCATCAAACTGCTAAACTCAGAAAAAATAACTATCAAAGCAAAAATACTAAATTTTAAATCTAACACTCACGAAAGAAAAAACCTACTTATTAATCAAATAAAGCAAACTAAAAAAGTAAAATTTTGACTTAAAAAGCAAAATTATGAAATATTTAAACTACCTTTTTTAGTTAAAACACTGACAAAAATCATAAAAAAAACAACTACTATTTAAACTCAATGCAAATAGAAAACTCGTTTTTACTCACATCGAGCCTAAAAAATATATGAAGTTTTGAAAGAACAATAACTAAAAGCCATAAATTTGAAGATTTCTAAACGGTTAAATTTAAGGCATTCCATCATATTTAAAAATATAATGGATAATTCGCACTATTTGAGTTTTTTATGACAAAAAAACATAACTAATTCCCCTTAATTCAATATCAAAAATTTATTAATTATTCTTAGTGAGGTTTATTGTAACACAATTTTATTTTAGACCAAACATTTTTTTTTTTTTTTTTACAAAAGGTTAATTCCAAAATAATAAAAATTAAGATTTTAGCTAAAAAACCCGTATTTACAGGTATTTTTACATATTTAGATTCATTAAAAAGTGAATTTTTACCTTCAAACTAGCAAAGTCAGGTATTTGCTTAGACCTTAACAAAAGAAGTTATAAATTTTGACAAAAGGACTTAATAAATTTCGTATTAAAAGTTAATTGTATATTTTAGTCAAATAAAGTTAATTTAAAACAAAAACCGCGAAGTTAATCGCGGTTTTTTTACAAAAATATTCTAAAATTTAGAGACCAATTTTATTGTTTTTTGACTGGTAATGATTGACCAACTAGCATTGGAAGTTGATTAATGTTTTGTAAAGGAACTTTAAATTGGAATTCTTTTTTATCTGACTCGTGAAGAATAACAACGATAATATCGGTGTTTTTTATTCCTGATTGAGTTAAATAATCAAGATCAACGCTAGCAACTTTATCTCCAGCACTAATATCTTGGCCAGCTTCAACAAAAACCTCAATACCCTTACCTTGAAGTTCGACAGTATCAATTCCGATGTGAATTAAAACTTGGGTTTTATTGTCTTTAGAAGCAAATCCAATTGCGTGTTTGGTATTAAAGACCATTTTAATTTGACCATTAATTGGTGAAAAAATGTCTGTTTTACCGGTGTTACCAACACGAATTGCAAAACCTTTTCCTAATTTTTCTTCAGAAAAAACGCCGTCTTTTACTTGGGCTAATTCAATTAATTCACCTGTTGCTGGAGAATAAATTTCTTCTGGCAAGTGGCAAGTTTTGTTTTCACACTTAGTCATTTCAACTTTTTCTGGCATAGATTTTGTTGGTTTGTTTTTCAAAATTGCGTCAATTTCGTCTTGAGACATAGCTTTAATTAAATCACGTTGGGAATTAATTTTTGCATTCATTTGCTCAGCGATTGGCCCTAAAATTGCCTGAACATGGTGTTGTCCTTCAACTTTTATAGCAACAACGCCGGCAGCTTTTAATTTTTGTTCGTCAACAAGTGATAAATCTTTAATGTCATAACGAAGACGTGATGCACAGTTATTAAAATTGGTAATATTATCAATTCCACCATATCCATCAACGATCGCAAGAACTTGTGGATCAACTGATGTGGCAGATTTTGATTTATCTTTACGTGCTAAATAATCAGATTTTGTAAATAATTTGGTGTTTGTTCCTCTTCCTGGAGTTTCAAGGTTTTTCCATTTGATAACAAATAGGAAAACAAAGTAGTAAATTGGTGCATAAGCAAGTCCTACTACTAAAACTCACCAGAAATTAGTACCTTTTTGGACAGGAACGGCTCCATAAATTAAAAGGTCAAGAACTCCACCTGAGAAGACCATTGGAATGTGAACTCCAGCTAAATTCGCAAACATGAAGGAAAGGGCCATCATAAATGCGTGGAATCCTCAGAAAAGTAGTGGAGATAAGAATAGGAATGTAAATTCAATCGGTTCAGTAACACCAGTTACAAATGAAGTTGCTGCTGCTGGAATAACAGTTCCTGCAGTAACTTTTCGATTTTCTTTTGGTGCTGCCATAATCATGGCTGCTGCTGCTGCTGGAAGACCGAACATCATTCCTGAGAATTTACCGTCAGCAAATCTACCAACTTTGAAACCATGGTTTTCTAAAAAGGTAAATAATGGGATTGAAACTGCTTTTCCATCTTCGGTGTAATCGATTGTGTTAGCAAATTTTAATAAATAAATTGATGCTGTTGAGTCACCAACAAATTTATCTTTATTTTGAGCATGGTCAAGTAAAATTTCTTTAAGTGAATCACCAGGAATTACTTTACCACTAGCAACTACTTCGTAAATTACTTGTGTTGAATTTGCGGCTTCTGCAGTTTTGCTTATAACTTCAATTCCTTGATCTTTTGCTCAGTCAGCGATAGTTGCACCTGCGTCTCCTCCGGCTGATGAGAATCAAAGTGGTGCGTAGAAAACGTGGTGTAGACCAAAAGGAATTAGAGATCTTTCGATGTAACCAAAAATAAATGACTCAAATCCATAAGGAACTTTTGCAAGTGAAGCACCAAAGAGGTTAAGCCCAATTCCTATTCATGGTCAGAAAATTAGGAAAATAAAAGCTAAAAGCCCCATTACTGGAATTGTGATTAATGCAACAAATCTTTTACCTCCATAAAATGAAATCATTTGTGGTAATTGAATTGTATGAAAGCGATTATATAGATATTGAACAACAAGTCCAACAGCTATTCCGCCAAAAACTGAGGTTTGAAGCGCCCTGAATCCGAGAGCACCACCAACAAGCCTTGTTAATCCGGCTGGATCACGCCCTGCACCAGAGAATAAAATAGAAACCCCTTTACCAATGCTTTTTTTAGCATCAGCAGGATCAGGAATATCAACATCAGTGATAAAGACTGTTTGGACTGATGAGAAAACAAGATATCCGATTAATGTTGCAAAAACAGCCACACCGGACTCATCAGTAAAGGCAATAACAAAGGCAATCGCAAATAAAACCGGTAAACCGGCAAAAACAGCATCACCTAGGGCTTGGATAAATTGCCCAAATTGTTTAAGGTTATGAAGCGATTCGGCGTTGTTTGCAATCGCAGCACCAACCCCTAAGAGCAGACCAGCAATGGACATAACTGAGATTGGTAGCATAAAAGCGCCCGATAATTTGGACAAAATTTTACGCAATTTCCCAGCACCAGAGTTGTTGGTGCTCTTTCTTGTTTTTTCACTGAAAACTGATTTAAGTGAAATGGACATTTTTCTCCTTTCTTTTTTTTGTATATATAAAATAATTAATTTGATAAATTGATAACGCAAAACATCAAATTAATTACCATAATTTTACATTATTTTATAGGTTTTGCTAGAAAATAATTGAAAAATATATTTTTTTTCAATTTTCGGTAAGATTTGGGAAATCCTGGCAAAAAAATAAAATAAACCGACGTTTTGTCGGTTTATTTTATGCACGGTTTTTACTGATTATATAGGGTTTTTCTGAATTATTCAAGAATTAATTTTTCAGCAATAATTAATTCTTTGATCGCTTTTGCGGCAGTAATTTCGTCTTCACCTGAAACTTCAATGGTAAAATTTGATCCCATTTTAATTCCAAGAGCCATTATATTCATGATTGATTTGGCATTACCTGATTTTTCACCAGATATGATTTTAATTTGTGATTTGAATGTTGTTGCTAATTTTGCAACTTTTGAAGCAGGGCGGGCGTGAAAACCAAGTTTGTCTATTACTGTTCCTGAAATTATTTCCATTTTTTTTCCTTTTTAAGAAATTAAATCTTTTTTAAATTATACATTATTTTAAAAAAATAATGTATAAAATGTTAATAAAAAAAGCGCATTCGCGCTTTTTGTGAGAATTTGGACAACCTGATATGGAGCAAGTGAAGGGAATCGAACCCTCACAGTCAGCTTGGAAGGCTGAAGTTCTACCATTAAACTACACTTGCGCTTGCAAATTGTAATTTTACCACAAAAATTTGAATTAGTAGAAAAAATATTTTTTTTTTTTTTTACAAGTTATGACAAGCACGACAACGGGCCTCATATTCGGCACTATCACCAATTAAGTTTTGTTTTTCTGACTTAACAAGGCGAGCCGTTGTTGTTGCAGCGCGTTTGCAAATTGTGCAAACTGCTTGTAATTTTGTCACATTTTCGGCAATTGCCATTAAATTTGGCAAAACACCAAAGGGTTTGCGACGAAAATCCTGGTCAAGGCCGCTGACAATCACGCGAATTCCTTTGTTTGCAATTTTATCCAAAAAGGGGATAATATCTTCGGAAAAAAATTGGATCTCATCAATTGCAATTGCGCCGTATTTTTCTTTTGCAAATAGATCTTTTATTTCTTGAGTTGTCTTAGCGCTAAAAGTTGGGATTCTCAGACCTGAGCGCGAAACAATTTCGCAGTCAGAAAAACGGTTGTCAATTAAAGGTTTTATTACTAAAATCTTAATATTTGCATAAGTTAGAATTTTTATTCTTTTAATTAGTTCATCAGATTTGCCTGAAAACATAGGGCCGGTAATAACTTCAATAATACCTTCGAAAAATTTTTTGTACATAATAAAACCTTGAAATATTTTTTCATGAATGCTGTTTTTATTTTCTAATAAGGATTTAGAATTATACTATAAATTTTTAAGTTTTATTTTAAAGATTTATCATAAGGTATTCCGAGCGCTTTTGGCGCTAAGTCTTTTCTGGAAGTAAGACCTAAAATTAAAATTGTAATTAAATATGGTGCAGCTTCAATAATTGCTAAAAAGTCACCAAAATTTCCGGCTAAGCTAATTGAAATTGTGTATAAAAATGAGAAAATTAAGCCATAAATCACAATTAAAATTATTTTTCAACGGCCCATAATTAAAATTGTTAGCGATAAAAATCCTAGTCCCTGAACGTCGCCTGTAAAAGAAGATCCTAAATACTGGAAATAAAAAGCACCTGCGATTCCGGCAATTAAACCTGAAAGAAAAACTCCAAGTCATTTCATTTTATTTACATTAATTCCGGCTGCAGCAACGGCATGCGGATTTTCACCAACAGCTGAAAATCTGAGTCCAAATTTGGTTTTGGAAAAAACAAACCAAGTTACAAAAATTAGCGCTGTTACAATTAGTAATTTTAGTGAAAAAATGTTTAAAAAAGTTCTGTGTGGACCAAAGGCAAGTTCATTTACTGGAGACTCAAAGCGGCTACTGTTTCCATAAATTTTAAGCAGTGCAAATGCAATTGCTGGCGCCAAAATGTTGAGCGCTACCCCTGAAATAATATGATTTCCTTTCAGTTTTATCGTTAAAAATCCGTGCAGTAGCGAAAATAATCCTGAAAAAAGCGCTGCAAGTGGGATTAGTATTAATTGCATCGCCATGTTGGAAACATCAAAAAGAATTGAAAAAAGACCATAAACTGTCGCCCCAATAATCATAACTCCGTTGATTGCAATGTTTACAACCCCAGCTTTTTCACTATAAAGTCCTGCTATCGATCCGGTTGTTATTATTGAGAAAAAGACAAAGAAAAGCGCTAAAATTGGAATAACTGTTTCTCAGGTCATTATTTTTCCTCCGTTTTTAAAGGTTTTTTAGCTTTTTGGTTTGCTTTAAAATTTTGAATAATTTCAGATTTTAGACTACGAAACTGCAAGTGATGTTCAATAATTTGCTGTCAAAAGGCATTAAAATTATTTTTAGCATCAAAGTAACCTAATTCATTTAGTTCGATGTTTAATTTACGCCTTTTTTGGTTAATTTGCTCAAAAAAGGCTAATTTTTCCTCAACATTTTTTGACTTAAGTGCTGAATCTAGTCCAGATTTGTTTTTTAATTCGGTCTTTTTTTGTTTTCAAATTGCGACGTTGTCATGATTCTTAATTTTTAAGTACGCTCTTTTTAATAAGAAAAGTTTAATATTTATTTTTTGAATTTTTCGGTAAATTCAAAAAATATTAACTTTTTGGTCTAAAAATAAAGTTAAAAGTTCTGCTTTAATGTTTTCAAAATTAGTAATTTCTGTTTGCAAATTCCTAATTTTTTCCTTTTTTTCAGGTTTTATGAACAATAAACTTAAATTACTGTGAACAGGACTTGTTGGCTTAATTTTTATATTTTTTGCATTTTTAGCACTGAAAAATCGGCCTGTTCTAGATAAGTATCAAACATTCATCGTTCATTTTAGTGGCTTAAAATGAATAAAAATAACAGATATAGCAGATAAATACACTATAATTCCAATAATAATTTGTGTTGTTTGTTGATTTAAGGCGATTGAATGAGCCTCAAGTGCATTTGTTCCAATTAGAAGAACTGAGTAAAAAAAGGATATTGGGATTATTCCAAAAGGTGAATTAAAAGCTAAAAGTGCTAATAAAATAGCATCAAAACCTTCTCGCGGCATTCCGGCCTGAATTGTAAAGGATCGTCTGTAAAAAACATATCAGGCAAAACCGGCAATTCCGCCGACAATTCCTGAAAAAGTCATGACTGCAATAGTTGTTTTTTTGTTATTAATTCCAGCATAATTTGCAGCATCTTTATTTTGACCAGTAATTTTTATTGAAAGGCCAATTGAAGTTTTTTGCAAAACAAACCAGATTAAAAATGCAAATAATAATGCTAAAAATAACATTATTATTGAAAAATTACGGGTTAAAAATATTGATGTTAAAAATGCCGTCTCGTTTATAGTTTGTGAAGTTAGTGTTGTAGTTTTAAATCCAATGTCAAGACTTGTTGATGTAAGGAAAAATTTACCAATATAAAAAATTATTCAATTTAATAAAATTGTTGAAATAACTTCATTTATTTTCAAATAAGATTTAAGAATACCAACTAGTGCACCCAGAATTCCGCTTGTTAAAATACCTAAAAGTGCGGCTATTAATAACCGAGCATAAATATTAATTGATGTCAAATTTAAAACAATCATCAAGGAAACTATCCCTGAGATCATCATTTGCGCCGGAAGACCAATGTTAAATAACCCTGATTTAAAAGGAATTGCAATTGCAATACTAGCAAAAATGAAAATTGACGTAATTAATAGCAAACTTCTAACTTCATTTCAAGCAAAAGCGATCTTAAAAACAATAGTATAATAAACTCTAAGCGGATTGTATCCAAATGACCAGATAAAAATAAATGAGACTAAAATTCCAAAGAAAATTGCCCAAAAAGTAGACAAAATCTTTTCAGATAAGCTTTTAGAGGTGTTTTTTTCTAATTTTTTAAAGAAAAAATTAGAAAAAATAGAAAAATTAATTTTTTTCTTAATCATGATTTAAACCTGCCATTAGTCTACCTATTTTGTAACGGTCAATTTCGTTTGCAAAATATTTTTTAGAAATTTGTCCTTTATTAATAACACAAATTGTGTCTGCTAGGGCCAAAACTTCATCGAGTTCGTATGAAATGAGTAAAATTGTTTTATTTTTACTTTTTTCTTCAAGAATTTTTTGATGAACTAAATTTATTGCCCCTATATCAAGTCCACGAGTTGGCTGGACTATTAAAAGTACTTCGTGATCAGTTAAAATTTCGCGGCCCAGAACAAATTTTTGCTGGTTACCCCCAGATAAAAGTCGAGAATTCTTTTGGCCAGTTTTATCACCTCTTACATCAAAAAGTTCAACAATTTTATCGTATAATTCTTGAACTTTTTGAGTTTTTATATATTTTTTTGAAACATATTTTTCATTTCTCATGTTTCTTATTATTGAATTATCTAAATTTGGCAAATCTAAAACTATTCCGTATTTATGACGGTCGCTAGGAACATAAGAAATTAAACCAAAACGGGAAGCGGCGCTTGAATTTTCTAAGTTTATATGTTCGTTTTTTTGATTATAAACCAAAATTTTACCTGTTGAATGAATTAGACCTGAAATTGCAAGTTCGACCTCAAGCTGACCGTTGCCTTCAATACCTGCAATTGCAAAAATTTCACCTTTGTGAATTTCAAAGTTCAAATTTTCGATTTTTTTATCAAAAGAAGCGCTAAGATTTTCAACTTTTAGTCCAACTTGAGTGAAATCTTTTTTGAGTAAATTTTTTGAGCTGACAACTTTTTTACCAACCATTGCTGAAGTCATCTCGGAAATACTGATGTTTTCAAGATTTTCAAAGTTGGCAACAACTTCTCCATGACGCAAAACGGTCGCAGAATTTGCAACTTGTTTAACTTCAGATAATTTGTGTGATATAAAAATTATTGTTTTACCATTTTTAATAAAAAATCTTAAAATATCTAAAAAGGAGTCAATTTCTTGTGGTGATAGAATTGCTGTTGGCTCGTCAAAAATTAAGATATCTGAGTCGCGATATAAAATTTTTATAATTTCAATTTTCTGTTTTACAACCACAGAAGCGTCGCCAGTTTTTTGGTCTAAATCAAATTCAATATTGTAAATTTGTTGTATTTTTTTTATTTTTTCACGGGCAGATTGTCGATTTAGAACACCTCGGTGCGTAAATTCCTGTCCTAAAATAATGTTTTCAAAATTAGTATAAGCATCAACTAGTTTAAAATGTTGATGAACCATCCCTATTCCCAAGTCGCTTGCGCGATTAGGATTGTCAATAAATGATTGTTTTCCGTTTACTTTTATTTGTCCCTCATCTGGTGTATAAATTCCAAAAAGAGTTGACATAAGTGTTGATTTTCCGGCACCATTTTCACCAATTAGTGCGTGGATTGTGTTTTTTTTAACTTTAAAGCTAATGTTTTTATTAGCAAAAAAGTTGCCAAATTTTTTTGAAACACCAATAAACTCAATTACATTTTCTTCTCTGTCCATTTAATTAAATTTTAGCAAAAAAAATTAAAAAATCCAGACAAAATAGCCTGGATTTTTTTCTCGAGCTTAAAAAGTGCTGAAATTATTTATTAATTTCAGAAACTAGCTTGTCAATTCGAGCTTGTTGATCTTTGTCCATTTCTGGAATTTCTAATGTTTTACGAACATCAGTTGAGTTTGCTGTTTTTTCGTCAAAATGTTTTTTTGCATCTTCGATTGCTTTATTGGCTAAAGTTTTATCTGAATCTGGTAGGGTTGAATCGGCAATGTCGACAAATTTATCCTTATATCCAAGTTTTACAAATGCATTTTTTTGAGATTGAACAAATCCGCCTAAATATTTTGAATTTGTTTTTTTAGTGTATAGATCGGCAAGAACTGAAAAAAGTGAATATCCTAAATTTTTCAAAATTGATGTAAAAAATCTTCTTGTTGCATTTGTATAAACAAGTGACTGATCAGTATCAACCCCTATTAAATAACGGTCATGATCTCCTGCGGCAATATCTGCAAAAATCCCTGTTAGTGGACCGGCCACTGCTAGCAATGTTGAAGGAGAACCATTTGCCGCTAAATTTTCAAGTGTTTGTTTACTTGTTGCATCGACAGCAAAATTTGTATCTAATTTGATTGTATTAGCGGTAATTTTAGTTTTTTTGGTAGGATTTGCGGCATTATATGCTTTAATTCCGGCCAAATATCCAGCAATAAAGTCAGTAACAGCGGCAAAAGCACCACCGCCTACAGTTATTGCAGAACGTTTGGCTGCATCATTTGGATATTTAGCGGCTAAAAACGCTGCATTTGCATAACCTGCAATATATGCTGCTTCTTCAGATTTATAATTTAAACGGATGTATTGGCCTTGTGGAATTACATCATCCAAACCAGGTAAGTCAATTCCAATAACAATTATTTTTTTACTAGTAAATGATTGTTTATTTTCTGGAATAGCAAGTCAAGATTGTAGAGCTTCATTATGTTGAAATCCAGAAAGAACTCAAACATTTTTATTTGTGTTAATTAAAGAATTATATTTTTGTGATAAAGTATCAGTGTTACTATCAATCGAAGTGATTTCTCCACCTGTTATTGCAGCCAATTGTTGAATAGCCTCTCAACTTGACTGATTAAAAGACTTGTCAGTAACAGTTCCATCAGCTGTTACAATTGCAATATTCATTGCAAAATGTTTGGAAGCATCTTGTTTTGCTGCGCTTATTTCATCTTTACGGGATGAAACTAAATTAGAAATCTTGGAAACATCGGTAATTGTTTGTGTTTGGCCTGAACCTGGAGTTTGTTTTGCACCATCGTTTGAGTGACCATTACCGCAACTAGCAATAACTCCAATTACAGAAATTGGCATAACTAAACCTAGTTTTAAAAACTTGTTTCACTTAGTTTTCATATTCTCCTCTAAAGTTTTGATAATGTTATTTTGTTATTTTTTTATTATATCATAAAAAAACACATTTTTTTGCTATCTAACAAAAAAATGTGTTTGGGTTATTTTTGATATTTTTCCGGGAATTTTTCTTGCATTGTTTTAAGAAAATCTTCTTTTGAATAATGGTGAAAATCTTCATAAAGTTTAGTACAAGTTTCAAATTCTTTAATCGCCTCGTCAAGAGAGATAAATTTTGAGACTTTTGTAATTCCGGGGCGTTTTCAATTTTTATAATTGCTAAAAAAATAATGAATTGAATCTAATCACTCTTGAGGTAGACTGTCCATTGAATTAATATGATCTAAGCGATAGTCATCATGATGAACTGCAATTAATTTTGTGTCAATTTCGCCGTCATCTATCATTTCAAGGGCGCCTAAAATTCTAGCATTTAGTTGTGATCCGGGTAAAAATTTTTGGCTAGAATAAACTAAAACATCTAATGGATCGCCATCTCAATCTAGTGTCTCAGGAATACTCCCGTAGTTAGCCGGATAAACAAAATCACCACGAAGAATTCTATCAACAACTAATTTTTTAGTTTTAGGGTCAATTTCATATTTAATGTTCGACCCTTTATCAATCTCAATATCAACTAAAATTACTTTTTTTTGCATAAAGTCCTTAAAAAATATTTGAAAATAGAGGCTAAATTATATATTTTAACGTCTGCTCAAAAGTCTTAATATATTTACGACTAAACGAAGGAAAGAAATATATAAACCAAGTGCATTTCAAATTGATAATCTTAAGAAAACACGTTTAATTTCACGTTCACTATTGTAATTGGCTAAAATTACAGATGATTGATTTCTGATACTTCAAAACTCATATCCGATCGCTCCTAATGTAACTGTGATGGCAATAAGTGAATATAAGGTTTCTAAAAATGTAGAAAAAACATAAAGGGAAACAATGAAAAGAATGATTTCAATAACAAAACCAATCAAAATTAAAGGTAGTAATTTACCAAAATTCATAACTTGGAAATAACCTAAAATTCCAATTAGACCCATTATACCACCAGCACCACCAATTGCTATCATTATATAGTTACCATTGCCCAAGACTAGTTCGTTAGCGAAAATTAACGGAAGAATGATAGAATTAGCTATTACAAAAACAAAAAAGAGCAAAACAAGAACGAATGTTGGCGGGTTATCAGCTAACGCGGATTTACCTATATAATATGACAGCCCAAAATTTACTCCTAAAAGTAAAACAAGAAATAGTAAAATCCCAGTAGTTCTTGATGTAATAGGTCTAACTATTCTTAAATAAATTGCAAATAATGAGTCTATTGATAAAATTGCAAACGTAATTAAACCAACAAATAAAATTGCAACACCTAATCACATAAGGGAAAAAGACAACAATTTATTTGTTAGTTTTTTTGTAGCTTCGTCTGCACGGCTATAAGCACGTCAATCTTTGCGGTCAAAAATAATTCTATTGTGCATTTTTCACTCCTTTTTCTAAAATTTTATTAGACTTGACAAGCCAATAGTTTAGGCCTGCTTTTGTTCTAATAATATTATACTCTTTTTTTAGAATTTCACAAATTTCTTGTAAACTTAATTCAGGATTTTTTTCCCGGATCTCAAAGAAAATTAATTCTTGGTCGCTAAATTCCGATGTTAGATTGTATTTTTTAATTAAATTTCATTTTTTAATAAAGTTCGTTGATGATTCACTTATCTTTTTGGCATTTTTTATGTCAAAATTTGTGATTCTGTTAGCATTAAGATAGTGATCACGTTCAATTCTCAAAATTTCTAATTTTGAAGCTTGTTCAAGTGCGCCGATAGCCATTAAAAAATAAATTATTTCGTTAACTTTTTTTAAATAAATTTTTAAGCGGTTCTGATAAAAAATTTGCTTAAAATTAAATTCTAATTGATTCTGGCGCAAAATATTTAAAACTTTTTCACATTTTGATTTATCCAAAAATGAAATTTCAAGATGGTAAGATTTTGACCCTAGCGGTGAAATCGAACCCCCTCCTATGAAAAGTCCGGCAAAAAAATATTGGATATTCTCAGGTGTTTTATCAATTTTAATTAATTTTTTCTCAATACAGATCCAATTTTTGTTTTTTTTAGTTTCTGAAAAAAACAATTGAAATTTCTTAAAAATTTCAATTAATCGAGAATTAATTTCATTTTTGTTAATTCTTAGTATAAAATAGCTTGGATCGTCATCTAGTGATGATGAAAAAATTAAACCTTTAACTAAGGAATTAAATTTTGGTCGAGTTAGTCGATTTGCTAAAATTTCAAGTTTTGCTTGTTGACTGAAAGTCATAATTTAACTCTTTTTTGGCTATTTTTAAGCGTTTTTTCGGTTATTTTCGCTATTTTTTGTTATTTTTACACTTTTTTTATTTATTCAAGAAAATAAAAAAACAGTAACTCCCTATTTTCCTATTTCTAGTATCGTCGGCGTAAAAAGGCTTAACTACTGAGTTCGGAATGGGTTCAGGTGATCCCTTTTGCTATTGTTACTGTTATGTTTATAATTATATCACAAAAAAATTTTTTGTGCAAAATATTTTTTTTTTTTTTTTTTACAGGCGAAAAACTATCTAGTTAGTTCCTTAATAAATGCTTTTGTAAGTTCTTGAGAGATTGATTCTTGGTTTGCAGAATCTATAGAATCATAAATTGCAAGACCACGAACAGTTACTGTAGAATCGGATTTGTCTTCTGGGTTTGGACCTAAATAACTTCAATCAAGGTGGCTATTAAATAATTGAGGGTTTGTATCTTCTAAATTTAAATTAGAAACAATTTTTTGAGACAACGGATTACGAGATGAACTTAAAGTAAATGTGTAATTAGTATCTTTTTTAGAGATAGTTAAAAATAATAAATCATCTTCTTTAAGTAAGTCAAAATTAGCACTTCGGTTAGTTAAATTGATATTTTTTTGAGAAAAAACATCAAAATCTAATGATGCTATATTACTTTTTTCAAGTTTAGATAGGTTGTCTTTAATTTCAAAAAGTCCAACCGCGTTACCTTGAACTCCAGAAATTAGACCAACTACTGGGATGGCCTGTGCACCTGATGCAGCTTGTGAACCATTTTGGTCTAGACCAATTACTAAAGTATCTTTTTTACCAAAATCAAGTTTTGAAATAAATAAACCTCTACCATCCTTAGATGAAAGTAAGTGAGTTTTTTTGTTTTTAGTAATGTTTTTTAGACTAAAAGCTAACATTACCACACCGTTTTTAAGCGCAGGTTGAGTATCATTTCCTAAAATTACAGGTTTTTTTAGTATGATTCCATCTTCTGGGGTGGCGGTATTTTGAACAGGAGTTGCAGGAGTAGTGGCGGGAGTTTCGCTAGTTTGAGCTTCGGCTACGGGTGTCGCTGAAGTTTCCATTGAAACTTCTTCCATTTGTTCCTCTTCAGTTTCTTCGGTTCTTTTACTATTTAGTTCAATTTCAACGTCAGTTCGATTTAATGATGAAATTTTTGAAACTTCTCCATTTTCAGTTTTTTGATTTTTTCTAAAATCAAAAAGAAGTAGCGGATTATATTTAACTAAATAATCATAAGACTGATTGTCTTCAAGATTTTGAATTGAAAAAATTAATTTTGCTGGTTTTGATGTAGTTTCTCCAGTTGTTTTTGGATTAAAACTCATAACTACATCAATTTGGCTGTTAGAATTTTTAACAACATCATAAGAAACATCAGAATTTTCTAATTCTGGATAGTTAGATTTTTGTAAAAATGACCAAAGTTTAATACCTAAACCTTCTGTAATTTCAGGTTTTTCAGGTGTTTTAGCTTTTTCATCTGTTTGGGTTGTTGTTTCTTGAGGTACATCTTGAAAAGCGGATGCTGCTACAGGGGTTGCAGCTGAAGTTTGTGTAGGAGCGGTTGTAGGAGCGGCAGTGCCTGTTGATCCACCAGTTGTTGCTTGGGAATCAGTCCCGGTTGAAGTTGAACTTTGATCTGAAGCTGGTGGTTGAGAAGGAGTTGAATTTGAAGTTGGAGGTGTGGTTGAAGTCTGATCTTGTGCTGATTTTTCGTCTTTTTTATCTTTTTCTTCAGGTTTTTTGTCACCTTGAGAAAACATTGCTGAATATTTTTGTTTGTATTCTTCTAATTTAGCAACATCTTCTGGTTGGTGTCCGTGATCTAAGAAATAAAGTTTTTTAGCTACTTGATCAAATGTTTTTTGTTGTCTAGCATCTTCAACAACTTCTGAAACTAGAGATTTAATAAATTCTAAAGTCAATTTTGGACCATTAGGATTTTCTTTGAATTCAAAAGTTTTAGCTAGAGGATTAAGATTTTGAATTTTTGGATCTTCAAGATTAATTTTGTCTAGATTTGAAAAGTCAATTTGTGAATTTTGTTTTAAAGCAGAATTTAGAAGTTTTCGCTGATTTTCATCATAATCAAGTTGAACTTCAAAAGTAGATTTTGAAGAATCAAGGTCAATTAAAACAAATTTAGAATCATTTCCTTTTCCTAATGTGGCAAGTGAAGATTCAAGAACTTTCGGATAATTTGACTTAACAAATTCACTTTCAAGGTAAGGAGCTTCAATATTTAGCTGTTTTTTTATTTGAAAATCAACTTCAAAAGAAACTTTATTTTCTTTTAAAAGTTTATCTTTTTGCTCTTGAGATAAATTTTTTGCTAAATCAATTTTGTTAATTTCAACAAAATAATCATCAAAGCCAGGAACTTGGATTCTGTTAGACTTTGAATTGAAAAAAGTGCTGAAATCTTGGCGGTTTATTTCAACTTTGTCATCATTAGCTTGTGAATTTTGGCCTGAAACTTGGAAAAGTTGGGTTGAAACTTGGCTCTGTCGTCCAATTTGTTGAGAGTTTTGCGTAATTTTGCTCAAGAGTGCGGCGAGATTAACGACCTTATTATCAGTGTAAATAGTTTGAGCCAAACTTTGATTGTCTTTGACAAGTGCAAGTTGAACCAAAGGTTTTAATTGAACTAAATCACTAAATTGTGAAAGAATTTGTTTTTCAACATCTTTTACATCAACGCTTAATTTTTTAATTCCTAAAATTGGGAAGTCAAATTCCTTGACAATTTTCCCGGTTGGGTCAATTAGTTCAAAAGAAATTGAAAGAGTACCAGCTTTATCGTCATGATTTTTGAAAACTAAGTTTTTAACATTCGTTAAGCTATCAACTCTTTTGGTGTCTGAATCACCAATCATAACTATTTTTTCTTGTTTAGCTTTTTGGTTTTCAACTGTTTTTGGAGACAAAACATAGCCTTTTTCCAGAATTGTTGGCAAACCTAAGGTATTAACTAAATTATAGGTTAATCCGTTTTGGAATAAAGCATCAGAAAATGCTTGAGATTTTGAGCGTGATATTTTATATGCAGCTTGAAAATCATTGTCAAGTTTAAAAGCGACTTCTGAAGCTGTCAAATTAGAACTTTTTGCTGCAGAAAGTTCTAATTTTGATTTTTCAAGATCAATTTGGAATCCAACTAAATCACCATCAGCTTTATCACTTTGAGCAAAACCTTTAAGGTCAACTTGTTTTGAATAAGTAAGTTTAAGTGGATCTGAATGAGCATAAACTACAACATTTTTCACTTCAGTGCTTGAAGGACTTGCTTTTTCAATGTCTAAAACTACCCGGAAATTGTGCTTAGTGATCGGACTAAAGTCATATGCTTTTAAAAAATTAAATGCATATGAGGGGTTTTTAGCTAATTCAAGGGCTGTTTTTGCTGATAAATTTTTGTACTCATCGTGCAATTTTAGATCATTAAGAGCTTTAATAAAATCTTCCTCGCTAAAAGTTGCCTGAGTTTTTAGACTAACAACCTCATTTTTATCAACATTTCCAAAAATTTGTGAACTATATGAACGCTCAAAAATTGTTAAACCAATTGGAACTGCAACAATCGTTGTAAGAATTGCTGTAATCGAAAAACCTGTTGAAATTATTGTTTTTGCATTTTTTATTTTGTTTATTTTATTAAGCATGTCTTTCTACTTTCTAAAAATTATGTGGTTATTTAGCTTGTTGATTCGGTTGTTGGGGATGTTGCTTCTGAACCGTTTGAACTTGTTGATTCTTGAGTCTCTGGTTTAGGTGTTTCCGGTAGTTTTTGAATTCTAATTTGGAAATTAAGTTGAGATTTTTCACTATTTTGGGCAGCAGTTTCGGTAGATTCTGATTCAGTTTGAGCTTTTTTGGTAACTTCAAGGAGAACTATTTTTGTTGTGTCAGGATGGAAAACATCTTTTGTTTCAGATTTAACACTAAGAACTAAATTTGGATCATGTTTTTTAATAATTTCTTGAATTTCTTTAAATTCTTTTGTATCTCCAAAAGCTTTTTTTGAAGATTGACCACTACTTTGGCCGGCAGCTATTTTATCAAATTCAGTTTTTTCATATTGAATCAAAGAATAAGAAGGCGGAATACTTAAAACTGCATTATTTAGGGTCTTTTTTTCTTCAGATTGTTTTTGATCTGTTGTAGAAACTAATATTTTTAAAGCTGTTTTGGGACTTTGATATTCTTCAACCTTAGTTTGTTTATCGAAAATTTTGTAATAATAAGTAAGATTGTATCCTTCAGATCCGCTTGGAATATCGGTTCCTGATGAATAATTTGCTGCACCAGTTTGTTTTTCAAAAACTATTCGATAATCTAAATCTGAACTAACTTTTGCTCAACCTCTAAAATTATTAAGTTCTTTAGCCTTAACATAAAATGCAAGTAATAAATCTTTTAAATTAGTAAGTTTTTCTGTTTTTGTTGAATAAAAAGTTTTTACTAATTCTTCAACAGGTTTTGCGGGTTCTTGAGCTTGACCGGTGTTAGTTGAAACTAGTGTTAAAACTCCGGTATTTGAACCTGAAGTGTTATTACTTTCATTAATTTTCTTAGCGTTATCGCGAATATCTTTGTAGATATCTTCAGTTTGACCTGTTTGTGTTGAGGTGCTTTCTGATGAATCTTGTTGAATTTTTGCTGGACTTATTTTGTTGAGTTCTTCAAAAATTTTGTCATCATCACGGTTATCTTTGAATTTATCAGCAATAGTTTTTGGTAAAAATAGGTTAGAAATTCAACCTCTTTTATCAAAAGTTTTAACATGACCATTAAAATCCAGACCCATAATGTTAGACTCAGGTTTAAATTTTATACTTTCTGCGGTTTTAAAAATGTTACCTTCTTTGATGTCATTTACATTTATTTTTTCATTAGGATTAATTAAGTTTGCTGATTTTGCAATTTCAAAAAGATATTCTAAAATTTCAGTTGGCTCCATGCTTAATAAATAAGCATAAAAAGCAGCAACATCATGCTCGCTTGTGAAAAATTTATCAGATTTTAAAGATTTAATTCCAAATTTTGTGCTTGTTTTATCATCAGATTGAAAATCAGAAAAATCATGTAATTTAGGGAACTTTTGATTTCCTGTTCATGATTTTAGCATTGATTCATGAGAATTAAAATCATATCCATACTGGAACTGATTTGATAAAATTTGCTTTAATTCTTCAGATTTTTGATTATCATTTTCAATTAATTTTTCTAGCTCAGTTTTGGAAATAAATGAAGTTGCGGTTACAATTTTTTCTTCATGAATTTTAGGTTGAGCCGATGAAGCAGCAGAAGTCTGAACTTGTTGAATTTGAGCAGAATTATCTGGTAAAGAATTAATGAAGTAAAAATCTTGACGATTTTTATCAAGTTGATAAGTTGTTCCAGATGTTGTTCCAGCGTTATCTTTGAAATATTTTATTTCAAAAGTTTCTTTTTTTGATTTTAATAGTTTAGGATTTTTATCACCAAAAAAACTTGAATAAAGGTTAATATTTACCGGAATTTCAAGAGTATTTGAGGTTACTTTTGCGCGATTAATATCAAGTTCAAAATCAACTCCTGATACTTTTTTTTGTGAAAAATATGGTGAAAATTCACCAAAATCAAGAGAAATCGGATTTATTAAAAGATTGTCTTCGATTGCTTTTACAACAGATTTAGATTGATCTTTATTTGATTTATAAAGATTTTTATTTATTTTTTCTAAAAATTCTATCGAAGTAGTCGAATTAACGGTAAGTTTGTTGACAAATTCTTCAAAACTTTCGGTTTTTGTTTCAGGAGCAGGGGTTTGTTCTGGTGACTCGGTTTGGGCTTGGTTGTCTTCAGTTCCTTGTGTTTGTTCTTGCCCTTCTTGTTGCCCTTCTTCTTGGAATAATTGGATTGAATTTACTTGCTGAAGTTGTGGCAATGACTCTGAAATTGATGAGGAAGGTAAACTAGCTGCAACATTTGTAGAGGTTTGCGCAATTGTTCCTGGGGCAACTTTAAAATCAAGAAAATTTAATTTTTTGAGTGAAATTTTAGATAAAATATCATCTAAATCAGCAAAATAAGTTGTTTTTTTTGCTTGTTTTTCGGCTGATTCAGAGGTTTTTCCTTCATTATTTGCATCTTGACTTGATTCAGAACCTGAACTAACTTGGGGAACTAAATCAATTTTTTCAAGTAGTTGAGCATCTTCAATATTGAAATTTTTAAGCTCAAATTTTGCATCATCAGTCAATTCAGCCTTAACTAAAAAACTTGGAACTGAATTTGAATCAACTGAAATAAAATTATTTGTTCCAGGATGTTTTTCTAAACTAAAATTGTAAATTGTTCCTTGTTTAAAAGGGAAAGAATTATTTTGATCAAAGTTTAATTCGTTAATTATTTTTTGAAAATCAGGGAAATATTGGGATATTTTTTCAACTGCATCAAGTTGAGTTCCAGATTTATTAATGTCAGCGGCAAAATCCTCAACACGAGTTAAGGATGCAATTTTTTGATCAATTAAATTTGGACTTGAAAAGTTAGAGGTAAAATCTGTTCTTCTTAAGTTTTGGATGTTTTCTTTGAAACTTTTAGTAATTTTTTCTAAATTTGAATTAAATTCGGCAAGAGCAAATTGTGAACGTTGTGCAAATGAAACTTTTTTAGAAATAATTGTTGAAAATGCGGTGTGATTATTATCGATTTGGTGTTTTGCACGAAATTGAAGCTCAAAACTTTGATCATTATCGTTCGGAATTAAGTCAACAAACTCTAAAAATGGTTTATTTGGTGCAAAAGTTGGCTCAAATTTGCGTAATTTGGAGTTAACTTGTGTATAAAAAGATATAAATTTATTTAAATCTGTGCCAGCTAATAATTTTCCACTGTCGTCAAAAAGTTGTGCTTTTATTTGACTATATGTTGTAGAATCATCAAAGACATCGGATTTAAAGGCGACATTTTGGATTCGAGAAACTAAATTTTCTAACTCAGCTCGCGGATTTTCTCCTGTATAGCGAATTCGAGTTACAAGTCCAATCGTTGTCGCAAAAATAGCAACACCACCAACAGCGGTCAGTGCTAATATTAATGAATTTTTGTTTTTTTCGTGCATCCTTTCTCCTTATTTATTTTTGTTTATAGATACATAATTATATCATAAATCGCTGTTTTTTATATGTTTATATGTAATTTTGAGCAAATAAATTCATTTAAAAATGATTTTATTTTTAGAGATTTTTTAGTCACTGAGTTAAAATCAGATTTACTTTTTTAGGATCAGCATTACCTTTTGTTTTTTTGATTAATTTACCTATCAGAATTTTAAATAATTTTTCTTTATTGTTTTTATTTTGCTCAATTTGACTAGTTTCTTCACTAACAAGTTCAGCCAAAAGGCTTTTAATCTCGCCATCAGACAATTTTTTGTCCAAAATTGTTTTTATGATGATCTCGAGATCTAAGTTAGGTTCTTTGTTTTTTATTTCAATTATTTGACGAAAATCACTGTTAGTAATTTGATTTTCTAGCAATTTTTTGACTGATTTTCCAAAAAAATCAGAGTCAATATAAATCTGGTCAAAACCATTTTTGTTAATAATTGGAACTATTTCAGCAAAAAATAATTTTACACTTTGGGATCAATTTTCTGGATTTGAATTTTTTAAAAAAGTTCAAAATTCAAAATTATTTAAAATTTGATTAATATAAAATGCAGAAACACCATGTTTTTCAAGGTTTTTTTGAATTTCTAAAGGACTAAGCGGGACTTGGATAGAGTCAATAAATTCTTTTGTTAATTCGATATAAGGTAAATTTGGCTCAGGAAAATATTTATAATCTATGGCGTCCGTTTTGGTTCTCAGTGTTTGATTTTTTATTAGTTTGTCGTTAAATTTTTTAGTAACTTGAGAAACTTTTTGGCCTTTTTCGTAAGTATGAATTTGCTCTTCAATTTCAAGTTGGGCAGCTTTTTGGATGTTAGAAATTGAATTTATGTTTTTAATTTCAACTTTTGGATTAAAAAATTCTTGATTTTTTTCACGAACTGAAATGTTTATATCAGCCCTGAGTGAACCATTTTCTAGTTTTGCATCAGAAATACCTAAAAATAAAGCTAATTTTCTAATTTCATCAACATATTGAGCAGCTTTTTCGGCCGAATCTAGCATCGGATGAGTCACTATTTCAATCAAAGGAACCCCACAGCGATTATAGTCAAAAAATGTCTGATTTTCTTTATGAATTTGCTTAGCCGTGTCTTCTTCAAGGTGAATTCTTTCAATTAAAACACTAAAATCACCAATATTTATTGAACCATTTTTTCCAATTGGATAAAATTGTTGGGTAATTTGAAAACCTTTTGGCAAATCAGGGTAAAAATAATTTTTCCGGTCAAAAGCTAGTACTGACGGAATTTCCATTTTTAAGGATTTAGCTAAAATTATTGCTTTTTCGACAGCTTTTTTGTTTATTTTTGGCAGTGTTCCAAGATAACCTAAATCAAAAAGATTAAAAAATTTATTAGGTTGACCACTCGAATTTGGCGAATTTGAGAACATTTTTGCCTTTGTGTTAAGTTCTAAGTGAATTTCAACCCCAATAGTTACTAAATATTTATTATTCAACATTAATGTCACCTATTTTTTCTTCAATATAAAGTGAAAAACCTAATAAACTTGCATCAGAGTTAATTTTTGAGTCAATGGCTAGATTAAAAGGTAAATTTTTGTGTTTTCCTAATGGGATTGTTATCGATGGATTTCCGACTAAATTAGAAATTGCAAGTATAAAATTAGTAATTTGGTCACTTTTTTCACTGTTTTTTCCAAAAACATCAGGCGCAACGCCATAAAAAGCAGGGAAAAGTACTATATCAAACTGATTTAAAAGTGATTCATAATAATTTTTAATTAGGGTTCTAATTTTTTTTGCCTTGATGAAAAAATGTTCTTGATTTTTCTGTTCAAGGAAAAAAGATCCTCAAATCAGTCTTTTTTGAAGCATAAAGCCAAATCCGTCTGTCCTTGTTTTTAAGAAAATATCTTCTCATTTTAGATTTTTGTCCGTATTTCCAAAAGTTAAACCGTTTATTGCCGACAAATTTGAAGTAGCTTCTGAATAAGAAATAATTTCATAAACTGGTAAAATTGTTTTTAGCAAATTTAAATCAGGGATGATGTTTTCAACCAAAACACCCTCAGATTGTAAAATGTGCTGTAATTTATAGAGTTTTTCTTTAACATAAGGTTCAATTTCGTCGTCAAAATTTAAGAATAAAACTTTTTTTGGCCTAGTTTTTTCAACTTTTTGAACTTCAACTTCAACAGAAGTTAAGTCATTTTCATCTTGACCAAAAACTGTTTGAGAAACCAAAATTGAATCACTAACATTGTGAGTAAGTCAAGCCACCGTGTCAAGAGAAGTTGCATAAGCAAACAAACCATGACGAGAAACAGCCCCATATGAAGGCTTAAAGCCAACTTTTCCGACAAAACTAGCCGGTCTTCTTATTGAATCACCGGTGTCTGAACCAATTGCAAAATGGACAGAGTCAATTGTTGCCGCACTTCCTGAAGATGAGCCACCAACTAACTTAGTTTTGTCAAGTGGATTTAAAATTTTACCAAAAAAAGAAAAAAGACCTTTACCACCTAGGCCTAATTCGTCGTTATAAACTTTAATTAATGGCTGGGCTCCTTGATCAATTAATTTTTGAAAAACTGTTGAATTATATCCAGGTCTAAAATTAATAAGCGAATTTGATGAGCCATGCGAAACTCCTTCGACGGTGGCAAAATTTGATTTTATGCTAAAAAACATGCCTGATAATATTCCTTTTTTTTGATTTTTTAGTTCAAAAAAAGAAAAAACAGCATTATTTTCATCTTTTTTTAATTTTTCAGTCGCTTGGTCTATATTTAGTTCAAATTTAGTCATCAATCACCTTTTTGGTTATAATTTCATTTTGATCTGCGTGGACTGAATTTGTAAAAAGTTGGGATCTAAAATCAGAAAAATTTGGCTCATCATCGAATAAAATTTCAATTCCTTTTGGAAAAGAGTTGATTTTTTCCAAGCTAGGAACGTCTTTTGTATCAAAAGTATGCAAAAAATTAATTCGTTCTAGCATTTGATCTTTTTCTTGTAAAACGGTTTCAATTACTTTTTCACTAGGAACAAAATAAAGCGATTTTGCAAGTTTGATTATTTTTTCTCTATCCATTTTGCCTCCAATTTTGTTATTTTAATTTATATTAAATTTAAAATTATACTAGAAATTAGGGTTTAATTTGAATTTTAAGTAAAAAATGATGAAAATCTATGGTTTTCATCATTCTGGTTTTGAGACAAATTTTTTCCCGTTTAAATAAGATAAAAAGCCGTCTAAATTATTGAATTTTAAAGAAAATGAATGCAAAAATAAGCGATTTTTCTGCTCGCCGTTGTATTTTTCATCACCAAAAATCGGGAAACCTAAGTGTGATAAAGTTACTCGGATTTGATGTTTTTTGCCAGTATGTAAAATCGCAAAATTCCTGTTGTTTTTAGAAAAAAATGTTGTAGAAATAAGGTGACATCCTACTTCATTTTTACAAACTTCCATTTTTTTATTAAGGTCATTTTTCCTTATAAAAAGATCGGTTTTTATAGGTTTTTTTAGCTTTATCTTTGATTCGAAGGTATAAATTTTCTCAAAAAATTTCTGCTTTTTATTAAGTTCAACAACACTTTTATAGTTAAGTCCGTATAAAATAATTCCAGATGTTTTTTTATCAAGCCGACCAACATGTGAAGGCATAAAAACGTCGGTTTTCTCTAATTTTAAATAATTTCAAACGACCAAATCAAGGTTTCTGTCCCCGCCATGAACCTGTAAATCCTTAGGTTTTTCAACAATTAAAACATTTGAATCTTGATAAATTATTTTTAAATTTGTCTTTATTTTAGGCAACTTTTTTTGATTTTCAACTTCTTTTTTAGAGTTAAAAATCAAAACTCTGTCACCTAAAGCCAGCAAATATTTTTGTGATTCAGCCTTATTATTAACTTTAATTTTTTTATTACGAAAAAGCTTTTGAATTTCGTTGTAATTGAAATTCAAAAGCAATTTTTTGACTAATTGAATAAGTTTTTGGCCTACTTGATTTTCAGATACGCTAAATTCTATCATCCAAATTATGCTTGATTCTCTGAACCAAATTCGACAATTTTAGCCTCAACAAGTTCTTGGATCGCTTTTGTTCCTGGAGCTAATAATTTTCGAGGATCAAAATTTTTACCTTCTTTAATTTTTCCAGAAACAACAAAATCTGTTACAGCAGCTGCGTTGGCCTGTTGAAGTTCGGTGTTTACATTAATTTTTGCAATTCCTAGTTTAATTGCTTTTTGAATTTGATCTTTTGGAAGACCGCTACCACCATGTAAAACTAGAGGAAGTTGAGTTTTTTCAGAAATTTTGTCTAAAACATCAAAGTCCAAAGATTTTCAACTAGGCGGATAAACACCGTGAATATTACCAATTCCGGCAGCTAGGCAGGTAATTCCAGTTTTGGAAATTTCATATGCTTGATCAACATCAGCAATTTCACCATTTCCGACAATTCCGTCTTCTTCGCCACCAATTTGGCCAACTTCGGCTTCAACGGTTGCATTTTTTGAATTTGCAAGTTCAACAATTTCTCTTGTTAGCTCTAAATTTTTTGCAAATTCTTCTCTTGAGCCATCATACATAACTGAAGTAAAGCCTGTCTCAAGAGCTTTTTTGCAAGTTTCAAAACTTCCGTGATCCAAATGAAGCGCAACAGGAACTGTTATTTCTAAAGATTCAATTAAATTTGTCACTAAATTATAAACGGTTTTTAGACCTCCCATATATTTTAGCGCACCTTCTGAGGTCGCGATTATTAAAGGAGATTTTTTAGCTTGCGCACCAAGAAGTGCGGCTTTTGTTCATTCAAGATTATTTATGTTAATATGTGGAATTGCATATTTGTTTTTACGAGCTTTTTCCAACATTGCTTTTGTATTTTGTAGATTCATTTTACACCTTTAAAAAATAAATTAAATTAAAATATCACTTCTAAGGGCTCAGTAATTATTGCCCAAAGCAACAAAACTACCGTCAATTGTTAATAATTTATAGAGCTCGCCTCTTTTTAAAGTTAAAATTTTATCTGTGGATAAATTAGGTAATTGATTTTCTCATTTTGACATCAAGGCCACCTGAACTTCAAGAAAAATGTCGCTAAAATGGGCAGATTCTCGGTTTTTTAGAAAATTTATTGCTATTGAAATTATAGTTTTCATCTTTTAAATCCTTTCTTTTGCCTTTATTCCAAGTAATTTTAATCCATTTTTTAAAACAATTGAGACAGCTTTTGTTAAACATAAAAGATTATTTGTGTCTGAATTATTCAATATTTTTGTATTAGAATAAAAGGAATTAAAGAGGTTAGCTAGTTCTAGTAAATATTTTGGTAGCAAATTAATTTTATAATTTTTTGCTATTTTTAAAACAATTTCCTCAAATTGGTTTAATTTTGAAATTAAATTAGTTTCATTTTCTAATTTAAATGTCTCTAGATTTTTGACATTTAAATTAGATTTAGCCAACAAATTAACCGCACGAGCATGGGCATATTGGATTAAAAACAACGGATTCTGTGAATCTATGCTACTTGCTAAGTCAACATCAAATTCTACAAGCGAATTATACCCCCGTTCAGCAATAAAATAACGAATTGCATCAGCATTTGCAACTTGAAGAAGATCTTTGATTGTAAAAGTTTGCCCTTTTCTTTTGGACATTTTAAATTCTTGGCCGTTTTTTACTAATTTTACAAGTTGATATAGTAAAATTTGCAACTTATTTTCTTGATTAGCAATTTTTAGGGCCGCATTTACACGGTCAACATAGCCAATATGGTCTGCTCCTCAAATATTTATTAAAATTTCGGGCTTAAATTCTGAATTAATTTTGTGTAAATGATAGGCAATATCACTTGAAAAATAAGTGTAGCTACCGCCGTTTTTTATCAAAACGCGATCTTTTTGATCGCCAAAATCTGATGTTTTTAGTCAAAGTGCGTTGTCTTTTTTATATGTAAAACCTATATTTTCAAGGGTTTTTTGAACTTTTCCAGATAAAAATAAATCACTTTCAGACGTGAATTTATCAAATTTAATTGATAAATTTGATAAATCTTTTTTTATTTCAGAAAGAAAAAAATCAAGAGCTTTTTGGCGAAAAATGCTGTAAATTTCAGGGTTTGCAAGACTTGATGATTCAAATTTATTGCCGTATTCCTCAAAAAAATTTTTGGCCATTAAAATAATTTCTTCACCAAGATAAGCTTCTTCTGGAAGAGGAATATCTTTAAAAATTTGTTGATAACGGGCAAAAACTGAAGAAACTAATTTGTCAATTTGAGACCCAAAATCATTTACATAATACTCGCGAAGAACAGAATTACCTGAAAATTCAAGAATATTTGACAAAATATCACCAATAACAGCGCTTCTGAGATGACCAAGGTGTAAAAATCCCGTTGGATTAGCGGAAACAAACTCGACATTTATTTTTTTTGACAAAAAACTTCGACCAAAATTTTCATTTTGATCGATTATTTTCTTAACAATTTTTGAATATTCTGTTTTGGAAACAAAAAAATTTAAAAATCCAGGTGAGGCTATCTCGATTTTTTCAAGACCTAATTCTTGCTGGTTTAGTCAGTTTTTAATTTTTTCTGCAAGTTCTAAAGGCTTTAACTTGTTCTGCTTTGAAAAAATTAAAGCCACATTTGTGCTAAAGTCACCAAAATTTTTTGATTTTTCAACTATTATCTTGGTTTTATCAAAAATCAAATTATTTTTGATAAAAAATTCGGATATTTGGTTACTAATTTTTTTGTTCATTTGTGTTTCCAACAACTACAAGCGCTGTTTTTACAACCCGATCATGAAGTTTGTATCCAATTGAAATTATGTCAGAAATTTTATCTTTTTCTCCATCAGAAACTTCATAAACTTCGTGTACTGAAGAATCAAAAAAACCACCTATTTCAGGCACTATTTTTGTTATTCCAAAATTTTCCATAACATTTTCAATTTGACCAACAAGCATCTCAAATCCTTTTACATATGAAGAAGTTTCAGGATTTTCTGTGTTTAGACCATATGAAATTGCTTTTTTAAGGTTTAAAAATGGTGAAATAAACTCTTCAAAAAAGGGTTGTAAGCTGTATTTTTTTATGTGATTTTGGTCGTTTTCAAATTTAGCTTGAAGTTCAGATTTAATATCTTTGACTTTTTGAGCAGCTTTTTCCTCGAAAATTTTGACTTGAGATTTAAAGTCATCCTCAATTTTTTTGATTTTGTCTTTTAATTTTAAGGACTCAATTTCAAGACTGATGTTTTTTGTGGTTAGCGATTGAATTTGATTTTCAAGGTCTTTTAGTTTAGATTCCTTTTTTAAAAAACGACGTGATTTTTTGCTATTTTTTTCATTGTTTTCTGATTCGGTTTCTATTTTTTGGGCTGAATTTTCAAGGTTATTTTCGACTGACTCACTAGAAATTTTTTCAGATTCTTGTTGTTCACTGTTGTTTAGATTAGTTTTTTTATCTTCAGAATTCTCAAAAATCATTATTATTCCTTTCTATTTTTGTTTTTATTTGATAGAAAATCTTCTAAAAGTTTTATGCCTGTTCGTGCTGCAGAATAATTAATTTTTTTCGTTGATCCTATCATGCTAATTTCCTTGATTGCAAAGGATTTTTCAAGTTTTTTTGAGATAAATGAGGTTTCAGGCGATTCAATACTGATTTTTAAGGTTTCATCTTCAGTTGTAGTTTTTTCGTCTAGCATTTCTCAAATCGACTTTTTTTCAATCAAATTAAGCAAATCAACAAGTCTGGTTCTAGAAATTTCGCTATCTAAGATTAACATATTTTTATTATAAACGTCTGATTTATTTTGGATTTGGAAGTTAAAAATTTTATGTATAAAATGGTGCAAAAGTTCATCGCTATGTTTAATTTGTTTTTCTAATTCTTGTTTTAAAATGATTAATTTTGATGAAACTTCCGCTAATGGAGTATTTATTAGCCTTTGTTGAAATAGGCGAATTGCAATTTTGACATCCTGCAGAGAAATTGAAGGCGAAAATGTGATTTTTTTATTTTCAACACTTCCACTAGAGCTAACAACGACAACAATTCCTTCATTTTGTGATATTTGCGTCAAATTTATTGACATTAAACGGTCATTTTCGTTGCTCGTTGTGGTAATTATTGTGGTGCCAACAGATTCAGAAATCAAATTAAAGGCTTCAGAAATTGTATTTTCAATGCTGACACGTCGGCGGGCAAACAAGTCTTTTAGTTTATTTGCTAAAATTTCGTTTTCGTCGAATGACAAAAATTCAGCATAGTACTGAAATCCCCTCAATGTTGGAATTCTACCGCTTGAAATGTGAGGTTTTTCCAAAAAACCTTCTTTTTCAAGTTGATTCATTACCATTCTAAGGTGTGAAGAGGATTTTTTTATGCTGTAATTTTGTTTTAAAGCGTTTGAACCAATTGATTCTCCGGTTTTAATAAAATTTTCAACTATCTGCTTTAAATATTTTTCTTTTTTAGCATCTAACCTTGACATTGTTGTTAAATTATAACAAAAAAACTGAAAAATAATTAATTTTAGTAGTGTGAAAATTTAAATTTTGCGCTTATTTTTTTAGGGCTTCTTCAATTGTTTCAATCAGTAATTCTGCTGGAGCGTATTCAAATTTTTTGAAAATTGGCTTACCGTCTTTGAAAACGAAGTGAGTTGGCACAAAAAGAACTTCGTATTCAGTGTCTTTTTTTCTAAATAATTGCGCTTCTTCTGCATTAACCTGAATTAATTTTACATCTGTTCTATTTTTAAAATACTCAGAAAGTTCTTCATTAACAGGTTCTTGCATTTTGCAATCACCACACCAGTCAACCGCAAATTCTAAGTAAACAACACCAGTTTTAATTTCTTCCTGGGCGTCTTTTCATAGCATTTTTTTCATTTTTAGCTCCTTTTCTTCTGGATAAATGTTATGAATTATAACAGAAACATTGGGTTCTTTATCAAAAATACGGAAAATCTTTTTTTTGATATTTTTTTGAGTTTTTTGTTGTAATTCTTTCAAAATTTTATCATTTATTTTCTTAATATTCGAAAAATTATCAAAAATAATTTTTCGAATTATCTCGTGATATGATTCACGATTTTCACGGCTTAAGATTCCATGATCAGTTATTTCAACTTTTGAAACAATCTTTTTTAAAACAGGATTGAACAAAAAGGAAACAATTATTAAGCCGTCTTGAGACAGTGATTCACGCTCTTTTAGCACTTCAAAAGAAACATCGCCAATTCCGTAGCCCGAAATATAAATTTCATCTTGACCTTTTGTTAATTTTTTACGTGAAAATAAATTTCCGTCAATAAAATTAGCTATTCTTTTATTTTGCAAAATAATTGTGTTTTGCCTGTTTATTTTATTATTAGCGGCAATGTTTGAAGCAACAACTAAATATCGATAAAGTCCTTGAATTGGAATAAAATATTTTGGCTTAAGAAGGTCAATCATATCAGAAATATCTTCTTTATATGGGCGTGCTAGTCCAAAATCTGATTCAGAAATATCGACTATATTTGTTACAGATTTAGCAATTTGGTCTAAAACTTTAGCATAAAGTTGCTCCATCCCGTTAATTGGAGGGGTTAACATAATTACATAATCTGACTTTTTAAGTTTAAAATAGGCATCATCATTCTGAAGAACACGGTTAAATCGGTGACAAATTCTCTCTGGACTAGATGTTATTAAAACAACAGAATTTTTTTGTTTGTTTGCAAATTTATAGTCAAAAAAAGTTGGCAAACTCTTTATTTTATTAGTTGTTAATTTGTCAAGCTTATAAATCATGTCGTATAATTTGTCATATTTTTTCCCATAAGCCGTAATTTGCCTGTTGAATTTCTGGGCCAAATCTATGATTTCCTGAATCGAAACCATTTCTTCATCATAAGCTGAAACGACAATTCGCGAATTTTTATCGGCTTGCAGGAAACTTTTTTCAAGAAAAGATTTAGCAAAAAGCTTATTCATTGCTTTCCCAGGCACATTAGACTTACCTGAATCAGAGATAAACATTAAAACACCTTTTGGGTTCTGGCTAACTTTTTTGATTAAGTCAAAATTAGTTTCACCATAAACACCTAAATTTCCAACGACATAATTGGACATAAAAACAATCGATCCATCCTCGGTTTGAAAGCAAAAACCGATTGAACCGGGCATCGAACCTGCGACCGAAAAGGGAATTATAGTTATTTTTTCACTAATTTTTAGCTCAGATATTATTGGTTTTATCTCAAAAGTAGCATCTTCAATATTATATTTGCTCATTCGGTCAAGAATTAGCGCTTTAGTGAAAAAAGAGCTATAAATCGTTACATTTTTTAGTTTCATAACTAGCCAAGGGATTCCTGAAAATGATTCATTTTTGGCGTCAGTTATAAAAACACCTTTTATTTTATGCTTGTTTTCTTCAATATAAGTGTAATCTGGAATAATTGTATCAACACCAACTGAACTATCAAGCGGAATTTTAGCACCTGCGTTTATAACAAAAATATCGTCATCGATTTCTAAAATATAGCAATTTTTTCCGTTTTCATCTTGGCCGCCTAGTGCAAAAAAACTAATTTTAGCCATAATTTCCTTTTAATTTTTATTTTATTTATGTGAATTTTTCACATAAGGTTTATCTATTTTTTAACATTTTTAATTATTATTTTTGCAAGGTCATCAAATCTAAAGATTTGTCAAAATCCTTAGATTTGATATTGATTTTTTACTCCCTTAGTGATTGCAAAAATAAATAAATCTAGATCAAACGGCTGTAAGTCATCCATTCCTTCGCCCAAACCAACTAATTTTACACTGATATTAAGTTGATCTTTGATTGAAAAAACGATTCCACCTTTACTTGTGCCGTCCATTTTTGTTAAAATTATACCAGAAATTGGAGTTGCTTTTGTAAATATTTCAGCTTGAGAAACCCCGTTTTGACCGGTTGTTGCGTCAATTACCAAAAGTGATTCATGAGGCCCGCCTGGTATTTTTTGAGAAATTATTTTGTTAACTTTTGCTAATTCTTGCATTAAATTGACGTTATTTTGTAGTCTTCCGGCTGTATCAATCAAGACCAAATCCATTTTTTCTTTTATTGCAAAATCCAGGCCGCGAAAAACTACAGAGCCTGGGTCTTTTTCGTTAGTTGCCGGTTTTACAATTGAAGCGCCGACTCTTTTAGCTCATATTTCAAGTTGTTCAACAGCGGCCGCTCGGAAAGTATCTGCTGCAATAATTAAAACTTTTTTACCTTCAAGCACAAATTTGCGGGCTATTTTAGAAATTGAAGTTGTTTTTCCTGAACCATTAACACCAGAAATTAAAAAAACATTAATTCTGTCCGGTTTTACGTTCAAATTTATATTAACAATTGACCGGTTTGAATAAATTGTGTACATTTTATCCATAATAATTTCGGTAATTAACTCAGGATTATCAATGTTGTGAAAACGAACTTCATCTTTTAGTGCGTTTATTATTGTGTTTACAAAATTTGGAGAAATATCTGACATTATTAGTATTTCTTCAAGTTCATCAAAAAAATCATCATCAATCTTGATGTGTTTTTTTTGAAGTTGAACAATTTGATTCAAAAAAGAAAGTCTAGATTTAGACAAACCAGCCACGTATTTATCTAAATTAGCGGCTTTTTTTTCTTTTGAACCAAAAATTTTTTCTTTGATTTTTTGAAAAAAAGACATTTTGTGGTTCCTATAATTTTCAATAAATATATTATAAAATATAAGGGGTTTTAATTTTTTATTAAAAGTTAAAAAAATTAAAAATCGTTTTTTAGCACATCTATTTCGCTGTCTTCGAGTATTGTTTCGTTAAGAATAATTTTGCTTGTTGGATTTGACAAGGCGGTTTTGTATGATTTTTGTTTGTATGACAAGTTCATTAATTCGTTTGGACGCATTTTTTTCAACCGTTCAAAAACAAAGACAAAACAGTCTCACCGTTTTTCTTGGCCCTCTATTTTTTGTTCTTCAGTAAAAGTTTCGCCATAATCGTGACTAAAGTCTTTCAAAAAATCGTTTTTTAATATGCCTTTGAATTCGTCAATTATATCATTTCTGTGATAATCTAAAATATCCTCGAGATTATAAGAGGTATTTTTAGGTGTCTGAAGGCTAAAAAATTGAGTTTTTAAAACTGTTCATGAAACAGGTCCATACTTGTACGACTCAAAATCATCAGAAAAAAACGGTTCATTATAAAGTCTATAAAATTTTCAGTGCGTAAATCATAGTATTTTTTGAACTCAAGTTCGATAAAGTTCTGTTTCTCCGCTGTCGACGTGATAAAGTGCAAATAAATAATTTAAAAATTTTTTAATATCAATCCCATTCATAACAACCCCCATGGTGTGTTTGTGAATATTAATTTTTTTATGGTTTTTAGCCAAAAAATGGAAAAATTTAGTATTTTTGTCTTACTTTTTCCTTTTTAACTCAAAAAATTAGCTTTTCATTCTTCGTATTCTGTTTGACAATCGTGAACTAATAAATCTAATTTTTCAAGGTTTTCAAGAATAGTTCCTGAAGCATTAAGGTGACCGCCCCCGCCTCATTTTAGGGCAATTTTTTGAACATTTGGGCCTGCTGATCGAAATTCAACGCGTCATGAATTTTGAGTTTCTTGAACTAAACAGAGTCAAATTTTGTAATCGTCAATGTTTGCCAATAAATTTGGTCTAACTGAATTTTGTGAATTTTTTTGTAGTTTTTGCTGTTCTTCAATGGATAAAGTGTAATAAATTACATTTTTGTAAGTTTTTTTATTAGCAAAAATGTAACTATCAAATTCAAGATCAGATAATCTTTTGGCATTTAATTTTTCATGAATTTTTGAAAAATTAAATCCAGTTTCAAATAAAACTGCGCTTAAAAAGTGAGTTCGCGCTGATGTATTTTTATATAAAAAGCGTCCAGAATCTGTGTAAATTCCAAGATAAATGAGTTCAGCTGATCTTTTTGAAATTTTTCAGTTTAATTCATGCGCTAAATCTGCAATTTGTTCACAAGCGGCAATATAAGTCGGGTCAACTCAGCGATAAGCTTCGCCTAAATCATCCTCATTTGGGTGATGATCAATTCTCAAAATTGATTTGAATCGAATTTGCTCAAATAAATGAGCAAATTCGATGCGATTTTTAAAGTTTGCATCGACAATTATGGCCAAGGATTTTTCCAAAATTTCTTTTTCAGGCACTGAATCTTCTTTTAAATCTAAAAAGGAGAATGATTTCTTAAAATCTCCGATTGCAAAAACTTGCTTATCTGGGAAATTTTCTAAAATAAGTGATTTCAAACCGTTTTGAGCACCAAGACAGTCTCCGTCAGGTCTAATGTGGTGAAAAATCACAATTGAGTCGTGATTTTCGATGAGATTTTTAATTTCTGTTGCTATTTTTTTATCCATTACGTGTAAAACCTTCAGCTAATTTTTCTAGTTTTTCTAGTATTTCGCTAATATTTTGATTAATTTTTTCATTATTATCTAAGTTAATTCCAGCAGCAAAAGGGTGACCGCCTCCGCCATATTCGGCCGCTATTTTATTAATAACTGGGCCATTTGAACGAATTCTAACTCGAATTTGGTTTTCATATTCAATTAAAAACAGTCAAATCAAGGCATCACCTATATTTGACAAAAGATTAACTGCTGAAACTTGACTTGAAGACAAGTTGAATTTTTCCTGTTCGCTTTTTGAGACATAATGTCATAAAACCTTGCCTTTTTTGTTGTAATTTCCTAAAACATGTGCTTGAAAAGCGACTTCATTTTCAGCTCTTTGAGCCAAAAGGCGATTTAATTCGCTAAAATCAAAATTAGTTTTCATTAAAAAAGCTACAATTTCAAAGGTTCTTGCTGTTGTTGAAGGAAAAGCAAAACGACCTGAATCTGTTAAAATTCCTAAATAAACAAAAAGTGCAATTTCTTCATCAATTTGTCATTTTTCTTCTTTTAAAATGAAGCCAATCATTTCAGAAGCGGCACAAAAAGTTGGATCAATTCAAGTTTGATTGTAAATTTCTTCCTCTTTTTCAGGGTGATGGTCAATTTTAACTCTTGTTTTGAATTTAGAATTCAAGAAAAAGTCTAATTCTTGAATTCTATTAATATCAGCAGTATCGACTGTAATCGCAAGTGAATTTTCAAAAAATTCGCTTGGAATTGAATCTTCATTATCAAAATGAAAATTTAAAAAATCAAATTCTTTGTTGTTATCTCCAATTAAAAAAACATTTTTTTGGGGAAAATTTTTTTTAATTGCTTTTGCAAAACCTTGTTGAGCTCCAAGACAGTCTCCATCAGGTCTAATGTGGTGAAAAACAAAAATATTGTCGTGTTTTTTAATGTTTTTTATTATTTCTAAGTATGGTTTTAAGTTCATTTTTTCCTTTTTTTAGTCATCATGGTGGTACTTTCGATTATATTTTATAGAAAGTCCGCGATAAATTTGTTCTAGAAGTACAAGTTTGAAAATTCTATGGGGGAAAGTAATTTTACCAAATGATAAAAGCCTAATATTTGGTACTTTTTCAAGAATTAGCGCTTCATCAACACCCCTTGAACCGCCGATTATGAGGCAAATATTTGCTGAGTTTAATAGTTGTGAAAATTCTGGGCTAGAAATAGTTTGACCACGCTCGGTAAAAAGAAAACAGCTGTAATTTTTCGGTATTTTTTCTAAAATTAGCTTTGTTTCAATAGTTTTTTTTAAACTTATGTTTTCATTTTGACTTTCACTAAGATTAATTAAATCAACCTGGTATTTAAATTCTTTAATTTTATTGATTTCTTTTTGATATAAAACTGAAAAATCTCTAGAATTGCTTCCAAAGCCAATTATTAAAATTCTCATTATGTTTTTGCTTCTTTTTGCATTTTTAAAAGATTAAGATGAAATAAAAGCATTTGAATATCTGCCGGATTTACGCCGCTAATTCTACTTGCTTGGCCAATAGTTTTTGGTCTAACTTTTGAAAATTTATCAAGTGCTTCAGTTGATAAATTAGCAACTTTTTGATAATTTATATCTGTTGGAATGAGTAAATTTTCAAGTCTAATCATTTTTTCGGCCTCAGAATTTTGCTTTTGAATGTAGCCTTTTAAACGAGAAATGACCATTAACTCATAGCCATATTCAAAATCGGACAAAATATCTTTAAAATCAACATCAGGTCGAGAAATTAATTTTAACTTTGAAATTCCAGTTTTTATACCGTATTTTTTTGCCAACGGATCTTTTGGCGACAAAAAATCTTTAGAAAGTTTTTCTATTTTTTTGTCGATTTTTTTGTATTTTTCTTTAACTTTTAGGTAATAGTCTCTTGAAATCATGCCAGAAATAAAAGCATATTTTAACATTCTGATATCAGCATTATCATTTCGAAGAATAAGTCTATATTCTGCTCTTGAAGTTAGCATTCGATAAGGTTCTTTTGTCCCTTTTGTCACTAAATCATCAATTAAAACGCCGATATAGCCGTCATTTCGCAAGATTTCAATCGGTTTTTTCTTTAAAATAAATTGTCCAGCATTAATTCCAGCGACCAAACCTTGGGCCGCAGCCTCTTCATATCCGCTAGTTCCGTTAATTTGACCGGCCATAAAAAGCCCTTTTATTTTTTTAGTTTCTAAACTTTTTTTCAATTCAAGCGGATTAATTGCATCGTATTCAATTGCATAGCCATATTTTGCAATTTTTGCATTTTCTAGACCAGGGATTGTTTTAATAATTTGGTCTTGAACTTCTTCGGGCATTGAGGTCGAAAGGCCGTTTATGTACATTATGTCTTGTTTTTTTGTTTCTGGTTCAAAAAATATTTGGTGTCTAGGTTTGTCAGAAAAACGGACAATTTTATCTTCAATCGAAGGGCAATAACGAGGTCCAACTCCCAAAATTAAGCCTGAATACATCGAAGATTTGTCCAAATTCTCATTTATTATTTGGTGTGTTTTTGAGTTTGTGTAAGTCAAATAACAGGAAATTTGTTTTTTTAGTTTGTGTTTTGACTGAAACGAAAAATTTATATTATAAAGTGGCAAAACTTCACGTTCAACTTTTGAAAAATCAATAGTCGAAGTAAGAATTCTTGGCGGAGTTCCTGTTTTGAGTCGCTGCAATTCAAAGCCGAGTTTTTTTAGGTTATTTGACAGTAAATTTGAGGTTTCTTGACCATCAGGCCCGCTTGAGATAGACGAAGAACCGCGAAGAACCTTTGAATCCATGTAGGTTCCGGTGGTTATAATTACGCTTTTTGCAAAAAAAACAGCCCGTTTTTTTGTTTTTAGTCCAAAAATACGGTCTTTTTCAACCAAAAGTTCAGTTACTAAATCTTCAAAAATAGTCAAATTATGCTGCTCTTTTAGATCTTTTAGGATAATTTTTGAATATTTTTCCTTGTCAATTTGTGCCCGCATTGCTAAAACGGCAGGACCTTTTGACTCATTTAAATACTTAATTTGAATCATAGCAGCATCAGAAAATTTAGCCTGAACACCACCAAGAGCGTCAATTTCTCGAGTTATTATCCCTTTAGCAGGCCCGCCGATTGCTGGATTACACGGCATTGATGCTAATTTTTTTTTATCAAGTGTTATCAGCGCGACTTTAAAACCTTTTTTTAAAAGTGCATAAACCGACTCAATTCCGGCATGACCACCACCAACTACAATTGCATCAAACTCTAAACCACTTTTATTTTTTTCTTTTGACATTTTAGACTTTCTAATTCAATTAATTAAAAAATTATACTATATTTTTAGCTGTTTTTATTGATTTTTTCAAATAGAAAATCGCCTTTTACACAAGAATTAGACCAATAAGTTGACTAGTTTCTGGACGCTCAGGTGATTTTATGAGCATTTTTGTCTTTTTGTTATTTATATAAATTTCAATAATATTGTCAAAAACAGAAATTGCGTCTTTCAGGTAACGATAATTGACATTTATTTCGACAAATTCAGGATCATACTCGCCAGAATTAGCAAAAATTGGATTCATTTTAAAGTCAATAACATTTTTTGTTGAAACATTAGATTGACCTGAATCTTGTCGTGAAATGAAACCTTTTAATTCAGTTTTTGACATTGTAAGATTAATTACATTATCTTTTCCGGGTGAAATTATCGTAGTTTTATCAATTAGATCGATAATTTCGCGCTTTTTTATAGAAAAGAAATATAAAATTTCATCTTTTTTTGGCAAAACATTTGAAATATCTTTGTAGTCTATTGTCAAAATTCTTGACTGAATAGTTAAATTATCGTAAATGTAGCTAATTTTTGTAGGTTCAATATTTAATTCAATGTCTGAATCGAGCTCTGGAGGTATAAAATCTTTCAAATTTTTAGCATTTACAGAGATATTTATTTTACTTTGGTTAAAAATTTCAATTTTTTCTGAGGCAAATCTAGTTGTGTCTGTTGCTGAAAAAAATAAATAACCTGAATCAGAACTAAGATTTATCGCCGATAAAACGGGTTGAGAAGGGTTGTTTGTCGTTGCAAAAGCTGTGTTTTTTACGGCTTTTTTGAAGTTTTTTGCATTTACAATTAATTTTATCCCTTTTTGTTCAAAGTCAATTTCTGGAAAAAAACTAGCATTAATAAGACTTTTTGTAAATGAAGCTTCTTCTCATGAAACAATTAGTTCGTTACCTTTTAATTCAAAGCTAATTTCTGAGTCACATTTTTTTATAACATCGCGTAAAAAAAATCCATCAATTAAACAAAAACCGACATCAATTATTTCAATTAAATTTTCTTTTTCGATAAAAACTTTATAAGAAAGTTCGCTATTTGTCGATATTATAAACAAACCTCCTCTTGTTAATTTCATAAAAAAAGAGCTCAGTGGAGAATTATTGTGACTAAGAATTGCTACTTGCATTCTTTCGATTTGTTTTTCAATAATGTTCTTTTTAATTCTAAATTTCATTTTTACTCCTTGCAAAATAAATAATAAATTTAGTTTAGTTAAGTTTTGTTAAGTTAGGTTATGTTTAGTTTAATAAAAATTATAATAAGTTTGTTTAAAAGTCAAAAAAAACAAAAAATCTTTAATTTATAGTGTTTTTTGCCAAAAAACAGTGTTAATTTCTATTATTTTTTATGTTTAAAACTTCAATTTAAATGTTTATATATTTGATTTAAGGCCAACTCTAATTCGTGATTGTTGCTTTGTTTTAAATCATCAATTTTTCTAAGTGTAAAAATTATTGTCGAGTGCTTTCTGTTGTTGAAAAATGACCCAACCTCATTGTGAGTTAAATCGAGAATATTTTTAATTAATCAAATGGCGATGTCACGGGCATGAACTATATTTTTGTCTCTTTTTTCACTTTTTATATCGTTGACAGGAATTCCGTAATATTTAGAAACGCTCTGAATTATTAAATCAGGAGTGATTATTTGTTCGGTTTCATGTTTTTCTACAAAAATTTCAAGCATTTTTTGCTTGTCAAAATAAATTTCGGTCTGAAATTTAATTCTATTTGTTTGAATGTAGAAAACAATTGACTTTAGCGCACCCTCAAGTTCCCTAATTGAATTTCGAAAGTGTTTTGAAAGAAATTCAAGCGCTTCGGTTGTCCAAATGTGTTTGTCCAAATTTTGCTCGCGCAATTTGTGCGTAAAAATCCGCAAAAAATCCTCTTTTTTTGGCTTATTTAACTTTATATGCAAACCTGAACCAAACCTTGTGATAAATCTTTCTTCAAAACCACCTAATAAAGAAGGCGATTTATCCGACGTAATAATCACAGTTTTATCATTTTCAATAAATTTGTTCAAAATTTCAAGAGCGACTATTGAAGTTTGGTGTTTATGCCCTAAACCTTGAATGTCATCAAATAAAAAAACGTCAACTTGATTCAGTCATTCTAAAAAATCACTGATTTTATTGCTTTCACCGTTTTGCATTCAACCGGTTATGCAACTTATAAACTTATAATCATTAATGTAGAAAACTTTTTTACCTTTTTCAGCCAACAAATTCCCGATGGCATTAATAAAGTGAGTTTTCCCTATTCCTGAGGGTCCTGAAATAAAAATGGGCGAAAAATTGAGCTTTGTGTCGCTTATAATCGAATCGTAAATGCTAAAAATCTGAAAATTATAGTTAGACCTTATAAAGTTTTTAAAGGTAAATTTATTCAAAAAATTGTTTATTTTAAAGCTGCAGTACTTGTTTTTTATAGTAAAATCATGTGCTTGTTTAGGTTTTGCTATATAATTATTTTCATTATTAAAGGTTAAAACCTTAGAAATTTCAAGGTTAAAAATCGCTTTTTCGACAGTATCAATTCACCGGGAAATAACTTCTTGTTTTGCAATTTGGTCCGTAAAATCAACGATAATTTCGTTTTCGGTCTCGTTTACCACAAAAATTGTTTGAAAAAAATTGTTGTAAACCATTTTGTCATTTAATAGGTTTTCAATTTGTTGCCGAAGTTCCTGGGTTCTGATTTTTATATTACTATTTGCATTCAT